>NZ_QVMO01000100.1 GCF_010501055.1 Dysgonomonas sp. 521
CAATATCGGCTGTCCGATAAAATCCCTACTTTTGCTCATGAGCTTAATTTTGTTTTGTTGCTACTACAAAGATAAGCAGAAGAGCGGATTTTTTAATTTTTAAAAGTTCGCTCTGTTTTTTACCGGACAGTAGTGATTAAGAATATCAGAATACGATTTGCATTTGTCCCAATACCGTATTTGAATTCCGTTCGCCCCAACTGTTGGAATAGTCAGAATATGTATAATTCAGCTGGAAACGGCAAGGCCCGTAAAAGTGATAATTGATACCCAGAGTATAATCAATCACTTCATTGTTCGTGTTTTTATTCTGATTCAGATAATCCACCTTTGCAAAAGCATTCAACTTCTGGGGAATAAAATAGTAGAGCCCCATACCGTGCAGGCCTTCTTTGCTGATACCTCCATCATTCGCCTTTATCCACTCGGCACGCGCATATACTCTCTCCGAACGATAGTCAGAACTTACAATCCATCTGTTGCGCACATGGTTAGATTCTTCGGTGTCGTCAGAATTCATATATTCGGGTTTCAGATACTTGGCTTCGCCAAAATAGACACCCCCTCCGATACGGAATCCTTTTACAGGCTGTAGCGTCAGGTTGGCCGCAAAATCCTTCGAGTTATTGTTCTCACTGGTGTTAAGTCCTGTCCCCTGATAAAGACCTACCTTATATTCCAGGAGGTCATGCGTTTGTGTTTTGAACAGGTTGCCATAAGCCATAATACCTACATCGCGCCCTGTATTATTCTTCCCATTCTGCAAGCGCTGCACATCATCGGTCATACCTATCAGAGCCGATACGGAGCGGGTATTGAAAATGCCTTCAATATCTGTCAGGGACATCTGATTTTCTAGGGAAAGCGGGGTCTTCATCTGTCCCAACCTGAGATTGAACTCATTAGCCGGAGTCCATTCTCCCCAAAATTCATGAAGCCTCGGATTTATAACTTCTGTCAGAATAAAATATTTCAGGTTCGGGGTTATCTCGCCTCTCATTGACAGGAAAATAACTCTGCCCTCAAAATTATGTTTTACCGGAGCCAGATCATTGTATTTGTACATGAATAGCCCGTATCCGCCAAAACGCATATATGGTGTATTGAATGCTTCCCTTATCTTCCCGATAGTCTGAGGCAAAGAATTTTTATCTTCACTATGTATGCTATGTCCCTGTATCGAATCAGCTTCGCTTTGAGTCAGTACATTCTTCTCTACTAATTTCTTCAACAGTTCGCTATTAGAGTCCTGGGCATAAACCAGAGTACAGCTAACACATAGCGATAATACAAATAAAAACCTTTTCATTCTTCTTCTTTCAAATTATAATTAATGTTCAACCATTTTTCAGCATGCTTATATTTTAAGGAAGCAGCCTGTTTTATATATTCCAGTCCTTTACTTTTATCCTGTAATATTATCTTCCCATCCCAGTACATTATTCCCAGATTGTATAGGGCATGCGCATTTATGGACTCTGCTTCCGCTTTTGGATAGTGGAATTCCACACTACCATCAGTTCCTATAACCCAGTAATCACGCATGTTATTAGCGTGTTCACGCCCCAACTTGGTAACTCCCATATAATATACAATAACATGATTGCTGTCAAGCCACCTCATTGCGCCAATACTCTCACTAATTACGGAATATCCGCCCGGCGTAAATTGTACACGGTTTATAGGGTTGCCCTTCTTATCAGAAAAATCGACAAAAGTAGCATTTTTTTCATAATCATACTCAAAATAGACCTGTGCCTTATACTTTTTGTCTGGAGAAAGTATCGATTTTTTATAATATTCCCTGAATTGGTAATTCTTTTTCCTGATTTTGTTGTACGCGATTTCGAATGATGACAGCTCCCATCCCCTGTCTTTTACATGGGCTACTATTTTATTCTGGATAATATCCATCAGAAAAGCTGATTTTTCTCCGGATGAAGATAAACAGGTGTATGCATTCCAATCGAGAACGGCATAAACATCATCCAGAGAATACAGGCTTTGCTTAACCTGTTCTGTCAAAGCATCAACTACAAGAACTCTCAATTGGGAAACGCCATCGGTGCGAATTGGGGAGAAGTAGAACTCATACATCCGTGACAAATAGATGCAAAGCATGTTTGCATCCCATATTATCTCTTTAAAGTCGGGCAAGGTAGAATCAGGATAGAAAGGGCACGAAAAACTAAAGTATTTCATAATCTATATCTCTATTTTTTCTCCCAGGTATTTAGGCTCCTTACCCGTGACTATATCCACAAATACTTTTACACGTGCAAATAGTTCTCTTATTTTTGTTCTGTACGACGAACGGTTCAGGGACAGGTCTTTCGCGTTATATCCATAAGCTGTAAAGCCATAGTGGCGCGCTAAGAATACTGCCCGCTCGTTGTGGAATTCCTGTGAAACGATGATAAACGAATCCTGACCGAAAATTTCACTCATCCTCACTACCGAATCCAATGTGCGAAGCCCCGCATAATCGCAATGTATAATGTTGGCGGGAACTCCCGCTTCGATAAGCGCATTGCGCATGTCATCGGCTTCATTATAATCCTTGCGGCTGTTATCGCCGCTTACAACAAAGGCTTTTACCTTTCCCGCATCATATAATTCTTTGGCGGCTTGTATGCGATATGTAAAATATAAGTTCGGACGATCGCCTATATTCTTTGCCGCGCCCAAGACCAACGCCGCTTTTTGCACTGGTACACTATCCACACTATCATACACAAAACCTTTGGTATCGTGAGGAATCTTCCAGTTGGTAAAAAAGAGGGTGCAAACAACCAGTATCAATCCGATAAACAACACACCGAATATTCGTTTGAATATCTTCTTCGTTCGTGCCTTCATCAGATACGTTCCAGAACTTTCTTTATCAAATCTTCTATCGACCCCTTATAATTGGCATTCGACTCGCCTGCCAAACGGTTGGCAATAATCGTACACACCGTCATAGCCTTATGTCCCATCAGTCGCCCCATTCCGGCCAGAGGAGCGCTTTCCATCTCATAGTTGGTAATCATATCTTCGCCAAACTTGAATGTTTCTATTTTGCTGTTCAAATCGGGGTTAGCCAAAGGCATACGCACATAACGTCCCTGAGGCCCATAGAAACCTATAGCAGAAATAGTCACGCCTTTTATCATATCGTGCCCTATCTGCTCCACCAAAGCCTCATCCGCCTTTACTACATAAGGGGCGCAATGTTGCGGATTCCAGCCTACATGCTTCTTAAAGGCATCTTCAAAATCGAGTAAAGCGACACTATCCCTTCCTTCATAATAATTGAGCACACCATCGAAACCTATCGATTTAGCAGCAACAACATAAGACCCTATAGGACAATGCGGTTGTAATCCGCCCGATGTTCCTACACGAACCATAGTCAACTGCTTAAAGCTTTCCTTCACTTCCCTTGTCTTAAAATCGACATTCGCCAAAGCATCCAGCTCGGTAAGCACGATATCGATATTGTCGGGTCCTATACCGTGAGAAAGGGCTGTAATACGTTTCCCTTTATAAACTCCGGTAATAGTATGAAATTCGCGGCTTTGTATATCACATTCTATCGTATCGAAGAAAGAAGCGACAAGGCTTACCCTGTCCGGGTCTCCCATCATTATTATTTTGTCAGACAGTTGTTCCGGTTTGATATGCAAATGAAATACACTGCCATCTCCGTTTATTATCAGTTCCGAATCGGGTATTGTTCTCATAATCTTCTATTTTTTATGTTTATATGCAAATAACAAATCGTTTTATATGATTACTTAGAGTCTGTTTTAATTTCATATTTACTGATTATTCATCGTCCAAAAATCATTCATATTTTTTACTGATAATAAGTGCCGACTCTTTGTCCAACACATCCATGTATTCCTTTTTTGTTCTGAATCCGTATTTAAGCAATTCCCCCCTTGCCTCTATCGTCTTTACACTTTGTATCTTGGAATTATTTTTCAAAAACGGAATACCTCCCTGAGATGTCGCAGGTAATTGATCATAACATTTGCCTGTGGGATCTGTTGATAGATAAATACTTATATTATTGTTCAACTTATGTATATCGAAAGAGTCCGCATATTTATCCTGATACTTTGACGGGTAAGGGCGGTATAGAGTAAATAAAATCAGATCAGATACTTTTGTCTCTGTTTTACGGGCAACAACCTGGCTTTGATTATGTATATGCTTCACAGATGACAACAAAAAGACAATAGCCAGTCCTGTCAAAAGCCATTTGCCCATTTTGGAATTTACTACTTGTCGATTGATTTTATTACCCATCATGACTATAATAGTTGTATAAATGGTGGCCAGTATCATCCCGTTCGAAAAGCGAAAATCCGGAGCGGATATAGCCCAATATAGAATATAAAGGAAACAAATTAAATATATCAGATAGTATACATTTTTTACAGTTTTCTTCCTCAAATAAGAATACAAAACAATAAAGGGAGATATAGCTAATAATGAGACACAAACAACTATCAACAGGTAATTCAACAACCTCATCCTTTGGTCTACAATAAAATATTCGAAATAACGTAATTCCTTAAAAGGTTCGATTAACGCTTCTCTGGCATATCCATGTATTATCCACCTCTCTATTTTTGCCGTAGCTTCCGGCATCTTCCAGTCATACGAAAATAAATCGATCTCATGAAGAGGATAAACAAGATAGCCTGTCGCAATAATATTGCGAACAAACCACAATCCTACAATAAACAGAGAGCAAACAGTAACAAACAGCACAGCCCTTGTTTGCTTTTTTATCAAATAGTTATATAACAATGGAATACAAATAATACAAAGTGGAAAGGCCGACAGCTTAAACGTTACTAAAGATACAGGAAGTATAAAAACTAATAAAAAAGATTTTTTTAAGCTATCTGGATATATAATAAATCGGGCAATGAAATAAAATACACACAAGTTAGGAATAATATCTGTTGATGAAGTGGACAGATAAGACATATTCACAACAAAGAAGAGAATCAGCATTAACAGAAGTATAACATATTTGTACTGGAAATTATTTTTTATTATTTCTTTTAATATCCAACACAAAATAAAAACAAACAATATACTTTGTAATACATAAAGAGGGTCTTTAAATAGGAATCTAAAAGTAAAAACAGCAGATATAAGGAAATAATTAGAATTGAAACCAAATCGGTCTTCCAGATTGCCTAACCCCGGAACAATAGCAAAATCCTCATTCCATCTTATATTCTGGAAATGATAGTAGGCAGAATCAAAAATAGAAGCTTCCCATAATGTATAAAATAACACACTCAATACAAATAAACCCATTACAATAATCTGTGTAAGAGTAAAGTCGTTAAAATAACCCTTCGCCTTTTTTACAAAAAAATAGGTGCGGGGCTTATTAAAAAGCCAGTATAAGCTACTAATCATTATATAAAAAGCCAAAATATAATGGTTAGATGGAAGCCACAGGGATGACAGAGACAAAGGGATTGACATAAAACACATACCTAAAAGGACAGTATCTGTTATATTATATTTTTCATCCTGCTTACTTATTTTATTATACAGAAATATAAACATATCCCCAAAAGAAAACAAGACAAAAGATATTATTATCCAGACAATTATAACAGCAAACATATTACATTTAAATTAAAAGGCTTTTTCTTATTCGGTTTATTTATAAAAGTAACAAAGATAAGAAAAGTAACCCTTCCATACTTCTCTATTGTAATTTTTCTGTTTCCGGGTAAGTTCCTATATTAGATAATTCCATAAAGAAATAATCCGGATTATTGACATAATAATGTTGTCTATTCTGATGAATAACTTTATTTTTAGCGAGTAAATGTATATTTGCCCCCTAATCTCTCTAAAAAGATACGTTTATTGTAAAACCGAATATTTTCCCATTGTCTGACGCGCTAATCCACGGAGTATAAGCAAAATTAGTATCTGTAGCCCTTGATTTGCTCCTGTTCGGATTTCCTGCAAATATCCCGATTACCTCATTCACCGGATCTATCAGATAAGCCACTATATTCCCTAAAACCGGAGAGCCGAACAACCTGTAGTCATTTGCCACAATATGGCGCTTGAGTATATAAAAGCCTTCTCCCATAAGGGTTCCCGCAATAGGAGTTATAATCAGGTCCTGAAGGGAGGGAATCTCCATGAAAGCCTCGATGCCGTACTCCCAGAATATAGTAGATACACCCGTGGCATAAAGGGCGGAATAAAGTATATTAAAGCCCTGGCTTCTGGCACCCATGTAGTATGCTGCTCCTCCATAAGGATGGAGTACATAGTTGAATATAAAATTATCTTTGTCTACAACCGGACCTTTCTTTACATTTCTCCACCACCTTTTGAATGGAGGGGTATGTATTGTTTCCGATTTGTTCCATGCCGTAGCATTTTCGGGTAACGCGTACAGCACCCCTAAAGCCAGGAACCCTGCGCCATACAACACACCCGAGTTCAAAGCCAATCTCTTATAGTTAGGGTAATTAGCTGTCATGGAATAAGGTAAGTCATAAATATTTACCTTAGAGGGTATCAGCTTAAAATTTTCGTTGCGAATGTTATCGGTAAGAGCCTTATCTATTTTGAAAGATTGTGCCATCACTGGAGGGATAGTACGGAGGGTATCCGAACCTATCTTCCAATCTAACGAATCTAATCCGTACTGGGCACGAATATTCAATACATAGGCAAGAAGGAACAGCAAAATAAAAAGCCGCCTGTTTTTTTGTTTACCTGCAATATTATTCATCATATCAACTACTGCTAAAAGCTTTATTAATAAGTCATAGTAAAATTACTAAGGCTTTGCAAAGCAGTCTTTTTACTCTGAATATATTTGCATATTCACACTAAACATTTTTTGAATTTTAACCAAACAGACAAGGATACCTTAAAAAATATCAATGGAAGATTATTCAAGGGATAACTCTTTTGCAGGATTCCAGAATATCTTCTTCCAGTCGATAATCCTGTCATTAATAATGACAACACCTTCTGCTTCGAGCAATTTCTGCATTTCTCCCGAATTGCCGAACGCCTCTTTAGCTGATAGTATACCTTGGCTATTGACAACCCTGTGAGCCGGTATCCCCGAAACGGCAGAATCACATTTGCCCATAACTTTGCCTACCATCCGCGACATATTAGGATAGCCGATAGCCTTGGCTATTGCCCCATAGCTGGTCGCCCGCCCGTAAGGTATGCTCCTTACCACGTCATAGACCCACTGTGTAAAATCTTCCCTGTCAATATCTGCCATGTTGTATATGTTAAAGGCGAAGATAAAGATATAAACTCTAAATTTCAAAGCTATTCATTATATTTGTATTTTTAACAGGATGAATTTCCGCCTGAATTTAATCTAAAAACAATAACCCATGAACAAAGCGTTTAAATTATTACTATTCTTTTTGTGCGCGCACACAGCCGTTCTTTTTGCGAATGAACCCGAAAAACAGTTGAGGGATGACGGCGAATTATTCAAAGTGGCAATAGCCGGATATACTTTTGTCAACTTCAACCTGGACGAGACTCTGAAAATGATGCAGGAAGTGGATGTACATTACCTTTGCATCAAAGATTTCCATTTACCGCTAAACAGTACAGATGAAGAGATTGCCGCATTCCATGCCAAACTGGCAAGCTATAATGTAACAGGCTATGCGGTAGGTCCTATCTACATGAAGACAAAAGAAGAGGTAGACAAAGCTTTCGAATATGCCAAACGCGTAGGTGTGAAATTAATCGTTGGCGTACCTAACCATGATGTATTACCTTATGTAGACCAAAAAGTGAAAGAATATGACTTCAAATACGCAATCCATCTCCACGGACCGGATATAGACTTATACCCGCATGCAACTGATATCTACGAGCATGTAAAAGACCTTGACCCCCGCATTGGCATGTGCCTCGATATAGGTCACAATATGCGTGCCGGACACGACCCGGTTGCCGACCTGAAAAAGTATAGCGAAAGGGTTTTCGATATTCACATGAAGAATACTACTGCCGCCAGTAAAGAGGGGAAAACAGGTGAAATAGGGCGTGGCATCATAGATATTCCCGCCTTTGTAAGAATGCTCCGTGAAGTAAAATATACCGGCGCATGCAGTCTGGAGTACGAGCGGAATATGAAAGCCCCTCTGGCAGGTATAGCGGAATCAATCGGCTATTTCAGAGGAGTGATAGACGCAACGAAGTAAGAATAGTTCAAATTTTTCAGATAACAAGAACAGGCAGCAAGAAATTGTTGCCTATTTTTGTATCCTTAATTATACAGTTATGAAAATCGTACTTCTCGCTATCGGCCGAACCGATGCCAGCTACTTTATCGAAGCTATTGACGAATACCGGAAAAGGCTGGAACATTATATCCCTTTCGAAATACAGGTTATCCCGGATATAAAGAACACAAAGAACCTCACAATAGAGCAACAGAAAGAGAAAGAAGGCGAATTGATCCTGAAAAATATGCAACCAGGCGATTACCTTGTCTTGCTAGACGATAAAGGAAAGGAGTACACATCCATGCAATTCGCCTCCTATATCGAAAAGAAAACACATACAGTAAGTAAACGGCTGATATTTGCCATCGGAGGCCCTTACGGCTTCTCGCAGGCGGTATACCAGAAAGCCAATGAAAAGCTTACGCTTTCACGCATGACCTTTTCGCACCAGATGGTACGCCTTATTTTCGTAGAACAACTGTACAGGGCTATGACTATACTAAACAACGAACCTTACCATCACGAATAAGCATTATTCGAAACGTAACGATTTTGCCGGCGATATCCTTGCTATCAGGTAAGATGGCCCTACCATAGCCAGCACGGACAAAACCAATGTAGCGACATTCAGCAATACGATGTAAAGGATATTTATATCCACAGGCATTTCCGATACATAATACGTATTCGGGTCAAGCTTTATTAACCCAAAGTACCTCTGGACAAGAAGGATGGCCAAAGCTATAATATTGCCCCACAGCATCCCTCTCAAGATCAAAAATGACGACACATAAAGAAAAGTCTTCCGAATGCTGAAATTATGCGCGCCGAGCGTTTTCAGCATCCCTATCATATTCGTCCGCTCCAGTATGATGATAAGCAGTCCCGAAACCATCGTAAATATAGAAATGGCAAACATAAGGATGATGATTACCCATACGTTCATATCCAACAGGTCGAGCCAGCTGAATATCATCGGATTCAGCTCCTTGATAGAACGAGTAAGGAACGTATTGCCGTCAATATCACGATAAGTCATCATGTTCAGGTAAATATCCTGAGTTATCCGCTCCAGATTGTCATAATCATTTACCAGCAACTCAATGCCGCTTACCTGATCGGCCTCCCACTTGTTAAGCCGTTGTATAAGACGGATATCCGTTACTACAAACAGCTTATCATAGTCTTCGAAGTTGGTGCTGTAGATACCTGTTATATTGAATTTACGGGCGCTCCGCTCCTGAACGAAATATGAGATAAAGCTGTCCCCTGTTTTCAGGTTCAGCTTATCTGCTATGTTTTTTGATATTATGACCTGATTGGTAATTGTCGTATCATCGGGGTTGATAATAGCGCCATCGATCATATTTTTACTGAAGAAGTCCCAGTCGTAGTCTTCCCCTACACCTTTGAGTATAATCCCCTGAAAAGCGCTGTCTGTCTTTATAATGCCGGGCTTGGTAGCATATACCTGTGCATGGGCTACTCCGGGCTCATGAGCCAGTGTGTCCAGAAGTCCGGCGGTCACAGTCACAGGCAATGTTTCGTACGATGTGGAATTGTTCAGGTTTGTAATCTGTATATGCGAGCCGAATCCTACAACTTTGCCGCGCACTTCTTTCTTAAACCCGATAACAATAGAGAGCGCCAGAATCATAGCGGCAAGGCCTATTGCTACACCGGCAACAGCAATCTTAATGGCCGGCGAAGAAGCCCTTTTCTCCCCTTCTTCTTTGCCAAAATGTATACGTTTCGCTATGAATAGTTCTAAGTTCATCGTTATTGTTACTTTCTTATAATTTCAAAAAGGCGACAGTTCGTAAAGCGGTAATCCACTACTCATAACTTTTAACTAAAAAGTAACAAAGGTGACAAAAGTAACACCTTTTTTATTACTTTCTCATGTTACTTTTCCTTCTGAGCTTTACATCTCTACTCTATATTAGATAATTTTATCAAGAAAACATGACACACAGCACCCGCTCAATCGAATAAAAATCCCTGCTCGCTAGCCCTTTTACGACCCAGATGTTTATATGCCAACTCCGTAACCTCGCGCCCACGCGGAGTCCGTTTCATAAATCCTTCCTTGATAAGGAACGGCTCGTAAACTTCTTCTATGGTTCCGCCATCCTCGCCCAGCGCTGTGGCAATCGTAGAAATGCCTACAGGCCCGCCCTGAAATTTATCGATAAGGATCAACAGTATTTTATTGTCTATTTCATCCAGACCGTATTTATCTATATTTAGCGCTTCGAGGGCATAGGACGCAATATCCTTATCTATTTTGCCCGATCCTTTTACCTGTGCGAAATCACGTACGCGGCGCAATAACGCATTTGCAATACGTGGCGTTCCACGGCTACGGGAGGCTATTTCCACAGCAGAATCTTTCGATGCAGGTACATTCAATATATCTGCCGAACGGAGAATGATATGTGTAAGTGTATCCAGATCGTAATACTCCAGGTGCATATTGATACCAAAGCGGGCGCGCAAAGGGCTTGTCAGCAATCCGCTACGTGTAGTAGCCCCGATAAGGGTAAACGGATTCAACTCTATCTGCACCGAACGGGCGCTAGGGCCTTTATCTATCATTATATCGATGCGATAATCTTCCATCGCGCTATAAAGATACTCTTCCACAACGGGCGAAAGGCGATGTATTTCATCTATAAACAGGACATCATTCGGCTCCAGCGAAGTCAGTAAACCCGCCAGGTCGCCGGGCTTATCCAGTACAGGGCCTGATGTGATCTTGAATCCTACACCAAGCTCATTGGCTATAATATTGGACAATGTGGTCTTACCCAATCCCGGAGGCCCATGCAATAAGGTATGGTCTAAGGATTCGCCACGCATCTTAGCGGCCGTCACAAAAACCTGCAGATTTTCGACAACCTTACTTTGTCCGCGAAAACTCTGAAAGGTCAGAGGACGCAACGCGTTCTCAAACTCTTTCTCATTCTCGTTTATATTTCCCCTGTGTATATTAAATGTTCCTTCCATAATGTATGGACGCAAATTTACATAATTAATTTGTCAATAAGACTTGATTTGCATATATTCTATTCTTTGAAGTCATCTTGACTTTTTGATTTTCTTAATTTTCTTTAAAAATATAACAATAAAAGCTATATAATTGAAGGACTTCCAACTAGATACCGTCGT
>NZ_QVMO01000101.1 GCF_010501055.1 Dysgonomonas sp. 521
ACGAAGCTAAGCAGTATATTAAAGACAATCAATTAATCTATCAGGACAATGCAGACGAAAATAGAGAACTGGTGCAGGAATAATATTGATAAGGTATTGCACTTTATTATTGGGCTTCTTTTGGCTCAATTGGCTTATTTATGGGTGTGGTTTCTTTTGTTCCCATTGATTGCCGGTTTAGGAAAAGAATTCATTGATAAGTATGTAAGGAAAACCGGGTTTACATGGATGGATTTGATTGCTACAGTTTTGGGCTGTATTCCGGTAGGGATAATTGTATTTATAACATATCTCATAAATATCTATCAACATGGACATACTTAATGAAATCTTATCTCCTTACTGGCCGGCAATATGGAAATCCTTAATTTGTTGCCTTGCAGTATTAATAGCCATAGGTTTAGACCTGATATCCGGGATAAGAAAATCGAAAGCAGCAGGAATAAAAGTAACGCATACTTATGGCCTTGATAGGACACTGGATAAGTTACGGAAACGTTTTAATCTGTTATTTATTTTTATAACAATGGACTTGGTACTTATCGCCTGTGATATACATACAACAATGATACCTTATGCTACGGTAGCCATCACAATAATATTCTGTATTGTGGAAGCCAAAAGCATAGGAGAAAAGGATAAGGATAAAGGCCGGTATATAGAAGCCGCAAAAACGGCAGCCGAAATGTGGAAGGGCATTGATAAAGAAGAAATAGCGGATGTTATCATTAAGAAATTAGATGAAAAAAGGAATGAGAAAAATAACTAAAATCATCCTGCATTGCGCCGCTACCCCGGAAGGTGTGGACTTCACCATAGATGACATCCGGCTGTGGCATACTACTAAGCCCCCCAAAGGCAATGGCTGGCGAGATATCGGCTACCACTTTGTCATACATCTGGACGGGTCGGTACACGCCGGGCGTCCGCTGGAAGAGATAGGCGCGCATGTTTCGGGGCATAATTCCGGCAGTATCGGGGTTTGTTATATCGGAGGTTGTGATAAAGATGGTAACCCCAAAGATACCCGCACGCCCGAACAGAAGATAGCTATGCGAGCTGTTGTGTCCACACTGATGGCAGCCTTTCCGGCGGCAACAGTTCACGGGCATAATGAGTTTGCAAAGAAGGCGTGCCCGTGCTTTGATGTGAGAAAGGAGTTCTATGTTTAAATATACAGTTTAATCTTTTGGAATTGCCTGAACTGTGACAGTTCGGGCTTTTTTTATTTTGTTAAATCGAAAATTATTCACATATTTGCAAGGTCAACAACAAAATACAATAAATGAATCAGATTTTATTAAAAGAATTAATAATTAGGCAGGCATACGGGTGTAAGTCCCGAGACTTATCTATTATTGTAGATGTTGTTGACGGTGACCTGCCTTATTTAAAATTTTACAGTTATGTCAACAACAGTAAGTCAAAAGAAAGAGGCAGTCAAATCGGCAAAAGCTATTCTGCGAAGTTTTTACCTTACAGCCTGTAAGGAAGTCGTTAAACCGAATATGGATAATCTGCATTTTATATGCGATGATTTCGACCTTCATTTTATCTCGAAGAAAGGAGGCGCGCAATGACACATAATATTAACGGAGTTGTAATTACAGATGATGTGATTGAAGCTATGAAAACCATACAGGAATGTAGCAGTGAAATAATAAAACCGATAGATATGGAAATGGAATATATTATATTGGACGATTCGAGCCCAAATATACACAAACGGCTTTCCGACCTTTTGTTAATAAAGCGACTGTTAACCGGAATTGCTAACAAATAAATTATTCAAATCTTTATAATCTGAAGCCTGTATTTCGCAATACAGGCTTTTTTATGTCTTTTTTCCTGATTTTCCCGTCCACTACATTCGCCAAAAAGCTTATATATAATGGCAGATATAGTAAATCAGGCGCAAACGCGGGTAATGGTGGACGGGCAGCAGGCCGCCAACGAACTGACCGCACTTGAGAAAAAAGCTCAAGGTTTCAAGGATGCTATGGTTGCAGCGAACAAAGGCGGGGATGTAAAAGGTTACGAAAAGGCAAAAAAAGGCCTGCAATCCATAGATAAGGAAATGAAAAATATCGTTCGTTCCTCATTCGATGTGAATAAAGTCCTTAGTAACCTGTCGGCCGCAGGGCCTAAGCAATTGAAGGCAGCCTTTATGGCATTAAACGGAGAACTTAATTCGGGGAAGGTTGCACGGGGATCGAAAGAATGGGATCAGCTGCAACGTAAAATACGCTTAGTCCGTCAGGAACTGGATAAGATAAGCTCCGAAAACAAAATTACGAAATCCGGTAATATAATAAGCGGTGTACAGGTGATGCTGGGAAACTTGTACACCAAAGCATTGAGCCTGCTAGGTTCTGCGGCATATGATGCTGTAAATAAAATAAGAAGCTTTGAGAAAGCAAATGTAGTATTGGCAGGTGTACTGGGAGAAAATCGCGAAAATATTAAAGACTTGACAGCCAGTGCTATTGAATTGGGTAAATCATCCCAATATACAGCATCCCAAGTGACAGAACTGCAAACCGAACTTGCAAAATTGGGCTTTAGCAAACAGGAAATAAAAGAATCTCAAAAGTATATCCTTCAATTTGCAACAGCATTGGGCGCTGACCTGGGCAGTGCTGCCACTTTAGCCGGAGCCTCATTAAGGGCGTTCAACGCCGATACGGAAGAAACCCAGCGATATGTATCGGCAATGACAATAGCAGCCAATGCATCGGCTTTGGGATTCGAAGACCTTGCTACCGCCATGCCTATTGTTGCTCCGGTGGCAAAGGCGTTCAACTTTTCGATAGAAGACACATTGGCATTGTTGGGCAACCTGTCGGATAGCGGATTTGATGCATCATCGGCAGCCACATCGCTGCGTAATATATTGTTAAACCTGGCTGATTCGAATGGTAAATTGGCAAAAGCATTGGGACAGCCTGTAACAAATCTGGATGATTTAGTAAAAGGATTCAAAAGTCTGGAATCGAAAGGTATTGATTTGGCCACCGCCTTAGAGTTGACAGATAAACGTAGTGTTGCAGCATTCCAGACATTTCTTCAAGGTGCAGATAAGTTGGTTCCATTAAGAGATTCGCTTATCGGTGTGGGAGACCAATTAGAAAAATTGGCAGATGATCAGATGAATAATCTGGATGGGTCTGTAAAAAGTCTACAATCTTCATGGGAGGCTCTAATGCTTTCTTTTTCTAATAGTGCCGGGCCAATGAAAACAGTAGTAGATTGGATTACTAAAATTGTAGATGGATGGACTAATGTAATTGACCAGATGAACAAATTACAAGATAGAACTGCCTATAAGTCCTTTCTAGGAATAACAAAAGATGAAGCTACTATTGAATTTGAATTAAAACTACGCAGTGGGGTTGAAGGTCAAACTTATGATATATTAAAGGGAGACGCTAAAGAAGATTTTGAAAGTACTGTAAAATATAACTTTAGAAAGGAACAATATAATCTTCAAAAAGAACTGGAAGAATACGAAAAACAACAAAAGGAAGCGCAGAAAAAATACAATGATATCATTGAAAACAATAAAACAGATTTAGGAGGAGTTGGGCAGTTTATCCCTCTGTATAATATGGGAATGGCTGGGAATGAATCGGAGGCAGAAAAACAATTAAACAGTATAACAACTAAAGCAGATGCTGCAAAAGCCCGTCTCGAAGCCTTAAGTGATGCTTATGGTCAAATAATAAAAACCGATAAGTCATCTCCTACAAATAGCAATAATAATAGTGGTGGTGGAAGTAAAGATAAAAACAAAGATGCAGCTACCAAGCAACGCGAAACTATAAATAATACCCTGATTGAAATAGAAACAAAGCATCAGAAAGATTTAGCCCAAATAAAGCAATCATATCTGGATGGTGATATCCTAACAGAAGAAAAATATAAGGAAACTCTTTTGCAACAACAAGATGAATATGATAAAGAGCGTAAAAATAAGTTGGTTGAGTTATTGAAATCTGTTACAGACCCTTCGCTACAAATCAATATAGTCAAACAAATAGCTGAAATAGACGCAAAAGCTTTAGACCGGCAGATAGCTGACCGCGATAAACAGCAAAAAAAACTACAAGATAAATATCAACAGGAGCAGGATTTGCTAAAATGGAATAAGGAAGAAACTTTGAAAATTGTTGAAGATTCACTAAAATATATTTCTGGTATAGAAGATAAAGAATACCTTGACCTGTTGGAAAAAAGAAGTAAAAATCTTATTTCTGAGGCTGAATATCAACGGGAGTTTAATTATATACGGAAGAAATATCTGGAAGAAAGGCTTCGCATAGAAGGAATGACAGAAGAACAGATAGCTGATATACGCAAGCAAATTGCTGAAGATGATATAGAAATGCAGAAATCCAACGCTGCAAAACGGAAAGATTTGTTTGGTGACAATGAAATATTGCAATTGCTTGAACGAATGGAGCAAATTGATGATGCTTTAATGTCGGGTGCTATCAGCTTTAGCGAGGCAGTTTCCCTTCGTGTACAAGCATATATGGACGTCATTCAAGGCCTTGTAGGTTCTGTTTCCAACTATATGCAAGCCGCTAATGACGCAGAAACGGCAGCCATCACTAAAAAGTACGATAAACAAATAAAGGCAGCAGGTAATAATTCAAAGCAAGTCAAAAAACTGGAAGATCAGCGCGATAAAGAACTGGCTGAAGTAAACAGAGCCGCACAAGAAAAATCTTTTAAAATACAAGTTGCCCAGGCTTTAGCATCGACAGCACAATCTGCCATTAATGCGTATAATGCAGCATTGCAAACAGGTCCAACAGGTTTGATTTTAGCACCCATCGCAGCAGCCACGGCAGTAGCGGCCGGGATGCTTCAAGTTGCAACCATCAAAAAACAACATGAAGCGGCAATGGCAAATTATTGGTCGGGCGGATATACCGGCTCCGGCGGTAAATATGATGTAGCCGGTTATGTCCATAGGGGTGAATTTGTCGTTACCCAGGAAACTCTTGCAAATCCGGAAGCACGGCAATTTGTGGATATTATCGACATCGCCCAACGCAACAATACAGTATCGAGCCTGAAAACAAGCGATTTTACAACAGCTATGGAATACAAGGAAAGGGTTGCTTTCAATCCTTCGACAGGCTCCATGGCCAGCGAACAGGAACGCCAACAGCAAAGTGATGCCCTGATTGCTGTACTTAATAATGTTGCAGATTCTTTGACATTGATTGACGACAGGTTCAGTAAACCGCTATACGCCCGTAATTATGTAAAGGGTAAATATGGTATGGAAGAGGCTTTGAATTTAGCTGAGAGAATGGATAAAAATGTAAAACGATGATACGATTATTAATAGACGGACAGGAAGTGTCATTACCCGAAGACTTTTCATTTACATTGTATGAAGAAAATCCTATATATACCAAGAATGAACAATATACTTATGACCTGACTTTATCATTAAAGAATTTCCGTAATTCACGGATTTACGGGCATATCGACAGGGTAAATATTGAAAATGGAATTCAATATAACAGAAGCGCTGTTTTGTGGGTAGATAATAAAATAAGGCTGAATGGAACTGAAATAATATTAGGATTTGGCGATTCTGATGTAAAGATTCAACTTGCAAGTGGAAAATCGGAATTGAATTTTCTGATTGGCGGGGATTTGAAATTGCGCGATTTGGATTTAGGGAAGGCCGATGTGAATCCGGATACTATAAAAGATGATTTAAGTCATCCTTACCCGGAAAGGAATTGGTTGATATTGCCTTTTATCGCACGAAATTTTGATGGTTATGATTATACAGACGGGGGATCGTTCCATTTTAACCGCTGGCTGATGAAAAATATCGGGACGTCTGCAAATCCTCACTTAGCACTTTATTATCAGTTTGACGGAAATCATACAATAACGTTGAATCCAAATGCAGAATTATATAAATATAAGAATTATCGTCCACAACCATATTTATGCTTTATCATCGAATCTGTATTAAAATATTTGGGTTATACATTGGTTTTCAATTCAATCGCTGAACACCCGGTATTGAGATATATGTATGTTGTACATGGATTTGACACATTAGAGTTCTCCAAGATGTTACCGGATTGGACAGTTAATGATTTTTTCACTAAAATTGAAACACAATTTGACTGTATATTTATTGTGGATGAATTTCAGGTAGGTTTATATTTTAAATCGGATGATCTGATTGATGACCCAATGACGATAGATATACTGGATGAATATACGCTCGATGTTGATGAAGATAATGTGCGATCTATACAAACCGCCAATATAGGTTATGATATGAGTCCTTCTGATGATGACTACTATTTATACCAGAAGTTGGATAAATCTGTAAAGAAGGCAGCAAAGGGCGGTTCCTATACCACATTATCAGACCTGCTACAGCAAGTGAATGATGCTACAGATGCCTTCCGTTTCAGAAAAATATTCAACGAATATTCGCCGGGGGGCGACACTGTTGCTCCGGCTAGCTACATCGCCTTTAAGCAGGTTGAAGGTTCGGATATTGAAATTTATCCGCGGAAAGTAGATTCTTTCAAAGACCTGATACAGGATACCGAACGGGAGGAAATAGATATTACTTTCGATATATTACCAGCACCTATGATACTAGGCCTTATGTCATTTGCATCAGTTAACGTCCCTCTTACGCAATATCCTGTAGTACTGGAGGCAGATCCCATAGTGAAGAGTGCTGATGAAGTTGTAGAAGATTCCACCCCTTTGCAAGAATTGATAGACGGAGAAAATGATGCAGTAGAATCGGTGACAGCTCCTACAAAAATGTATGTAGCCTTATATTCCGGATTACAAAAAGTGTTGAAAGAACCGGGTCGTGAACATTACCAGATAGATGATTACCCTTTTTCGTATGTGGAATCGCTTGCTGAATTTTTCAGAGACGAAAATACGGAATATTATTTTAATGAACCGGGGGTGAATCCCTTCCGTCTGGAATGGCTGAAAAAGAATATCTACGATTTATCAAGCAATATTGATACAACCAAGCCTTATAAGTTTTCATTCAGGCTTAGGGAAGATTTTAATATAAGAGCCACATTTATAATCCGTAATCGTGAGTTTGTTTGCTTAAAAATCGAAAAGCCGATATCAAATGATGGCTTTGGGGAATATGCTTTGGGATATTTTTATCCGAAAGGGAAAAAGAAAGAGGCATAACGCCTCTTATCTTCATAGTTTTGGAAACTTATTTTTCACATAATCATTCTGTTTTCCTATTTTCTTAGAAAGGTAAATATCCGTTGTGGTGGTATGGGTGTGGCGCAGATGGTCACGTATTGCCGGCAACGGAGCCCCACTCATAGCGAAAAGAATCGCCCCGGTAGCTTTCCAGCTATAAAGCTTATATTCTTTTGGCAGACCTAATTCATCACGGTATTTATTATGTTCCAACCTAAAATAATTTTTACCCCAACAATCAGGGCCCGGCTTTTTCTCTTTCCCGAAAATATAAAATTCACGGTCATAACTGGATAGTTTAATCCCTTTTAAAATACGCATCATCTCAGGGGGCATATTAATAATGCCTTCTGTTGTTTTGGCGTTCTCTTCCCTGATAGTAATGGTATTGGTAAAGAAATTAATATCCTTTACCTTTAGTAAACGAAGTTCGGTTCCGGGACGAATGGCACAATAGAATATCATAGCACAAAAAAGATAAACCTGTTCATCCTGTTTTTTCATATGATTCAAAAGCCGCTTTGCATCATCTTTTGTCATTGGCTGGGCAGAATGGTCGGCGCGTTGTTTTCCTTCCGGTAAATCATAGACAGGATTTTTATTTGTAAATCCTTTCTTTATCATCCAGTTATACAATTGGCTTATCCGGGCTGAAAAATCCCTGATTGTCCTTCGTTCCAGTTTACGTTCATTGATCAGGTAAAAACAGAATTCAGCCAGCATATCATTCGTGATATCCTGAGCAAAAATGTCTTTCTTGCCTTTTGCAAAAAGCCATTGATGTAAAATCCTTAGTTTAGATGTATAGTCCTGATGTGTTTTCTTTTTCAGTAGGGGCTTTTTTTCTTCTAAGAATATATTGATATAGTAGAAGAGATTCTTATCTGTTTTCTCCCGGCATCCATATACACGCGCCTGTATGTTGTAGGCAATATTATTATTGACCACAATAGTTTCAAGATCGAATGGAGTCCATCCGCTTAAAATCCTTTCCGTAATTTCATTGATTATACTTTGCGCGTGTTCATACCGTTTTTTTGCAGAATCTAAGGGCTTAAAGCCTTCATATACTCTAAACCTTTCCAGTTTGTCATTCCTTTCATCCCGATAGGAATATTCAACATACCATTCTTTCTTCAAGTCACCCCCGCAATTATTTAATCGCGGAAGGACAAATTTAACTTTTCTCCGACCCATAATAAAATTAGTTTAAAAGTGAATCGCGACAAACACAGATAAAAACTAAAATTTATTAGAATCGTTTACTTGTCTATTTTTTGATCAAATTTTCCGTTACAGACATTTATTATTGCTGAAAGTGGCTTTAATAAACAGTTTTTAGAAAATTTGTGGAGCATATCGGACTCGAACCGATCACCTTTAGACTGCCAGTCTAACGCTCTAGCCAGATGAGCTAATGCCCCGGATGTTTTGAGCATGCAAATATATATAATTTTTTATCAATGCCCAAAAGCTATACGGCTTTATATCAAATATCCACTATAAATTTTTTCAACTCAGAATTTAATAAAGCCTGAGGTACAGACTGCTTAATCTCTGAGATTATAATATCTAAAACCCTTTCCCTCAGGAATTCGCGACGGGTAACCAGGCTTATTTCCCTTACAGGCGATATCCCTTTCAGCGGGCGGACATTTTTTTTCTGTTGCTCGTTGAGCTCTTCAATAGCCATTTCTGGTATAATTGTCAGTCCGCTATTGTTATCCACGATATTTATTAATGTATTGATGCTGCCTGCCTCATAAGAAAAGAGAGAATGCGAACTCTTGCGTTTACGCATATTGCATATCCGGAGTATCTGCCCACGGAAACAATGCACCTCCTCAAGCAGCCAAAGACGGTTTATATTCAGGTCGTCCTCCTCCAGCTCCTTTTTGGCATATAACGAAGTCTCACGCGGAGAAACATAAGCATAGAAACGCTCGTAGTATATCGGGTGCTCTGCTATTTTATCATTCTTTAGTGGAGTCGCTAATATTGCGCCATCCAAAGCTCCGTTCAGAAGTTTTTCTATCAATTGCCCCGTGGTAGTTTCTTCTATAACCAGTACAATGTCAAATCCGTTCTCATCATGTATCTTCATCAGCTTAGGAAGCAGGTAAGGGGCAATGGTAGGGATAATACCAAGTTTAAACACCCCTTGTACTATTCCTTTTTCTTCCTGAATGATTTCCTTTATCTGTTTTACCTGAGAAACAATCACACGCGCCTGATTAATAATCTGTACACCTATTACAGTGGGCTGAACAGGCAGTTGGCTGCGGTCAAAGATCTTTACTCCCAGCTCATCCTCCAATTTCTGGATCATCATACTCAGGGTAGGCTGTGTTACGAATGAAGCCTCGGCTGCTTTAGCAAAATGGCGATGATTGTCCACTGCTATAATATACTCCAGTTGTTGTATGTTCATATCTACTGTATTTAGTTAGTGTTTAGAGTCTGTTTAAATTTTATAGCAAATCTTTTTTATAGCTGTTTTTAGATGGATTTTATCATTTTTGCTAGCCGAACCAACGGTCAGCGGAGCTAATTAGCGGGCTAAACCAAGAGTAAAAAGGGAATTGAAAATCGGCAGAGCCAAAAATACGCTAAAAAGAGCATAAAAAAATTGCTAATAACTATTGATCAGAACCTGTAATAAAAATTTTCGCTAAAATTTAAACAGGCTCTTAGTATTCTCTGTGGCCAAATATGGAAGATCCCACTCTTATCATTGTAGAACCTTCTTCGATAGCAATCTTATAATCATCAGACATCCCCATAGAGATTTCACTGAATTGATCATTATCTGGGAAATAATCGTTCTTTAGTTCATCATAGAATCGTTTCAGGCTATTAAATTCTGTCCTGATTTGTTCTATATCGTCAGTGAATGTAGCCATGCCCATTACACCTCCTATATATGCATATTTTAATTGCTTATGTAAACCTTCATTCAATATTTTACGGCATTCATCAAAGGTCAGTCCGTATTTGGCATCTTCTTTTGCAATATGAATTTCCAGTAAGCAACAAATGGGCTTTTCTATATTAGCTGCCTGTTTTTCTATTTCCTGTAGCAATTTCCAACTGTCTACACTATGTATTGTATGTGTATATGGAATAATCGCTTTCACTTTATTCGTTTGCAGGTGGCCTATAAAATGCCATTCTATGTCTTCCGGCAATTGCTGGTGTTTCAGGCTTATTTCCTGCATTCTGCTTTCTCCAAAAATCTTTTGTCCTGCGCTGTATGCTTCCTGTATAGCTTCTTTGGGATGAAACTTGGATACTGCTACCAGTTTTACTGTTCCGGGTAAACTATCCTTTATTGCATGTAAATTATCTGAGATATTCATTATTATAAATTCCGGATGCATGTAGTATCCGGTCTATAGTTCCGGTACGTCAAACTAATATTACTTTTTTCTTTTCATCTTCCGAATACGGGAATACATCCATGATTGCAGTTTCGGACAGGGAGGCAATCGCATAATCGGCCAACGTACCTTCCATCCCTTTTTCCACAACCTTTAACGCTTCTTTCAGAGTGGAAGCCTGTGCCAGCATTTGTGCCGCAGTTTTCTTCTCTGTACCGCTTTTTTCGTCCAGTGTAATAAACATCACTTTAGCTTTGAAAAAACGATCGCCATTGTCATTAAAAAATAGTTCGGATAGTTTAGCCCTCTTTATATCCGTTATTGTAAATTCACCCGAAATATAGGGCTTGATTTCTTCTATGATACGTGCTTCTGCTTCTGTGAAGGATAGGGCATCCACCAAGTAAGGCTCGGTTACTTTTTTTTGCATCCCGTTTTCAAGGACTTTCTCGTAGCTAACCTTACATTCAAACCAATTGTGCATATACTTTAAGTTATTGTTTTAATCTATAATTTACTGACACAAATATAAACAATTTAATTCACAATGTCTATTAAATCAACAGTTCGTTATAAATAGATATAATTGATTGATTTTCAACAAAATAAGCATTAAATAACTTGGATAGTTCGCTGATTATCAATATCTTAGTAGATTGACCAAAATCTATAAAGTAATGACAACCAACGAATATCCAAATGCTAATGTATTTATACTTAATACTTTAAGTTCAGATATTTTTTCAAATATCAAGCAGACAAGAAAAAATTTTATATTCCACCTGCTAATGTTTTATTTAGGC
>NZ_QVMO01000102.1 GCF_010501055.1 Dysgonomonas sp. 521
AAACTGATGGCTCCTTAATTTATCGTTAACTCTCTCCTATGCAAAGGTAAAAACTATATAAATCTTGTAAAAGATGACCGAGACCGAAGGATTACTTAACAACGCTCCCGCTTTCTTTAATTAGCAGATTCGAATATTCGCAATTTTTCGAATTTATTTTGCTGATGCATGTATCACATCTGCACTTATGCCCCATGTATCGGATGGTTTATCTCCCATTACAAATTCCAATGTGCCTCCGTTGATTATATCGCTGAAGTTGATGTAATATTTGCCGTAGTCTTTTCCGTTCAGGGTTACACTTTGTATATATTTGTTTGCCGCGCTGTTATTCTTCGCGGTAATCTTAAACGTTTTCCCGTCTTTTACTTTTACAGTAGCCTCATCTATAATCGGGCTGCCGAAAATATATTTCCCCCCCGCAGGTTCTACCTGATAAAATCCGAGTGCCGACAAGATATACCATGCCGACATCTGCCCCACGTCTTCGTTTCCGGAGAGTCCCTTCGGCTGGTCGAAATACAACTCAGACATTACCTCACGCGCCTTTTCCGCTGTTTTCCACGGCTGGCCTACATAAGGGTACATATAAATAACATGGTGGCTAGGTTCATTCCCATGCGCGTACTGACCGATCAGTCCGCTGATATCAGGAGAAGCGTGTTCGCCCAGAGAGCCCTCTACGACAAATAATGAGTCCAGCTTCTGCACAAACTTTTCGTTGCTGCCAAACAGGTCAACAAGGCCCTGTATGTCGTGAGGAACCAGCCATGTATATTGCCATGCGTTACCCTCGGTATAATCATTGTCACGGTGTACAGATTCGAATGGATTGAACGGCGTACGCCATTTGCCGTCAGAAGAAAGGCCTCTCATAAATCCTGTCGACTTGTCGAAGTAGTGGCTGTATGATTTGCTCCGTTTCAGGAAATATTCATAATCTTCGGTTTTGCCCATTTTCTGCGCTACCTGAGCGATACTCCAGTCGGCGATAGCGTATTCCATACATTTGGCAAGGCCTTCCGGCTCTTTGTCGTAAGGGATATACCCGTATTGTTTCAGGAAGTTTAACCCTCTTTCGTCCAGCATAGCCGATTTTTTCATCGCTTCGTATGCCAGTTCTTTATCGAATCCGTCATAGCCTTTCAGTATAGCGTCGGCAACTACAGGTATGCCCGGATTACCCACCATACAGTCGGTTTCGCAACCCACCAGATGCCATACAGGCAGTTTGCCCTGCTGCTGATAGATTGTAAGCATTGTATTTATCATGTCGCTCATCTTTTCGGAATGGATGATAGACATCAACGGATGCGCCGCCCTGTACGTATCCCACAACGAGAAAGTCGTATAATTCCTGAAAGACCCTTTTTCATGCATCTTACCATCAGCTCCGCGGTAATCGCCGTTTACGTCCGAAAAATCGGACGGTGCTATCATGGTATGGTACAGCCCTGTATAGAATGTTCTTTTTACCTTATCATCGTTGACCTTTATCTGTATCTTGTTCAGTTCTTTATTCCATGCCTTATCCGCATCCGCTATCGTTTGCCGGAAATCCCAACCCGGAAGTTCAGCCTGCATATTCAGTTTCGCATTCTCGATGCTAACAGGAGACAACGCCACTTTTATATACAATTCTTCTTTAGCCGAAGTCTCTCCGAACACTGCCTGCCCGATTACTCCCACAGCCTTTAGCTCTGTACCCTCTTTTATATCATTGCCTTCCGACACAATGAATTGCTTCATCGGTTTGGAAAATACGGCGCTAAAATATACCTTCTGGTCGTTGGCCCACCCTTTCGAGTAGCGATAACCGGATATCGTAGAGTCCGTCTCCTGAACCAGATATGTTTCTACGGGCTCGTCCCAGTTGAGTTCGCTTTTCAGGTCGATAACCACTTTCGCGTCTTTCGATTCAGGGAATATATATTTGTGAAAACCGACACGGCTCGTAGCTGTCAGCTCCACATCGATATCGTAACGATCCAGATGCACGGCATAATACCCGGCTTTGGCTGTTTCGGTCTTGCGGTTGAAGAGGGAGTACACGCCCGAATTAGGGTCGGAGATTACACCTTTTCCCAATGTAGGGTTTCCGGTAACAGGCATAAAGGCTATATCCAGAAGGTCGCCGATACCCGTTCCGTTGAGATGCATGTGGGTAAATCCCCAAATGGTAGAATCGGATATGTGATATCCCGACACCCAGTCCCATCCTTCGGTAATGTTGGTAGGACCCAGTTGTACCATTCCGAACGGCACGTTGGCTCCTAAAAATACATGGCCGTGATCTCCCGTGCCAATGTAAGGGTCTACATACTGGGTAAGATTCTGCAACGAACCGTCCTGTTGTTTAGTCCCGTCACACGAGCTTAGGAAGCCACATAGGATTAATCCGCCTAAGGTCGCTTTAGTCATTTCTCTAAAAATAGATCTCATTGTATTGTTATTAGATTAATAAGTTTTTAATAATTGCATTTGTAGTAATAATCACAATAGGGCAAATCATTGCGGCAACTCCGATCTGTCTCAAAACTGTAAATACCTTGATAAGTAAGCTAAAATATTTACTGTCACATGCCATCCTGACCGTAGGGAAGGATCCCGCCCCTAAAAAGAGGCACACCGTATGCTTCGTTCCCTTGCATGGCGCCCAACGGTCACAGGAGCATAACATATGTAAGAAACTGTTTAAATTTTATACGAATATTTTACTATACCTTTTTCTTCGTTCATTTTTAGATTATTTTAGGCTGTTTTTTCCTTTCACTCAACTCAACCAGAGGTCACAGGAGCGAAGCGTATGTAAATAGCCCGCTATTATCGTTTCGCGGAAGAAAAAAAATCATCTCTAAAAATTTGAACGAATAAAATTTAAACAGTTTCTAAATATCACAGTAAACCTTATCATTTACTTAAAAGGTTTCAATACAAGTAATTCCAGACCGCAAAGATATTTATTTATATTTAATATTGTCCCGACAGCCTATATATTGGGATGCCTTTTTCTTTTTTTTCACAAATGGGAATAATACAAAACATCATCTTGTTCCTTTAGGGACTGACTAAAAAATATGTCTCCCTATCCGCTATCTATTCCCGGATGATTATTAATGTGAATCAGTATTTCGTTTTGTTTAAATTATGTGTTCAATTCTATCTGCGCGCAATCACAGATTGCTTGCCTTACTTTTGGCCGAAGCTCCAAAAGTAAGCAAAAAAGCATTGCGCCCCGCTTCGCCGTACGACCCACCAACGGTTTGCCGGCTGAATGAAGTGATAATGGATTCATCGTTTTACAGATTGGCAGATGATGCATAAAAGCGCCCGCACTTCATTCTACGCCGCCTGCACCGGGTGGGTACCCCGTACGCTTGCTAACGGCGCTGGCTGACGCCTGACGAGAATAGCCGTTTTCGAAATACTTGTCATCGCATTGCGACTCCGTGCATCAGTTCCGCAGGCGGGATACTCACCCGGTGCAGGCGGCGTGAAACGGGATGTTGTCCGAGCCGAAGGCGAGTTTCGTCCCGTTTAGCCGGCAAGCCGTTGGTGGGTCGCCGAGGGACAAAGCACTAGCCTTTTGCTTCCTTTTGGGCAATGCCAAAAGGAAGGACAAGCCCGGGAGGGCGCGGCAGTAGGGAGCTGCAACTAATGTATTTAGCCTGAGATAGCCTTTATGCAAAAAATAAAAGAACGTTTTAAGTAGCGAGGGCAGGACTAAAATTTATTTCATGTTATGCCGAGTCTCGACAAACAACGTTCACAGGAGCGAAGCGTATGTAAAAAGACTAATGGAATTGAACATTTAACTTATCAACTACTGATTGACATTATTAACTGAAAAGAATTTACCCTAACTTTTTTCTATTCGGAAATAAGGTCGTATTTTTGTACACTAACTGAAAAATCGGTTGGAAGAAATCGGGAGTAAACCAAACTGAAAAGTAACACATTCGACAGAATGTAAAATATACAAAAGTTGTCACTTTTGTCACTTTTTAACTTTTCAGTTAAAAACCCGCACCAACCGGATAATTGTAGTATAAATAAACCTAATTCGATGAATTTTGTTGAAGAACTAAGATGGAGAGGTATGATACAGGAAATCATGCCGGGTACGGAAGAACAACTGCAAAAGGAACTGACTTCCGGTTATGTGGGTATTGACCCTACTGCCGATTCATTGCACATAGGGCACCTTGTCAGTGTGATGATTTTGAAGCATTTCCAACGCGCCGGGCATCGTCCTATCGCCCTTGTAGGTGGCGCGACAGGCATGATTGGCGACCCTTCGATGAAGTCTGCCGAACGTAACCTGCTGGACGAACCCACGCTTCGCCACAATCAGGATTCGATAAAGAAACAGCTTGCTAAGTTTCTCGATTTCGAATCAGACAAGCCCAACGCGGCATTGTTGGTAAACAACTATGACTGGATGAAGGATTATTCCTTCCTGAACTTTATCCGCGACATAGGGAAACACATTACGGTGAACTATATGATGGCCAAAGATTCTGTTAAGAAACGTCTTAGCGGAGAATCTTCGGAAGGGATGTCGTTCACAGAGTTTTCTTACCAGTTGATGCAGGCTTATGATTATCTTCACTTATATCAATCGTTAGGTTGCCGCATACAGATGGGTGGATCCGACCAGTGGGGAAATATAACCACGGGTACCGAGCTTATCCGCCGCAAGACAGGAGGCGAAGCCTTTGCTTTGGTTTGCCCGCTGATAACGAAAGCCGACGGCACAAAATTCGGCAAGACCGAATCGGGCAATGTATGGCTCGACAGAAGATATACTTCTCCTTACAAGTTCTACCAGTTCTGGCTGAATGTAAGCGATGAAGACGCTGAAAAGTATATCAAGATATTTACAGCTATAGATAAAGAGGAGATTGACGCACTGGTAGCCGAACAGAAAGCCGCACCACACCTTCGCCCATTGCAAAAGCGCTTGGCTAAGGAAGTGACGGTAATGGTTCACTCGGAAGAGGATTACAATCAGGCTGTGGAAGCTTCTAATATCCTTTTTGGGAATGCTACGGCTGACGCTTTGAAGAAGTTGGATGAAGAGACATTCCTGCAGGTTTTTGAAGGAGTGCCTACGTTCGATATATCAAAAGATGTGCTTTCTGCCGGAATAAAGGCAGTGGATTTATTGGCTGAGAAAACAGCTGTTTTTCCTTCAAAGGGGGAAATGCGCAAGACCGTGCAGGCAGGTGGCGTAATGATCAACAAAGAGAAGCTTGAAAACTTTGATGACGTAATTGATGCTTCACGCTTAATTGCCGGAAAATATATTATTGCACAAAAAGGAAAGAAAAATTATTTCTTATTGATTGCAAAATAAATTATTATTACTTTTGTATCCGCAAAAGTAATATTGTCTCATGGTGTAATGGTAGCACTGCAGATTCTGGATCTGCCTGTCTAGGTTCGAATCCTAGTGAGACAACAAAGTAGATAAGTAAGAAGAAGTAAATCCCTGATAATGAATCATTATTGGGGATTTTTATTTTAGTCCGTTATGCTGAAAACAGAGGTTTAAAGCAACACTTTAGTGGCTTATGAATGGGACTTCGGATTCCACAAAAGATGTCCCATTATTATGATTTTATTCATTGATACACTGCATTTTGCGTAGATATAGTTTGATAATGAGTTAATAACTTTGTATCATTAAAATTGTATTAAAAATGAGAAGAAAATCATTCAGTACTTTGTTCTTTCTCAGAAAGGGCAAATTATTAAAGAACGGACAAGCACCTATTTGTATGCGTATCACTGTGGATAAGAAAAGCTGTGATATTCTTATACGTCGCAGTATTCCTATCGACCAATGGAATCAAACAAAAGAATGTGCCAAAGGCAAGAGCCGCATAGCTGATGAGCTAAACCTCTACATTGAATCTGTTAGGGCAAAAGTCTTGAAAATCCATCGTGAACTGGAAATTGATGGCAAAGCTATAACCGTAGAAACTATTCGTAACAGGTATCAAGGTTTAGGCCAAGAGAACAAAACTTTATTGGAAGCATTTGACGAACATAATAAAGAAGTCCGTGCTTTAATAGGTAAGGATTTTACAGAAAAGACTGTTGTGCGTTACGAATCCACAGCAGAATATCTAAAAGACTTTCTGAAAAAGGAATACAGGCTTTCTGATATTCCCCTTCGTGAAATTGACCTTAACTTTATCTGTAAATTTGAGACCTATCTGAAAGTACATCGTAATAATGCACACAACTCAGTCGTAAACCGTTTGAAAAATATCAAGAAAATAATCGGGATAGCTTTGGTAAATGGAATTCTCAGACAAGACCCTTTTCTTGGTTATAAATTCCGGCTTGAAGAAACCCATATAGATTTTTTGACACAGGAAGAATTGGAAACATTAATGAATAAGGAGTTTTCTATTCCAAGACTTGAAACAGTACGGGATATATTCGTATTTTGCTGTTTTACAGCACTTGCTTTCACAGATATACATGCCCTTTCCCCTGAACATCTTGTCAGGGATAATAACGGAGCTTTGTGGATTCGCAAAAATAGACAAAAGACTAATAATATGTGTAATATTCCTGTTTTGAGCATAGCGGAGAGACTTATTAATAAATATGCTTCCCATCCTGAATGTATTGAACGCAACCGTGTATTTCCCGTATCCAGTAATCAACGCATGAACGGATACCTGAAAGAACTGGCTGATATATGTGGTATCACAAAGAAGCTGACGACACACCCAATCTTCTTCCCACCTGAAAACAAACATCTTACACAAATAGTCTCCACTACAGGTAACGATTTAGAAATGAGCGAATCCATATTATCCACCTCATTTTGCATCATGAACAAAGAACGACTTTCATGAGCAAATATATAAAAAATTCTTCACCGGAGAAAACTATCAGAACCTTTTACTCCGACAATCTGCATACAAATCATATCCATTCTCTTCCCCCAAAAAAATCCTCCCTTCCCAACCCTTTTCTTCTTTCCTTTGTTCTAAGTGAAACAACCAAAGGAAAATCAAAAAGGAAACAATTATGACAAGTATCAACCTATGCTACCGAGCCTCACTGCGCCCGGACTTACCCGGCAGTCTCTACCTGCAGGTCATCCACAGGAGGCGCACCCGAAAAGTAACCCTCTCTTATAAAATTTACAAGGAAGAATGGGATAACACAAACAAGGCAATCGTTGGCAGTACCTCCCAGCGGGACAACTACCTGTACGAAGCCCGCAGGGGCATCGAAGAAGAAACAATCCGTTTGAGAGCTATCATCCGCGAACTCGAAAACAAAGGCACCTACTTCGAAGTGGAGGAGATTACCGAAACCTACCATTCCGGCCGCATGGAAGAATCGGGCGAACACAGCCTGAAGAAACTCGTCTCCCGCCTGAGCCGCAACCTAAGCAGATCGGGGCAGGAGCGCACCGCACGCGCTTACGGGAGCAGCCTGCGAAGCCTGCTATTGTTCCTCAACAAGAACGATATCCCCATCTCCTGACTGAGTCCTTCATTGGTGAAGAACTATGAGCGGCACCTGAAAAACACGGGCAAAAGTCCCAATACCATCTCTTTCTATATGCGCAACCTAAGAAGTATCTACAACAAGGCCATAACAAAAGGATTGGTAACCAAACCCGACCAGAACCTTTTCTCGGGAGTGTATACCGGCGTGCAGAAAACCCATAAACGAGCCCTTTCTCGTAACCAGATACAAGCCCTGTACGATGTGAAGCTAGCGGAAGTAAAGGACAGGCAACGCCTGGAAACCTGCCGCCGGCTGTTCTTCTTCTGCCTGTATGCCCGCGGAATGAGCTTTGTGGATATGGCTTACCTCCAAAAGAAAAATATAAAAAATGGCGTTATCCGCTACTACCGCAAAAAGACAGGACAACTATTGGAGATAAAGATTACCCCGGCCATGCAGGAGATTATCGACTACTTTTCCCCGATGGTAAAGGCAAGCCCCTATGTCTTCCCCGTAATTGATAACAACAATAAAAAGCCACACCGCCTGCAATACGAAACAGGCCTTACCACCCAGAACCGCCTGCTGAAGGAACTGGCCAGGCTGGCAGGGACAGGTGTAAAGCTGTCTACCCATATGGCGCGCCACAGCTGGGCTACTCTGGCCAAAGAAGAGAACCTGCCCCTGTGGGTGATCAGCGAAGGGCTGGGGCATAACAACGAACGGACCACCTATATCTATCTCTCACACCTGGAACGCTCCATCCTGGACAAAGCCAACGACAGGATATACCAGGCCTTGTGCCGGAAGAATAAACAGCCGGATAAAAACGGAAGAAAAATAATTAACAGCAAAAAGGTGCGAAATACAGAAATTTTGATACCTTTGTATCGTCGGTAATGAGAATGTTTCCCTATCTGTCACTTGCTAAGTGACAAATGGTAAACAAGCAGACTTGCATCAAATATAATACATCTGTCAGACTTCCGCTACAGAAACGCCCCTTAATTTTCATAATCCTTACCTTTTTTCAGATTGAAGTATACTGATTCATGTCAATTATTAACAATGAACATCCTATAAACCATATATAAAAAGCATAATCCCAGATAATTGCATATAAGAAAACCTTTGGGAAAGATATTCCCCCTGAAAGATACACCTCCGGTGTTCGTCCCGGCAGGGGAAGAAAACCTTTGTCCGCAAATTTGATTTGTCCTTACCATTAAACCTTTCAGTGTTAAGGCGTTTACCTTATGTTTACCCGGAAATATGCTGAAAACCCGCCTTGTTGCTTACTTTCTGCAACCATACTGATGGAATGTTTCCCCGGAAGGAAAACATCTCTTTCAGATACTTCTCCTATCCTATTCAGAAATAGCATATTACATTCATTTAAAACAACCAGCGTTGTCACTTAGCAAGTGACAGACAGGAAAACACTCTAACAAAACATTTAAATACAGGCGATTACAATAAACTGTTTTTCGGTTTTAACAACACTGTATATATTATTATAAATATCCGGGGAGGCGAACTTACCGTCTTGTTGTCTTCAACAATGTTGTCTTATTTGTCTTCACTTATTCCTCCCGCCGCTTGCGAAAGTAGTGGGGCGGAGCCTCCCCGTAACACACCCCCTCCTACCTCCCCCGATAGGGGAGGTAGCGCGAGGCGGTCAAAGCACCCCAGCCCCTGCAAGCGGTCAACATATTCTATATATCTGTCTAACCCTTCCCCCTTCGGGTATTTCCGGCCCCACCCCGGCCCTCCCCAAAAGGAGAGGGAGAAGCGAGGGAAGAGCGCGAGGCGGTCAAAGCAAATCAAATTTAAATATAATAAACAGAGCCTCTACTTCTCCCTCTCCGGTGGAGAGGGTTGGGGTGAGGCGGATTATTCATCTTTCCATCTCTCCAGTCTCCTCCCCTTTTGGGAAGGCCGGAAGGGGGTGGCTTAAAAATTGCTTTTATGAAAACAACCAAAACACAAAACAAAAACATGGCTCATTGGCGGTTATTGCTTGCCACGGCAGCCTTTTTGCTATGTAGTTCCTTTGCCGGGGCGCAGGTGACCGTGGGGTCCAATATCACACCCACACGGGCAGCATTGCTCGACCTGAAAGCACGACAGACCAGCGGTACGGTAGCATCTGTTTCGGATGACGACAATGTAACAGCAGGCCTGGGCGATGGCGGTTTGCTATTGCCCCGGGTAAAACTGGTCAGCATCAGCACCCTCGAACCCTTTATTGCGGCCGACGACACCGACTTCCTTGCCAATACCAACTCCCTGAAAGAAAAGCTGGCAGGGCTGATGGTGTACAACGTGACCAACAACGGCGTGGGCAGTTCCCTCTACCCGGCTGTGTACACATGGGACGGAGCTATGTGGACTACCTCGCAGGTCAACGAGGCTGCCTCGTCGATAGTTACTCAACCAGCACCCTTTAGCTTTTACGAAACAGGCTTTGAGACAGTCAAGGCCCTTGAGTTTGTTGTAGACGGGCTAGGCACATGGACCTACCAGTGGTATCAGGTGACGGGCAACAATGTGCATGTGCGCATCGGTACGGTTGTGGGCGAAGCCGAAACTATCTACACAAATACAACTGACGCTAACGCCGCCGGTGCTACCTCTCCCTCCTTTACCCCAAATAAAGTAATAAAGGGCAGTAAAACCACCCGCAATGCCAAAAATACGGGCTTCTATAAGTTCTACTGCGTGGCTAAAAGCTCGCTGGGAGCAGAACTGACCTCCGATATTGCCGAAGTGGCCGTAGGCTGTGGAGCCAAAAACAATGCCGGGGAGTGGCTCTCCTTTATGTGCTTTAACCTGGGGGCTACCCTACTGACCATTGATGGTCAGATAAACTATAGTATGACTTTCAGCCAGGCCAATGATGCAGACGGCAGGCATTATTATATTGCAGGCGAAGAAAACCTTTATGGTGACCTCTACCAGTGGGGACGTATAGGTGACGGGCACGAAAAACGTGGAGCGGCACAGGACTTTGTTGCCGGACAAAATACCGCAGGGACAAACCAGGTGGCTTATGGTACTGGCCCAACATTTGAAGACGGTAATGTAATTAGCTCACAGCCTTATCCTTGGCGGCAGGTAGACCGAACTAACACCACTTATTACGGTAAGTTTATTACCACAAGTTCGACACAAAACTATAACTGGGCATATGGGCTGGTCGCGAGTGAGATAGATCTGATTTGGCGTGCCGGGCGTTTTGCTGCAAACGACCCCTGTGCTAAGATCATGGATGACGGCCTGACTTATGAGACTTATTATCCCGCAACCAATGGTATCAGCGGGGCAACTACTGGATGGCGTACCCCTAGCCAGAACGAATGGGGCGAGCTTCTTAGGGGCGGTACTATCACCAGTTCCCCGAAAACAGCCACGGCCAATACTTGGGTATGGAACAATACGAACGGCTGCGGCTACGAAATCAAGCCTGACGGAGAAACAACGACCCTCTTTTTGCCAGCTAATGGTAATCGGAGCTACGGTAATGGTTCGCTCTACGCTCAAGGCTCGACTGGTCGCTACTGGAGTACTACAGTAATAGGTACTAATGCCTACCACTTGTACTTCTACGATGGTGGCATCATTCCTGCTCAAAGTTACTACCGGGCATCAGGATTTGCTTTGCGCTGTATCAAGAATTAGTAGTTATCACCATATTAATTATCCATTTTTCCATTTCTTTGTCCTCCTCCCCCTGTTGGGCAGGGCTGTTAAGTTCTAAACAAGTTGATATTTTGAAGAAAATGAATACAAGAATAATTACACTGAGGTACTTTGAGAAGACACTGAGAAACACTGAGCTAATAAATCTCAGTGAACCTCAGTGCCTACTCCATGTTTCTCAGTGTAACAAAAATGATCATCACTTACAGAACTTAACAGCCCTACCTGTTGGGGGCAGGGTTGTTCAGTTCTGACTTAATTGCCTCCACTTTCAAGTGGAGGAATATGGTTCAGAATCAGAAAATGGCTTTAGCCGAAGCTTTTTGACTAAAGTCTTTCCTTAATGACTTTCATGAGGGTGTGTCAAAAGTATTTTTTACTATCTCTTTGTCATGTTGAACGGAGTGAAACATCTCGTGTTTGGAGCGTCGAGATCCTTCGTTGCCTCAGGATGACAAAGATGGTAACATTTTGATAGTGCAATTTTACTTTTGACACAGCCTCCAATATCAGAACTTATCAGTCCTGCCATTTTTGGGGGTGGGAGGGGATGGATTAAAAATTTTATTCTTTTATGAAAACAACCGGAACACAACATAAAATCGTGGCCCGTTGGCGGTTACTGGCCGCCACGGCAGCCTTTTTGCTATGCAGCTCCTTTGCCGGGGCGCAGGTAACCATCGGCTCGGTAGTAGAACCTACACGGGCGGCATTGCTCGACCTGAAAGCCCGCCAGACAACCAGCGGCACGGTCACATCTATTTCGGATGACAACAACTTGACGGCAGGACTGGGCGACGGTGGCTTGCTATTGCCCCGGGTAAAACTGGTCAACATCAAAACCCTCGAACCCTTTATTGCTGCCGACGACGCAGAGTTTCTGGCCAATACCAACTCCCTGAAAGAAAAACTGGCAGGGCTGATGGTGTACAACCTGACCGACAACGGCGCGGGTAGTACCCTCTATCCGGCGGTATATACATGGAATGGAGTGGTATGGACTACCTCGCAGACCAACGAAGCCCTATCGTCTATTATTATCCAACCGCCCAAAGCCTTTAGCTTTTACGAAACGGGCAATGAGACAGTCAAAGCCCTTGAGTTTGTTGTGAAGGGACTGGGCGTCTGGACCTTCCAGTGGTACCAGATAATGGGCAACAATGTGCATGTGCGCATCGAAAAGCCCATCGACCCGGCAGGCGTAGAGACAGTAGGCGGCGCAGTAAGCGATACAAAAGATGGTACTAAAGCTACTGCGTTTTTTACCCCTACAGGTGTAATAAAAAAGAATAAAAAAGGGGAGTCAACCACCCGTGATGCCAACAACACGGGCTTCTACAGGTTCTACTGCGTGGCTACAAGTTCGCTGGGCGCAGAACTGACCTCCGACATTGCCGAGGTAGCCGTAGGCTGCGGAGCAAAAAACAACAAGGGCGAGTGGCTCTCCTTTATGTGCTTCAACCTGGGGGCTACCCTTCTGACCATTGATGATCAGATAAACTATAGTATGACTTTCAGTCGACCCAATGAAGCGGACGGCGGACATTATTATATTGCAGGCGAAGAAAACCTTTATGGAGACCTCTACCAATGGGGACGTATAGGTGACGGGCACGAAAAGCGTGGAGCGGCACAGGGCTTTGAATCCGGAAAAAATACAGCAGGGACAAACCAGATAGCCTATGGTGCAGGCCCGGAATTTGAAGACGGCAACCTGATCGACACACAGCCTTACCCGTACCGGCAAGTAAAACGGGGTACCAGCCATTACGGTAAGTTTATTATCTCATCCGCAGGACAGAATTATAACTGGGCATATTACCTGTCTGCAAGTGAGATAGACCTACTTTGGCGTACTGGACGTTTTGAACCTAATGACCCCTGTGCTAAAATCAAGGATGATGGCCTGAACTATGAGACTTATTATCCCGATACAGACGGTATCAGTGGGGCAGATACAGGCTGGCGCACCCCCAACCAGAACGAATGGGGCGAGCTCTACAGGGGTGGTACTATTACCGGATCTTCGACAATGGCAACGGCTAATACCTGGGTATGGAACAATACAAACGGTCGCGGCTATGAGATTAAGCCTGACGGAAAAACTACCACTCTCTTTTTGCCTGCTAGTGCTCATCGGAGTCGCGGTACTGGTCTGCTCCTCTATCAGGGTACACTTGGCAACTATTGGAGTACAACAGTGGTCGGTGTTAATGCCTACGCCCTATTCTTCAACAGTGTTGACGTCAATCCTGCTAACAGTAATAACTCTCGCGCCTATGGCTTTGCTTTGCGTTGCATCAAGGATAATTAGTTCCTCTCCCCACCCCTCTCCTGCTCCAAAAGGAGAGGGCAAAGCCACCAAATAGAGAATGAAATATATAAATAACAGAATATGATACTCAAAAAGATAAAGCGTCTCTGCACACCTCCCCTCCGGGGAGGCTGGGTGGGGCTCCTCCTATTATTTTCCGGGGGCGCCCTCGCCCAAACCATCAAGATGGACCTGCCTTCGTGCAACTACCTGCAATATGTCTTCACCCTGAAACAGGGCACCGCCCGCGATACGGTGGCCGTGGGCAGGCTCGATTCGGTAGGCAAGGCATCGTTTACACTGCCTGCCGGTTATGCTTCGTACCGTGGTGTGGGTAACCTCTCGGTGCCAACCACCCACACCTCTATCAATATGATAATCAACGGGGAGAAGAAGTTCTCGGTGAAAGAAGACAGCGAGCCCGACAGCGGTATATTTTCGGGCTCGGTTGAAAACGCATACCTGCAAGAGCTCTTCTCCCGCCAAAGCCGGATAATAAGCGACTACAATGCAGCGATGAATTCGGCTAGTAGCACGGCATCTCCTTTTTCCATGCACTGGCAACAGGTAAGCGAGCTGAAAACCAGGTACAGCCTGCTCAAGAAGGAGATGAAAGAAAGTCCACTGTATGCCGCCCGTATGGTGGAGATGCTGGGCTGTTTGTCAGGGATGGGGCGTTCGCTGGATACCCATCCCGATAGCATTGTAGTGGAGCAGCACCGCTTTGTTTCGCAGGAGTTGGATTTCCACGACCTGTATACCAGCGGTTTCTGGCAACCCATGCTACAGCTCTGGTACGAGTCGGCGCTGGGTGACGACAGCCTCCTGCTGAACGATAGCAAACATATGCTCGACAAGATAACCGATATTCCCCTGCGCCGCGAACTGACGCAGGCCTTTATCCGTATGTTCAGCAAGTATGGCAAGGATTACCTGCTGGCGGAGCTGGGCACTGAGTACCTGACCATGCCGTTGAACGGGCAGCCTGCGCCGGAGATTGTAGTGGGCGACAGTTCGTTCGTTCCAAGATTGAGTTTGATAATGTTTTATGAAACAGGCTGTGGCAACTGTCATTATGAGTTGGAACAGTTGAAAAAGAATTATAAATTGCTGACAGATAATGGCATCCGTGTAATCTCCATTGCTGCCGACATTGGCGAAGAAGTTCACGCGGAGACATCTGCCGGATTGCCCTGGGCAGACAAGTTGTGCGACTATAAGGGTTTCGACGGGGCTAACTTTCGCAATTACGGTATCGTGGGTACGCCTACATTCATCCTGACGGATAAGGATGGTATCGTGAGGGGGCGGTATGCGCAGTTGAAGGAGTTGGTGAAGTGAGTGGCGAGGCTGTAGATGTGGAGAGAGGGGTGAAGATAATCAGCAGAGTTAAAGATATTCAAAATCTGCATCATGCTGCTCGGAATAAACCTATGCTTATATTTGAACTATCGCTATCGGCGGATTGCGGAACTCCGTAGGATTCCGTGAATTGGCCGGGGCGATTCGTTTGTTTCGAATTTACATCTGCCGTTCGTTCAATGTTTCTCTCTGGAGAATCTTTGAACAGGCCGTTAAAATCAAGTGTAGATTTATCCAATATCTTCATCATAAAACGGGCTTNCCTGACGGATAAGGATGGTGTTGTGAGGGGACGGTATGCGCAGATGAAGGAGTTGGTGAAGTGAGTGGCGAGGCTGTAGATGTGGAGAGAGATGAAGATAATCCGCAGAGTTAAAGATATTCAAAATCTGCATCATGCTGTTCGGAATAAACCTATGCTTATATTTGAACTATCGCTATCGGCGGATTGCGGAACTCCGTAGGATTCCGTGAATTGGCCGGGGCGATTCGTTTCAGATTGAGATTTGTTAATTGCCGTTCGTTCAATGTTTCTCTCTGGAGAATCTTTGAACAGGCCGTTAAAATCAAGTGTAGATTTATCCAATATCTTCATCATAAAACGGGCTTTACCTTCGCCTAAATTCTTTACCAATGCAGCAAAAAGCTGGTTGTAATTATTCTTTATTCCCCTAAATTGGGCAAAGAACTGACTCAATAACATCACAAAATCAATAACAGATTTATTGATTTCGATAATTTCCAGCTTGTGGTTCAGTACCTTTTTCGCCAGAAACCCGGACATTGACTTCTTTCCCGATTGCTTATACATAACCAATAAACGTCTACTATCGGCATCATTGAGGCGAAACATAACCACAGCAGAAAAGACGCAGGTTGCAGCAGCCATACTCAAAGCCAGGGGAACAGACCTGTATGAGCAGATAATCACCCGGGTCTGCGGGGCGGAAGATATTGCTGTCAAATTACTGGATAGTATCCCGCAGGATACAGGTAAGAGGCATATTGCCGGCAATGGGTTTGATATCGGCAAATATGTAAACTGAGCCATTGAAAAGCAAAAATATTAACTTGTTAAAATATACGCACATGAATACAAGATACATGACAATCAATATTACAGAAAGCCAGTTTGTCAAACTAAAATCATTGATTAATAACCTTCACTCCTTTTTTCTGACCATTGACGGAAACAAACCGGAGACCAAACTCTATTGGTCAGGCTCAAAAAGTGATTTCGTAGAACTGGCTTACGGCCTGCTGGAAACCAATAGTTTCAATAATGGGGATATTGAGATACAGGAAGCCATCGGGTATCTCTGTCAAATGTTATCTTTTCCTGTCGCGAATTGCTATGACGTATTCCGGGCCATACGCAGGCGGACGGATAGCAGGACTTTGTTTCTGGACGAGATAAAAACAAAGCTAAACAAACGCATGGATGATATGGATAATGGTATTTTTAAAAAGAAGAGGAAATAAGTATGGAAACAACGGCGGATGCCAAATAATTGCTATTGAAAAGAAGACTTTTGAACAGATACAAAGACAATTTGAGAGTTTTGCCGGACAGGTCGGGGAATTATGTAAAAATAATCAAACAGACGAAACATGGCTGGACAACGGACAAGTGTGCCGTCTTCTCCAAATATCAAAAAGAACCTTACAGTATTATAGGGATTCGGGTAAATTACCTTTTTCGCAGATCAACTATAAATGTTATTATAAGGTATCAGATGTGGAAATGTTAATAGAAGGATCAACAATCAAAAACAAGTAAATTATAAGTATGGAAATAATAAATGGAAAATCGCCGGAAATCCTCTCCTTTACCCAAACATTGGAGGAACTGTTGGAAGCTATCCGTAAGCTTTCCGACAAATGCTCTCCGGCTCTGAACGGAGAAAAGTACCTCTCGGGCAAGGATATCAGCAGGATACTCGGTTTAAGCATTGGCACATTACAGGTATGGAGAGACCAGGGGATAATCCCTTATATACAGATTACAGGAAAGATACTCTACAAAGAGTCGGATGTGATAAAGCTACTGGAAGAGAATTATTATAAGGCCGGATTATAATATTTATGCGGACAGAAAAATATTTACGGCAGGTATCCAATCGGGAATCTGCCGTAAATAGTATCAAAATAAAATGGTTGGTTTTCTAATTGAGTGAAATGTTATTCAAGTCCCTGTATATAAGAGTTATACCATGTTAGTCTTTCTTCGTTCTATAAGTTTATCCATATCATCAGATATTTTCCGGTCTGTGACTTGTGCATACCCCTGTGTCGTGGAAATATTGGCGTGACCCATCATCCTGGCAATACTCTCAATGGAAAGCCCTGCCGAAATAGCCAGTGTCCCGAAGGAGTGGCGACTTTGGTGGTACGAGAGATTCTCTTTTAATCCCATAGTAATACCTATCTGATTTATATCATACCAAATCTTATCACGGACAGGCAAAGGGAATACAGGTTTCGTATCGTCTGTGGTATTATACAGCATTAGTATCTGTTCGGCTACAGGGTGCAATGGTATAAATGCTTCCACATTTGTTTTAACTCTCCGCTTGCGGATATAGAGCCTGCCTTTTGTTGTTTTACCAATATGATGCGGATACAGGCGGTGTATATCCACATAGGCAAGCCCTGTCAGCGATGAAAAGATAAAAGCCCTGCGGACCAGTTCCAGACGCGGGTCACACATCGGTGTTTCCATTATACGTTTTAAATCGGACTGGCTGATATAACGGTGTTTTGCAGGTTCTTTCTTCTCGTAGCGCACATCTTCCAGCGGGTTGCTTCTTAATATCTCTTGGTCAATGGCTATATACTTCTCAATAATCATTCGTTCCGGTAAATAAAGGCACAATATTTGGCTATATCAATAGTCCTCTGCCTGTTGGCATCATTTGGCGCTGATTGACACCGGATAGATGCCATAAAGAATGTTAATCCAAAATTTCCGGTAAAGTAAAACCGAATTTTCGGAACTTACACTATTTTTTAATCCAGTGGTAGCCTTTGTCCAATCATGTCGCTCTTTTCTACAAATTTTAGAGAAAATAGAAAAATCGATACAAATTTCACGAGTTTTTTGGAAGAAAAGGCAAATCCATAGAAGGGTGGTAGCTGTTGGCAGTGGTTGGTCAGGCTTCGATATAATCAATAGGATAAGAAGAAAACCAGATTTTTTTTCAGTAAGTATTTCAATATTGGTATATAGTAGGATTTTAGTATTGACACCTGTATTTGTATCAAGATTGACATCAATACCAAAATCAATACATAGAACAGTCCTTCATTCAATATTTCTTTCAATTCATATACCAATCCTTATATAAGGAAGGATTTCGGCTCTTATTCAAATAAGGACATCAGTTTGTGTATATGTATTTATAGATAATTCTATATCAATAAGTCTTTTCGCCTATCTATCAATGATACTATCTATTATTGAATCATTACAGCCATAAGTTATTATTTCATCCGGAAAGCAGAATAGAGCAGGATATATGTCTTCTCTCCCCGGCTTATAAAGCAATATATAGCGATTGAAAGCATAATGTTCCAATCGGGCTACTTTGTTTTAATTCATTGATATTTATGATTTTATTTGTAGCGGTAATCGACACGGGAATCTGTATTCAAACAAATTATTAATCCATTAATTTATCAGGTTATGAGACAAAGAAAATCTAACACATTAACCAAAGAACAATATACGGAATTGTTCTGTCTGGAGAAGCGCATACGCAACCGCAGGGTAATATATGTCAGTGAAGAAGCTTATCAAAAACTGAAAGACACTGCCTTTTTATTTAAGTTCGATAATTACTCCACTACATCGTCACTGGCAGATGCTATATTAAATGAGCACTTCCAGACAAATAAAGATTTGCTGAATGCTCTATGGCAGGAAGCCGGAGAACAATTCGTAAAAGATATTGATTCCATCGGTTCAAGAAGATCCAACAATGAAGAAGATAATGAATCAGGCTGACCCTGATATTTTCTTCCTACTCTCGATAAAGCATGAATCTCATTCAGAGATTACCAATGAATCCGCCTACAAGCGGATTTTCTTAGACACAGGTCTAAGGCGAGTTGTATTTTGAGCCCCTGAAAATAATTTCAGATGCTTCAAAATAACTCGCCCCACTCCTCTGAAAGTCGGGGGGGGGAGGAACACCTCCAAAGTCGGCAGTTCTCAGTGAATTATGAATTATAAATGATGAGTTATGAATTAACTCAATTGATACAATAAAACAGTATGCACACAGAAAGTAATTCAAAAAAGTCTAAAGTCGGGCGTAAGCCTAAAGCTGATCCGGCTATACATAGGCATTATGCGCGGCTCAATGAAGCTGACAACATCCGTTTTGAAACGATGTTCCATCTGTCGGGATATAAATATCCGGCTCATTTTATTCGGGATAAGGTGCTGAACAGTTCCCTGAAAGTCAAGATAATTGATAAAGCAAGTATGGATTATATCATAAAACTATCCCAGTTCAGAGGTCAGATGAGAAAGATTGGGAATAATTATAACCAGCTTCTACGATTACTGAAAGAGCAATTAGGCGAGAAAAAGGCATTGGCTTATCTATATAAGCTGGAAAAAGTAACCATTGAATTAGTCACTACTTACAAGGAAATAGAAGTCCAACTCCAACAATTAGAAGAAGAATGGTTGCAAAAATAAGTTCCAATACCTCCCTTTTCGGTACGCTTTTGTACAATAAAAATAAGATAGATAAAATGCAAACTTTTTAGAGCACAATAACTATGCCTAAATACATTAAAAATAGCTATAAACTGGAAGATATGACTTTTTTATATCATCAAACTTACTAAGTGACTGTTTCCATTAATGTTAATAAGTTGCGGATATAACTTTTTCTCAAGGAAACCCAATTTACCTCTAGTTCTTGAATGACAAAAAGAGTTTAAATGTCCGCCTTTATTGTTCAAATGTCCACCTTAAATGTTAAATAAAGACCTAAGTTTACAAACCACAAATCTACATGAAAACATGAAAAATAAATATGATTACCTTTTGGTTGGAGCAGGACTCTTCAATGCAATTTTTGCAAGAGAAGCTTCTTTGGATGGAAAGCGTTGTCTGGTTGTAGAAAAACGGCCTCATATTGGGGGAAATCTATATTGTGAGAATATAGAAGGTATTAACGTCCATGTATATGGACCTCATATTTTTCATACATCTAACGAGTCTGTTTGGGAATATATGCGTTCCTTATGTAATTTCAATCATTTTGTTTATACCCCAATCGCTAACTATAAAGGAGAAATATATAATCTCCCTTTTAACATGAATACATTTTATCAATTATGAGGGACTAAAACGCCTGTGGAGGCCTTGTCTAAAATAGAATCTCAACAACTACAAGTCTCTTATCCTGATAATTTAGAAGAACAGGCTTTGTCTTTGGTTGGCACAGACATCTATCATAAACTAATAAAAGGCTATACGGAAAAGCAATGGGGGAAAGACTCCAAAGACCTTCCTGCATTTATTATCAGAAGATTACCTTTTCGGTTTACATATAACAATAATTATTACAATGACATATATCAGGGTATACCAATAGGAGGTTATAATCCTATTTTCAAAAAATGCTTTGCTAAAGCTGATGTATTAATAAATACAGATTTTTTATCGCATGGAGAATTGTCAAATAAAGCTAAGGTTACTATTTATACAGGAGCAATAGACCGATATTTTGACTATTGTTTTGGACAGTTGGAATACTGCTCTTTACATTTTGAGATGGAAACTTTAGAAATAGAGAATTATCAGGGTAATGCTGCGGTTAATTATACTGACAGGGAAACTCCATACACCAGAATTATAGAATCAAAACACTTTGAGTTTGGTAAGCAGCCAAATACAGTTATCACAAAAGAATTTCCTGCCCCTTGGAAAGATGATGGAGAACCATTTTATCCTGTCAATACGACTGAAAACAATAAACGGTACGAGCAATATAAAAAAAAGGCAGAACAAAGTAAAGATGTCTATTTTGCGGGTCGTTTGGGTGCTTATAAATATTCACTACTGTCCGCTAAAAAAACAGAGCGAACTTTTAAAAAATAAAAAATCCGCTCTTCTGCTTATCTTTGTAGTAGCAACAAAACAAAATTAAGCTCATGAGCAAAAGTA
>NZ_QVMO01000103.1 GCF_010501055.1 Dysgonomonas sp. 521
AAACTCATGGCTCAAAGAAGTAAACAGGCATAAAATGCAAGTATGCTACCATCCGGGAATTATTCTTTTTATCAAGAGAATCACCAATATTTGGTCTACCTTTCTTTGAAGCAAGACTCAACAGCAAGTATATTAACATTAGTTGAACTGGTGCTACACTGCCATGAGTTTTTTTCAAAGAAAAGATTTTTATCGTCATTATCGTTTGGTTTATTGGTAAATAATGAGCACTCAACATGACTAACGGCCCTTGGAATGGCTTATCTGTGCAGACTGAATTCTTCTATATGTATGAAGAAGATGATATACGCAGAAGCGACAATTTCCTTTGGGGGCCACAGTACAGCTCTACAGGCGAACCGATAACCGATAGCGGATACGAAAAAGACCTCGACCCTGATGGCCCGCAGGTAAACTTTACACCTGAATTCGTTTCTTTATACAACACGATACGCCAATCGGGTGTAAGAATCAAGAAATGGGAAATAGAGATGGGCAGCAACGGCTTCCTTAACAGTGATTTCTTCCCATTCCGCTACTCCGATATTATGCTGATGAAAGCCGAAATACTATGGCGGATGAATCCGGCTGATACAGAAGCCTTAAGATTGGTCAACCTCTTCAGGGCACGTGCAGGAGTAACGCCATTTACCAAATTGACGGAAAAAGACCTGCTCGAAGAACGGGGACGCGAACTGTTTATGGAGAGCTGGCGCCGTTCGGATATGATCCGGTTCGATAAATACAATGATCCTACAATCTTCAAGCCATACAAAAGCGAAGAATTCAGAAGACTATATCCTATACCTAAAGACCAGATAGATGCAAATCCTAATCTAAAACAAAATCCGGGGTATTAGCATAAAGTTTGTTGAAAGAGTTTTAGGTTTAATGGCAATAACACAGCCTTAAAGTCAGAAACCCCGGATAAGGCTGTGTTATTTCCAAGTACAAATTATAACTGGAAAGTAAAATGACAAAGAATATCGAACGAAAAATAATTACGGCTCTGTTACTCACAACTCTCATATCAGTCAATATACCGGTTGTGGCGCGTGACAGTCCGTTTACACGGAAAGGAACCGGCCCAAAATACTGGATAGCTTATGAATATTGCTGGATAACCAATATGCCCATCCCTGAAGACAGATGGAAAGCCAATATAGACTGGATGAATACTCATTTCAAATCTTTCGGATACGATATGATATGTAATGATGGCTGGATAGAAGCCGCCCAGACAATCGATAATAACGGATACATTACAAAGTATAACGACCAGTGGGAACATAGCTTCAAATATTGGGCTGACTATCTTGATGAAAGGAGAATGAAACTCGGCGTATATTACAATCCGATGTGGATGACAAAAGCCGCCTATGATAAGAATGTCAGTGTAAAAGGAACAGATATTAAAGCTCAGGACATCGCAGGCCCTATATCGTTCAATGAACCTCTGTACTGGGTCGATACGGACAGGAAGGGAGCCAAAGAATGGATCCAGGGCTATGTGAAATATTTTATTGAGGCAGGCGCTACGTATCTGCGAATCGACTTTCTGGAAAACTATGAAAAAAATTATGGTACGGCTAAATATATTCAGGCACTGGAATGGATAAAAGAAGCCGCGGGCAACGATATATTCCTTAGCCTGGTAATGCCCAATTGCTTCGATCATGGCAGAAATGAACTGAAATACGGCGATATGATCCGCATAGATGATGATTGTTTCGACGGAGGCTGGGAATTCGTAAGCGACAGGCGAAGAGGCCAGCAGAAAGCAATATGGCCTCAGTATGGGAATGCCTTCGATGGCTTCATTGGCTTCGCGGACATAGGAGGCAGGGGACAAATGATCCTTGACGGCGACTTTATGCGAATGAATACGATGGCAAACGATAACGAGCGCGTATTCAAGTTCTCCCTTATGGTCATGGGTGGCTCCGCCCTCGCCATTGCAGACCAGTATGATTCGGTCGGGGAGCATGCATGGGTGTACCAGAATACCGAACTTCTCGAACTTAATGAACAGGGATTCGTAGCAAAGCCCTTGAGCTATGACGCTAAAGATACAGACAAAAGTTCTGTATGGGCAGGGCAGTTACCAAATGGCGACTGGGTGGTCGGATTGTTTAACAGGGAAGGTACAAAGCAGGTCAGAAGCATTGATTTCGAAAAGGAATTGGGCATTGAAGGAGGAAGTACTGAAAATGTGAGGGATCTGTGGGCGCATAAAGATTTAGGCAGCATGCTTGGAGGCTATTCAGTAGAACTAGCACCCCACGAATGTAGAATAATTAAGATAAAGAATAACAGTCTAAGATATGAGGCTGAGTTCGCGTCCATGATTAATACAAAGAAAAAGCAGGATAACTTCAGATACAATGGTTGCGGCTATGCAGGCGACTTCCAGAATACAGACGCAAAAGTATTCTTTGCTGTAGAAGTTCCGGCTAAAGGTAATTATACAATACAAATAAGATATGCAAATCCGAATAAGGATACAGGAACAGCCAGCTTATACATCGATGACAAAAAAATGGCAAACCAGCTGATCTTTGCCCCTGTAAAAACAAATCGATGGGAATTAACAGAAGTAAAGGTATCATTAGAGGCCGGAAGCAATTTTATCTCCATCCAAAAAGATAAGCCTGACAACGGATACTTCGATCTCGATTATATCCAGATTGTAAAATAAGAAAATAAATAATCATTTAATTAGCCTGGCAATAACTCAATTGTCAGGCTAATTTTATATTTTAGGAGTTCATCAATCACATCGTTATGAGAACAGAGAAAGAGATATTCGATTTGCTCCTTCATTTTGCAAAAAGTAAGCCGGAGATAAGGGCTGTTGGGATGGAAGGATCGCGGACAAACCCCAACGTGCCCAAAGACATTTTTCAGGATTATGACATTTCTTATTTTGTCACCGATATGAACCTTTTTATTAAGGATGAAGAATGGATCAATATTTTCGGAGACAGGATCATTATGCAAAAGCCTGAAGCGATGTCTCTCTTTCCTCCCGAACTTGGAGGCTGGTTCTCCTATCTCATGTTGTTTGACGATGGCAATAGAATCGACCTGAAACTAGTACCTGTGAATGATGCGGACAAATATACAGAAGGAGATAAACTGATAAAAATCTTATTAGACAAGGATGGAATATTTCCTTCCTTACCCGAACCATCCGATGAAGATTATCACATAAAACGCCCTTCGAAAGAATTCTTTGACGATTGTTGCAACGAATTCTGGTGGGTCTCTACCTATGTAGCAAAAGGCCTGTGGAGAAAGGAGATACTATATGCGAATAATCATATAAACTTATATGTCCGTCCCAGCCTCCTGAGGATGCTGCAATGGAAAGCGGGCATCGGCACAGATTTCTCGAAAAGTGTCGGAAAGAACAATAAATACCTGTCCCTGTTCATCAGCCAAACAGAATGGAACCTGCTGCTCAGCACCTACAAGAACAGCAATCCTAAAGACTGCTGGCAATCATTGTTTACTCTGACAGAGCTATTCAGGGATACAGCTTTGTTTGTAGCGCAGAAGCTGGGCTATATATATCCGGTAGAAGATGATAACAAAGTAACTAAGTACCTGAAAAGGGTAAAAGAACTGCCTGATAATGCCGACACTATTTTTTCATAACACCATTCATCAAGAAAAATAAGTTATTGTTTACTCTTTCTGGATATAGAGATGCCGCACATTTCCGGGTTGGAACTTCTTTCCAGTTTACAGAACCCGCCTAAAGTGATTATAACGTCCGCCTACGAGCAGTACGCCATCAAAGGGTATGAGTTTAATGTGGCGGATTACCTTTTGAAACCGGTCTCCTTCGACCGTTTCCTCAAAGCAGTGAACAGAATACACGATGCGTTGATAAAAGAATCCAAATCAGATTCGGACGAACACATATTCGTAAAAAGCGATAAACAATTGAAAAAAATCTTATTGAATGATATACTCTTTATAGAAAGTATGGAGAACTACATACTGATACAGACCCACTCATCGAAGGAGATAGTATATACTACCCTCAAAAACATGGCAGAATCCCTATCCAAACAGCATTTCATACAGGTACACAGGTCATATATCGTGAATATCAGCCACATTAAATCCATAGAAGGGAACCTGCTTAATATACATAACCATAAGATACCTGTTGCCCGCAATCTGCGTGAAAAAGTATTTAATATTATCCTGAATAATAAACTTATTTCTAAGTAAACCCAAAATTTAGAAGCTGTATTACAATTATAAGCACCGTCTACACATAGTATTAAAGAAATAAAAACCTATCTTTGCAGAAATATTCAATCATAGATATTTATGAAGAAATCTCATTTTCTGCAAACCTTATATTTGCAAAAACCCCTTCTTCTTATTCTTCTTATCGCCACCTTATCCACCTTGCCCTGGATAGGCCTGGGAGATTTTTATACTAAAGGCGAACCCCGGGAAGCTGCACTGGCAGTATCAATGATTGAAAAAGGAGAATGGGTAATCCCCTCTAATTATGCTGACGAGTTTGCATACAAGCCACCGTTAAACCACTGGCTTATAGCCGGATTTTCTTTAGCCCTTACCGATGGAGAAGTAACACCGTTTACATCGCGCCTGCCATCCACCCTAGCCTTTATAGCAATGGTAGGTATCTGTTTTATGTTCTTTGCCCGCCGCAGGCCGATACTCGAAGCCTTCGTTTCATGCCTTATCCTGATAACGTGCTTTGAAATACACAGGGCGGCGATGACTACCCGTGTAGACATGGTACTCACTTTCTTTCTGGTAGCCGGGCTCATACAGATGTATACCTGGTACGAAAAGAAGCGTATATCGCAGCTCATTTCCGTATGGCTGCTGTTGAGTATGGCAACCCTTACTAAAGGGCCTGTAGGTGTTTTACTGCCCTGCATGATATTCGGAGTATATCTGTTGTTGCAAAAGGAGAACTTCTTCAAAGCTGCCCTCAAATGTATTATTGCCGGACTACCCGCATTTATTATACCCCTCATCTGGTACTATGCCGCTTATGAGGTAAAGGGTGAGTTATTTTTTGACAGGGTATTTTATGAAAACTTCGGGCGATTCCTCCACATGCAGGCTGCCGATATGGCTGCCGGTTATGAGTTGGGACATGAAAGACCGTTCTGGGTATATTTTGCATACCTGGTATCCGGATTTCTGCCTTGGACTATCCTACTGGTTATATCCCTCTTTTTCCTTAAATACAGTAAGCCCAAAGGCTCAATAAAGCAAATACTAACCAATGCCTTTAATAAAATAATGGCTATGGATAAAATATTGTTGTTTAGCTTTATAGTGATTGTCATATCCCTCATATTTTATTCTATCCCGGTTTCGAAACGGAGTGTGTATATTATGCTCATTTATCCGTTCATTGCCATATTTATAGCCCGTTTCTTCATTTATCTCACAGAAATGAAGCCTGCTGCTGTCCGTATTTCTACATCTATCCTCTTATCCATCGCCATCATCGCATTGTTAATTATAGCATTGGCTTACACCGGTATCATAGATGTGGAAGCGATAGCCGGAAAGTTCGCAAAACGTAAAAAGACATTGCTGGATATAAAGATTTTCTCGGATATGTTCCAAAATCCGGGATGGCTTGGTCTGCTTGGTAGTACAGTATTGCTGTGTGCTGTTGTAAACAGTATATACCTCCTGCGGAAGAAAATCAATGTAAAGATATTGATGGCGGGTTTCGGGCTTATGCTCGCGATAAATATTTTTATGGATTCTTACCTTCTTTCCAACTTCAAGAACTCCTATTCGGTACAACCTTTTGCCAAAATGCTGTCTGAAAAATATGACTTGAAAGGAAATATATATGTAACCAATGACCTTAGAAGGTATGTAAATCTTTATGCGTTGAACTTTTATCTATACAATAATTTCAAGAATATAGATTTGGAATCGCCCGAAGAAGGTTATTTCGTTACCCTTGAAAAAAATACAGATAAGATACAGCAGGAATACGGTGGAAAATACGAATTCACATTGCTGGAAACCAGCAGTAAACTAAACGAATATAAAAATGAGATGCTCTTCTACAGAATAAAAAAGAAAGATTAGCATCCGGTATAAGCAAACTTAAGAAACATACATGAAACAGCGAATTAATGACCTGATCAGGAGCAACTCCATTAAGCAGTTGATAAAATATGGAATGGTAGGCATAGTAGGCCTTGTTATCGATATGGGTGTCTATTATCTGCTGGTTAATAAGTTTTCTGTACATTATCCGTTTTCAACACATATAAGCAGCCTTTTGGGTGGCAAAATGTCAGTTGGTATGTTGGACATACTCATCTCCAATATTATCAGTTCTACTCTGGCTGTTATCAATAACTTCATACTCAACAGTTATTTTACATTCAAAGTAACGGATAACAAACTTAAGCGATTTACATCATTTGCCTGCATCGCCATTATAGGGATGATAATAAGTTCCATGTTGCTCACTTTATTTATTGGTGTAATAAAAATGGATGATATGCTGGCAAAGGCTTTTGCAATATGTATAGTAGCTGCAATACAGTTCTTAATCAACAAGTTTTTTACATTTAAACAACAATAAATCAGAATCTAGCTGATAATGTCGTTCATTTTTCGAACAATTATCAGGCAATATGCAAACAAATTATCATATTATTTGTTTTAATCATGAGAAGAGCAAAGTGATCTTGTTAATACCTGATAATTTTACAATAAACTACAATAAGCAAAACTATACTCTGTGCAATGATGTAGTTTACTTCACCTAACTCACTCTTTTAAAATTTTTAATTTGAGATGCTTAGTAAAGGTATAAGAAAATACGTATCCAATCCTGTAATAGGACTCCTCCCGTTTATCCTGTACATAATACTTCATATAGCTGGTGTGCAGGAAGAAATAGCACTTATTATTGCTTTAGCTGCTGCGATTGCGGGAGAATTCCCATTCCGTATACACTATAAGAGCCGTGGATTCAGCGTTACTTTCTATATTTCGGCCATCGCGTTAATCGTAACATTGTGCGCATGGTTATTTACCCATAAATATATATGGAAGCCAAATACGTATGTGGTAATATGCGAAGTCATGATAATCGCCCTTTTCATGCTATTGCGGGTAAGCAAAACATACATTGCGGCACGCTTCTTCCGGCAAAAGAACCTTATACAGAAAGCGCTTATGAATGAGTTTTACGATTCGGCCGTCCTCATCCAGTATTGCCTTACGCTGCACATATTCGTAATATTGCTATACAGGCAGTTTACTTTCAGCGATGCATTTTTGTACTCTTTTGATATAGTAATCTTTGCCGTCCTACCTATCCTTATCATTTTATCGATAGGAGTATACCAGATAATCAAAATAAGCAACCTGGTCTCCAAGCTTAGAAAAGAAGAATGGATACCGATTGTAACCGAGAAAGGCGAAGTGACGGGAAAAATAGCGAAGAGCGTTTCATTGAACATGAAAAATAAGTTTATGCATCCCATTGTCAGAGTTGCTCTTATCTCGGGGGCGAAAGTATATTTACAGCCAAGACCTGTAAATGATATCCTCAGTGCCGGAAAACTGGACTACCCTTTCGAAAAGTATATGTTGTTCAATCACGAAATAAACCTAGCTGCCCGCAACAGTATAAGAAAAATGATAGGAGACGATGCCGATTTCTCTATGAAGTTCGTCCTTAAATATGTATTCGAAAATGATAACACAAAACGGCTGAACTTCCTGTTTGCTGCAAGCATAAATAACGAAGACAGTATAAGGAGAACGGAAAAGATGAACGGTAAATTCTGGACTATAAAACAAATTGAAGAAGGCTTTGCAGATGAGCTTTTCAGCGAATGCTTCGAACTGGAGTTTGAATACCTGAAAAATATGGTTCTCTTACCTACAGAAATAGAAAGCATCAGTAAAGCCAATTAACCGGACTACAGGTTTTTCCTTTTCTTCCATACCTGATAGGAGTTCACAATATTCTGCCAGAGCACATAAGTTCCCGGCCCGATAGACGATATAGGATCCAGATATGTTTGTGCCATCCAGATAGCAAGGATGGTATTTTTTTGCCCTAAGCCCTGTCCTCCGGCAACTGTATCATCATAACGGCGACCCAAACGGCGACCGATGAGAAACTGCCCTACACAAATAACCAAAGCGGATAATGCAACCGCCAGCTCAACCTTATAATCGGGACTCTCCTGACCGAGAATAAACTGTACCGTCTTACCTGTAATAATAACCAGCGCAACCGACCATAGATAGAAGGGGAAAGCTTTTGCCTTCCGTATCTCGTGGTGTACCCTCGGCAATAGTTTCTTTAGCAGGAAAGCACCGAAGAAAGGAAGGAACAAGAGGATAAATACTTTCCGGAAGACGATCCAGAACGAATGTATAAACGAATCGGCCTCAATCTCCCCTGTGAAGGAAAACAGTACGGGAGCCACAACGACAATAACCATATTGCAAAGCAGGCTATAAGCAGTAAGGCTTGCCACACTGCCTCCCAGCATACCCGTAATTACAGGGGCAGAAGTAGCCGTAGGCGCCAGAATACAAATCATCGCTCCCTGCGCAACAATAGCATTCAATGGCTGTAGCAGAAGGTAAACACCTATGCTTCCTGCTATCTGGATACAAATAAGCCAAAAGTGCAGACGGGTAAAATGAATATCCTTAAACGATATATTGCAGTAGGTAATAAGCAACATCACTGCTATAAGATATGGTGTAAGGAAGGCTAATTCGCCCATATATTTATGAAATATGATACCTGTAAGCATTGCTATAGGCATCATATATGATTTTATCTTATTCAGCATAACTTGCTTATTTATGATACAAAATTAGTAAATATATTCCCCTTACATCTTCGCCTCAACAGAAAAAGTAAAAGATATTTTAACGTAAACTATAAAAAATCAGAAAACTCAAAATCCTTGAAATATTTTCCTTCTTAAATCGTCTAATTAAATAACAGCAACAAAACACATCATTTGGTATGAAAGATTACAGGAACAAAAAGGATAATGAAAAACGAACGCGAAGTGACAACGAACGGTCACAGGAACGTAGCGTATGTAAAAGTGACAAAACTACCAATGAACTGGATAATCAAAATATCAGGCTTGCCCTTGCAATAGAAGAACTGTGTTCCGATGATTTCTCTTTCGAGAGCATAGAAAATGAAGATTGAGATCCAAACCTTAAGAATTGCAGAGTAAATGATCTAAACAATCTAATTATCTGCACTAAGGTCAATAATAGCTTCGGCATGCTGTTTATCCATAACACATGCTGCAAGGTTAAACCAATGTGTGCAATGTTCCAGTATAATACTGTCACTGCTGACTACAACAGATTTATCGTATAAATTCACATCCGGATTATGTATCAGTTCTACGGAAACAGGCATATTAAATTTTGCCCGATGTTCCAGTATCAGATTTTTCAGCTTACCCGAATTGGATACAGGGCTGTCCAGATATACAAGGAGGGAAGACACTCCCGACGCGTTGCAGAAACCGGCGATAACGTCCACTGCGGATATCGTTTCGCTGATGATAGAGTAATTGCCCCGCAGCCCCGCCAAATCCCTTATACAGCCATCCCTGCCCTTGAAAACGGTGCCTGCCGACAGTAAGACCTCCAATGTTATTATCAGATTGAAACCGTCTATGTACAGTGTCTTACCTTCCAGTTCGTTAAAGGACAGCTCCTTTTGCTTTTTTATTTTCAGGCTTTCATCTGTACAGATTCCCCTTTTCAGCATCAATATCTGGCGTGCTACGCACTGATAATGGGATGAGGTAAACCGCAAGGCGCTCTCGAAAGGGTATCCGCGCCTCAGAAGAAAGAGCGTGTCGGCCATAGTGTTTACCAGCTTGTCTTTCTCCGTAATAAACAGCAACGTATCCAGCTTATCTGTACCTCTGGGTAACGGCATCTTATCTTCTTATTTCGTCTATAACCGCCCTTAACGCTCCGGCGGCTTTTTTAACCGTAATACTCCATTCTTCGGCGGCTCCGTCATCAGCGCCATCCGAAATATATTTCAGGCACAGGAAAGGAATTCCTTCTTTCTTTGCGATATATGCTAAGGGGTAAGCTTCCATATCCACAACATTGTAGTGTGTCACAGAATGATTTACCTCAAAGCTGTCTCCCGTCCCGCAAATGCCCTGCTGCAAGCTATCTATACTGATTCCATATTCAAGAACAGGCTTTTCGCCCGAAAAAGGCGTTTCATATAGTTCACATCCTAACGTTACTACATTCATATCGCGCTGTACAAACTTTGTACAACAAACTACCGAACCCCGTCCGAATTCACTGCTTCCTGCTGAGCCCAGATTGATGATTATACCCGGTTTCTCCGCCACGATTCGTTTAGTAAGGTGGTAGGCTGCATTTACTTTTCCTACACCTATAAAGAGCGGTTTATCCGCATCGAATTTATCCGCAGCCTCACTTTCTAAGGCGAAAACATAAAGCGGATTTTTGTTTAATAGTTCTTTTATCATATTAATATTATTCAGTCGCCGATTATATGCAAATATAGATAATTATGCGAGTCAAGAGTTGAAAAACACAGTCGTTTATTGTCCCGAAGGGACTGAACATGGATAACCACGGGTAAATCCCGTGGCAGGGACTGACTGAAAAACATGTCTCCGTAGGAGGCAAATAATAAAAATCAATCCTATTCGCCTCCTACGGAGACGGTCTCTTCTTATTCGCTTTTTCCACGGGTTTTACCCATGGTTATCCATATTAGCCCGCTTCGCGGACTTAGAAGCCTGACTGTAAAAACAGAAACAACAGGCTGCTGCAAAAAAGTGACAATTGAAAATCGACGGAGCGAAGCGTAGTCAAATGTGACACTTTTTTCATTACTTTTCTCTGTTACCTTTTCTTCTCATTATAACCTGTAACTGCTACTAATAGATAATTCTATTCTTTTTTTATCACCGTAGGAGGGTATCTCAAAAGTAAAACATCTCTATCAAATTGTTACTCTCTTTGTCATTGCCTCGCCTTCGCTTCGGCGAACGTTGTTTCTGAGTGCAACGAAGAATCTCGACCTACCAGATACGAGATGTTTCACTCCGTTACCAATGACGTCATTTAAATTATATCCGTTTTGACAATCATAAAATTGTGTTTTTTAGCTAGTTTACCCATAAGTCTTATTTCGTTAGCATTGA
>NZ_QVMO01000104.1 GCF_010501055.1 Dysgonomonas sp. 521
TCTTTACAAGATACTAAAAATCAAGGTCTTATCCAAAAAATCAACCATCTATTTTGCTGATTGTCAGTAAAATAGATTTTTTGTCATGTACTAAAATTTAACTTATTTAATAATTCGGATTCCGCTTATTCGGTTTAATGATATACCTTTGCAATCAATCAAAAAGAAAATAAATTATGAATAACTTTTCACTGGCTAATCCCGTAAAAATTATATTCGGGAAAGATACTATTAAAGATATAGTGAACGAAATACCTCAAGGTAGCAAAGTATTGATGACATACGGTGGCGGAAGCATCAAAAAGAACGGAGTATACGATCAGGCAGTAAATGCCCTTAGCGGATACGAATGGTACGAATTCGCGGGGATAGAACCAAATCCGCATTACGAAACATGTATGAAAGCTGTTGCCCTGATTAAGGAAAAAGGGATCGATTTCATCTTATCCGTTGGTGGCGGTTCGGTACTGGATGCTACAAAGTTTATATCTGCGGCCGTACTATTCGAAGACGGGGATCCCTGGCAGATATTATCAAAAGGAGCTGAGGTAAAGAAAGCCATGCCATTTGGCGATATCATTACCCTGCCTGCAACAGGTTCGGAAATGAATAGTGGAGGAGTGATTACCCGTGCCGAAACACAGGAAAAGCTAGCCTTTGCTTCCCCTCTTACCTACCCTAAATTCTCGGTGCTCGACCCTACTGTTACATATTCACTTCCTCCACGCCAGACTGGTAACGGAGTAGTGGATGCTTTTGTACACGTAATGGAGCAATACCTGACCTATAACCAAGGAGACTCACTTTTGCAGGACAATATGGCCGAAGCCATTGTAAAAACATTGGTTGAAGAAGGCCCTAAGGCGCTGAAAGAACCAACCAACTACGATGTACGCGCCAACCTGATGTGGGCTTCTACATGGGCGTTGAACGGATGGATCGCCTGCGGTGTACCGGAAGACTGGGCAACACACATGATCGGACATGAGCTGACCGCGTTCTACGGACTGGACCACGGACAAACGCTTGCTATCGTATTACCGGGCATAATGACCGTACTCCGGGAACAGAAAGGGAAGAAGATTACCCGCCTTGGTAAAGAAGTATTTGGAATACAAGGAGATAATGCTATTGACAGAACAATAAAATCTGTGGAGAACTTCTTCGAATCGATGGGAGTAAAAACGCATCTGTCTGACTACGGGCTTGGAGATGAGGCAATAAGCAAAGTAACGGAACGTCTTGCAGGACGTGGATGGAAACTAGGCGAATGCCATAATATTACAGCTGACGTAGTAAAAGAGGTACTGACATTAAGGAAATAAGGATCATCATACCGAAAGTAAGCCGATATTAGTAATATCGGCTTATTTTATATCTTCTATTTCAGATACTTCGCTCAAATTATTAATAATCAGCTCTTTCAGTTTATCTTCAGGCAATATCACATTAAAGTGCCCCCAGAAATCCTTGTCGTAATTATACTTGATATCTGAAAAGATATTCCGGGTAGGAATCCGCTCTTTCCGCGAAAATCCATTGACATCGTCTGTATCTACCTTACAATTTACCATTTCGAACCAAAGATGCAGCGGTGTGCTGAAAAGCTTCCGCTTCCTTTTCACTTTGAAGTCAATATCCCCCCTTACATGATTAATGTAATAGATGCTATCCCCCGAAAGTTTATATGAGACTGTATAGTGCGCACCCTCTAAAGTAAGCTTGAGATCCTTATTTTTCTTCTCGATATACATATCCGTAGCCATTGAAATATATTTAGGGTTGACTTCGAAACGAGCTTCCACCAATGCCTGACTCTCTGCGTCAATAAACAGCCTGCCCTTATACAAAGGCTCTGTAATATAGTCCTTCTGCTCAAATGAAATAATATTAACCCTGCGTCCGTCCGTTACACTGATATCAGTATGCGTATAATCATATTTATCCCAGTCATCCAGATTCAGGAAATCGGGTAATTCCTTCATCAAATCCAGCGTCAGGCACGAGTTGATACCCGACTTCATCTTTGTAAATATCGTATCGCTCTCCTGCGCGTTCCTTATACGGCGCATTTTTACCAGTTTTACCTGATCAAAATTTGAAGGACTCTGGTAACGAGTCTTATATACCTTAAGGATTGCCTCGGTTATATCAATGTTCTTTTTCTTATGCTCTATACCTTCCCTGTAAAAAGCCGTAATATAGGTGGGTACCGATGGATAGTTGAACTTCCTGCGGGCAAGCATCCGGGTTATCTCCTGCCTGGGGTCTACAGCCCTGACAATAATCTCTTGCAAAGGTATCACCTTAGGCTCAAGGGTAAATATCACATGCTGGCCTTCCAACAGTTGAGCTTCAATCTCCTGATTTTCGTACCCCACACGCGTTAGCCTTATAATCGAATGCCGGAGCGAATCAGGTAAGATCAGCTTAAACTCCCCATCCTGATTGGATATGGTACCTATAGTCGTATTATTGACGCCGACAGTACTGTATGCGAGCGGCTCATCCGTTATACGGTCATAGATCATGCCGGTGAATGTAAAGTACTCATTTTCTACAGGTTCCACAGTCTTTACTGCCTGAGGTGTATTGTAAACCTTCTTTTGTTCCGGAAGCTGCAACAGTATATGACTGCCTATCACTGTTATTTTCAATCGGTTATTTCCAGTGATAGCATAGATAGCCTCACGAAGGGTATATTCTCCTTTTGCTATTTTTACTTCTTTGTCGTTGTCTATTATCTGGCTATCGTAAATGAACAGGTAACCCGACTTATCAGATACCTGCCTCAACAACTTATATATGCTTTCCTTGCTTTTCGGCAATTGTATTTTACGGTTCAGCACACCTCCGTCATCTGCCTGTACTGCAATTGCCATAACCAGCAACAACAGCCAGACTAAAATACGATGAAGTGTATTTTCTGCCGTATGTCCCATTAGCGTTATATCATTTTATGTTAGCACATGACAAAAAACATTTATGCAAGCTTAAAGACCTTATTATGTAGCCCTTACAGGGCGCAGGTACTTTATCTATTGTTTCCCGGGGCGTTGCCCCAGGCTAAATTATGCTAGGCTTGCAGCCTGTTTTATCAAAACGCCCTGAAGGGGCAATATATTTCAGCCCAATGGCAACGCCTTGGGGAGAATAAGCCATCCATCTAAATTTCGCCCTGTAAGGGCAGCATAACAGATAGTTACAGGTTTTATATTGTTTTTTGTCCTGTACGATATCATTTTTTAGTAACTGTTCGTGAAATTTCCTAACAGTTACTTAGTAACTGTTTAAATTTTATACGAATATTTTATTATACCTTTTTCTTCGTTCATTTTTAGTCTGTTTTCGGCTGTTTTTTCCCTTCTCTCAACTCAAATAGCCCGCTATTATCGTTTCGAGGAAGAACCAACGGTCACAGGAGCGAAGCGTATGTAAATAAGCATCTCTAAAACATCTCTAAAAATTGGAACGAATAAAATTTAAACAGTTACTTAGATATGGATATTATATTATCCTGCCGGGTCAACCGTAAGTTCAGAGCCAGACAGATCAATTGAGCCATCGTATCAGGTGTATCGTCGGAGAAAGTAACAGTCAATAGCCTGTCTCCCAATTCCGGCGCTATCTTCAATTGCTCTGCGTCCGAGTTCATATTTATAATCTTCACTACATCGGCTAAACGCTGGTCTTTGAAGTAGATACGTTTCAGGTATGCCTTAAACTGGCCTGTATCCGTAGTCTTTATTTTCTGTAAATTATCAGATCTGAACAATGCTGTTTCTCCGGCTACGACATTCACTACCTGCCCATCTTTTTTTGATGTTACCCTTACTTCTCCGTGCCGCACGGATAACGAAAAGTCAGCGTTATTATGACTTTTCACATTGAACGATGTCCCCAGTACTTCTATTTTTGTTTTTTCCGTCTCAATTATAAACGGTTTATCCGGATTACGGCTAATATCAAAGAAAGCGTCTCCATGCAGGACAACCTCTCTTTTATCATCCGTAAAGCGACCGGGATACTGTAAAGATGTCTGCCCCGACAGATACACAACTGAACCATCCTCTAAAGTGGACACTATAGTAGGCGCTCCTTTTTCGTTGCTTAAAGTCAGCAAATCTGTTTGTCCGGCTCTCTGCCCACGGATTACAAATACTGAAACAACACAAATACATAAAATCGCAGCCACTGCGCTCCACCGTATCACAGCCGTACGCAGACCGGAATTTGCAGTTACTCCCACGTCGTCTCCGGGAAGCAAGTTATCCTGTTCCAAGCGGCTATATAGGCGGTTCCAAGCCTGATCTGTAATTTTATTATCTTTCTCTTTTAAAGTCATGACGCATGTATATATTTTTCTATTTCGTTCCTTAATATTTGATATGTTTTTGTCATTTCAGCTTCTACCGTCTTTACCGAAACAGATAACAGCTCGGCTATCTCCTTATATTTCCGGCCTTCCATACGGTGCATCCTGAAAATTTTAAGACGCCTTTCCGGAAGTTTTTCCAATGTACGGTTTATGATATGTTCCAACTCTTTATACTCCATTTGTTCCTGTGCGGTAGCCTCCGGTTGCTCGTCCTTGCGGCTAAGCACATTTTCCCTGTACCGTTCCTTTACACTCTGGTGTTCGTAATATTGTAGAGCCTGATTGCGAACAGCACCGTACAGGTAACTTTTCAATGAGCGTATCACATTCAGGTTTTCCCTATCCCTCCACAGTACATAAAAAAGCTCCTGGACTATTTCTTCCGAAGCTTCTTTTTTACCGGCTATGCTGAACGCGTACATATACAGAGACATGTAGTACTGGCGAAAAACCTGTTCGAAGGTCTTGATATCGCCACTTTTTATCTTCTTGAATATAAGTATATCGTTCAGCATAACAGGTAAAGCTTTCAAATAAATTCAAATATAGTGAAACAGAATCTATCGATCAGAAGTTGTTTTGATTTTTCTTTAATTTATTAACGGCTGTTTCGAGCGATTCCGTCGGCTCTATAATATTATATCCCTGCCAGAAATTAACATCGTAGAAGTTGCTGACTTTGTCCGAAAGTGAATATCTGTCGTTAAACGCCTGTTTGTTTGCAATCTTATTCACATTTTCGGACTGCCTGTCGGTCACTACCATCTCCGAAACAATCGTGTAATTAGTAGAGAATAGTTTCCGCTTATAATCGCACTTGAAACGTACCTCGTTACGGACATAATTCAGATAACTCTTTCCTGCCTGTTCTTTATATGTTACCAGATAGACTACTTCCTCCGGTTTGAAGTGCAGCCTGAACGGTTTCTTACGCAGGATAGCCTGTGTTACTTTGTTACGGTCATTCATATCGAGGCTGAATTCAGCGCGGGAAAAAGCGAGTGTTTCCTGGTCGATATATAATTTACCATCAAAAAGCGCATAAGCTAAAATAACCTGTGGCTTAAAGCTCACTACATAATGAGGACGCTCGTTTATCATCACTGAGTTCTCCATTTTGAACTTATAATAATGGAGTGTTTCTTTATCCAGCATCAGGTCTTTATTTTTTACAACATCCAGATATGTGGAAAGGTTGGGACCACCTACAAATTTCACAAGCAGCGTATCGCCCGGCTTAGGGCTAAGCAGCTTCCTGCCTTTGAGTACCTGTACCTTGTCGTGTGCATCCGATTGTGTATATGAGGTTTTATAAATATCAATCACTGCCTCGGAGATATTGATATAATTACGCCTCTTTTTTATCGTCTCACGATAGAATCCCGTTAAGAGATTTGCTGACAGGCTGTTATTATCCGCTATCTTCATAATTGCGGTTTCTACTAACTTTTGTGGATCCATCGATTCTACAATCACTTCTTTCAGCTTGTTCTCATTGGGAGTAAGAAAGATGGTTACATCATCCATATCGTTATCCGACAAGGCCAATCGCTGATTATAGTATCCGATATGTGAAGCTTCTAACGTTTTCACACCAAGGGAATCCTTTATCTTTATCGAAAATCCGCCATCGGCATTCGAGATAGTACCGATACCCGTGCCGGGGATCGAAATACTTACATACTCAAGCTTCTTCTTCGATTTTATGTCCTTTACCACTCCGGTTATAGTAATATACCCCGGATCTCTGCCTGCATACACAGGAATAGCAACACCCGATATAATAAGGATTGTGAAAACAATCTGTATCAATTTCAAATATTTCGTTCTCATGGCTATATTGTTTTAGTGATGAATAATAAAACCGGTTGTACTATTATGATCGGTCAAAGGAGAAAAACCCTAGAGAAAAACCGACAATTAACTTTCTTTAACCGATAATGAAAAGGTAAAAAGGTAACAACCCTTAAAAATAACATATTGTAGACCATATTCGGGTAAAATACCGCTGGGAGGTACTCGAAGCAGAGAACAAGGCTATTGGGAAATACAAGGAGAAACGCAAAGAAGCCAAAGGGCAGAGCCGTTCACTGGAGCCGTGGCAACCAACAAGGATGAGCAACAGTGAGACTATGCCACAGATTATGGCACGCTCTAAGTATATCATTCTTAAACATTATTCGAAATGGAATGAACAGCAAAAAATCCGTGCACAAATCCTGTTTGAGGCCTATCCTAAGCTCAAACAAGCATATGAACTCTCTAGTAGGCTGACTCAAATATTTAACAAACGGATTACAGCAAACACTGCCAGATTATTACTTGCCAAGTGGTATAATCAAGTAGAAAAATATGGAGAACCCGGGCTCAACCGGGTATTGTAAACCTTTGAAAATCACAACCGAACAATTATCAACTATTTCAATGAAAGACTCACGAATGCTTCGGCTGAATCATTCAACGCTAAAATAAAAGCACTAAGAAGTCAATTCAGAGGAGTAGGGGATATTAAGTTCTTTATGTACAGGCTGGCGATGCTATATTCATGATATGCGACAAGGGAAATCAACCCGGAAAATCCGCTGAGCCCTAAAGTGGGACCAGCTGTCTTTTTTCAAATCACTGCCGCGTAACTGCCCAGGTAGATAAGCATAAAAACAACGGAAACTGTTTATTATAAACAGTTTCCGCTAATTTCAGTTGCGGAGACCGGATTCGAACCGATGACCTCCAGGTTATGAGCCTGGCGAGCTACCACTGCTCCACCCCGCGATATTGTGAGTGCAAAAGTATGGAAATTATTATAACAAACCAAATAAATAGGAGTAAATAAATAAATTATTTCTATACCTTCGAGTTACTTATTGACTACAAGCTCTTTAAATGGAAATATTTTTCACCATTTATAACTTAACCCAAAACCAACCATCTCATTGAACTGAAAATAACCCCAACCTTTTTTTCTGTTGGCAATACCAACACCGTCATCATACCTTAAATAGAGATAAACAGATGATGACAGATAACGGCTGAAAGCCATCGTAAATTTATTCTCATTTTCAACTAACACTTTCTCATAATTGGTGAAATATTTCAACCGGGTGGTAAATCCGCTATATCGGTTAAATCCATAAGAAAGGTTCAGGTTTATAGTCGAACCAAAATCCAGTTTACTGCTCTTACCTGACTCTAAACCAAAACGGGTTTCATCAACATTCTCACTTCCTACATAAACATAGTTGATAGAAACCGGAGACAGGTCTAAGGACAGATTCAATTTCTTATATTTATCTGCTTTAGATACCTTTTCCAGTTTATAACTCATACCGACACCTGTATTCACTTGCAGTGGCGACAAGAATGCTGTTATCCGATCCTTAACATTAACCTGATGACCATTAAACAAAGGGGTCTTTACTTCAAGATTGGCCGTATACGACCATTTTTTATAAGCGGATATACCTAACACACTGTACACACGAAGATAATCCTCTATTATATTCACTTTATGAAGAGTGTCCGCAGGCGTTTGCTGTATATTCAATTTCCACTCGAAGGTATTATCAAACGATATCTTATTCTTCTTATAATTGAGTGTTATCTTATGATAATTGACAATGCTAAAATTATTATTTCCTCCGGCATACCAGTTCTGGAAACTATTCTGGTTCATCTGCAAAGAATGCTCTCCTGTCCTAATCCAATACACTGGATCAATCTTTATCTTTTCCACCTCAGGTTTACTTATTCCGATAGGGTCATCAGTAGTGAGTAATTCTTTAAAAATATTTCTTTTCTCAACTACATTCTCCTTCAAAACCGGGATTTCTTCAAATTCAAAAGCGTTTAGCCTTATCCTTTGAGGATTGTTCATATAATAATTCCTTCTGGCAGCCTTGATCTCTTTTACCCTAGCCAATTGGGGAGCAAACGTACTGTCCGGCGAAATCAAAAGAAACTCATCCGAAGCTTTCGTCTTGTTACCAGATGATAAGAAGTTCAAATCGTCCGGCAATATCCTGCCATCAAAAACAACAGGCAGAAATGCAGGATCGAGGATAACCGTATCTCTAAATGTTGTCCGGTTATCAAACGGTACCCAATCATTATCTAATATTACCAGCCCATTTTTATTACGTTGTGGCAACAAGTTGATTTGGTTTAATTTTCTGGCATATATCGTATCGATCTTCAAAGGTGCTGAAAAACCCGATGCTTCATCCCTTACCGTAAATTTCTTCAGTTGTTTGTCTATATTGGTTATATTATTCAATATACTATCCTTTCTTTGTTTCGTAGAGCCAGTATTTTGGGCATTGGCAGAAGCAAAAACAAACAAACTAATAATGAAACAGAGGTAGAACCTATTTACTCTCATTTTACTTATCTTTTTCAGAAAAGTTCCCTTAATAATACTTTAGAATATAACAAACTGCAAATTTAGCAATTAAATCTCATACTTAGAGCCTGTTCAAATTTTATTCGTTCAAATTTTCAGAACTATTTTTGAGATGATTTTCCTTTCCGCCAAGCGATAATAGTGGGCTATTTTAGCCGATTAACGGGCTAATACTAAAGACAGGCAGGAGAAAACGCCGATGCCTGCCTTTAGTATTATACCAGAACATTACCACATCAATACTATATGAAATGTCTTGGCTGAAGTAGGACGCAACTGTGTATTAAAATCGGAGTATGTAAGATAGAAACCGACACCTCCCGGATAAAAATCAAAATCAGCCGTCTCGGTCCAAAGAAATTCGCCAAGATTATCTTCCCCACCTAAATGCAGTACATACGGCAATCCGTTTTTAACATCTTTGGCTGTTTCAATATAACCGACAACCACTCCCTCTTTATAAATTGTATTACTAAGCTCTTTCAGCGGCTTATCTACAAAGAAATAAGAGTTAAGTTCTCCGGACTTCCCAACTAATTCCCATTCATTAGGCTGGATCGTAAATGATGTCACGTACCAACTTGTACCATACCCATCCTTTCCATCCCGTCCGTCCAGTCCATCATATCCGGCAGGCCCCATTGGCCCTGTTGGCCCTTCACACGATACTAAAAATACAACTAATACTAAAAACAATAACTTTTTCATAACTATATAATTTTAACAATGAATAAATTCTTTAGCGTCGACCTCCCTGCCTGCTACTTTCAGCCTCACGTTGTTGGCGTTCCTGTGTTTCACGCTGTTGACGGGCTTCAGATTCTCGGCGTTCACGTTCCTGCCTTTCCTGCGCTTCGCGTTGTCGGCGGGCTTCGGACTCTCTGCGCTCTTGCTCTTGCCTCTCTTGTGCTTCGCGTTGGCGGCGAGATTCGGACTCACGACGTTCCTGTTCTTGTCTTTCTTGTCTTTCTTGTCTTTCTTGTGCTTCGCGTTGCTGGCGAGCCTCTGATTCTCGGCGTTCCTGTTCCTCTCTTTCCTGAGCTTCGCGCTGGCGGCGGGTTTCGGACTCACGGCGTTCCTGTTCTTGTCTCTCTTGTGCTTCGCGTTGGCGGCGGGCTTCGGCCTCTCTGCGCTCTTGCTCTTGCCTTTCTTGTGCTTCGCGTTGGCGGCGAGATTCGGACTCACGGCGTTCCTGTTCTTGTCTCTCTTGTGCTTCGCGTTGCTGGCGAACTTCGGATTCTCTACTCTCACGTTCCTGCCTTTCCTGAGCTTCGCGTTGGCGGCGGGCTTCAGACTCACGGCGTTCACGTTCTTCGTTCACATTTTCCTTTCCTGATACAGATTCAGGTAATGGTCGTAATGAGGGGGAATCAGGCCTTTGAGGCAATTCCGGGTCTGGCCTCTGAGGTGGACGCGTGCTACCCGGATGTTCCGGCCTTATCGGGTCTGGTTTTTGTGGAGGTTTTGGTCTGCCCGGCCTGTTAGGTTTATTATTCCATACAGGAGGGCTTATATAATCATAATAATAGTCCTGATCAGGATAGTAATAATTATCGTAATACCACGGAAAATAGTTATCTGAATACACCGGATAATATTCATCATAGTAGTAATAATAATTGTTGTAACCACTATTCAAAGGAGAATAACTATTATAATAATCAAACAGAACAGAAGAACCTTCATTCGTATAATAGACTTCCTTATTTTCCTCCTCTTGCCCCCAATGCCTTAACTCGTATGAAAAAGATGGTTCTACAGGAGCTAATACATAATTATCCGGTTCAGAGTTTTGCCCTTTTAGATTTTGTCTGGAAGCAATAAACTGCCTTGCAGCTTTACTCTGTAAAGAATCATTGTTACGAACAGAATCAACTATAGCAATTCCGTCCGGATAAGATTCCTTTATTCTTTCTGTCTGTCTAAGATTTCCTTTTGTATCGTCAACATTACGTACTTCTTTTTTACAACCCTGTTGTGTAAAGAATAATATAAGTACAGCTATAAAAATTACATCTCGTCTCATGGCGATATAATTTAAGTTATTATTAAGATAGGTGTACGTAAATGTTCTTTGTAGTAATCAGTAGGTAAAGATTATTGGCTTTTAGGATTATTTTTCCATAGTGTATAATATATTAAAATATTCAAACTGTGCTTTTATATTATATAGACTGACAACTTTCTATTTGGTTTAATTTGGTTTTAAAAATTATCACAATTATCCCTGATTTTTACTTTCTAACATCATTATGGTTTTATTATCATTTTGATATCGTGCGGATTATTAATTATGATAAACTCATTTTTTACCACAGGCTAAAAGGAGTTTGACTAAGTTTTATATTCTATATACAATAGTTCGTTATAAAAACAGCTTTTTTAAGCGGCAATAGTCCCATATTGTTTTAGTTCATTAATTATCCGCTTATTTTTTTTAGAGTTTGG
>NZ_QVMO01000105.1 GCF_010501055.1 Dysgonomonas sp. 521
AAAAAGCGGAGGAAGTTTAGACGCAGGGCAGCAATAGAACCGGTTAACGCACATCTCAAATCAGACTTCAGAATGCATGAAAATTATCTCTGTGGGGAGAGGTATGTCCAAATCAATGCTCTTCTAAGTGCCACAGCCTGGAATCTCAAGAAATGGATGAAGAATCTCATTTCTTGGCTATATAATAAATGCTGCCAACCAAATGCAAATAGTTTTCTACTGATGAAAATGCTGGCGAAATGAAAACTATTTGGAAACTTTTATATTCGTAAGGAGAGACTATTTACATACGCTTCGCTCCTGTGACCTCTGGTTGAGTTGAGAGAAAGGAAAAAACAGCCAAAAACAGACTAAAAATGAACGAAGAAAAAGATATAATAAAATATTCGTATAAAATTTAAACAGTTACTTAGAAACTGTTTATTTTCTCAACCTCACATAATCCACAGTGTGCCCCTCGCCTTTGTGCAATATAAGGCTGGCGCGCTCCCTTGTGGGAAGTATATTCCTGCGCAGGTTTTTGCGGTTGATCTCACGCCATATTGTTTTCGAGGTTTTTATAGCTTCTTCTTCAGGTATCTCGGCAAATCCTTTAAAGTATGACATCGGATTGGTAAAAGCACCCTGCCTGAATTTCATAAAGCGGGAGACGTACCAGTCTTCGAGCAGCTGCTCCTCGGCATCCACATAGATGGAGAAGTCTACAAAGTCGGACACGAAAATGCGTGGTTTCTCGTCCGGGTAGTCCATGCCGCTTTGCAATACATTGAGCCCTTCCAGTATGAGTATGTCGGGCTGCTCCACTATATCGTATTCGTTGGGGATGATATCGTAAATCAGGTGCGAATACCTTGGCACTTCCACTCTCTTTTCTCCCGATTTGATGTCGGTCACAAATTTGAGCAGGCGTTTGATGTCGTACGATTGCGGAAAACCCTTTTTCAGCATAATTCCTTTTTCTTCGAGTACGGCGTTGGGGTATAGGAATCCGTCAGTCGTAACCAGCGACACACGCGTGTCTTCTTCCCAGCGGCTGAGCAGTGCCTGTAACACACGGGCTGTCGTACTTTTGCCTACCGATACACTCCCTGCTATACCGATGATAAACGGTATTTTTTGTGACTTCTGCTTTAGGAATTTCATCAATACCGACTGCCGGCTTGTGCGTGCGTTTACATAATAATTAAGCAGTCGGGAGAGAGGCAGGTAGACATCTTCAACCTCGTCTATCGACAGTTCGTAGTCAATGCCTTGCAGGGTAAGCAGTTCCTCATAAGTGAGGGTCATAGGTTCGGAGTCGCGTAATGCCGCCCACTGTTCGCGTGCGAACGTCATATAGGGGCCGGTAGGGAGAGTTTCCATCTATTCGCATTTGATATATTACCACAAAGGTATGTAAAAGTTGTAAGCAGGAAAGGATAAGCCGCATGTTTTTTGTCCTGCGGCAGTTAAATCTTTTACAGATGGAATAAAAAAGCCTCCGGATTCACATCTAATTATGCTCGATCAGGGCTATGAAGAAGATGTGCGGGTATTATGGCACGAAAAAATCCGGGTATAAAGCCACACTTCTTTTGGGATAAGCAAGGCGTTGCCGCTGAATTAAGAATAGACAAAACTTTAACACGCCATACCATCGATGATAAAAAATTCCTTAACTTTATGGGCGGATGTCGCGGATATGTTACGACTGCCGGTCTCTTGGCGGTAGCGTGGTTTTGGAACAATTTCGATATAAGTGTGTTATTAGACTATATGGGAAAAGCAATATACCAACAATTCGTTACGGGATTGGGTTGCTTCGGCTGAAGGGATCATTCCCAGACATCTTGGTAACTGTTAGGAAATGATAAATAACAGAGATTTAAGTTGGCTTACATTTAATGAAAGGGTATTGCAGGAGGCGCAGGACAAAACTGTACCTCTGATGCAACGGCTACGCTTTTTAGGTATATTCTCTAACAATCAGGATGAATATATCAAGGTGCGGATTGCCAATATTGTCCGTTTGGGGCAGATTAGAGGCAAGAAGGCCCCTGTGTTTAGCGGCGGTTATCAGGCCAAAGAGCTGTTACCCCTGATTAACTCCCAGGTATTTGAGGGGCAGAAGAAATTTATGCAGACTTATACCGATGTGCTTTCCGAAATGGAAAGTCATGGAATATTTGTTATCAATGAGCGGCAATTGAGCAGGAAGCAAAAGCAATTCTGCCACGAATATTTTTCTACGGTTGTCAGTCCGTTGCTGGTTCCCCTTATTATCCGTAAATCTACGCAACTGCCTTTCCTGAGGGACAATAATATCTATCATGCGGTAAAGATGTGTTCCGTAAAAAATGGCGGTGACGCCAGATATGCCATTATACAGATTCCTGTAAGTAGTTCCTGCCCGCGTTTTGTCGTTTTGCCATCAGTTGAGGGAAGGCACGATATTATATTTCTGGACGATATTATACGGTTTTGTCTGGATGAAATATTCTTTATGTTCAATTATAAGACTATTTCGGCATATACGTTCAAGCTGATGCGCGACGCCCAGCTTACGATAGACGATGATATATCGAAAAGCCTCGTGGAAAAGATGGAAACCGGGCTGCAAAACCGTTTGCACGGGCAACCTGTGCGGCTGATTTACGACAGGGAAATGCCTGGCGACCTGCTGGATATTATCTCGTCTAAACTGAAACTGAAAGGTGCGGAAGAACTTGATGCCGGAGGACGGTACCACCTTATGCGGGATTTGATGAAATTTCCGAGAGTGCGGCCTGATTTGGAAAGTAAGAGCCATGAGCCGTTGCATCACCCGGATATAAAGCCTTTTTCGAGCATACTGAAAGTGATAGGGCGGAAAGATATATTGCTGAATTATCCATACCATACATTCAATCACTTTATCGATTTCCTGCGCGAAGCGGCAATCGACCCGAAGGTAGAGAGCATCTGTATCACATTGTACCGTGTAGCGGAACGTTCGAAAGTGATAAATGCCCTGATAAACGCGGCGAAAAACGGGAAGAAGGTGGTTGTGCTGATGGAACTGCTCGCCCGCTTCGATGAAGAACAAAACGTAGAATATTCTGAGATGCTGCAAAAAGAAGGCGTAAAGGTTATTCACGGGGTAGCTGGGCTGAAAGTACACAGCAAGATAGTTTTGGTAGAACGTAAGAATAAGAATTATGCGTATATCGGAACGGGTAATTTTAATGAAACGACAGCACAAATATACGGAGACTTCGGCCTATTCACTTCCGATACGCAGATAGTGCAGGATGTGGCTACAGTTTTCGATTTTCTGATAAATACACATAAGCATTTTGCATGCAAGCAGTTGCTTGTCTCGCCCTATTATATGAGGAACCAGTTTGTAGAACTGATAAAGAAAGAGATAAAGAATGCACAGAATGGCAAACGTGCGTATATCTTTGCCAAATTTAACAGCCTGACCGATGAAGAAATGGTAAAACTGCTTTACAAAGCAAGTCAGGCAGGCGTTGAGATCCGCCTCATTGTGAGGGGTGCGTGTTGCTTGCAGCCACAGGTTAAAAAACAAAGTGAGAATATCCGTGTCATAAGCATTGTGGATCGTTATCTTGAACATGCGCGTATGGCCATCTTCTATAATAACGGGGATGAGAAAGTTTATATAATGAGTGCCGACTGGATGACCCGCAACCTGGACAGGAGGGTGGAGGTAGGTGTGCCTATCCTGGATCAGAAGATAAAGCATACATTGAAGGAATTCTTTGATATACAATGGTCGGATAACGAGAAAGCAAGAGATCTTACCATTTTTGGAAGTAATAATTATGTAGAAAAGGGAGACAATCTGCCTTGCCGTTCGCAGATGGCGCTATATGATTTCTATAAAGGAATGAATGAAACAAAATGAATACAGATATATTCGCGGCGATAGATATAGGTTCAAATGCTATCCGCTTGCTTATTAATAATATTGAAGTTAACGGGACAACCCCCGACTTTAAAAAAGTGGCTTACCTGCGTGTGCCTATCCGTCTTGGCGATGATGTTTTTACTTCCGGAAGGATAAGCCGGGATAAAGAATGGCGGCTGATTCATGCGATGCAGGGCTTTTCCCATATAATGAAAGCCTATGGCGTGATGAACTACCGGGCTTGCGCGACAAGCGCGATGCGTGATGCCGAAAACGGGAAGAACATAGTAGAAGCCATCCGGAAGGGGAGCGGACTCAATATAGATATTATCACAGGCAGGGAAGAGGCCGAGATAATTTATGAAGCAGGCGAGCTTGGCGGATTGATGGATAAAAAGAAGAATTATCTCTATGTCGATGTCGGCGGGGGTAGTACGGAGATTGTCGTATATAGTAACCAGCAAAAGGTGACCTCAAGTTCTTTCCAGCTCGGTACTGTGCGTATGCTGGTGGGCGCGGTAAAAGATGAGGAGGAAAGTCGTTTCAGGGCATGGCTGAAAGAGATTGCAAAAGACAATGTGCCGTTGAATATCATAGCATCGGGAGGAAACATCAATAAGATACATAAAGTGTTGGGAAAACGCGAAAGAGAGCCTCTTGCTTATGATGAACTGAAGAAACTATACGACACGCTGAGCGGATTGAGCTATGAGGAAAGGATTCAATCATTCAAACTGAACACTTACCGTGCCGACGTTATTGTCCCGGCATTGAAGATATTCCTTACAATCAGCAAAATATGCAAGGTGGACGAGATTTATGTGCCGAAGATCGGACTGTCTGATGGCATAATATCCCATCTGTATTACGAACACCAGAGTAAATAGCCGGTTAAAAGTACGTTTTATTTCCCCGGGTGTAGGTGTGGCATTTATATAGTCTTTGCTGCTATATCGAATGGCCTTGTTTTTGTGAGAAATTTGCCCCGCAAAGAATATGCCCTTCTTTTCGTCGAGTTACTACCCGGTAGTTACTTTTTCAGGTCTGTAATTGATGCCGCCACTACATTTGCTACTACCTCCCTCAGGCGCACAACTCCACCCTTATCTTCCGGATGCACGCGGTTTGTCAGTAATATGACGGCTGTATCCGTCTCAGGATCGATGGAAATCGAAGTACCTGTATAACCTGTGTGCCCGTAAGCGGAAATATCAAACAAATCCCCATCGCTGGCGTATGCCGAATATACGTCCCATCCGAGGGAGCGTCCAAATTGTTCATAGCCTTTGGGTACGCTCTTCATTGCCCGTACAGTAAGCGGGCTAAGCACCCTCACTTTGTTTATTTCCCCGTCATTCAGCAGCATAGCAGCAAGTATGGATAGGTCTTCCGCGTTGGAAAAAACGCCTGCGTTACCCGAAACACCTCCATTCATTACGTTTGCCAAAGGATCATGCACTTTACCTTTTAAGGCCGATCCATCCGCTTGTTTCTCGGTAGGCGCAGTCCACGAAAGGGTTTCACCTGTAGGATTGTAGTCGGTATGCTTCATACCCAGCGGGATAAATATGTTTTGTCTGGCAAAACTTTGCAGGCTCATTCCGGTAATATTTTCAATCACATGCTGTAGGGTAATAAAGTTGAGGCAACTGTAATCGAATACTGTGGCGGGTTCGTTGTTACGCTTCACGTTGGAGATATATGTCATCAGTCCCTCAGGATTCGGTACAGCGTATTCTTTCTTCAGTTCTCCCACCGGTGCGTAAGGAGGTAGGCCCGAAGTGTGGGTCAAGAGGTCTACTATTCTGATACTCTTTTTCTTGCCACTGATAGAGTCGGTCCATGACTGAAATCCGGGAATGTACAATGCCACATTATCCCTTAGCCTGAGTTGTCCCCGTTCCAGTAATATCATAGTCGAGATAGCTGTGGATACGGATTTGCTTACCGATGCGAGATCAAACACTGTATTGGTAGTCATGGCTATGGTGTCGGGATACACCTGTTTGTTGCCGTATGCTTTCAGGTAAGCTATCTTTTTGTGTCTGACAACGGCTAATACCGCGCCGGGTATATCTTTGTTTTGTATAGCCTGATTGATAGCATTGTCCGCGTATGCCAGTCTTTGTTGGTCTATCCCTACCTTTTTAGGGTTTACGCATGGTAGCGGTTGCGAATACAGCAGGCTGCTTCCGAGCAGTATCGCGATACTGAGTAAGGTCACTTTTTTTATCATGGCGGCTTTTCTTCGTTTAATCCTATATATTATGAATGATGCTGTTCTTTGCTGTCATCCGTTTTCTTTTTTGTTAATAATAGAAGCCCGATGAATGTGAATGCCGCGTTCATTATCAACAGTTCGTAACTAAAGGAATATCCGTTTAGCCACTTCTCCGAATTCAAATCTATTATCAGGCAAAGCACAGGAGACAGGATAGCGACAAGCGGAATATATTTGTCCCTTACCGAAAGTTTGGTAAAGATACCGAAAGCGAACATTCCCAATATCGGCCCATAGGTATAGCTGGCTAATACGTAGACGGCATTAATAACGGATGTATTATTCAGCAAATTGATAACGATAATAACTATGCCCATAACGATGGCCATGACTACATGTACTTTCTTTCGCCTGTTTGTTGTGGCATCGTCAGAACCTTTTTTAGAACTGCCGAGTATATCCACAGTGAATGAAGTGGTCAACGAAGTCAGTGCTGAACCTGCCGCTGCATAAGCTGCCGATATTAATCCTATGATAAACAATACCCCGACAATAACAGGGAAATATCCGCCTGTGGCAAGCATAGGGAACAATTCATCGCTTTTTTCAGGCAGGGTAATATTGTTGCTGGCTGCAAACATGTAAAGCAATACGCCCAGCATCAGAAACAGGAAAATAATAGCGATCTGCATTACACCGCTGGTTATAAGGTTTTTTTGGGAATCTTTCGGGTTTTTGCAACTCAGGTTCTTTTGCATAAAGTCCTGATCGAGTCCTGTCATGGCAATCACAGTAAAGACTCCGGCCAGGAACTGTTTGAAGAAATACCTTTTGTCATTGTAGTCGTCAAAAAAGAATATGCGTGAGTAGCTGTTGTCTTGTATTGCCGACAGCATCCCGCTAAAACTGAAACTCATGTCGGACGCTATATAGTAAATGCACATGACCACCGACACGATTAGGCATAAGGTTTTGAATGAATCCGTCCATATCAGTGTCTTTACTCCGCCTTTGTATGTATACAACCATACGAGGGCGATGGAGACAGCTACATTGAGTATAAACGGCAAGCCGAACGGTTCGAAAACAAGAAACTGGAGTACAGCGCAGACCAGGAACAAGCGCACGGCCGCTCCCAGCATCTTGGATATGAAGAAGAACCATGCCCCTGTCTTATAAGATGATATGCCAAACCTGTTTTCAAGATATTCATAAATAGAGGTCAGGTTCATTTTATAAAAGAGGGGAATCAGCACAAAAGCAATGATAAACTGCCCGACAGCGAAGCCGATTACCATTTGCAGATAGGCGAAACTGTTTGTGGCCACCATTCCCGGAACAGATACAAAGGTAACGCCGGATATGGCGGAACCTATCATGGCAAAGGCAACGACATACCACGAAGATTTCCTGTTGCCTACAAAGAAGCTTTCGTTGTCAGCCTTCCGGCTGGATATGTAAGAAATACTGAATAGGATTACAAAATATGCAATAATAGTTGCTAATATTAATAGAGGATCCATGTTGATTTATTATGCTTAATTTAAGGTATATCGGTCTCTTGTTACTCTGATCCCGCTGATGTATCATTACTTATGCCTTTACAACACTGTTTTTATATCGGCACGACAAATATAAATGATATATTTCATGAAGCCGGAGTTTTCGAAAGAAACGTCTTTTTTGTTAACTTTTATTTTGCGTTGTATATATATTTTTAGAATTCATTTCCTGATAATATTTTAGTTATACATTATATGGCTACCCAAAAAGTGACAATAGTGACACTTTTTTCATTACTTTTCCCTGTTACCTTTTTCCTTTGATTATATCAAAGAACGCTTTATGTCCCGAAGGGACTAAACATGGATAACCACGGGTAGAAACCCGTGGCAGGGACTGATTGAAAAACATGTCTCCGTAGGAGGCAAATAGCGAAAATCAATTACGTTCGCCTCCAACGGAGACGGTCTATTCTTTTCAGCTTTTGCCACGGGCTTTACCCGTGGTTATCCGGATTAGCCCGCTTCGCGGACTTAGAAGCCTGACAGTAAAAGCAGAAATAGCAGGCTGCTGCAAAAAAGTGACAAAGGTGCTTAGTATATGACAAAAAATATATACTATCATTCTAACCCTTCCCCCTTCGGGGACTTCCCTTTATCAAAAGGGAAGAATGCCTGACGGATCAAACGGTATCTGTCTTCGCTTTGCGACTCTCCCCTCGCTTCTCCCTCTCCTTTTGCTTCTCCCTCTCCTTTTGGGGAGGGCCGGGGTGGGGTCGGGAGTGCCCAAAAGGCGAGGGGTTGAGCTATAATAATATTTTTTGTCCTGCACTGCAAAAAAAGTGACAAAGGTGACACTTTTTTCATTGCTTTTCCCTGTTACCTTTTTCCCTCCGATTTTATCAAAGATCTCTTTATGCCCCGAAGGGACTAAACATGGATAACCACGGGTAGAAACCCGTGGCAGGGACTGACTGAAAGACAATGTCTCCGTAGGAGGCAAATAGCGAAAATCAATCCCGTTCGCCTCCTACGGAGACGGTCTCTTCCTTTCTGCTTTTTCCACGGGCTTTACCCGTGGTTATCCATATTAGCCCGCTTCGCGGACTTAGGTGCCTGACTGTAAAACAGAAATAACAGGCGGTTGCAAAAAGTGACAATTGAAAATCGACGGAGCGAAGCGTAGTCAAATGTGACTCTTTTCATTACTTTTCCCTGTTACTTTTTCCCTTTGATTATATCAAAGAACGCTTTATGATGTCCCGAAGGGACTAAACATGGATAACCACGGGTAGAAACCCGTGGAAGGGACTGACTGAAAAACATGTCTCCGTAGGAGGCAAATAGCGAAAATCAATCCCGTTCGCCTCCTACGGAGACGGTCTATTCTTTTCAGCTTTTTCCACGGGCTTTACCCGTGGTTATCCATTATCCATATTAGCCCGCTTCGCGGACTTAGAAGCCTGACAGTAAAAGCAGAAACAACAGGCTGCTGCAAAAAAAGTGACAATTGAATTGAAAATCGACGGAGTCAAAATCAACGGAGCGAAGCGTAGTCAAATGTGACACTTGTTTTATACTTTAGTAACGATAAAAAATAACGTTGGTAAATTTTATCGAATAACCATTTATCCCATTAGGGATGCATCCCCTACGGGATACTGTTGTGCTTTGCTAAATTAATTTCCACCGAGCGATTCATTCCTAACGGAATGATAAAAACCATGTTATTTTTTACATATTTCTAAATTATGCGAATCAAGGGTTAAATATGCTATTCTTGTCCCTTTAGGGACTGAATGTTGGTAGAAAGAAGCTTTAACCTGTCTATTACGTGCCGTCAGGTACGCAATATGTGCATAACAATTCACGTTTTGTACCTGACGGCACAAAAAAACGAATTTCATTCATGTTTCTACCAATATGATGTGCCTGACGGCACATTTAACCCTTGATTCGCATAAATTAAGACCCCATATTTTTTATCATTACTTAAGGCTCAAAAACCTGTTGCCCTATACTAGATAAAGTTTCGGAGATAAAACGCAGGCGTAACCGGTGTATTTACACAAAAGGAATTAAAATTCCTTCCTCCAGCAATATATCGGGATAATACGACAATTTTGCTTTACGCAGGTTTTCGAAGCCCATATCTTCCTCACGGTTGATATAAGTATATCCGGCAGCTTCGTGTTCTATAAATTGCTGGTTGATGATGGTATATGCCCCATTCATTTCCCCAAAAGCCTTTTCTACATGGACCACAAAAGAGTCGGCTGTCAGCGGTTCGCCTATTGTGAATGCCACAATCTTGCCGTTTACACGTACCGCTCCGCCTTTAAGCTGGAGGTATTCAAAATTATCGAGCATTATTTTGGTCGCTATATAGTCGTACCGCTGCGAAAAGTCTACTTTAGATATGTTTACTTCTTCCCATTGGTCAAGCATATACGCGCATTCGTCCAGTTCTTCTCTGGATGTAAGCGGGAAATATTGCCAATCCGGATTATCAGCTTTGAAACGGTTGATATGATTGCGTTTGCTTTGCAGCTTCTTGCCCGAAAGTTTAATCAACCTTTCCGACAGATAAATATACTCATTGTTGTTGCGGTCGGGCAGATACCTGAATTTGCCGGGAATCTCAGCCTGTATTTTTTCCCACATATTAAGAGAAATGCCTTTCATCTGGAAAGGTATCTTATTCACCCTCGCATCTTCCATGATGAGGTTGAACGCATCGGCAAGCGGCATCTTGCCGATAGGCATCATATAATATGTCTGCCCGTCCGAATCCTGAAAGCGCAGGAATATTGTCCTGTGTTCAATGGCGTAGACCGTTTTAAATCTTGCGTTCCATGCATACAGGTTTGCAAAGCAGAAATCACAGGCACGGTATTCGTTCCCCGCGAAAGCTGCGTCTATTGCTTTTTTGTCGGATAGTGTAATCTGTTTAAAGCTTATCATAAATAAGGAGTATAAGTTTGTTTCCTAAACAAAGCTAATACAAATATTGTTTACGGATATGTCAGGTAAATATTTAGAGCCTGTTTAAATTTTAGCGAAAATTTTTATTACAGGTTCATGTCAATAGTTCTTAGCAATTTTTTTATGCTCTCTTTAGCGTCTTTTTGGCTCCGCCGATTTTCAATTCCCTTTTTACTCTTGGTTTAGCCCGCTAATTAGCTCCGCTGACCGTTGGTTCGGCTAGCAAAAATGATAAAATCCATCTAAAAATAGCTATAAAAAAGATTTGCTATAAAATTTAAACAGACTCTTATATTCGGGGTATCCAAAATTAATTTGGGTTTTTTATTGCATAATCCGGAGCATCCCCACCCAGTAATCCGGTTCTAAATCCATTAGAAATCGGTTCTAAAAATCTGCCATTCCGGCAGATATCCACCCAAA
>NZ_QVMO01000106.1 GCF_010501055.1 Dysgonomonas sp. 521
CAATATCGGCTGTCCGATAAAATCCCTACTTTTGCTCATGAGCTTAATTTTGTTTTGTTGCTACTACAAAGATAAGCAGAAGAGCGGATTTTTTATTTTTTAAAAGTTCGCTCTGTTTTTTTAGCGGACAGTAGTGATTAAAATCGAAAAAAATGAGAACTATTTACACAGAAGTAATGAAACGCCTGCAAACGGAAGTTCCGGCATTAAGCGGAATTGAACTTGATTCTGGACAATTAAAGCTAATTGAAAAAGAAGAGACTTTACCTGTTACACTACCTTATGCACTTATTGATATATCTATACCCGAATGCTCCGATATTACTGACAAAACACAGAGCTGTAATGGAATTGTAGGAGTTACCTTAGTTTTTGAATCGTTCGATATGGGCAAAACGTCTTCTAACAGGCCTGATGCAGATAGAGATCTTGCTCTTACACCATTTGACGTTATTTCAGATGTTTATAAAGCTTTGCAGGGCTATGAATCTGTGAGGTTTAATACTCTGTCAAGAATATCGCAGGGGAAAGTAGAGAATGAGTTTTTCTTTGTTTATAAAATTAATTTTGCTTGTGAATTTGAAGACTTAACGGCATTGCTACATTTATGATTTTGAATACTTAGTAACTGTTAGGAAATTTCACGAATTGGTTTTCGTATGAAAAAGATCTAGAGTTCTTCGTTCATTTTTAGCTTGTTTTCGGTTAATTTTCTCTTTCACTCAGCTCAAGTAGCCCGCTACTATCGCTTCGCGGAAGTAAAAATTATCTCAAAAACAATTCTAAAAATCAGAACGAGAAATTTCCTAACAGTTACTTAGAGCCTGTTTAAATTTTATACGAATATTTTATTATATCTTTTTCTTCGTTCATTTTTAGTCTGTTTTCGGCTGTTTTTTCCTTTCTATCAACTCAACCAACGGTCACAGGTGCGAAGCGTATGTAAATAAACATCTCTAAAAATTTGAACGAATAAAATTTAAACAGTTTCTAAATCCAAGATTAAAAATAATATTGATATTATACAGGGCAACAAAAGGCTTCTGTTGAATAAGCACAGATCTATTATACTACAAAAAAGAGCCTAAGCAAAATATTATAAAAAACCAATATTAATTTGGTTGCCCTGTATATTATGGTTGCAAGTGGAATCCTTTAGTAATAAATACCGTTAGAAATTACCCGTTTTTACATTCTCAATGTATGCCCGTTGTTTGTCGAAATACTCTTCCTGAATTATTTCATCCGACTGGGTAATCAATATAGAATATCTTTTCAGCGAATCGAGCCATTCTTTGTGAATATCACAAACTTCGGGATCGGATATATTTATTGTATTAAAATAATGGAAGCTAAAAGAAGAAACAACGTTTCCATCCCATAGAATATAACTACTATTACCATCGATATTGAATTCGGAAAGATAAAAATAATGTATAGTACCCGGGGTTGATTCCCCTGTACGGACTATTCTTTCTATAAAATCTATCATAGCATGAAAGTTCTTCTTTATAGTCTCAAGCTCATCATCGTTTATCAATCCCAGTTTATAAAAATAACAGATCTCTCTCAGAGGACTTAAAAAAACATTCATATCCAGAATAAATGTAATTCTCTTGATACTTCGTATCTTCATATCCATCTCTACACGCAAGAGCTGGAGTTCATCTGATATAATTATATCGGAATAATATAATTTAGGTAATTCCTTATACCTTCTATGCATCCATGTATAATAAAAGAATCTGAAGAGTTCTTCAAAATGCAGGCAAAATATTACCGGTAAATAATTGAAGGCCATCATTACTATTGATTCTTCATCGTTCCGCTGATTATCTATATATTTTTTGAAGTTCTGTAACCTTGAAAGGAAGGCCTGTTGAGGATCTTTATTCATTTGCAGGCTCAGGCCTATCATATCTAACCTTTTATTACCCACCAGCTCGTCTATCGAGAATTCAAGCTTTTGAGATAACTTAACAATTTCATCGAAAGTAAAAGACATCTCTCCCCTCAACCGTCTATATGCCGATTCTTTAGCAATGTCAAGAGTGGTGGAAAGATAATCAACTGGTTTTATATATGGGGGCATTTTGCTAACTATCTTATCTATTATCTTCTTCTTCTCAAACGCTTCACTCATAAGAGAAATCTTTATTTGTGATATTGCTCACATAGCTTCTTTGCCGGTCTATAAATGCAGTCTGCAATGTCTCGTTGCAACCGGTAATCAGGCTGGAATATTTCTTGAAAGAAGTAAGCCATGTTTTATATGTTTGGCATACTTTCCGGTCTTTGGAGGCAATATGCGTTCCCGAATATATCCAGAAATGGCATTCTTCCTGATCTCCATATCTGGCATATAAACCCGATGATTCGACCCTGAATGAGGGAATATAAATCTGACTACTAAAATTAGATGATTTTATTTTTTCCTTGGCTATTCCCTCCAGCATATCCACAAAGTTTGACAAATCTGCTTGTATAGAGAGTATTTCTTCATCTGAGATGAGTTTCCTTTTATAATAATATTGAATTTCGATGAGAGAATTTTTTATAAAGTTTTTATCCAATATAAATATGTTATCCCCTATAAAAATCCCGTTTGATTTGATTTTTTCTCTTAGTGCTGTTATTTTTTCGGGAATTTCTATATCTCCTAATCGGAATTTCAATGGCATAAGGTGGAATTGCTGTACCCATTTATAATAATAAAACCTGAATAAATGATCGAGGTGTATTGTCGTAAAAATCATTAAGTGATTGGCGGCAATTATTACTTCGGTTTCCTTATTACCTAAGTTATCCAGTCCGGTTTCATACATCGAAAAAATACCAAAAAATAACTGTTCCGGGTTAGAGATACTATTACTTCTGTATTCAAACAAAACCGGTCTTGAATTCAGGTTCTTATCTCCCGAAGAATATATAATCTCATCTATAGAAATAGATAGTTCGGTAGAAAGTATATAGATATCCTCTAATGTAAATGGTACCTCTTCCCTGATTCTGCGATATACGGATTCCTTACTTAAATCTAATATATCTGCGAGGTAATTGATCGGATTTATATGAGCGGGAATTCTGGATAATACGTTGTCTATTAGTGTCTTGTTCAAATTGTAATTCATAAGCTTTTGTCTTTAAGCACAAAACTACTTATAATTTTATTAACTGAGAGAAATTTACCTAAAACACTATCTTTCAATTATTTAATCCAAGAGCGCCTAAATTATTAATAAAAAGAGTAGTCAAATCCGATAAGCATTATTATTATTTTTAAAGATATTGAGGATTTTTTACGGAAGGATAAATAAAATTTTAATATTATGAAAATAAAAAAAATATTTATATCAGATTATTGAGATAAAAATTTATATCTGTCATTTTCCATATCTGATACCTGATTTTTTAATGGTTATTTTGTGTCTGAAACAAGACTTGTGTAAAATAATAAAACAAATAAACGGCAGAGATAGTTCACAAATCTTTGCTCCAATTCAAATATTGACAGCTATTTACTGAAGAAGACAAAATAAGTAAAAACCAGAATAGATTAAAACCAAAATGGATAATAGCACATCTTAATTGCAGACAGAAACAAAGTATCTGGTAAATCACAATCTATATAATAAAAATAATTTATCAGGCTTAAATTAATCCGAAATGGAAATTGGACAATAATTCCAAATGGAAATTCTATTACCCAGGTTAGAGCCTTTTTCCATTCAAGGATTACTGAGAAATAATCCCATTTAGTTACATCTTATTCTACACTTTTACATTTGCCTTCTTAGTTTATCAAAATGTAAAAAATAACAGTCCTGAAAAAGGCTGACTAGTGAAGTCGATTTATAAAATATTTAACAAATAAATTCAATGTCTCAAAGATATAAGGAAGTATTACTTGTCTTTAATTGTTTGTCTTCATCTGTCAATCTGTTGCTTGTGAAAGTAGCAAATTGATATCTGAGAGGCATTGATTTTTTTTAAGAGAATGAACAGAAACTAAGATACACACTAAAACAAACTAATAAATTAAAAATTAACTATGATTACAAAACTAACAACTCCTCTATTAATAACGCTGCTAATAATAGGAAGTTCCAAGTTAAAAGCCCAGGTAACAATCGGTTCCGACCTTGCGCCAATAGACGCAACTTTACTCGAACTAAAGAGTAAGGATGCTTCCAATCCGGCATCAGTAACGGATGACAACAATATCACTTCCGACAAGGGAGGCCTGTTATTACCCCGTGTAATGCTTGTCAACCGAAAAACCCTCGAACCATTTGTTAAAACAACAGACCCTGCGTGGACAGGTGCTTCTGCCTCTAAAATAAAGGAAAAGCATACAGGGCTCACCGTTTACAATATTAACGAATCGGCTGAAACAGTAACCGAACTGAATAAAATATTCCATCAGGGAGTTTATCTGTGGGATGGAGCAAAATGGGTGCCTGTAGGAGACTCAAATGCAGGGCAACGTTATTTCCATATGCCTGCATTCAATCTGCCGCTAACCCAAATAACCCAGGTGGGAGATACTAAGCCGACCTATGATCTGTATGCCGAATATAAGAAACAATTTACAAATAACAGCAACAATCCTCTTTTCGAAAGTAGTAATAATTCAATAGCCGGAATCCCTTCGCCCGAATATGGAAAACTATATGAAGCAAGTGAACTCGACTTTGCAGTTACACACTACGACAAAGATGTGCTGACAATAAACAGTATAGACGCCGACGGGGTAATGACCTACGAAGTAAAAAGTCTGGATCCGGGGCCTAACTCATTTGTAAATATTGTATTCGTTATCAAATAATTAATTGAACAAAAAATATGAAAAAAATATATACACTTGTTTTCTTATTCATCCTTGCAAGCACCGGACTGTTTGCACAGAAAGAAGCTTACACCTGGGCCTTCGGCTATAGAGCCGGACTAGACTTCAACAACCTTCGTACAACATCATTTCAGGCAACAAGACTCCATCCTTCTACCGGAACGGCATACATATCCAACCTGCCATCGGCGATTACAACGGCAATCACTACCTATGAGGGATGTTTCTCCTTGTCGGATGCCACAACAGGACAACTTATGTTCTACTCAGACGGACAAACAATATTCAAGGCCGATGGGTCGGTTATGACAAACGGAGATAACCTTATCGGCCATGTATCTTCCACCCAATCAGGGGTGCTGATGCCTTTTCCGGGCAATCCCAATAAATATATCGTATTATCTATCGGCCTGATTGATGCATCTACAAGGGTTGTTTACTCTGTCATCGACATGAGCGACGGAACAGGGAAAGTTCTGAACAAAAGCCCTTTTTTAAAGAATACACCTTTGACCGGACATAGAGGAGATTTAGGTGAAAGTGTAAATGTAATTCAGCATGGTAACAAAAAAGATTTCTGGATAGTAGCTCCCGGATCGGGAACTAACTCTGCCCTTAATGCCTGGCTGGTAACCAAAGACGGGATACAGGCATCTTCACCTGTTGTTACGCCATTCTCGGCATCACAGGTAGCCAGTGATAATACATATTTCAAGTTCTCTCCAGATGGAAAACATTTTGTATGGTGTAATAATCTCTCTCTAAATCCATTCTGGTTTGGCGATTTCGATAAAAATACCGGAGAGTTTTCCAATATACAAATGGGTAATGCCTATTTTTCAGAGGGAGCTCTTGGCGGTACATACAGTGCTGAATTTTCGCAGTCGGGTAAATACTTATACGTATCTACGGGAAGCACTATAAATGCATATAACTATGTATCTCTGGCTGCCAACCCCAGCGGCTATAGCCCAGCACTCTATGCTATGACGGGAGGGGATACTGACAGTGAAACTAAAAATTCTTTGGCAGTGGGGTCTTTGCAATTAGGACCCGACGGGTATATATATGGGACATACTATGACAGGTTTAAATCTCCTAGTCATGATTTAGGAAATTTAACGATCGGCAGCAGGCGGTATATGATATTGATAACCAACCCCGAGAACCCTATGAACCTGAATATATACAGGCTCGATGACTTCCTTAATGCCGGTACGGGCGGGCATGTGGGGATCACGTCCTTTTCTCCATCGTGGTTTTCGTTGGAAATAGATGGAGAAACATCTTTCTGTACCGATGCTGTCAGCACAACAATAAAAAGTTACTCTATCAACCTGGCCGGGACAGCAACTTCCAAGCCTACCAAACTGCAATGGTACTTCGATTATGATAACTATCCTACCTCATACACGGAACAGACAGTAAGTTCTACCGACATGACGCTAAGCAAGAACGCAAGCTTCGCGCCTGTTACTACTGTTACCACACGTAAGATAGTAGTAAAAGCATTTAACGGTAGCACAGAGTTAACAGATCTGGAGCAATCGCTTACAGTAACCCTATATCCTGCCGCATCGGTCAGTGCAGCCAACCAATCTGTCAGTTCGGGCAGTACAGCCACATTAACAGCCACAGCCAGCGCTGGAGCTACGATAAGCTGGTACAGCGCCGCTACGGGTGGCACCCTGCTTGGTACAGGAGCAACTTATACAACCGGAGCCATCACCACCGAAACATCATTCTATGTGGAGGCGGCAAATCCGGCATGTTCATCAGGACGACAAGAAGTAAAAGTTACGATCAGTATATCGGCGCCAACTATTGATGTTTCCGATCCTGTTGCTATTTGTGCAGGCAGCACAGCTACACTGACAGCGACGGTCAGTGCCGGAGCCAATGCTTACTGGTTCCTAACCCCCACCGGAGGTTCTCCTGTGATGACGGGGACATCAGTGACTACCCCCGCTCTGGATTATACGACTATGTATTATGTAGAAGCACAAAATTCGGGGAATATTCCATCGGAGCGTAAGGCTGTAAAGGTGACCGTGAACCCGTGTACACTTGCGGTAAATCCGAACATACACCTCATTAACTAACAGATACAATACTTAAACATATTAAATTATGAAGAACTTAAAACTTAAAATCAAAACTACATTTACACTATTCGCTATCGCAGCATGCTCATATTCTTATCAGGTACATGCACAGGTAACAGTAGGTTCAAACAATCCTCCTGCAAAGGCGGCATTACTTGAATTAAAAAATATAGAACCTAATGACCCGGCTTCGCCAACCGACGCCAACAATATAACGGTGAATGATAAAGGCGGAGGATTGGGACTGCCCCGGGTCAAACTTGTAAATATAAACACATTGCAGCCATTTATCCCTACAGGAACAGACTGGACGAACAATACAGATAAAATAAAAGAAAAACATGCCGGACTAATGGTATATAATATATATGTATCGCCCGATGGAGAGGATGCCGATAAAACATTCTCTCAGGGAATATATGTATGGGACGGGGCAAAATGGAAAAAAATGATAGATGGTACGGCACAACGCTATTTCTATATGCCGTCGTTTACCATCAAGCTTGTTGAAGGCAATGATCCTCAAGAATGTGATTTATATGCTGAGTATAAGAAGCAGTTTACAAACGACAGCAACAATCCTTTGTTTGTAAGTAGCAATACTGGCCTCGCCAGAGTTCCGTCTCCGGAAAAACAAAGGTTGTATGCAAAAGATGAATTGGATTATGCCATTACCTATTATGACAAGAATGTGATTGACAACGTAAGTATAAATGCAAACGGGGTAATGAAATATGATGTAATATCCCTGAATACAAATGCCAATTCGTTTGTAAATATTGTATTCATTGTAAAGTAATAAGAAAATGAAAAAACTATATATATTGTTATTCTTACTATCCCTGATAGGAATGAATAAGGTGTATGCTCAGGTAGAAATTACAGGAGCGACCGCTTTTTGTATGGGCACGGACAATACCTTCAGATATCAAGGGACAGTTGATGCATCGTATGCCGGTACCCTGAAAAGCACTGTATGGGACTTTGGCGACGGCACCACTCAGACTATACCATTAACAGTTTCGGGCACAAGTGTTTCTGCCCAGACATCCCATAAATACACAGAGAGAGGCTATCACACGATTACTGTGAAAGTACTCGATACCAGTAACGGCGAAGTAAGTGATTTACAGCAGGCACTGTTAGTTAGGGTCAACAGCTGTGCCGTTCCCGTTAACCACATTCCTGTATATAAAGGGAATACAAATGGGCCAAAACCTTGTCCCCCGCCTACCGTCCCGGTTATTGTGTTCAGTCCTAACCCTGTGAATATATCCGTAGGTAATACTTTTACGGCGACTGTTACTCCTAAAGCAGGCGAAACTTATGCATGGTCTGTCTCTAACTCCGGAACAAACGGATTATCTATAGAGGGTGTAACCGCGGGGAATACCATTACAATAAGAAGTTCTAAAGCAGGAACGTTTAATGCGAATGACATAAAAGTAACTGCTACAAACTCATGTGGCTCTACAGACGGATATGGTAGCGGAAACATTACAGTAAGTGGTCCTTGTCCGGTACCCGCAATCCCTGTTATTGTACTCAATCCTGATCCTGTCAAAGTAAACAGGAACGGAACATTTACCGCCAGTATATCATCTCCTGAATCCGGAGTAACCTATAGCTGGGAAATCTTAGACGGCGCTACCAACGGACTAACGATCCCGGGTGCCATATCAGGTAATTCCGTTACCATACGAGCAACGAAGAGCGGCTCATTCAACGCCAACGCTATCCGTGTAATAGCCATCAATAGCTGTGGCGATACACAGGGACAAGGCTCTGGAACGATCACCGTCAACAACTGTGAAGCAGCTCCAACACCAACTATCACATTCAATCCTAGTCCTGTCATCATCGACCAGAATGGTACATTTACTGCAACGGTATCCGTATCTGATCCTACAGGCGTAACCTACAAATGGACTATATCGCCTACCGGACTGGCTCAGGGACTGTCTATTGATGCTTCGTCGTCAGATACAGATTCTTCCATTAGAATAAAAGGAGCGACTGTGGGAACTATCAATGCAAATGTTATTTCTGTTACAGCAACTAATGAATGTGGTACAGGAACAGCTACAGGCAATGGGAATATCACAGTAAATGACTGTTTGCCTGTAAACAGAGCCATTGCCTTCTCTCCTAGCCCGGTAGTCATTGATATTAATAATACATTTATTGCAAGCGTAACTATATTATCAGGAGAGACAGTTTCCTGGTCGATTGTCAATGCTGCAACAAATGGCTTAACGATACAGGGAAGTAATACCGGATCTAGTGTTACCATCAAAGGAACTAAGTCAGGAATATTCAATGCTAGTGATATAAAAGTTACTATAACCAATTCATGCGGTTCCAGAACAATATCAGGCACAGGTACTATAACTGTCAACAATTGTCTTCTGCCTGTTCCAACTGTGACTTTGATCTCTACAAGTATTTTGAAAGGGAATACATTTAAAGCTATCGTAACTGCTACCAATGGCCCGATTACAGGCTATCAATGGAAGCTTACCGATACTTCCAACAATGGATTCTCTATACAAGGTTCGAGCACGGGGGCTACAGTAACGATCTTAACATCCAAAAGCGGAACATTTGATGCCTCCAAATTGTCTGTAACCGTAACCAATGCTTGCGGTACAGGAACAGCCACGGCTACAGGTTATATATCTGTAACCGATCCGGGCGAACTGGTAGTGGATGGCGATGCGCTTATAGAAGGGCCAACCTGCTACGACATTGCACAAAGTAACTTCAACGCTACCTGTGGTCTTCAGGCCAGCCGCACCCCGGCCTTCCCTACTGCCGCAAAACGCATCAGGACTTATTACCTGTCGTTTGGACAACAAGGAGGTTTCGGAACGCTTTCCAATATGAAAGTTGGAGTATCAAATGACACTTATGGTATTATCAAGTCTGTTACAGGAGACAAATCCGGCACATTGAGCAATCTGGAAACATTTACCGTAACATTTGCGGATGATATCAATAAACTGGCACTTGGAACAACTTCGGCCAATCCGCGCAAAGCTACTATCTGGGCCAGCTACACCGAAGACGGAGTACGTAAGCGTGTGGAACTCACGATCGATGTTCAGGATTGTGCATGTTGCCCTAATGGAATAATAGTTAATAATGGAGCCTATGTTGGACCGGCAAATGACATGGTTGCCTTCAATGGCGTTCCTGGCACGAATTATTCGGATAATACAATAATGACATATTTCAGCCAGATGTCTAACGCGGCATTATGTATTCACCCAACATCGAGTGGTATAACATCATGGACGGGTGCGGTATCATATTGTGCTAATCTGCCTACAGCCGGCGAATGGAGGCTGCCTAACATAGGTGAACTGATTAATATCAATATTAAAAGGCCGGGTACCATATCGCCTACGGTACGCCTCTGGGCAAGTACAATCGCAACTAAAGGTTCGGCAGGTAATGCCTGGTACGTACTATTTGCCTACGATATGAGCTATAATACTATCACCAGCACATATGTAAACAATAAGCCGAGCACTTATTCTTTAAGCGCGAGGTGTGTGAAAACTATAGGTCAATAATTATTGTTGTATAATAAATAGAAGTTTGCGGCCGGGACTTGGGAGTACCACCCGGTTCCGGCCTGCATTTAGTAACTCTTTAAATTTTATTCGTTCCAATTTTTAGAGATGTTTTAGAGATGATTTTTTCTTCCTCGAAACGATAATAGCGGGCTATTTGAGTTGAGAGAAAGGAAAAAACAGCCGAAAACAGACTAAAAATGAACGAAGAAAAAGGTATAATAAAATATTCGTATAAAATTTAAACAGTTACTTATAAACAGGGCAACCGCATCAAAATTTCATCATAATTTGTAGAAATGTTATCTTCGCTTCATGAATAGATTCATCTCTCCCTATTTTGCTGAAGTTACAG
>NZ_QVMO01000107.1:0-8360 GCF_010501055.1 Dysgonomonas sp. 521
TCTTTACAAGATACTAAAAATCAAGGTCTTATCCAAAAAATCAACCATCTATTTTGCTGATTGTCAGTAAAATAGATTTTTTGTCATGTACTAAATAAAATAGGTCAAAAATAACTTAATAAAACGAGTGAATGAAAGAGAACAATCAAACACCCATTGATAAACTAATCATCCCCGTCCAAAGATTCGCCCACCAGCAAAAATCAGGAGGCATCGTACTGGGAATAAGCGTACTTATTGCCTTGATATTAGCAAATTCTCCATGGTCGGAACCCTATCTTCATTTCTTCGAGCAGAAGTTGGGTTTTATATTCAATGGCGAAAAATATCTGGAATACAGCATCCACCACTGGATAAACGACGGGCTGATGGCCATGTTCTTCTTTGTGGTAGGCCTTGAATTGAAAAGGGAGATTATAGGAGGTGAACTATCTAATCCCCGTAAAGCAATCCTTCCCATTGTTGCAGCTATTGGAGGAATGGTGGTTCCGGCATTAATTTATCTGTTATTTAACCCTTCCGGAGTCGCCCATCAGGGATGGGGCATACCCATGGCAACGGACATTGCATTCGCTCTGGGAATATTATATCTTCTGGGAGATAAAGTCCCTTTATCGCTGAAAATTTTCCTTACTGCACTGGCTATAGTCGATGATCTAGGGGCTGTACTGGTTATCGCTTTTTTCTACACCTCCGATATATCTTTTACGAGCCTCGCTATCGGATTGGGATTTGTTTTGGCCATGTTTCTGGCAAATAAGCTGGGAGTGAGAAATATTGTCTTCTACGCTATTCTGGGGATAGGCGGTGTCTGGATCGCTTTTCTACTATCAGGCGTACATGCAACGATAGCTGCCGTTCTGGCCGCATTTATGATTCCGGCAGATGTGGTTTTACAGGAAGATTCGTACATCAGTAAAATACAGCAGAAGCTAAAACGTTTCAAAGACATCGACCCCAATAATATTCCGACACTGACAGATGAGCAGTTGTATACCCTCCAGCATATAAAAGAAGATACAGATGCGGCAATACCTCCTTTACAGCGATTGGAATATGGCATGCATCCGTTTGTTACTTTTGTGGTCATACCTCTGTTTGCTTTGGCAAATGCGGGAGTTTCCGTAATCGATATAGAGATCGAATCTCTTTTCAGTACAAACATAGCAATCGGGGTAGCTTTAGGTTTATTATTGGGTAAGGTAGCCGGAGTAGTTGGTTTTACATTATTACTGGTCAAACTAAAGGTTGCCCCGTTACCCGAGGGCATGAACTATAGAAATTTATTTGGTGTCGGATTATTGGCTTCCATTGGTTTTACTATGTCCCTGTTTATTACTTCGCTGGCTTTTAACGATGAAATACATCTTGTTCAGGCTAAGATTGGTATATTTGCAGCATCCATTATTGGTGGAGTTATCGGTTATTTTGTTTTAAACAGAAAATAAAGTCTCAAATTGCCATGCTTCGAAAACTTTTGAAAATAATCAGTCTCCAGGGACAGATAGAAGATTATAATGAAGTACATGAATCAATAAAACAAGGAATTGTATTTAAAGGTACAAACCTTTGGATATTGGTCTGTGCAATAATAATAGCTTCTGTAGGACTGAATACAAACTCTCCGGCAGTTATTATCGGAGCTATGCTTATATCTCCCCTTATGGGGCCAATTACCGGAATGGGTTATAGTATAGCTGTATATGATTCTCTGCTTTTTAAGCAGTCATTAAAAAACTTCGGATTTGCTGTTTTAGCCAGTTTGATTACTTCTACATTGTATTTTGCCATAACTCCTGTAACGACTGCCTATTCGGAGATACTGGCACGGACCAGCCCTACAATTTATGATGTATTGATTGCATTATTCGGAGGTTCGGCAGGAATTATTGCCATCAGCAGCAAGCAAAAAGGAAATGTGATACCCGGCGTAGCCATTGCCACAGCGTTAATGCCTCCTTTGTGTACTGCCGGATACGGACTGGCTACAGGGCAGTTCACTTTCTTTTATGGGGCATTTTATCTGTTTACCATAAATACTGTCTGTATTGCTTTTGCATCGGCAATAATATCCCAATTCCTTAAATTTCCGATCCGTAACAGCCAGATAAGTGATATCCGTAAGAAAAGGATAAATCAGATAATTTCCGCAATAATAATCATCACTATCCTGCCAAGTATATACCTGGGATATCGCCTTGCCCAGGATGAGAAATTTAAAGCAAACGCCCAGTTATATACACAAAATATCAGCATATACAGGGGGAATTATCTTCTCCGAAGTGAAGTGAATGCACCTAAAAGGGAAATTAAGCTGATTTACGGCGGGTCTTCCCTGACAGATGGCGATAAAGATACTATTATAAGTAAAGCCAATGATTTTTATCTGAAAGATGCGAAAATATCTGTGGAACAGGGACTGGCTATAAATGTAAATATCCCTAATCAGGACAAGTCACTTGCCAAAGAGGCATCCCTCAAACAGGAAATAAGCCGCCTCAACAGTTTAATAACCGAAAGCCGGCGTCAATCTGACAGCATACAAAATCGACCGGCGATAGGCAATCAACTGCTGTCGGAGATAAAAGTCCTTTATCCACAGATAACTTCCTGTTCTTATTCGGACACCTATGTATACCGAAAAGATAGCATCAAACCTGAAAAAACAGGTATTGTTATCTTCTCCTACAATCGTTACCTGAACAATACTGACCAGAAAAAAGTCAGGGAATGGATAGGTGAACGGTTGAAGACGGATGAAACAAAAGTATATTTTGAGAGAATAAAATGAAGAAATATATGTAATTATTTTTCCTCTTAATAATTTTCCACCATATTTGGATGCGCTAATCTAAATGAATCTTTAATTATAGGCAATGTTTTCGCGGATAAAGTATATTGGATTAAATCCTGCCCGTTTGTTTGTCCTTAGTTTTTTAGGTCTGATTTTTACAGGTACAGTCCTTCTGCTTTTACCTATATCTACGATACATAATATCAGTATTATAGATTCTCTTTTTACATCTACCAGTGCCGTATGTGTAACAGGCCTTGTCGCGTTGGATACCAGCAAAGACTTTACTGTTTTTGGGCAGACAATCATCATGCTACTTATTCAATGCGGGGGATTGGGCATATTGACATTTGCCAGCTATTTCAGCTACTTCTTTAAAGGAGGCTCTTCCTTCGAAGACCAACTGGCGATGGGCGATATCTCCAATATAGATAAGATAGACGATATATTTAAAACCTTGAAGCGCATATTGATAATAACCCTTGGTATCGAAGCGGTTGGCGCCTTTTTTATTTTTACCTGCCTGAGCCCGGCTTTGATACCTTCTTTAGGGGAGCGGATCTATTTTTCAGTTTTCCATTCCGTTTCTGCGTTCTGTAATGCCGGTTTTTCGACCCTGCCCCATGGTATTATGGAAACAGGATATGTCGCTAATTATAGCTTCCAGCTAAGCCTTATCTTTTTATTTGTTCTTGGTGGATTGGGATTTCCAATTGTTATAAACCTGCTGAAATATCTGAAACATCTTATCCGCAGAATATTCCGGCAGATTTTTAATCATAAAAAGGATGTTTACAAGCCATGGGTAATGAAACTGGGGAGTAAGATAAATCTGATTACGACGTTTTCCCTGATTATTGGTGGCACAATTCTGATTTTCATAAACGAGTATAATAATGTATTGGAGTCTCATCAGGGCATAGGCAAAGCTGTCACGGCATTGTTTACGGCGACCACCCCAAGGACAGCAGGCTTTAATTCTATTGACTTTAATCAGTTACATTTGTCATCATTAGTTATTATTATTATACTGATGTGGATAGGCGCATCTCCTGCATCAACGGGTGGTGGTATTAAAACCAGTACCTTTGCCATAGCTATACTTAATTTTATCAGTTTAGCCAAAGGCCGGAAAAACATAGAGGTATATAGCCGTGAGATAGCGGATATTTCCGTCAGGCGGGCTTTTGCTGTGATTACCCTTTCATTTATTGTATTGGGAACAGGCTCCTTGCTTATTTCATACTTTGATGAAAGTTTAAGGATGCTGGATATAATATTCGAAGCTGTTTCGGCATACAGCACCGTCGGATTAAGTCTGGGCATAACATCCGGATTAAGTCCGGCAAGTAAACTGGTGCTGATAGTCCTTATGTTTATCGGCCGTGTAACGACCCTGACACTGCTTATAGCGTTCTTTAAGCAGGTAAGATTATCCAATTATACATATCCGTCGGAAGAAATATTAATCAATTAAAAAAAACACTTACTATGAAATATATAATTGTAGGACTGGGCGTTTTCGGTTCGTCTCTTGCCGAGAAACTGGTGGCACAGGGCAATGAGGTAATCGGTGTAGATTCCAAGATGCAGCGTGTCAATGAACTAAAGGATAAAATAACCCATGTGGTTTGTCTGGATGTAAAAGATGCTTCAGCAGTAGAAACGTTACCGCTGAGAAATACAGACGTCGTCATTATCTGTATCGGGGAAGACCAGGGCGCCAATATTATGGCTACGGCCATGTTTAAGAATATGAATGTAAAACGGCTTATCGGAAGATCATTGAATCCTTTACATGAAAATGTGTTACAGGCAATCGGAGTAAACGAAATCGTCCGCCCCGAGGAGGAAACGGCGGAGAGGTGGGCAAAGAAACTTACTCTTCGGGGAATGGTGGATTCTTTTGAACTGAACAAGAATTATAGCATTGTCGAAGTTATTGTACCGGATATCTTTATCGGAAGAAGTATAGAGGAAGTAGGATTCAGGAAAGAATATAATATACTTGTGCTGACAATCGTAAAAAATGTGGAAGAACAGAGTATTATAGGGAAGACAAGGATCGTTGCGGATGTACAGGATATACCTAAACCGGATACGGTACTCGAAAAAGATGATATCCTGGTTATTTATGGTTCGAATAAGAATATTAAGCAGTTTATAGGGAAAAGCAAAAGATAGATAATTAGTATATTGACTGGCTTTCACCTAAAATGTGATTTTTTTGTATAAATCTATTTTTTTTTTTTGCATATTATTTCATAAACTTTTTTTGTGTAAAAAAAATAAAATTTAAAGAAGACATAATAAACTTTGAGCCTCTTACGAAACAACACATTACTAATCTATATATCCGCAAAATAGGGAACGGTTGCGCTATAGAATTCCATATCCGTATATCAGAAGAATTAATTAAAAAAATATATCTTTGCACAAGAGTTATCTGGTAAAGATGCAAAATGAAGTAAACACCAGTCAAAAGAACTGTTACTAACTCGTTACCTCTCTGAAACTCACTCTTCTTAATCGTCTGATAAATAGACCAAAAAATTAATTCAACTGCTATTTCAAGGAGATTGCTGCAATCTGCGGGATCGATAAGCCGGTAAGCTGTCATACTGGCAAGACACAAGATTTTCTTTTCCCGTCTAAATGTCAGCAACTTACAAAAACACATCCACCCACAGGTAACGATTTAGAAATGAGCGAATCGCTTTCTTTCACCACTTCTTGCACAAATTACAAAGAACGACTTTTCAACTACAAATATACATATCAACTATCTTTTTTCTCTTTTCCCCGAATAATTTCTCTTATTCTTATCATAATTTCACGACACAGAATCTTGCAACATGTTACACAAATAAAAATTCAAATCCATTTCGTTGCCTAAATTTAGTTTGCTTTTCAGCCTGTATCTCATCACATGTACCGAACTTACTTCCACAGAAAAGAATTGAGCTGTTTCTTTCATATCCATGTCTATGACAAAACAGATACAATATTTTATGTAGGTCTTTGATATATTGCTTGTCGAAAGCTTTTCTATGAATTTATCATTTATACGTTCTAATTTAGAGATGTACTCATCTTTACGATTCGCCAATTTCCTGTTTATAAATGTGACCAATTCCTCTATCAGGAGTTCTGTCATTTTTCTCTCTTTGTTTTCGGCTATTAATGCTTCATAGCGTTCCAAGTCAGAGCTATATAATTCTATCTGTTTATCCAGTTCCTCTTTACTTTTTCTCAAACTTACCAGTTCCATTTCTTTACCTTCTGCCTCTAATCGAATCAATCGCATTTCTGATAAGGTTTTGTATTTCTCCAGTTCTGCAAGTCTGGCTTGTTCCTCTTTAAGGCTAATCTGCAATTCAATCTCATCTTTTTCCATCTGGATAATCTCCATATCCTTCAAAGCGGCTTTACACTTTACTTTAAATAAATAGATCAGTATAGAGAGAATAACCAAAAGCAAGAGGCTGATTCCTCCAAACAGATAGCGAATCTTTTGTTGATAAAGGTTTTGTTCTCTCAAAACTTCTATTTCACGTACTTTGGCTTTGACATCATACTTGGTCTCCACCTCTTTTATAACTTTATACATCTCTTTTTTTGCCTGTCCTGTAATTTTTTCTGTTTCCAGCACCTTATATTTATATGCTTCTTTATAGTCCCCTATTGCTTCATAATTCTTTGCCAGAGCCAGGTAAGTTATCTGCTGTAGAACCTCGAAACGTTGAGCGTGGTCTGTTTCGGAACGTTCGATAGAATAATTTAATATTTCTAAAAGCTCCAAAAGACCTTTGATTGAAAGTTGGTATTTCCCTTGTCTAGAATAAGCTACATTTTTTCTATGAAGATAATGGAGATAAGCCATATTATTGTTAACAGGAATATTGAAAGATTCAACTTTTTCTATATACTTCGATACCTTATTCCAATCAGGGTCAGTCCGTATCGTTTCTGCCACTACCAGATTGATATAAGCGATCGCGATTCCACTCTCCCATACCATCTTATTATTTTTATCGGGAGTATTATCATATAAATGAATCATCTTTTGACAAACAAAATCTATCGAATCCGATAATAGATTGAGTTCGTTTCTTTCATTACTAAATTCTAATGAGTTAAGACTTATGCCGCAACTCTGGCCAAAGGACTAACTATCTTTAACACAACAATCAACTGCCTTGAGTTCTGGAACGGGCAAAAATGGATATCACGCTGTACAACAGAACCATCCAACCCTGTAACGGAAGATAAGAATGCAAAAGTAGAGAGCTGCATCCCTTATATGTTCACCTACCAGACAATGGAGCTGACCGCTTCGCACGAAGACGGCACACCTACATCGTACCAGTGGATGATAGACGGCCAAACGGTAACAGGTACCAATGCCGGCACCTACAGCTACACACCTCCTGCCGACCTGGCTCTGGAGGAAGATGAGCTGGGCAACCGGAAAAAGACCGTTAGCATTGCCTGCCGGATGGAAATAGGAGGAAAGACAGTGCAGAGTGCAAACTACGATGTGCTGGTGGTACATGTGCCGGACGAAGATAAGGATGGCGATGGCATACGCGACTTGCAGCCTATATATGTGAATGTATGGAAAGATGGATTTGATGGAGAAAACAATATCGGCGCCCCTGTTACCGACCTGATAAAAATAGCTTATTCTCATGTAAACCTGGGTGCAGAAAATGAAACCGACCCTTGTAATTGTCAGGGTGACTTCTACCAATGGGGACGACCTAAGGACGGTCACGAGAAAATAACAAGCGGTATTACCTCAACCGAATCTGATGTAGCACCTCCGGGACATTCGGATTTTATACAAGGTTTTCCAAACTGGTTTAGCCATGACGATCCTGTACTTTGGGGCAATGGGTCACAAGATTTCAATCCTACATGGACAAAACCATCAAACAATCCTTGTCCCACAGGCTGGAAAGTTCCGAGCCAGAAACAATGGGAACTATATAAAGGTGAAATAACCTCCGAATCTTTTGGTAGTGAATGGACTCGACTAGGCTCTTTTGGAGAAGAAAATATTTGCGGTTATAAGGTGGCTGACGCCTTGTTTTTGCAAGCACTCGGTGGTAGATATGTGTATGAAGGGGGTATGTATGGTAAAGGAATCAGTGGTATTTGGTGGACCTCCACAACGTCTACTTATGACTATAACGCATGTGCTTACGGTATATATGAAGATTATGCGGGTAGAGTGGTAGACGATATTTTGAAAGGTAACGGACTCTCCGTCCGCTGCATAAAAGACGAGGTGCTCGCAATAGACCCTAAAGCCACAGTAGAGAGCTGCATCCCTTATATGTTCACCTACCAGACAATGGAACTGACCGCTTCGCACGAAGACGGCACACCTACATCGTACCAGTGGATGATAGACGGCCAAACGGTAACAGGTACCAATGCCGGCACCTACAGCTACACACCTCCTGCCGACCTGGCTCTGGAGGAAGATGAGCTGGGCAACCGGAAAAAGACCGTTAGCATTGCCTGCCGGATGGAAATAGGAGGAAAGACAGTGCAGAGT
>NZ_QVMO01000107.1:8460-10790 GCF_010501055.1 Dysgonomonas sp. 521
CCGACCTGGCTCTGGAGGAAGATGAGCTGGGCAACCGGAAAAAGACCGTTAGCATTGCCTGCCGGATGGAAATAGGAGGAAAGACAGTGCAGAGTACAAACTACGATGTGCTGGTGGTTAAAGCCGACAAAGATAAATTATCACCTATCTATGTTAAAGCTTGGAACGGAACAGCAATGGAAAATGGAGAGGGCGATCCGGCCACCGATATGGTAACAATTGCCTTTGCCCATGTCAATCTGGGTGCAATAGGCGATACCGATCCTTGCGGTTGCATGGGCGGTTGGTACCAGTGGGGACGCGAAACCGATGGTGATGGAATTACTACAGGACACTTCAGAAGAAACCTTACCGATGGTGATGCTTTTCCGGAAGGTATAGGCCTAAATCCAGTTGAAGATTTGCCAGAGGTTAGTATAAACGATTACGATGACAATGGACAGATAAAACCAATAGTTATTGATAAGTACGGTAAATTTATAAAGGCAAGGGTATGGAATCCATATATCGACCTTTCTTTCGACCTTTGGGGCGATGGCACTTATAACCTTGACCAGGCCAGAGGTAAAAGCGATCCTTGTCCTACAGGTTGGAAGATACCTAGCTCGAAACAATGGAATTCTATATTCGGAATAATAGAAAAGGGTGAGTTTTTTGACTCATCAGCTACTGCCAATCGCTGGACATGGATAGATAACAAGCATGAAACAGATGATAGACTTGGTGGTTATAAAATTGCTGATATTTTATATTTGCCAATTGCTGGTTATCGAAGATACTATGATGCTCTACCCGAAGGTGAAGGCTCCGGCCATTATTGGAGCAGCACCATAGCTAATCCTGCCCATACAGCATATCATATTAGTATTTACGATAAACTCTTTCATAGTTCTTATAACGTGAACATGGGAACCCAAACTCTGATTGGAGAGGGATTATCCGTCCGCTGCATAAAAGACGAGGATCCGCCTTATACTCCTCCTACACCGAGTTCAAGCGCTACTGTAACGGCTTGCGCATCACCTACCGATGAGACTTTGGGTACAGATGGTTATGCAGATGGCTATAAGATTGGCCTTCGTGCAGTAGAAGCCAGTACCGGCTTCTATATGTTTACCTACCAAACGATGAGATTGTATGCCAACTATAGCGATACGCCTGAACCTACCTCCTACCAGTGGGTGGTAGACGGCAAAGCTAATAAAAGGAGCAAATAACGCAACCTTTGCTTATACTCCTCCTACTGATATAGTCCTGACCGAAGACGAGCTGGGCAACTATAAAAAGACTGTGACTATTACCTGCCAGATGGTGATTAACGATAATGAAGTGCAACCTGTGAGTGATTTTAATATACTGGTTGTAAAGGCTACCAAAGGCACACTGTCGCCTATTTATGTATGGGGACATGAAAACGGAGTGGCCGGAGCACCATCAGTAAAAGTCGCTTTTGCCCATGTCAACCTTGGTGCTGAGAATGATACCGACCCGTGTAATTGTCTGGGTGACCTGTACCAGTGGGGACGTAAGAAAGACGGGCATCAGGTGCGTACCAGTGCAAGTTATCCGACTAACGATACTTCTGCAGAAAGCGGAATTGCCACAGCCGCAGACTTGGATGTAAACGGGCAGATAGCCGAAGGCAATGCACGTGAGGGTAAGTTTATAAAGCAAACCGACTATCCTATGAGTTGGCGACCGATTAATAATCCGAGTATGGTCGGTCTTTGGGGTGATAATACTACCGAAACATCGGCTAATTACAATCAGGCCAGGGGTACTGCCGACCCTTGCCCTACAGGTTGGAAGGTTCCCAGCCAGAAACAGTGGTCTGCTATCTACCAGGGTAATCAGACCAACGGAGCACCCGAAGCATCGACTTCCGGCAGCACATGGACAAAACAAGGGAAATTCACATCGAATGGGGGTGGCAGCACCAGTGGTTATAAAGTTGCTGACGCCCTTTATTTGCCCACCGCCGGCTACCGCCACTTGTCGTGGGGCTCGCTGCACGCCGCGAGCCAATACGGCGACTATTGGAGTAGTACCATCCACAGCAGCAGTCACACCACGTACAAACTGTACTTCTACAATAATACCGTCCTCCCGGGCGACTTTGGCGATCGTGCGAACGCCTATGTTGTACGCTGCGTTCCAGAATAAAAAGCAAGGGAAGGGGTGCGTGTTAGACTATTTATAAACAATAATTAAAATCATTGTTGTCCGCTAAAAGCCGAAAGCTTGCCTATTTTAGACATATCCTCTTGTATATCAGTGTTTGTTTTTCGCATAATCAAAAGTAAGCCCCCTGTATTTCAGGGAATAGAGAA
>NZ_QVMO01000108.1 GCF_010501055.1 Dysgonomonas sp. 521
TTTAATTAAACTTTGAATGTTAGATACTTAAAGTTAATCAAAAAATCGCTATTATGCTAATGTTTAAGTAATTATCTTATTTCGAACTCACGTTAAATTTCTATTATGATGTATATGGTGAAGGAGGGGTTAGAGTGTATCTTTTTTATCCCAATTTTGCCCGTATTAAAATCTCTATTCCAAATTTAAATGAACAGAAGAAAATTGGAAATTTTCTTTCAGAAATAGATAGACGGATTGATATTGAGACTAACTTGCAGCAAAAATATTTGCAACAAAAATATTATCTTTTAAGATATTTGTTTATATAAACATATTTTTAAGTAAGCACTGTTTTTGTTTTATAAATGAAATATATAGCTTATATTCATTGAAAATTTTATCTTCAAGGGCAATCAGTGTCTCATCGATTTTTGATTGCTCTTCCAAAGACGGAATTGCTATAGGTAATTTTAAAAATTCCTCAACATTTATCGATCGTCCATCTCTAATACCATATGTGACTAATTTTAGTGTTTTTATAAATCGACTGGATATAAAATAATCTTTCATAAAGGCATATTTCAATAAATGAGTTGGTTTTAAAACCGTATACGCTGGACTACAGATGCCTTCTTTTTCGGAAAAAGCAAAGCCTCCTTGAAATGATCGCAAATGAATAATATAATTACCAGACTGAACAATTTTGTATGTTCGAGTCGAAGTTTGTTCAAATTTTATATCAATATCTATTTTATCACGTTCAATCATCCCTCGTGTTTGACTTGCAGATAAAATAAGATTTATAGATTGATCTATATTTCTTGCAGTACTTACATGAAATAAATCTCCATATGTATATTGTTGCCAACAATCTGAAAATTCAGGGAACCGTAATAAAGACTTTCTATTATGGAAGTTATACAGTACATCCACAAGTGCAGTCAAAGGAGATGCATAATCCTTAATTAAAGGGATTAGACAAATTCTCTTTAAAGAGACAGCAACCTGGAAAAGGTTTAAGATTGGAGACATTCTCAAAATTGGGAGTGGTAAAGATTACAAACACCTGAGAAAGGGGGATACTCCTGTTTATGGAACAGGTGGATATATGTTATCTGTGAATGGCTATCTATATGATGGAGAAAGTGTTTGTATAGGGAGAAAAGGTACGATTGATAGACCTATTTTTCTAAATGGAAAATTTTGGACAGTTGATACTTTGTTTTACACATATAATTTTCAAGGACTATTACCTCGTTTCTGTTATTATCTCTTTTGTTCAATAAATTGGCTACAGTATAACGAAGCATCAGGAGTACCAAGCTTATCAAAAGAAACTATCGAGAACATACAAATTTATTTGCCTAGTATGTGTGAACAAGAAAAAATTTGTTCTATCCTTAACACAATTAATCGTAAATTAGAAACCGAGGACAAGGCTCTTTCTACATATCAAGTGCAGAAGAAATATATTTTGAAAAATTCTTTCATATAAACATCTGTCGCAGAAAATATAGCTTTTGTTTCTCGAAAAGATGAAGAGTAGTTTTCTCATCTTCTAATTTTAGGCATAATAGATTTAAGAAAGAAGCGATCTTCTCTTGTTCTTCATATGAAGGGATATAATGCATTGTGTTGAAATAAGCATCAATAGAGATATTCAAAAGACCATGGTTCCGCGCACCTTCTCCAGCTATTTCAGAAATAGCTGGATACCATTTATTGGATTCAAAATAATGTACTAAATAATCAGAGTTGACATTATCCAGTGGTTTAAAACAAATATATAAAGTTGATAATGCCCCCTTTTCATGTGAGTCAAGTCGCTTCACAGCTCCCCAAGGATAATCCTTTGAATAACTTTTATTATATGCAAATTCACCATTATATAAAAGGTAATAGTTCGACATATCGTTGCTTGCAACCTGTTTGTTGAAAAAAGAAATCTGATCTACTAAACCATATTGAGCAGCAATTGTTAATGCTCGTTGAGTTTCATTATCTTTATTCTTGCGAGTTACTCGCGATGTAAATTCTTTTAGTGTGCTTTTTCTCCAACTTTCTAAATATTCCGGGAATCGCAAAGCGGGTTTACTTTTTCTATTACAAAATAAAAGATTATCAAGCCCTTTAATTAAGGATTCTAGTTTCTCAATTATTTTGTTTTGGGTTTCAATACGTTGATTTATCAATGAAAGAAAGAGTGCTATTTTGTCTTGTTCTTGTCTTGATGGTAAACAAATTTTATAGCTTGCGTATTCTTGTGAATTTATACCCGGCTGTCCGGATCTCATTGACATAAGTTTTACCCATTTATCATAGGTAGTTGATTGAGTTTGAGAGAAAATAAAAAGTGCATTGTATTCTTGTTTTATTTTTGCTCTAATTAGAAAGCCTGCAAAGTAAAGCTTTCCATCTATCTTATCATATATATAAGTCTTACCAGTGCTTGCTCCTGTTCGAGCAAATAAAATGTCATTATCTTCTACTAAATACTTATCGAGTAATTCTCCATCAGGAGAAACTGGATTATCTGACAGGTATTTTGATGATGCTTCATCAATATCTGTAATCCGAATATATTTATTATGCCCATCATATTCGGTTGCCGAAGTATTCATTCCGTAATCTAAGGATTCTGAACATTCTCCTAATGTCACGGTCTCCCACTCTCCTGTAAACTCTGGAAATCTCAAATTTGGAACATTGCCTTTTTCTTTTCTATCTTGCTTCATTGCACTCATTTATTTTCTTAGCTATAAACATTAAGGATTTCAGATAGAAAAAATTAAAGGACGAGTCCCAATTCTTTCAAATACACTTCGATTTCTTTATCTAACTCAGCTCTCTTGGCTTCAAGTTCCTTGATTTCAGCCATTACTGCGTGAATATCAATTTCTTCTTCCTCCTCGAAAGTATCTACATAACGAGGAATGTTCAGATTGAAATCGTTGTCTCGAATTTCTTGCAAAGTTGCACAATGGCTGTATTTCTCTATCTCTGTACGATTACGGTAAGTTTCGATAATTTTATTGATATGTTCCAGGCGAAGTTTGTTTTGAGTTTTTATTTTCTCAAAGTCTTTGCTGGCATCAATAAAAAGAATATTGTCATCTTCTTTACGGCATTTCTTAATAACCAAGATACAAGTGGGAATACTTGTTCCATAGAAGATATTTGCCGGTAGACCAATTATGGCATCAATAAAGTTTTTCTTTTCAATCAGAAATTGACGAATCTTTCCTTCCGAACTGCCTCTGAATAATACCCCATGTGGAGCTACACAAGCCATAGTTCCACTTTCATTCAAATGATAAATCATGTGCAGAATAAAAGCATAATCAGCTTTCGATTTTGGAGCAAGTACTCCGGCAGAACTAAAACGATCGTCGTTATTAAACTTGCTTGCAGCACTCCACGTGGCAGAAAAAGGAGGATTTGCCACAACTGCATCAAATTGTTTTTCTCCGAAATCATCAGCTTCTAATGTGTCTCCATTTTGAATGTCAAAATCGTTGTATTTTACTCCATGTAAAAGCATATTCATGCGACAAAGATTGAAAGTTGTCGGATTCTTTTCTTGCCCGTATATCACATCTGCTTTTCCACTTTTAGCTGTGCGGAGCAGAAGAGAACCACTGCCACAAGTTGGATCATATACATCTTTCAATCGTGTTTTTCCAGTAGTTACAATTTCAGCTAATATCTGGCTAACCTCCTGAGGCGTATAGAATTCTCCCGCCTTTTTTCCAGCTCCGGCCGCGAATTGAGAAATCATATATTCGTAAGCATCACCAAGAATATCAATTTCTTCCGCTTCTTCAAGACCAAAATCTATTCCATTCAATGCAATAAGCACATCACTGACCAATTTATTTTTGTCGTCAGCAGTCCTTCCCAGTTTGGGAGAAGCCAAGTCTATATCGGAAAAAAGACCTCCGAAATCATCCTCGCTTTCTTGTCCGGTAGTACTATCCTCTATGCGTTTCAAGGATCGTTCGAGAGCAGGAAGAATATTCTCTTTTTTCTCAACCATTCCTATAATTGTAGAAAAAAGATATTCCGGCTGTATAAAATAACCTAGATTTTCGATGCAAATTTCTTTTATATCATTTTTTAGCTCGGCATCATTGCCAGCCCAAGCTTCTTGAAAAGTACAACCATCTTCTTTTAATTCGTCATTTACATATAACTCTATTTTTTCCGAAAGATATTTATAAAAAATAAAACCTAATGAAAAATACATAAAGTCACTTGCCGACATATTCCCTCTCAATGTATTTGCGACTGCCCATAGTTGAGCACGCAGTTTCTGTTGTAATTCTTCACTCATTTTCTGTTTTTTCTTAAAGATTGTTTCAATAAACTAATGATGTAATCAATATCATCTAAATCAGTGAGTTTAATTTCATAGGAGCCATTTCCCCAATGACCTACATTTGATACATCTCGAGCTATTTTTTTTTGATCCTGCAAATCACCACTTTTAAGATTTACATATATTTTCAATTTCTTGTTTTGTAAAATAATATCACAAAAAATATTGTTGTCAATTCGAAAATCAATTGTTTGTTTTTTGGGTTGCATTGTGATATTATCAGCCAATGACATTAGTCGTTCTTTTACATTTTCATACAATTCTCTGGTTTCGAAATCAACTTTTTGTAAATGATCTTGTTCTGTATATACTTTTATTTCTTTATTTACTTCTTCTACTGTTTTATCACTTCGAGAAATAGTCTTAATACTTTCTTTTGCAGAAAACTTTTGAATTTGTTCAAAGGAAATAGTCTCATTCTCAAATCTTTTTATCTCCCATAATTCAATAGGCAAATCTTTAAAGTTGATAGCTTCTCTTTGGTAATTTGTGAACTGAGGAGAAATAAAAATCACCCTTGATTGAGACCAATCCACATCTGAACGCTTTAATGTCGTTTGTCTAGATTCATTAAATTCAAGAATAAAATCAGCTTTATTGTTAAGCATTAGAGACAAATATGCATATCCTTGATCTATAACACTAAAATTCTTGTCTCGCTTATACTCTATAATAACAAATGATTTCGTTTCTATATCAAAAGCTAAAGTGTCAATCCTAAAATTATTCAGAGAAAATTCTGAACGAATGAACTCCAAATGCAATAATATATCCACATTTTTTTCGACTAATGTTTGGATATCCTTTTCAAATCTGAAAGGGAGCTCTTTAACAATATCAAATTGCCCTACTAATCTGAATATACTCATATATGCTTATTCCCAATTAAACAAATTAATAATTTCTCGTAACTTTCTTAATATACGAGATTGAATCGTTTTACGTTCTTTTAATTTTACTTTTTTCTTTTTGATTGCTTCTTGAATGATTTCAGGTTTTTCTCGCTGTAGGTAATCATATTCCTGTAAGAATTGAATTAATGCTTCCTTATCTATATCCTCTTCATCAGAAAGATACTCTACGGCTTCTTCCCTTGCTTTATTCATGTATTCGTTTAGTCTACTTTCAAGATCGATAGAACCATCAGCCTTAGACTTTTCGAATCCATTTTTATTGTCATCTATATTTTGACGGATAAAACCATCGATCAGTTTTGCTTTATTCCGCATTACCGCATCTTTTATCATTGTATCAATGATTTGTTGACGTTTTTCCTGATAATCATCAGCGGAAGGATTCAAGTCCGCAATAAGTTCCAAAATGTAAGCCACATTGATTATATCGCTGTGAAGTAATTCCAAACAAAAATCTATATCGTCAAGTGTTCTATCATCTCCGTAAGGAATCTCTGGCTCTGCTGCAATATTTGTATCGGTGATATTTATATTTCCAACGGCAATATCCAAATATTTACTTCGAAAGTCTTCGAATTCTTGCTCCTGCATAACAAGCTCCGTATTGTCTTTGTCGAATTCTTCATAAAGCTGTATTTCTGCTCTTTTCTTTATAATTTCTCGAAAAGCTAATACGAAATCCCGCTTGTCATATTCACTTTTCAGTCCATCAATCGAGTTTATATTAGGATATTTCTCTTTGAAATCTAGAAGTAATTCATTGAATTCCTTCTTAACTTGTTCAAAAGGTGGTCTGATGATATCTTCGATAGGATTATCATTGCTAAAAAGTTTTATAGCTGTATCTACATTGTTTTTTAAATCACGAAAACAGACTATTTTCCCAAAACGTTTCTTTTCATTAAGTATACGATTTGTGCGACTAAATGCTTGGAGAAGTCCATGATATTCTAAATTTTTATCAATATAAAGCGTGTTTAATTTTTTTGCATCAAAACCAGTAAGAAACATATTAACCACTAACAACAAATCTAAAGGCGGCATATCAGCTTTCTTCTTTTTCATCCGCAAATTAATATCATCAGAATAAGCCCTAAAGTTTTCAGTCGAATAAGCTGTCCCAAACATTTGATTGTAATCATTCATAATACGCTGTAACTCGTCAGCTTCTACAGTTTCGGATGCAAATCCTTGATTCATTCCGGTCTGTTCATCATCCTGATTACCATTTGCCGCATAAGTAAATATTGCTCCTATCTTGATTTTGGGATTTAATTCTTTAAATATTTTGTAGTATTGTAATAACATTGAGATTGACTGTGTTGCAAATAGAGCATTATATTCACCATCAAATGTTGATTTATTAAAATTAGCAAGAATGAATTTAGCTATTTCTTTCATCCGTACTTCATTTGCGTAATCAATAACCTGTTTGTCATTTCCTTTATAATACTCAACGAGAAAGCCTAAAACATTTTCATCAGCGATTGCGTCTTTTATTAAATATTTATGTAAACATTCTCCAAAAACCTCTTTAGTTGTTATCTCCTGTTTGGCATTTTCGACAAAGATGGGTGTACCGGTGAATCCGAATATCTGCAGATTCTTAAAGAAACGAACGATATTTCGATGGCTATCACCGAAATGACTACGATGGCATTCATCAAAAATCATCACAACTTTCTGATTGATAGCCTCTTGTAAATACCTGTTGTAATAATCTCTGGTTATGGCTGTATTTAGTTTTTGGATAGTAGTAATAATAATTTTAGAGCTTCCACTCAAACGTTTAATTAATTCAAGTGTATTATCAGTGCTATCTACTGCTCCTGGTTCAAAAGCTTCATACTCTGCTTGAGTTTGAGTATCTAAATCTCTACGATCTACAACAAAAAGGACTTTATCTATGCCATCGATTTCAGATGCTAATTGGGCTGCTTTGAAAGAAGTTAATGTTTTGCCCGCTCCTGTTGTGTGCCAAATATATCCATTGTTATTAGAATTCTGAACTTTATCAAGAATCCTTTCTACTGCATAGAATTGATAAGGACGGAGTATCATCAGGCATTTATCCCCTTCATGTAGAACAATGTATTTGCTTATCATCTTTCCAAGATTACATCTTTCCAAGAAGAAGTTAGCAAACATACTTAAATCATTGAAGGGTCTATTTTCTGCATCAGTCCAGTTAAATGTAAATTTAAAACCACTATTCGGATTGTTAGCAAAATAACGAGTATTAACCCCATTGGAAATTACAAATAGTTGTATATAATCGAACAGCCCGCTGAAAGAGGTTTTGTGGTAACGTTGTATTTGGTCATATGCTTTTCTCAACTCAACACCTCTTTTCTTGAGTTCTATCTGTACAAGAGGTAGACCATTAATAAGAATTGTAACATCGTATCGGCAAGTCTTTCGTCCTTCAATCGTGATTTGATTGGAAACCTGAAATTCATTTTGACACCATTTGCTCTTGTTAAGAAACTCAACCCAGATACGTTCTCCATTTTCCAACTCAAGAGGGTATAAGTCACGAAGTTTTTTGGCTTTTTCAAAACGGGTTCCACCCTCTAAGTAAATAAGTATCTTTTCAAACTCTTTTTCAGTAAACCGTTCTCTATTATGTAATATTAATTGTTTTTTATTATGTTTTTCGAGTTGAGATTTAAAATTGGCATATAAGTTTTCTTCTTCTTTGATCTGAATATACTCATATCCATTGTCTTGCAAGGTCTTTATCAAACCGTTTTCTAATATTTGTTCACTTTGCGTTACCATTTGAAGAGCTATTCTATTTCTAATCACCAAAGATACCATTTTAATCTTAAATCTATTGCATTGAGGACTAATATGTAAGCTAAACCCCTCTTTTACAACTATTATAGCAGGAATAAGTAAAGCAAGGTAAGCTTCCGCTTTGTTCTTGTACCGAAGCTGGTATTTTTTAATCCTTTACATGCCTGTCTATTTTCTCATCTATCTCCGATAGCTTTCATAAAGCTAGTTCGTTTGCGAAGAAAGCCACAGAGTATTGGATTGCTAGTCGGGAAACATGCTCCAAAAAGGAAATAAGCACGAATTTTTAACAATAAATTTGGATTACATTCCAAGAAAATGGAAATATTTTCGGATTAGAACGAAGGGTGTTCAAAGTCTCTTGTGGTTTGTCCGAAAAATCACATATAATTCGGACATGTAAATCTTGTTATTTGTTATTCCTCATCTTCCAAATTGCCATTGGATGATCTTTGATCCGTTTTACAATTTCGATATCTTCAAATAATAATTCCGGTCGATAGATATTATTGTTGAAGTTTTCGATAAAGGACTTTTCATCTTCAGTAAATACCATTAGTTTCATAAGAAACTCTTTCACTTCTACTTTCGCTGATTCAAAGTCAAATCGTTCGCTTTTCTTGAGGACAGGAAGTAAAGAACTTCTAATTTGTGCAAATTTCAAGTTATCAATACTTTCAAAACTATAACTGTTTGAAGGTTTATCACTTCCTCCTACAGCAAGATAGAATAATATAATTTTTCGGAGTTTGTTCATGTCATCAGGATGGATGATATTATATTTCAACATGTTGTGAATATCATACAAGTCCCGGGGAGCTGTTCGCTCAATAAGAGCTTTGATTTTACTCCCAAATAGTTCAAGGGTAGAAAGGGTTTTTACTTCAGAGTCAAATTGTAGAAAGTCTATATTCACTTTCTTTTCAACTATTGGCAAGATATGATTTCGTAAAGAATAGTTTATCTCTACTTTCAGGTTATCTTTATTCCCTCCTGCGTTCTGGAAATAGAACACCCATGAATCAAGAGAGTGTGGACTTTTCGTATTAGGACTTAACGCATATCCCTGCGTAAACATATAGTTCAGAAAATCCTGATTGATATTCTCCCGGATTGTCATCATTTCCTCCCGTAAACACTCTTTGGTAAAATCCAAGTCGATATCAACCGATAAGCGTGGAAGATTAAAAACTGTCAGGTTAATTGCAGTTCCTCCTTTTAATGCCAAATGTTCTGCAAATAACGGATTTTCATTTAAGTGTTTTAAAATGTTGCAAAGCCGGAACACTTTTTCCAGATTATCCCGGATAAAATCTGTACCGGAAGCGATTCTCTCCAAATCAGTTTTGCTATAATTATACATTGATGTTTCCTCCTTGTTCTAAAAATGAAAGAATATTTTTAGGAGCGTAAAGCTTCCATTCACTAAAATACACATTGGATTCCTGTTGACCTGTCAAATAACGGATACTTTTCCCAATCTTGGATTTACAAAAATCAAAGAAAGCATCACTTAACTTCATTTCCTTTTGAAAGTAGCCAAGAACAAATCCTGTCTTTTGATAAAGAACCTGTTTATTGAATTGTTGCAAATAGTCTTGTAGTTTCTTCTCATTAATATAAGTGATAAGGGCAAAACATTCTATCATTTCTTCCAGTCCTCCACTTCGGTCTATTTGATTAATACAATCTAAAACAGTACGTTCCAAATCGGTTACTCTGATTAGTGTATCGGCAGGAGGAATAACAACTCCGGCATCCGATTTTGATTCCGAATAAATATAACTAATTCCATCGTACTCAAAGTTGTTGAATCTTTTTTTAGATGAAACCTGCATTTCATAAAATACCTGATGAGCCAGACCATGATATTCCAATGCAGCATGATAGGATAGATAAGAGGAAGAATTTATTTGACTGGCTATTTCGTATTTTGAAGCGGAACTGGTTTTTGTAGCCAAATCCGTTGCAACGTAGAGATCTCGCCTTACTTGTGATATTAACCCTTGCTGTTTATACCTTCGTAAAAGTTCTTTTGCTGCATTTTCGTCACCAGTCAATGCAACGATATCTTTTTTATGGAAGATTTTGAGTTTATGGAATTCTTCGATATATTTACTCATATTCTCTTCTTGGATTTTATTTCTCGCACAAAGATACATAAAAATATGTATTATTGAGCGAAAAACAAAACAAGAATTAGGATTTCTATAAATTTATTTCTACCTTTGTCCTATCACTTAAAGAGGAAAAGTTCTCTAAAAAACCACTCTAAAAACAGAGTGAGTAACGAGTGAGTAGAATACATTTTCCGATAGTTAAATGACTGACAGTATACGGGTTAGATGGAATATTTGAAATCCGTCAACGCCCACCAAGACATAAAATTGGTGGAAGTCAACAAAAGACAGAAACTTCAATTAAGAGACAAGAGTCCTGTTAATCAATAGATTAATAGGATTTTTCTTTTTACATAGTGGACACAATAGGACGAGAAAAGACATAAAAAGACAGTGGGGTTGTGTGCAAACCGTGGCTCAGCGGATTTTCTTGGTTGATTTCCCTTGTCATATATCATGAATATAGCACCGCCAGCCTGTACATAAAGAACTTAATATCTGCTACTCCTCTGAATTGTCCTCTGAGAGCCTTTATTTTAGCGTTGAATGATTCGGCCGAAGCATT
>NZ_QVMO01000109.1 GCF_010501055.1 Dysgonomonas sp. 521
AAAATTGAATATATTCTCGAAATTTATTCTAAAATATTGTTCACAGTACCGGGAAAAACGAGCAAGTTGCAAGAAATTTATTTTACCTTTAATGCATAAATAAAACATTAGCAGGTGGAATATAAAATTTTTTCTTGTCTGCTTGATATTTGAAAAAATATCTGAACTTAAAGTATTAAGTATAAATGCATTAGCATTTGGATATTCGTTGGTTGTCATTACTTTATAGATTTTGGTCAATCTACTAAGATATTGATAATCAGCGAACTATCCAAATTATTTAATGCTTATTTTGTTGAAAATCAATCAATTATATCTATTTATAACGAACTATTGATATCAAAGACCTCTTTGTAATAGATAATTATTTTTATAAATAAAAAACTTCTATCTATTCTCTTCCGGCAAAGCAGATTCAATAATGGAATATACCTTGTCTATCAGGTCTGAAATATCGTCGGCTTTGAGATTTGCAGTCTCTATAGGGTCATGGAATGTTAATTTAATTTTAGCAGGATTCATTCTCCACGAATGAATTGGCAGCACTTTATATGCGCCGTCGATAGTCAGGGGCACAATCGGAAGTTTCAGGCTTACAGCCGTCTGAAATGCTCCTTTCTTAAACTCTGCCATCTTCCCGTCCGGCGAACGGTGCCCTTCCGGAAAGACCACTGTAGACATCCCGTCTTTCAGGGTATTCTTCGTGTTGCGCATTGTATCCACAATGCCTTTCCGGGTAGTGGAATCAACAAATACATGCCCCGCTTTTGCCGAAGCGAAACCGACTAACGGCATTTTCTTCAGGCTTTGCTTCATCAGCCATTTGAAGTTATGGTCGAGATAACCGTAAATAAGGAAAATATCAAAGGCTCCCTGATGATTGGCTACAAAAACATACGACCGGTTCTTATCCAGATTTTTATTCCTGTTAACCTTAATTCGCAACAATGCAACTGCACATACAAATCTTCCCCATATTACGCCGGGATAATAACCCCAGAATTTATTATTCCCGAAGGTTGAGCCAATGATTATAGTAAGTGTACACCAAATAGTGGCTAAGATTAATAACGGAACAAAGATGATCCATTGATATAAGAGATACAGGGCATTAATCATTATAGTTTCTTTTTCAATAGTTTTATTTGCAACTTTTTGGATATTAAAAAGGAGCTGCTACATGTGCAGCTCCTTATCTTTATCAATCTGATTATTATTTACTTAAATTAGCAATACTTTCTTGTATTGTTTTTATCTTGCTTTCAGCATCCGCCTGTTTTTTGCGTTCGTTTTCCACAATTTCAGGTTTGGCGTTAGCAACAAATTTTTCGTTACTCAATTTCGCTGAAACTGATTTAAGGAAGCCTTCGAGGTATTTCAGTTCATCGTTCAGCTTTTTCAGTTCGGCTTCTACATCTATATTATTACCCAGTGGAATAGAATATTCGGTTGTACCCACTAAGAACGAAGCCGCAGTAGCATCTTTTTCGCTAACGGTATCGATAGATGAGAGATTACCCATTTTGGAAATAACACTGCTGAATGCTGCATTGTAATCGCCTATAACCTCAAGAGACAATTCTTCCTTATTTGGAATATTCTTTTGCAAGCGCACCGTACGGATACCGGCAATCACGTCTTTTATTTTTTCGAAAGTATCTATCAGACCGGCATCGAATGTCATCTCTTTCGGCATATCGGATACCATGATACTCTCTCCTTCTTTTCTCTCTTTCAGAGCTTGCCAAAGTTCTTCTGTGATAAACGGCATAAACGGATGCAGCAAACGAAGCAGGGAATCGAAAAAGCCCAATGTAGCTTCATACGTCTTCTTATCTATCGGCTGCTGATAAGCCGGTTTCACCATCTCAAGATACCACGAAGAAAATTCATCCCAGAACAGTTTATACAGAGACATCAGTGCCTCTGACAAGCGGTATTTTCCAAACAAATCGTCCAGCTCTGCTACAGTCTTTGCCAGAATATTCCGGAACCACTCAATAGCTATTTTTGATGATTCGGGTTGTTCTATAGAGTCGCTTACCTCCCACCCTTTCACCAGGCGGAATGCATTCCATATCTTGTTATTAAAATTACGTCCCTGCTCGCATAGGCCTTCATCGAATGGCAGGTCGTTACCCGCAGGCGACGTCAGCAGCATACCCATACGCACACCATCGGCACCGTATTTTTCCATTAGTTCGATAGGGTCGGGCGAGTTACCCAGCGATTTGGACATCTTGCGTCCCTGCTTATCACGCACGATACCTGTGAAATATACATTGTGGAAACAAGCTTCTCCGCGATATTCGTATCCCGACATAATCATACGTGCCACCCAGAAAAATATAATCTCTGGAGCGGTTACAAGGTCATTGGTAGGATAATAATATTGTATATCCTTATTATCCGGCTGATTGATACCATCAAATACGGATATAGGCCACAGCCATGACGAGAACCACGTATCAAGACAATCTTCATCCTGACGTAAATCGAAGCCTCCCCCTGCCCCTCCTAGGGAGGGGTGTTTGGCGATAGCCAACTCTCTAGCCTTTTCTTCATTTTCGGCGACTACAAAGCCCCAGCTTCCCCCTTCGGGGGGACTGAGGGGGGCGTCTATATAATAAGCCGGAATACGGTGTCCCCACCATAGCTGGCGGCTGATATTCCAGTCTTTTATATTCTCCATCCAGTGGCGGTACATATTCTTGAATTTTGCCGGATGGAATTTGATTGTATCATTCTCTACAGCATCAAGTGCAGGTTTTGCCAGATGTTCCATTTTGAGGAACCATTGCATGGAGAACTTAGGTTCTATCACAACATCTGTACGTTCCGAGTAACCTACTTTATTTACATAATCTTCAACTTTAAGTAATTGTCCTGCTTCTTCCAAATCCTTTACTATCTTTTTACGGACATCAAAACGATCCATACCAACATAAGATTTAGCAACCTCTAATAAATGATAATCATCATTAATATAACTATCATTTACAGTTCCATCATCATTAAATATGTCAATTATATCCAGATGATATTTTTGCCCCAATTTATAGTCATTTTCGTCATGAGCAGGCGTTACTTTCAAGCAGCCTGTTCCAAATTCCATATCAACATAATCATCCATTATTATATCGACAGGTCTGTTTATTAGAGGAACAAAGACTTGTTTGCCCTTCAAATATGTATAACGAGGATCATTGGGGTTTACACAAACGGCTGTATCTCCTAGAATTGTTTCAGGACGTGTTGTAGCGATTACTATATAACTATCTTCGTCTTTGTATTCTGTAATATAATATTTTAGGTAATATAGTTTGTTATGTTCCTCTTTGTATATTACTTCCTCATCTGATACTGTAGTTTTCGCCTTTGGATCCCAATGAACTATCCTTGTATCACGATAGATAAGTCCTTTGTTATATAAATCCACAAAGACTTTGAGAACACTCTCTGAGCGTTTTTCGTCCATTGTAAAACAGGTACGATCCCAGTCGCAGGATGCTCCCAATTTCTTTAATTGTTCAAGGATGATACCTCCATGCTTGTGAGTCCACTCCCAGGCATGTTCGAGGAACGCTTCACGGCTCAGGTCGTTTTTGCTGATACCTTCTGCTGCCAGTTTAGCCACCACCTTTGCTTCCGTAGCGATAGAGGCATGGTCTGTACCGGGAACCCAGCAGGCGTTTTTACCCATCATACGGGCACGGCGTACAAGTATATCCTGTATGGTATTGTTCAGCATGTGCCCCATGTGAAGCACACCTGTGACGTTTGGCGGAGGAATAACGATTGTATAAGGTTCGCGACTATCCGGTTCGGAATGGAAGAACTTATTCTCTAACCAGTATTTATACCACTTATCCTCTACTTCGGCAGGATTGTATTTACTTGCAATTTCCATATTTACGTATGTTGTAATGTATTTCGAATGACAAAAATACAAAATAGTTGTTTATATACTTCTATTTGATAAAAAAAGCCTCAGAATCTTTATTATAAATTCTGTGGCTTGTAAAAAATTATATGTTAATGCGAATCAAGGGTTGAAGTATCGCTCACAAGAGCGAAACGTAGCCCGAAGGGCGTTCGGGAAGAAATCAGGCTGAAACACCGTTCGGGCAACATAGTAATATGTTTAAATTCGAATGGATATTCTTTGTTATGTACTCAGCCTAATAATAAATTAAAAAAAGCTGTACTGTGTATTTATTTTGCTTTGCTTTTCACTCCTCCCCTATCGAATCCCAGCCCTGTGCTTTCAGTTCTATCTCTGTACCGTCACGGGTTTCAAGAACAAGTCCGTTCCCTTCTTTCGTGATATGTCCTATTACATGCACGCCTTTTATCTTAGATACCTTGTCGTGCAGATATAATGGAACAGTAAACAGCAGTTCATAGTCCTCTCCCCCATTCATGGCCACGGTGGTCACATTCATATTGAACTGCTCGGCCATCATGGCTGTCTGATAATCGATAGGGATGCGCTCTTCGTATATATGGCACCCTACCCCACTTTGTTTGCAGATATGCTTTAGCTCGGAAGACAATCCGTCGGAAATATCGATCATCGAAGTAGGCACAATCCCCTCTTCTGCAAGGAACCTGACGATATCTTTCCGTGCTTCGGGTTTTAGCTGCCTTTCCAAAAGATATTCTTTCCCTGTAAAGTCCGGCTGGAAATCGTCTTTTCCATCATATACAGCCTTTTCGCGCTCAAGCAGCTGAAGCCCCATAAAGGCAGCGCCCAGATCGCCTGATACACAAACCAGATCGGTTTCCTTTGCTCCGTTACGGTAAGCAATTTTGCCTTCTTCGCCTTCGCCAAGGCAGGTAATGCTGATAGCAAGGCCGGTAAGCGAAGCCGAAGTATCGCCGCCAACAAGGTCTACGCCATACTCGTGGCAGGCAAGGGCAAGGCCATCGTAAAATAGTTCCAAATCTTCAACGGAGAAACGCTTTGAGATACCCAAGGATACCGTCACCTGTTTCGGTTGCCCGTTCATGGCATATACATCGGAGAAATTGACAACGGCAGACTTGTAGCCTAAATGTTTCAGAGGAACGTACATCAGGTCGAAGTGGATACCTTCGAGCAACAAGTCGGTAGTTACCAGCGTCTTTTTATTCGCATAAGACAATACAGCCGCATCGTCCCCTACCCCTTTTTCCGAACTCGCGTTTTTTAATTCTATATTTTTTGTCAGATGGTCAATCAGACCAAATTCTCCTAAACTGGCTATCTCTGTTCTTTTCATTTATCTAAGTAACTGTTTAAATTGAATACAAAAATAGTCATTCTATCCTACTTTGTAATTAAAATTTCAGATTTCAAGATTTCAAAATCATAAAGTTAGAAATGTTGTTTATAAAGAATCTGATCGGCTTATAAGTCTTGTTGCGAACACATTCTTTCAAAGATGCGATATGCAAAGCCTTTGGGATCTGATTCATTTATAGATCTTTTCTCATCCGATAACTGCAATTCTTCCGTGCCGCCATCGGCGAAATTGAAGATGATGGATTTATATTCCAGTATATTGCGGTTGCAGTCTATAGCCAGATTGAATGAAACCGTTCCCACTTTGCTTTTCTGGAAAACAGTAGTTGACACATAGGAAGCCATTTCCTCACTGAAATTGAAATCTTTTATAAAAATTGTTCGGGCTACAGATAAGGCGTAATCCATGATATACTTATTCAACGCTTCAGGATCAATCTTTTCGGGATCGGGCTGTGACTGTACATACGCCATTATATCAGCTTCCATTTTATCTTTCAGGCCATCCATTATGGTAGCCAGCTTCACCGAAAAGCCATCCATTATATTTTTTACATAAGCCTCATCGGGAACCACAGCAAGCGGATCTCTACGAAGTTCCTCACTTTCAGCTTTATGCACTTTCAGGTAAATCTTCCCGTCTTCGTTTCTAACTGAGCCATTGTCGATAATGGCAGGATAAACATCCAGTATATCTATTTTGATATCCTGAGAAAAAGAAGGAATAGTAAATAATAAAAAGAGAGAAAAGAAAAGATATTTTTTCATAGTTAAAATATTATTGTGTTTCTGTAAATCCGTGAATTTTTGCATACTTGCTGGCTTTGTTGAAAACATTAAATATGGCTATGGGAAGGTTAACAGGAAAGAATATGGTCGTTATTAAAAATTGCCCCATATTATAATCAAATCCCATTTCGTCTATTCCACCCACGTAGTCATCTTCAAAATCATATAATTGTTGGTTTACCGAATAAAAAAGTAAAAAATTAATAAAAGGTATTATAATAACAAGAAAGAAAGAAGCCGCTGGAGCAGAATCAGATAAATAATATGCAAGAAAAGCTATAGGTATTTCAAAAATCATACTGAATACACCTATACTAAAATATTTAATATCTTCCTGCAGGCAATCCTGATGTTCAAAATTATCAAGATACTTATTAAAAATCCGAAGCAGCCATGAAAAAAGCACTGCATGAAGAGCTATCAGAAAAAGAAATAATTCAAATAAATGAAAAAGAAATAATGTAAGAACAATAGATACAAGAATCAGTTGCAACACTATACAAATAACCCTAGGCGCAAAAAAGTCCTGCCTTATCAATTTAGGCATTTCCTCCTTTGTCTCATTGTCCAAAACCGGATATTCAGTTGACATAGTAAAAACCTTAATCCAAATATTCCACATCAAAGTCCCAGTTCCACTGATTGAAGTAGATATTTCCCCCGCGCCATTCGAGCTCTCCCCGCTGAAAATCTACCGTTTCGCTGCGTAGATAGGTCTTTTCGGGAAACAGAGGACGGGAATAATCATCGTTCACTATCCAGCGGTAGGCATCTATGCCGTTTGCAAAAAAGTATGCGATATCGTTACCCATATCCAGGTTGCGCCTGCCGAAAGACTGGTCGACAGGTACCCAGCCAATGCCTTCGAAATAGACCTCTGCCCAGTCGTGCAGGTTAAGGCCTCCGGGGTGCATCATAAATCCGCTTTGCCACTTGGCAGGGACGCCGTTGTACCTTGCCAGCGTAATAAAGAGAAGCGCTACCTGCCCGCAGTCTCCGTGGCCGTTTTCGATCACATATTCAGGGATATTGGCTATGGTAGAATATTCGCGTGCGCCTGCCCACGGGTAATTGTCGTTGATAAAGTCAAAAATCTTCTTCACTTTCAGGTAAGGATTCGTTTCATTACCGATGATCTGACTAGATAGTTTCTTTATCTGGTCGGTGAAGGTCACATGGGTTTCGCGTTCGGCAGTGTATTCTTTATATAAATCTGATCTAACATCATAAGGCTTTACGTTTTCCGGCTTTATATTGAACCATTCTGCCGCCGAAGTATACGAAAACTCAAAAGCGAAGGTCAACGGTTTATCCTTCTGCGCAACCTTTTGCATATACAGGGTGCGCTGCGCATAATCCGATGGTGCCACGATGTAATTATCATCGTTTACCCACAGCAGCTTCACATCTGTTTGCCGGTGGTTGTCTTCGCGCGGATAAGGCAGCCAGCAACGCACCATTTCTCCGGCAGGTACAACGTTGGGTTTCAGGGTTACCGAATATTTTACCTTCATTCTCACCGGTTTTGCCTGAGTCTTATTATTGCTTTTAAGCTCACTCACTACAGCCGGAAGATGCGTTTCCAGCACTTTTTGCACCCCGTCCTTCTGGTAGCCGTCTACTTCAAGCTTGCGCCCGATCGCCTGCTTATTTATCCTGAAAAGATTAGGGGCTCCCCTACCGAAATATTTCTTTTCCCCGTTGATCACTGTCGATTCCAGAGACTTCTCACTCTCCCACCCCGCCAGCATTTTATCATCCACGTCAGGGTAATATTTCTTTATAAATCCGATAACATCAGATTTGCTTTTCGAGAAATCAATCGTTATCCTGTCCAGGATATCTTTTAATGAATTCAGGCCATAAACCTGTTCAGGCGGAAGGTTATTCTGAGCGATATAAAAATCAATTGACTCCTTTGCTTTATTATAATCCCCTGTCTGTACTTCCTTATTTATCTGAGAAAGAGTTACTTTTTCCTGTGCAAAGGAAATACCGGGAATAGACAGTAATATAAGCAGTAAAAAATAACGTGTTTTCATATTATATACTAAGTTGTGTTCTGTAAGTAATTAGTAACTGTTTAAATTTTATTCGTTCAAATTTTTAGAGATGTTTTTGAGATGCTTTTTTCTTTCTCGAAACGATAATAGCGGGCTATTTGAGTTGAGAGAAAGGAAAAAACAGCCGAAAACAGACTAAAAATGAACGAAGAAAAAGGTATAATAAAATATTCGTATAAAATTTAAACAGTTACTTAGTAAAATATGCGAATCAAGGGTTAAAAAACACAGTAACTTATTGTCCCGAAGGGACTGAAGGTGGATAACCACGGGCAAAACCCGTGGCAGGGACTGGCTGGAAAATATGTCTCTGTAGGAGGCAAACAGCAAAAACAAATGTCATTCGCCTCCTACGGAGACGGCCTCTCCCTATCCGATTTTTCCACGGGTTGTACCCGTAGTTATCCATGATTAGCCCACTTCGTGGACTTAGAAACTGTTTAAATTTTATACGAATATTTTATTATACCTTTTTCTTCGTTCATTTTTATGCTGTCTCAGATTTTTATCCGTGCCTCCCTATTTGAGCCTTCTTATTACCTCCTGCATGATATATGCCATTTTCGGCTGGGCTATTTTGGCGGCTTCCTGCACATCTTCGTGCGTTACTTCCACTATCTTGCCAATGATGCCTATATCGGTAATGATAGAGAACGCCAGCACCTTCATTCCGGCATGATTGGCAACGATCACCTCCGGCACGGTAGACATACCCACGGCATCGCCGCCTATAATCCTGAACCAGTTGTACTCGGCAGGGGTTTCGAACGTAGGGCCTTGCGTACCTACATATACACCGTGTTGAAGTTTTATATTATTGTCTTTGGCTATGTCCATAGCCATCAGCCGGAGTTCCTTGTTGTACGCCTCGCTCATATCGGGGAAACGTGTGCCAAGCTCTTTATAGTTCTTTCCGTGCAGCGGATGCTCAGGGAACATATTGATATGGTCATCGATAAGCATAATATCGCCTATATCGAAGCTTCCGTTCATACCGCCAGACGCATTGGATACGAACAAGTATTGAATACCAAGCGCCTGAAACACGCGAATAGGGAATGTTACTTCCTTCATCGTATAGCCTTCGTAGTAGTGAAAGCGTCCCTGCATGGCCAGAACAGGTTTCCCTCCCAGCTTGCCGAATATCAGTTTGCCACTATGCCCCTCTACTGTAGACAGGGGGAAATTAGGTATTACCTCGTAAGGCATTTCCTTTTTGTCACTTATTTCGTGCACCAGTTCGCCCAGCCCTGTTCCCAGAATGATAGCTATATTGGGAATAACCTCAACTTTGCTTTTTATAAATGACGCGGTTTCGTGTATCTTTTCTAACATATCGTATCTTTTATTATAATCGTTCAAATATACATTTTTTTAATTGAATTACCAGCAAGTTACCTTTATCGTTGCAGGGGATTTATAATCCCCTGCTTATTATCTGAATCTGCCATCCGGTTATTATATGCGGATTGCAAATCCTGATAGTAAGAACTTCGGGGGTTGCAAAGGACGAGGTTGATAGTGGACAATTGACAGTGGACAATAATAATCCTATTCATTTTTTATCACCGTAGGGACAGGGTAGAACCCTGTCCCTACGGGTGGATGAATCGTAGGGGCGACCTGTCGGTCGCCCGAAATGAACAAAAAACATTTGTATCAACGGGCGACCGGCAAGTCGCCCCTACCAGTTCCCGCAGGCAGAACCAACCACCTGCGGGATATAAAGCCCCTCCTTGCCTCCCCGGAGGGGAGGAACCTACTCTCCCCCTTGGGGGAGCCGGAGGGGGCTGGATTGTTAGTTAAAAACTCCTGACACAACGCACATAGTTGGTGCGCGTCTTACTGTACCTGATCGCATACTGGCTGTAGAAGCCCCAGCGCCATGCGTAGGTACCACTGGACTCGGTACTACTCCAGTAGGTGTCAGTACGCAGGTTGGAAGTATTGGGTGCGGAAGTAGGCTGAGTAGACAGTGCAGCATGGATACTTTGCAACGCGCCCAACTCGGCAATAGTAGGAAGTCTCCAACCCATAGCGCGGTGCTCAGTATCAATGTAACTGGTAGTACCATGAAAACCGTTAGCGCATCCACCATTGACCTGAGCGTCATTCCAAGTGTCGGTTACAGACGTACCACTCGAATTCACGGCATCGGTCTTGTAGAAGCAAACATCCTTACCGGTAGCTTCGAACTTAGCGGATATCTGATCGAAAGTTTGGGTAGACGTTGTATAACTCAGATAACCATCCTTATCCAGAGCAGACGGCAACACAGTGTACTCCCCACCGATAGCAAAATATCCCGGGCAACAAGTACAATCTTGCACCGATATATCAAGCTTAAGCATCACATCGGTACCCAAGCCGTCCGCCTGGTTGTTATACACTACATAAAGCTCGGCTTTCAATGCCTGATTGCGGTCTAAGCCGCCTGCACCGTTCTCGGCACTTGGCTTGTTCAGGTCGTCACGGTATTTTACCGATACGGTGAATGTACCGCTCAGGTCGGTTCCCGTTGCCCACGATGTACT
>NZ_QVMO01000010.1 GCF_010501055.1 Dysgonomonas sp. 521
AGTTTGCTAAGAATTTGAGCGAATAATGTTATTTTTGCCATGAGAGGTTCGTTTTTTGTGTTGCACCTCAAAGGTAACTTTAAGGAACAGAAAACGAAAACCTCTCACTTTTTATTTAGGACGCTATTGAAAGAAAATGTCTATTCCTTCAATGTCCAAAGACTTACGTCCTCTGTGGTGGAAGGACTAAAAGTATAAATTTCAGGATCAATGAAAAAAGTTGAGGGATTTTAAATTTATGCATATAATTTTGTTAATCTGAACAAGAAAAAAGCTTTATCTCTTACCCCTCTGAATTGCGTTCTGAAAGCCTTGATTTTAGCATTGAAAGATTCCTGGCAGCATTGGTAGATCTGCGATCGAAAAAGTTAATGATATTCAGGTAAATAACAGCCGCCGTCCGTTAGTGGCAAGCTCGCCAAAGTGCGTAAAACAAGAAACAAATAAAATCGTGAAAAGGAAATTATGAGTTCAATAACAGCCTATAAATTAGATGTAAAATCAGTGGTTGATGACGATTTTTCTTATGTTACTGTTGCGGTAACTTGGAAAGGGAAAAAACATTTGGAGATACCAACCCAATGTAAAAAAACACAAGTAATGTGGTCGCACGAAAGTGCTTATGGTGTAGTCGGCTCAAAAGTTGGAGCCTTTATCGGTTGCTATGGTGAAGACGCTTCACTTCAAGAAGGAATTTTTACACACAGACACATTGCAGAATTACTTACTGAGAAATTTACAGGATTGAAATTTAACGAAGTAATGTGGGTTGAAAATCCGCTTGAGAAAACATTGTCCACAGGAAAACCAAGATTAAAAAAGGCAAAATGGTTGCCTGAAAAAGAAGTAGATTTGGTACACTTATATTCAGACCAATATATTGATGTGCGGAATCCTATAACTTCAAAAACAGATTTCTTCAATGTCTTTCGCATAAACGGGACAGGAAAAAAAAGTTATCAAAATACTTGGCTGATGTGTAACGAAGAAACAGCCAAAAAACTTGAAGAAATGAATTTTACATGTTTATACATTGAAAAATCAACAATATCAGGATAGCTTACATGTTATATTCAAACGATAAAAGCATGAACACCAGCCACAAACAAGCGGTTTGCTGTAATGCGGGCGCGAACATTCGTGTACCCCCGCACTACGCCAATACGCCAGACGTTACCTGCCATTGGGCGACAGCAAAAAATGAAACAAAATGAATGAATTCATAAAATACGGAAATGTTGAAATTGAACTTCCAAACGAAACGATTGGATATTTTTCAATTTTCCAAGATTTGACAAGTCTTTTTGGAGTAGAATGCCAATCCGAAGCAGTTTTTATACTGAAAAATGAACTGAAAAAGTGTTCAGATTTGAACCCAAAGCCGAACATTGATTACGAAGCGGACAATACGCATATTGACAGTCGAAGTGCAGATACTATTTTTAAAGTAGCAGAGATAATTGACAATCTGACAAAAAAGGAACTAAATTACCACACGCCTAAAGAGGCGGTGGGTTATATAACGGACTAAAAGTCCTGATTAAGGCTAAAGCCATCTAACAGAGAAAGACTTTAAGTCTTCTTAAGAACCTATCCGAAAATCATCGTCAGGTAATTCATTGTCCTGATTGGCAATGTACTCTTTTATGATTTCATCGGTTACGGTTCCAGTAGTGGCTACAAAGTAACCTCGTGACCATAAGTGTTGTCCCCAATATTGCTTACGAAGATGAGCATATTCTTGAAACAACTTATGAGAACTGGCTCCTTTGAGCTTTTGAACCAAACGGCTGATGGACAAACTTGGGTTAGAGGATACTAAGATATGTATATGGTCTTTTGAAACATGACCTTTGATGATAGTTACTTCATTTTGTATACATATTTGACGTATCAAATCGCGGGTTCGTTCGGCAACCGAACCTTCGAGAACCGGACGCCGATATTTAGTTATCCAAACTATATGATATTTGATGTCATAGCGGGTGTGTGAACCACTTTTATATGTTTGCATAAAAATTATATTTTTACAAATATATAATTTCTCCGCCTAAAGGCGGGGGATTTCACCCATCCCAGAATTATAAATTAAAAGCAAGTAGAGTAATTGCTGTTGAAAATACAGATAACGAATATTTAAGCAATAAAACATTCAAAGTTTTATTAAATGCAGAGCTTCTCGCGAGTATGAAAGAATTAAAGAGTGAAGTATTCTCAGGAGATTCTACATTACTAGATTTATGTAATGCTTATTACGGACTGAAACCGTGGAATGTGCTGTACAAAGATACATATTATGATGAAATGTTGCTCAAAGGGATTGAACGCCCCAAAACAGTTCTGTTACTTGACAAAGATGCACGAAACAAATATAGGTTAGAATATTTTGGAATAAATGAAAACAATGAACGAGTAAATAGATAATTGGAAATGAATCTTAGCGAACTTAGAATACAAGAAAAGACAGAAAATTTGACGGACACAAAACAGATAGCGAAAAAAGTCTATGATAAAAAATAGTAGAAAATGAATGACAACGAGGAAATGAACGGACACTATAAATCTATACCTGCATTTGAAAATATCTCATTTGAATCTGCAAAAAAAATATGGGAAGAGGATATTTCTGACTTTATAAAGACAATATCGCCTGAAATCCCATTTAATAACGTCGAATGGGAAAAGAGAAAAATGTGCATAAATGTATATCAAACAGATGAGAATGGGTTTAAAAAAAGAGGAGGAAGCGGATACGGATATTTTGCAGAAGTGGTATTACAGAAAGAAAATGTAGAGAAAATTTGGAGTTTATTTGAGCAATTTTCAAATAATTATGATTTAAAGATAGAGCGGTGGAGAAATAATGAAAAAGACCTAGACCGTTATCATTTTGAAGCAAGAAATGATAAAACAAATGACAGCATTTCCTGTAATATTAATTTACCAAATGAATGGAATAATCCTTATGTCTCTATCTCTGTGTTTGTTGGTGGAAGGTATCGGCAAATAGATTTAGATAGTATAAAGAACAGTAAAGAGTCAGACAAATAAAAATGCCAACACACAACAAGCGGTTTGGCGTCAGACGGGGGACAGCGGGTAATTTGAAACTTTGTGCGGAAAATCCTGCCCAAACGCCAAGTTGCGTGTGTGATATTGGGTGCAAGCTTGGCAGACGTAGTAACAACGAACTAAAACAAAATATATGGACAAGAAAGCAATGAAGAAGGCATTTAAAGAAAAAGAGATGAGAGAGTTTAGAGAATCGTTACCCATGAAGGAAACGGACTTTCTTCCGCTTTTTGATTTTCTTGACAATGAATTAACCCAAACCGAGTGTGCAGGCAATTTATCGTTACTTGAAAAATATTGTGCAAAGGAAAAACTTGATTTTATTTCTCTTAAAGAGTGGTTTAGGAAATATGGTGGATATTGTGATTGCGAAATTCTTGGAAATGTTGAAGAACAGTTTTACTATTTGGAAAAGCCTGAAATATCGAAAATACAACCCAAGAAATCACAGGCAGAACAGCGAATAAAACTTAATGAGTTAACAACGGATTTTGGATTTTCGATTAAAAAAGTTCCTTCGCCATGGATATTGACTGCGATTTCAAGAGACAATGTAACAAATTATCAATTTCAAATCGGTAAAAAATCGTATTTTTCTGCAACATTGGAAAGAGATTTTGTAATTGAAAAACTTGCAGAAGACAAATTCCTACACGATTATTGGACTAATCGAACAGAATTAGATTATGAGCTTGAATTTGTGATAGACAGACAGCATTTTAACGATTTTGAAATTATACAAATTCGGACAAGAAGATGGGCGCCGAGTTTTGTATTTGTATATAAACAAGGATTAAAATGGTGCTTGATAATGAAAACAGAAACAGCAAGAGTGAAAAACGATATAAAAGAATTGGAAAGGCTGTTGAAAGAAATATAAACGCCGGCCTATGATAACAGATCTCCAAAGTATAAATTTCTGATTGTCAACAATCAACAACTAGGCTCCAATTCGCAGAATCTCACAAATACTTAAGAGGGTGTGTCAAAAGCCTGCCATTCCGTACCTGATACGAAATCTACAAGGATATAGTGTGCATTGTAAGTGTATTGTGCGTAAAGCCCGCAATCGCAATTATTCTTTTTTTTGACTTTTTACACAGCCTCTTTCGTTATATAAAATCTCATATTAAAGGCTCAACTAAGGCCTTCAATATTTCCATTTATAATATCTATATGCTTCGCTTGCGGTTCTGCTGGCAGACCGGGCATACGCATAATATCCCCCGCAATAGCGACGATAAATTCAGCGCCGTTATTTATGACAATATCGTTTATAGTAAACTCAAAACCTTTTGTGGCGCCATACATATTGGCATTGTCTGAAAAAGAATACTGGGTCTTGGCAATACAAACAGGGTAGTGGTTTATTTTCATCCTGTTTATTTGTTCCATTTTTTTCTTTGCTTTGCTGCTAAAGGAAACAGACGCCGCACCATATATCTTTGTAACTACCTTCTTTATCTTAATTTCTATCGAATCTGTATCATCGTATGTGTAAGACAATCTTTGCGAGGGTTTTAAATCTATATGTTCCATGACCTTTTCAGCTAAAGCGATGGCGCCATCGCCTCCTTTAGCAAAAGATTCATTCAGGGCAAAACCTACACCCAGTTTCATACAATGATTCTTTATTAACAGGATTTCTTCATCCGAATCAAAATCATATTTATTTAATGCAACAACAACTGTTTGCCCGAAAGACTTTATGTTCTCAATGTGTTTGTCTAAGTTCTCAAAGCCTTTAATTAAGCCATTTGTATTCTTTTTCTTTATATCCTCCAATGGTACATTGCCATGCATTTTCAAAGCTTGTGTTGTAGCTACTATTATGGTAAGTTTTGGCGATATTCCCGCTTTACGGCATTTGATATTAAAGAACTTTTCAGCACCCAGGTCTGCCCCGAACCCTGCCTCTGTAATTACATAATCCGCATGCGACATCGCCATCTTAGTAGCTACAATAGAGTTGCATCCATGAGCAATATTCGCAAAAGGTCCACCATGTATTATAGCAGGCGAATGTTCTGTAGTTTGCACCAGATTTGGATTTATTGCATCTTTTAGCAACACGGTAATGGCCCCGGTAACACCAAGGTCATTTACTGTGAACGGACTATTATCGGCAGTATAGCCAAGTATAATATTGCCGATTCTTCGTTTCAAATCGTCAATATCTTTTGACAGGCATAAGATCGCCATAATTTCAGATGCAGGAGTAATCTCGAAACCCGTTTCGGTAGGTACGCCATTTGCAGCGCCATTCAGTCCGGAAACGATATATCTCAGGTTTCTGTCATTCACATCCAAAACCCTTTTCCATACTATTTCTTTCAGGAATCTATCCGTTCCTCTGTTCCGGTACAGATGATTATCCAATAAGGCCGTAATCATATTATGAGCCGATGTTATAGCATGAAAATCACCTGTAAAGTGCAAGTTAATATCCTCCATTGGTAAAACCTGTGCATGCCCGCCTCCTGCTGCACCGCCTTTCATACCAAAGCATGGCCCTAAAGAAGGTTCGCGCAAAGCTACAATAGCGTTTTTCCCTATCTTGCTTAATCCCAAAGCTAACCCAATAGACGTTGTCGTCTTACCTATGCCGGCCTTAGTTGGGGTAATAGCAGTTACCAAAATAAGGTTGCTCTTTACTATTTTTTGTTCGTTTATAAGGGAAACCGGTATTTTGGCTATATACTTCCCATAATTATGTATATCTTCAGATGATATTCCAATCTTTCCGGCAATATTATTTATATTTTCGAGAGCTATACTTCTTGCTATTTCAATATCGGTTATCATGTTATTTTTTGAGATTTATGAAGTTTATTATTATGGGGCACAAAGATAAACCTTTAATTTAAAGAATCAATATACCTTTTTATAAGTTGTGTTGATATATGTTGATAATCAAATGTTTAAATATTCCGTAAACTATTTAAATTATATCCAGTCTGATATTCAAAGCTGTTTCCTGTTTTATAACCAGAACTTGTTCAGCGTTCCATGCCCACGAAGTGGGCTAATATGGATAACCACGGGTAAAAAACGTGAAATGAACAGCAAGGAAAAAACGCCTCCGTAAGAGGCGAATGACATTGATTTTATTATTTACCTCCTGCGAAGACATGCTTTTATTCGCATTTATTATTCATGTCAATCAGTAGTTGAAAATATGAATAATATAATAGTTCAATTATCCTGCGCGCAATCACAGATTGCTTTCCTTACTTTTGGCCGAAGCTCCCTACTGCCACGCCCTCCCGGGCTTTTGCTTCCTTTTGGCATTGCCCAAAAGGAAGCAAAAGGCTAGTGCTTTGTCCCTCGGCGACCCACCAACGGCTGGCCGGCTAAACGGGACGAAACTCGCCTGCGGCTCGGACAACATCCAGTTTCACGCCGTCTGCACCGGGTGGGTACCCCGCCTGCGGAACAGATGCACGGAGTCGCAACGCAACGTCAAGACAGAGGATAGACCCTGCAAATCAGGCGTCAGCAAGCGCCGTTAGCAAGCGTACGGGGTACCCACCCGGTGCAGGCGGCGTAGAATGAAGTGCGGGCGCTCTTAAGCAAGATTTCCCAATCTGTAGAATGATGAATCTTTCATCACTTCATTCAGCCGGCAAACCGATGGTGGGTCGTACGGCGAAGCGGGGCGCAATGCTTTTTTGCTTACTTTTGGAGCTTTGGCCAAAAGTAAGGTAAGCAATCTGTGATTGCGCGCAGGATAAAAAATAAAAGAACGTTTTAAGTAGCGAGGGCAGAACTGAATTAAAAATTCATGTTATGCCGAGTCTCGCAAAACGACTAATGTAATTGAACATATAATTTAAACAAAAGCAAATACTGATTCGCATTATTAACTCTGATACATCTATATTATATTGCGGTATTCATAGACCTAAGGAAAAAGAAAATATTTGGATCAAACAAATAATTTAATAGAAAAGGTATGTCTCAAATTAATTTCTTTTATTATCTTTGCACGAGTTTATTCCGGATTGTTTTTATATTTGAATAAATAGGAGAGGGTTATCCCCTATAAAATCAGTGGGCAATATTGGATAGATGCCATAAAAAAGCCATCAGCAAACTATTTTGACCTTAGATAATAACCTTAAATTATTATCTTCTTTAATTAAAAGTTCCATAAATATTACAAGTTTTATACAAAGGCATTGCCCCTAAATTCATAAAAATTTATTATAAATTTATTATTTTAACATAGATATACATGCGTATATACAACATTCTTGAGCTTAATGAAAAGCTCACTATCGAATTAAGAACCATCGCGAAAGAGCTTGGGATAAGACGTCCCGATGCATATAAAAAAGATGAGTTGATTTACAAAATCCTTGATGAGCAGGCTATTTTAGAAGCTAAAAACAAAAATTCTGAAAGTTATCAAAGCGAAGAAAGAATAGAGCAACAACAAAAAAAATCTCAATCTGCCGCTAAGAATAAACAAGAAAAGGCTAAGAGCAAGCCTCAAACAAAACAAACAGCACAACCTTCAACTGCACAACAACAATCTGCACCTACCGCCACTCCAACAAAAAAAGAACAACCAAAACCTGAGCCGCAGCCGAAGGTTCAGGAAGTAAAAAAAGAAGTTCCGGTAGTAGCAGAGAGGAAAGAAGTTCCTGTTGAAAAGGAAAAAGCCCCCCAGAAAGAAATTGTTAAAAAAACAGAAGAAAAAGAAGCAAAACCTGTAGCCGAGGCTAAGCCACAACCTACAGTAGTGAAACCTACTCAACTGGTATTCCGCTCAAATAAAGTGAGAGAACCTCAGGTTGAGGAGCCCGTTCCAGGGCTACCTTTGTTATCCCCTTTAGAAGTAGATGCGGAAGCTGCTGCCGTAGAAATAATTCCGGAAAGCCCTGTAAAAACAAAGCAGGCTCAACAAAGTAATCAAAACCAAAAGCAAAATAACCAGCCACAGGAAAAATCTTTCGACTTTGAAGGTATTCTATCTGCTACAGGAGTGCTCGAAATAATGCCTGAAGGATATGGCTTTCTTCGTTCATCCGATTATAATTATATGTCGTCGCCCGATGATATATATATATCCCAATCTCAGATACGTCTCTTTGGGTTAAAAACAGGAGATATCGTAGAAGGGCCAATTCGTCCTCCGAAAGAATCCGAAAAATTCTTTCCTCTTGTAAAAGTGGACAGGATAAATGGACGTACACCCGATGAAGTGCGCGACCGTGTGCCTTTCGACCATCTGAAACCTCTTTTCCCGGATGAGAAATTCAAATTGACGAAGGGAAGAAACGATAATTTGTCATGCAGGGTAGTTGATCTATTCTCACCAATAGGGAAAGGACAACGTGGGCTCATCGTAGCCCAGCCTAAAACGGGTAAGACCACACTGTTGAAAGACATTGCAAATGCTATCGCAAGCAATCATCCTGAAGTGTATATGATTGTGCTTCTGATAGATGAACGTCCGGAAGAAGTAACCGATATGGAGCGTAGTGTGAATGCGGAAGTGATTGCTTCTACATTTGACGAACCGGCAGACCGCCATGTGAAAATTGCCGAAATAGTATTGAATAAGGCAAAACGTATGGTAGAATGCGGGCACGATGTTGTTATCTTACTTGACTCTATTACGCGTTTGGCTCGTGCCTACAATACTGTGCAGCCGGCTTCGGGCAAAGTCCTTACCGGGGGGGTTGACGCCAATGCGTTACATAAACCTAAGCGTTTCTTTGGTGCGGCTCGTAATATCGAAAACGGCGGTTCGTTGACCATTATAGCTACAGCCCTGACAGAAACAGGTTCTAAAATGGATGACGTTATCTTTGAAGAATTTAAAGGTACAGGTAATATGGAGCTTCAGCTTGACCGTAAGTTATCAAACAAACGTATATTCCCGGCAGTGGATATCATTGCATCCAGTACGCGTAGGGATGATTTGTTGCTTGATAATGATACACTTAGTAGGATGTGGGTGCTTCGCAACTTCTTGTCGGATATGAATTCGGTAGAAGCGATGCAGTTCCTCGAAGGAAGGCTCAGGAAAACAATAAATAACGAAGAGTTCCTCATTTCAATGAATGACTAAGAACCTGTTTAAATTTTATTCGTTCAAATTTTTAGAGCTGTTTTAGAGCTGATTTTTTTTTTCTCGAAACGATAATAGCGGGCTATTTGAGTTGAGAGAAAGGAAAAAACAGCCAAAAACAGACTAAAAATGAACGAAGAAAAAGGTATAATAAAATATTCGTATAAAATTTAAACAGTTTCTAAGTAAGTAAATTTATACTTTAAAATATTTAAAGCAAGGGAAAAAGATGTAACTTTACCCTTGCTTTTTTATTTTTAATAATTCTAAATAACAATAAATGATGAAACATAATCATGACAACGAAGAACAGAACCACGGTCATGGGCATTCTCATTCACATAGAGGACACAATCATACCCATAATGCCAATAAAAAGGCCTTAACCATCAGTTTCTTCCTGATTGCCGGATTCATGTTTGTTGAATTTATAGGAGGATACCTGACAAACAGCCTGGCGCTGATTTCCGACGCCGGCCATATGTTAAGCGATGCCGTTGCTCTCGGCCTTAGTTTAAGCGCCCTTATCTTTGGCGCAAGGGCTGCGACACCCTCCAAAACGTACGGCTATAAACGTTTCGAAATATTAGCAGCATTATTAAATGGCATTGTTCTGGTGCTGTTGGCCATCTTTATTTTCAAGGAAGCTATCGACCGGCTCTCAGAACCGCCTCATGTAATAGGGCAGGGGATGATGGCAATTTCTATTATCGGGCTTGTCATTAATGTTATTGTGGCATATATACTCCATTCGCAAGGCTCAACGAAAGAAAACCTGAATGTCAGAAGCGCTTTTCTGCATGTTATAGGAGATTTGTTAGGCTCTGTAGGGGCTATTGTTGCCGCCATACTCATCATGTTGTTTGGCTGGTATATAGCAGATCCGATAGCCAGTATGATTGTTTCTTTGTTAGTCCTTTATAGTGGATGGCATGTATTGAAGGAATCCGTCAATATACTGATGGAGGCTAAGCCGTCGGATGTTGATTATGAAAAAGTTATAAACCTCCTGAAATCGGTAGACGGGGTAGTGGATATACACGATTTGCATATCTGGATGATTACATCCGATTTTTCGGTGATGACAGTACATTTGAAGGTTGGACCGGACTCCGATCGCGATTTAATTCTGGAAAAATCAAAGCAGCTGATAAATAAAGAATTCGGGATAAAACATGTGACGATTCAACTCGAAGGTCGCGATATATGTCCGTACGAAGAAACGTGTAACTGATTGCATATTTAGATTTTTTTTCTGGGCTCTAAATAAGAGCTTTTGATGCGAAAAAATGTGAATTTCAAAGATGTTTTCAATATATAATTTATTCATCAAAAATTATATTAAAAACGGCTAGTAATAACAATAGTTTTTATAACTTTGTACCCCTAAAAATACGTTATTAACACACCATGTCTTCAGAAAAAAAAATTAAAACAGCGCTAGTATCAGTTTATCATAAAGATGGATTGGATGAAATTTTAAAAAAGTTAAATGAATTAGGAGTTCGCTTTATATCGACAGGAGGAACCCGGAATTTTATTGAATCACTGGGTTTTCCTTGTGACGCGGTAGAAGATATGACCGGTTATCCTTCTATTTTAGGTGGACGTGTAAAGACATTACATCCGAAAATCTTTGGCGGGATATTATGCAGGAGGGAACTGCCTGAAGATATGAAACAGATTAAAGCATACGATATACACGAAATAGACTTGGTTATCGTAGATTTATATCCTTTCGAAGAAACTGTTGCATCAGGCGCAAACGAACAAGATATAATAGAGAAAATTGATATAGGCGGAATTTCACTAATCCGCGCTGCGGCTAAGAATTTCAAAGATGTACTTATTGTTGCATCGAAACGTCAATACCAGCCACTAGCGGACTTATTGGAGTCTAAAGATGGCAAGTCGGATATTGCAGACCGTAAATTCTTTGCGAAAGAAGCATTTGCCGTCTCATCGTCTTACGATACGGCTATTTTCAACTATATGGATAACAACGAAGGAACAGCCTTCCGTTATGCCGAAGATAACGCCATGCATTTGCGATATGGCGAGAATCCTCACCAGAAAGGGCTTTTCTATGGCGACTTCAATGCTTTATTTGAGCAATTGCATGGGCGCGAAATATCATATAACAACCTGTTGGATATAGAAGCTGCCGTGAGCCTTATCAGTGAGTTTGACGAGACAACCGTAGCTATTTTGAAACACAACAACGCGTGCGGCATCGCCTCGCGGCCTACAGTCGTTGAAGCATGGAAAGATGCCTTAGCAGGCGATCCGGTTTCGGCATTTGGTGGTATTATTGTCAGCAACAAAAAGATAGACAAAGTTGCGGCAGAAGAAATCAATACGATTTTCTTCGAAATCATCATCGCCCCGGAATATGATAAAGATGCGTTAGAGGTATTGGAACAAAAGAAAAACCGTATTATTCTTGTTCAGAAAGAGCCATTGAAGGGAGATAAGCAATTCCGTTCATTACTGAATGGCGTTCTGGTTCAGGATAAGGATTTAAGCATACAGTCTTCCTCCGATTTAAAACTTGTGACCAACAGGGCTTTGCAGGGAACGGAAGAAGAAGATCTGCTTTTTGCAAATAAATTAGTAAAACATACTAAATCCAATGCCATTATTCTGGTAAAAAACAAGCAACTCTGTGCAGGCGGTACAGGACAGACATCGCGTGTAGATGCTTTGAAGCAAGCAATTGAAAAAGCTAATTCGTTCGGATTCAGCCTGGAAGGGGCAGTGATGGCGTCAGATGCATTCTTCCCTTTCCCCGATTGTGTGGAAATAGCGGGAAATGTAGGCGTTACAGCAGTGGTACAACCCGGAGGGTCAGTAAAAGATAACCTGTCAGTCGAATATTGTAACGAACACAATATCTCTATGGTTATGACAGGCATCCGTCATTTTAAACATTAAGAGTATTTATTAAAATCGGTAATATAAACAGATATGGGATTATTCTCTTTTACACAAGAAATTGCAATGGACCTTGGCACCGCCAATACCATTATCATCCATAACGACAAAATTGTTGTAGACCAGCCATCAGTAGTGGCTTTAGAGCGAAAGACCGGAAAGGTAATAGCAGTAGGGGAACAGGCCAGGCAAATGCATGGTAAAACCCATGAAGATATACGTACCATACGTCCGTTGAAAGACGGTGTTATTGCTGATTTTACGGCGGCCGAACAAATGATTCGCGGGCTGATAAAGATGTTTAACAATAAAGGCCGTCTTTTCTCCCCGTCTTTACGGATCGTAATCTGTATCCCATCAGGTAGTACCGAGGTGGAAACGCGTGCGATCAGAGACTCCGCCGAGCATGCCGGAGGGCGCGATGTGTATATGATTTACGAACCGATGGCAGCAGCTCTGGGTATTGGCCTTGATGTGGAAGCGCCCGAAGGGAACATGATCGTAGATATAGGCGGTGGTACTACCGAGATTGCCGTAATTTCTCTGGGTGGTATTGTCTCTAATAAATCGATAAAGATTGCAGGAGACGACCTTACCGAAGATATTCAGGAATATATGGGACGCCAGCATAATATCAAAGTGGGGGAACGTACTGCCGAAAATATCAAGATAGCTGTTGGTGCAGCATTGACCGAATTACCGGAAGAAGATGTACCTGAGGATTTTATCGTACATGGGCCTAACAGAATGACATCTTTGCCGATGGATATTCCTGTTTCGTACCAGGAAATGGCTCACTGCCTCGATAAATCAATATCTAAAATGGACTCTGCTATTCTGAGCGCGTTGGAGCAAACTCCTCCTGAATTGTATGCCGATATTGTACGTAACGGTATCTATCTTACAGGCGGTGGCGCTCTGTTAAGAGGCCTGAGCAAGCGTTTTTCGGATAGAATCGGTATCGAATTCCATGTGGCCGAAGATCCGCTTCATGCTGTGGCCAAAGGTACAGGTATCGCTTTAAAGAATATTGAGAAATTTAACTTCCTGATGCGATAATACGACAAACTGTACAGCATTTTCTTGTATTATTTAAGAATAGAATTATCTAATATAAGAAGTAGGTACAGGTATGTAAATGTATAGGTACACTATTTTTAGAAAAGTAGAAAAGTAACACGGAGAATGTATAAAATAAGTGTCACTTTTGTCACTTTTTAACATTTTGCAAATAACCAATTAATAACAGGTTGCCTCGTATCTTGTTTATTATAAGCAGGTAACAGTAGGTTAACCGGAAGACAAAGCAATTATTCTAGATAATTACAGATAATGCATAACCTGATTAATTTTTTAAGAAAAAACAGCCATTGGTTTACTTTTATTTTTCTTGAAATAATCTGTTTTTATTTTATATTCAGTACAAACTCTTTTCAGAAGAGTGTGTTCTTTAATTCTTCCAATGAAGTTACCGGAAGAGTGTATGCTATATCGGGAGGCTTTTTATCCTATTTTGGGCTGAGAACAGAGAATCAGGAGTTATTGATAAAGAACGCGGAGTTACAGGCGCAAATAGCCGGGCTTAAGAATTATATATATGATCTGGAAAATGATTCATTAAAGACTAATGCCTTTATCTCCGACTCGTTGGGCGTACTAAAACAACAGAATATCATTGCACGCGTAGAGAATAATACCATTTCCCAGATATATAACTTCATTATTATCAATAAGGGTAAAAACGACGGAGTGCAAATAGATATGGGTGTTGTTTCCCAGCAGGGTATAGTGGGGGTAGTAAGGGATGTAACGCCTAACTATGCGGTCATACAGCCGGTACTTAATCCCCATAGCCGGTTTAGTTGCAAGATATTGAATTCCAATACAGCCGGTACATTGGTATGGGAGGGAGGAGATCCCCGGTATGCCAACCTGACTGAATACCCTAAATATGAGAAGGTTGAAAAAGGAGACACGATTGTTACCAGTGGTTTCTCCGATATTTTTCCCGAAGGCATATTTGTGGGGATAATTGAGGATTTTAAGAGCGAAACGAATGATAATTTTTATTCTTTAAAGGTCAAATTATCTACCGATTTTGGCGCGTTAAAGAGTGTTCTCCTGTTAGGAGGTAAAGACGAAGAGCATAAGGAATTAGAACAAAAAATAAAGAATGTTCAAAAGTAGTAATATCAAGTATGTTATCATGTTTGTTTTACTTGTTTTATTACAAGTATTAGTCCTTAACCGGATTTCATTTCTTGGTTATGGTGTTCCCTTTGTGTATGTTTACTTTATTATAAAATTACCTATCGGCAGTAATAAGAATCTCGTACTCTTATTCAGTTTCCTGATGGGATTGCTTATCGATATATTTTGCAATACTCCGGGTATAAACGCTGCTGCCGCAACTTTGGCGGGCCTTGTCCGCAGGCCTATACAAGGACTTTTCTTTATGGTTGATGACTATACCGAACAGACGCCGAGCCTCTCTTTATTAAGAGGTGCTTTTATCAAGTATGCTGTTTTTCTGACGCTGGTTCATCACATTGTACTCATTTCCATCGAATCTTTTTCATATTTCAACCTCGAAATACTTCTGCTGCGAATAGGGTTGTCGACTATACTCACATCTTTGTTGATATTTGCATTCGAAGGTTTCTCTTTTAAGAAGAAAAACTCATGGCAAAAGACAATCTAGATTTCTCGAAAAGAAAATATATTCTGGGAGGGATAGCTTGCCTGATAATCCTTATCTATGCAGCCCAGTTATTTAATTTGCAGATACTGAATACCGAATATAAAGATTCGGCTGATGGCAATGCGTTCTTTAACAGGACGTTGTATCCAGCCAGAGGCGTTATTTCAGATCGGAAAGACCGCATATTGGTGTACAATCAACCGACATACGATATTGTATATATTCCACGGGAAGTCCAGCCTTTCGATACACTTGATTTTTGCAGGTCTTTGAATATTACAAGGGAACAGTTTGATAAGCGCATAGAAGAAATAAAAGACAGACGCTTAAATCCCGGTTATTCGTCATATACGATGCAAACATTCATGACGCAATTAACGATTCAGGAAAGCGGGTTGTTACAGGAAAAACTATATAAATTCCCCGGATTTTTTATTCAGAACAGAGCGCTTCGCCAATATAATTATCACAATGCCGGATTGCTGTTAGGTTATGTAGCCGAAGTCAGCAAAGGGCAGATGGAAAGTGATGACTACTATGTAAGGGGAGATTATGGTGGAAAATCGGGCATTGAATCTTCATACGAAACATATCTGAGAGGCGAAAAAGGTATTGAAGTATTACTGCGCGATGCTCATGGGCGCATACAAGGACGGTATGAGGACGGAAAATATGACAAATCGCCTGTATCAGGGAAGAATCTGACTTTATCTATCGATATTGATCTACAGGCATACGGCGAACACCTGATGCAAAATAAGGTTGGCAGTATTGTCATGATTGAGCCATCCACAGGTGAGGTATTATGTCTGGTAACATCTCCCACCTACGACCCGTCTATGCTATTGGGACGTAACTTTATAAAGAGTTATAAAGAATTGGAAAATAACACCTTAAAGCCGCTTTACAATAGAGCGATTCAGGGCATGTATCCTCCGGGTTCCACTTTTAAAACAACTCAGGGTCTAATGTTTTTACAGGAGGATATTATTACTGCTAATACGATGTATTCGTGTGCAGGCGGTTATCCACCACTAGGCGGACGCCCAAAGTGCCATGCGCATGGTTCACCTTTACCATTGATACCTGCAATTGCGACTTCTTGCAACTCTTACTTCTGCTATGGCCTTACAGCTATGCTGAATAATAAAAAATACGGTAATATACAGAATGCCTTCGATGTGTGGAAAGATCATATGGTAGATATGGGTTTCGGTTATCCGTTAGGCATCGATTTACCTTCAGAGAAAAGGGGCTTTATCCCTAATAGCAAGTTTTATACAAAAGCTTTTAAACGGGAGAACTGGAGTCCTGCTAACATTATTTCAATAGCAATAGGGCAAGGTGAAATTACCGCAACTCCTCTTCAGGTAGCCAATTTAGCTGCTACAATAGCGAATAGGGGGCACTATATTGTTCCGCATGTCGTTCGCGAGATACAAGATACGCCATTGGATAAAACCTATACCAATCCGCATTATACCGGCATCAAGAAAGAACATTACGAGTCGATAGTTGAAGGTATGGCTCGTGCTGTCACAGGAGGTACATGCCGTGGAGCAAACCTGTTGCCTGAGATAGAAGTTTGTGGTAAAACGGGTACATCCGAAAACCCTCATGGAAAAGACCACTCTATCTTTATGGGATTTGCACCGAAGGATAATCCGCAGGTCGCTATATTCGTGATTGTCGAAAATGCCGGATTTGGAGCCACATTCGGTGTGCCTATTGGCCGGTTGATGTTGCAGAAATACCTGAAAGGAGAGGTTCCGGCCAGAGATAAGTATATAGAAGACAGGATTGTAAATACAACCATATTACCTCAAACATTCCTGAATTGGAACAGGAACAACAGGGTAAATGATGCTAGCCGCTCATCTACAATGCAATCAGGCGGAGAAATACAGGGGAGTGCGTCTATACAACCATTTTCATTAACCCCCGAAGATAATTAAGGAGAACGATGTACAGAAGGGAAGAAGAGCATATAAAGAGTAGTATAGACTGGTTTACAATTGCATTGTACCTCATAATGGTATTTTGCGGTTGGTTCAGCATATATGGTGCAAGTTATCAGTATGGCAGTACTACCAGTATGTTTGATATCTCGGGAAGGGCAGGGATGCAATTGGTTTGGATTGGTACATCTATCGTGCTTGGTTTTATTATATTAAAGCTAGACAGTAACTTATACGACATACTTGGATATTACATCTATATAGTGTTCATTTTACTTCTTATAGCCACTATCTTTCTGTCTACAGATATCCGGGGATCCCGTTCGTGGCTCAAAATAACGGATTCGATACAAATACAGCCCGCCGAATTTGCCAAATTTGCCGTGGCCTTGGCTCTGGCAAAGCTTCTCAGTAGTTATAATTTCAAATTGCTTACAACTAAGAACCTGTTTACAGTAGCTGGTATCATTATAGTGCCTATGCTTCTGATTATTATGCAGAAGGAGACAGGATCCGCTCTTGTTTATACTGTTTTCATCCTGATGTTGTATAGGGAAGGATTGCCCGGAATTATCTTATTTTTGGGGATATCCGCGGTTGTCTTCTTTGTTGTAGGCCTAAAATACTCTGAAACGCATGTAGGTATAATCTCGACAGGCGAATTTATCACGATTATACTTGTCATACTGATATGCGCGGCATTATTACTCAGTTATAGGCAAGACAAGCCAGCCGCCCGGAATATTATACTGGGATTGGGCACGCTATTTGGTATCCCATATCTCATTTCTTTATCAGGCGTAAATATCGATTTTGGGATCATATCTTTGGCCGCTTTAGGAATCTTGGTTATTTATCTTCTGTTCTTGGCTAAGAAACATTGGTCTAAAGTGTACCTGTTGACTGCTGCTTTTGCAATAGGAAGCCTTATTTTTGTCAGTTCCATTGATTATATCTTTACCGATGTGATGCAACCCCATCAACAGATGCGTATAAAGGTCACTCTTGGCATGGAGGACGACCTGATGGGAGCTGGTTATAATGTGAATCAATCTAAGATAGCAATCGGTTCAGGAGGGCTTTTAGGCAAGGGTTATCTGAATGGAACCCAGACCAAACTGAAATATGTACCCGAACAGGATACAGACTTCATATTTTGTACAGTAGGCGAAGAGCAGGGCTTTGTGGGCTCGATATTTGTGCTGTTGTTGTTTTTATCGCTGATATTACGGCTGTTCTATTTGGCTGAAAGACAGAAAAGTACATTTGGGCGGGTCTATGGCTATTGCGTTGCCTGTATTTTCTTGTTCCATGTGATTATAAATATAGGGATGGTAATCGGCTTAACGCCTGTAATAGGTATCCCTCTTCCTTTCTTTAGCTATGGGGGGTCATCCTTGTGGGGCTTTACCATTTTGTTGTTTATCTTCCTTCGTATAGATATGGCAAGGAAACGTAGATAAGATATCTAACTTTCGGCTACCATATCCTTTAGGAAAGCTGCAAGTTGCTCAAAACTATATAGTTCTATCGTATTATTATTCTTAACAATAGAAAAAGAAGGGGGTGTTTCTTGTGATAAAACTGTAAATAGGACGTTTTCATCTCCGGTTTTCGCTAAAGAAAAGCCGTTCCTTTCCAGTATATTCTTTGTCCAATGATACAATATGCCATGAGCTTTCAGATGTACTTTCTTATCATTGGCTCTTTTGGGTAAGAAATTCCCTGTATATCTGTCGAATACAATGTTTTCGCCTTTAAAGAAGCCATCCATTTTTCCAGAAAATATAATGTCTTCAGTTACTCCCGAAGCTAGTCCTTTATCCTTGGATAACAGCCATAATCGGTCGGCTAGGAGCAAGGCCATATCGATGTCGTGTGTCGAAAGCAATATCGTTTTATCCTGATACATAGCCAGATTGTGTAGTAGGTTCATTATCTCAATGCGGCTTTCTATATCTAAGAAAGCTGTCGGTTCATCTAATAATACGACAGGACATTCTTGTGCCAATGCTTTGGCTATCATTGCTTTTTGTCTTTCTCCATCCGATAGTTCGGCCATATATGATTGTGCCTTATGCGAGATACCTACATCCTGCATGGCTTTCCGGACAATATCTCTGTCTTTATCAGTTAGCTGACCGAAGAATCCTGTATACGGATAACGTCCCAGTTCAACCAATTCCCTGACCAGCAGCCCTCCCGTAGATGTCTTATCTGTTAATACAAGCCCTAATTGTCGCGATAATTCTTTTTCTGACAAAGAGGTAATATTCTGATTATCAAAGAGTATATTTCCTTTCAGCGCTGGTTGCGAAGCGCTTATCGTACGTAATAGTGTCGATTTTCCGGCTCCGTTAGCACCAATTAAGCAGACAAGTTCTCCTTTATATAAATTGAATGAAAGATTTTCATAAAGTACATTGATCTGCTTCGACTTGGCATAGCCGATACTTATATTCTGAGCTTTTATTACTACTTCATTCATTACTTGCCTTAATTAAAATATTGGATTCTCTTCTGATTTAGAATTACATATATAATTACCGGCGCTCCGAAAATAGGTGTAACGGCGTTTAAAGGCAGTGCTCCGCTTGCCCCCGGCAATATGCAAATCAGATTGCATAGTAATGCCATCGCAGAACCGGCTAATATGGTAATGGGAAGCAATGACTTATGGTTCGACGTCCCCAATAACAGCCTTGCGATATGCGGGACAGCCAATCCGATGAATGCTATAGGCCCGCAAAAAGCACATGTTATAGCTGTAATTAGTCCTGCACAAAGCAAAAGCAGAAACCGGATTGTTTTTATACTGACTCCTAAATTTGCTGCGTATCTTTCTCCTAAAAGCAAAGCATTCAGTGGTTTAATTAAGAGCAAAGATAATGCTAACCCTATACTAACTACTATACAATAGAATGGCAGCTGCTCCATAGATACTCCGGAAAAATCGCCCATTCCCCATATCATAAACGAATAGGCATCTTCGGTGGTACTCCAGAATTTAAGGATGGATATGATGGAAGACGTCAGATAGCCTACCATAATACCGATAATGAGTAACATAACGTTATTCCTTATAATAGAGGCAAATCCCATAATAACAAAGAGGATGGCGGCGGCTCCTACAAAAGCACCGAGGACTATGCTCATCGAATAGGAAAAATCAAACCCGCCTACCGAACCAATGCTATTGCCGATTAAAAGAATAACGAGAGCAACTCCCAGATTTGCACCCGAACTGATACCTAATATACCGGCATCGGCCAAAGGATTCCTGAACGCAGTCTGTAGTAATAAACCGGAAACAGCTATTGCACCACCCGAAAACAGGGCTGTGATAGCCTGTGGAAGGCGCGATTCGAGTATTATATATGTCCATGCCTGTTTTTCAACTTCATTTCCTTGCAATATTTGAAAAACAGCCTTGGCCGGTATTGGTACAGAGCCAAGAAATAAGCTTAATACAAATAGTATAACTATGCTTATCAGGAAAAGGAAACTATATGTTAGTCCTTTGGGCATATAATCTTATCAAATTTTGATTTTACGAGAAGCCCCTCATTTCGGGAGGGGCTTTTAGTTTATAGTTTTTAGTACAAAACCTTATATTTGTCTCCGGTTTCTTTTACTACACGTTGATAGAAATCTTTTGGATATCCGACACGCTGTGGTGAAGAAGGTTTTCCGTACTCGTTTCGGGTAAATTCCCCGTCTTTTTCTTTACGGACAACACCATCCATATATTTGATAACCAAGAATTCTCCCAGCTTTTTCCATCTGTCGAAAGCGTATTGCGCCTGGGTTTCACTGTATTTAGTCAGGAATTGAACAGCCTGTTCCGGCGATTTTTTATATAACTCCATAGCTTCTTTTTCCGTAGATTCCTGGTTTTCAAAGAATTTACTTTCCAGTTCCTTTTGTACTTTTGCTAAGTCTGGATGCATATAGTCGTATTTGTTATATACCATGTTCGATACCCAGTTTTGAATCCAAAAGCTTGAAGTCCATGAGAATGTATACAAATCGCCATTGCCTTCTCTATAGCATTCAGGTACTTCGGTTATAGAACAATATATTGGTGTGAATACCGTCTGGGCCGCGTCATCCGTACCGAACCAAAGTACTCCTCCTACCGGATTAGGTAGCCTTGAGCGCATCTGTGCCGTAAATACGAATCCTGTTTGCTGAGTTGCTATAGGACGTTCATTACAATATTCAACCGAATCAGATTTCCATGTTAACGGAGCCCAACGGTATGGAGACTTGAACGGTCCTGCACCAATATCATTTGTCCAGTCCAGTTCTGTACCCTCATAATGGTCTCTCATCATATCCTGTATATCGGCAAGGGATAGTTTCTTGTCCGGTTTAATATACAGTGGCATAGGATCTTGTGTTTTACCTTGCGCATAAGTTACAAACTTCGCCATATCTTTATTGTATCTGTTGAAGAAGCTCCAGACACGGGCTTCACAGAAACGTTGTCCTCCAAAATCGAGCGGATTATATACCTTGGCAAAGCTAAAATCTTCATCTTTACCAGTATAGTATCCTTTTTCCTTTGCAAAAGAAATCACATCTTTGGAATATATGCAGTTCTGAGGGTCATTCAACGGGAATTGTTGTATTCTGGCTTGGTTGGCATGGGCTGATATACAGTCGTCAGGTATGCGCACGGCTACCCATACGGCACCCTTGTTCCCTTTGCCTTTACCAATCATTTCCAATACCCATATTTCATTCGGATCGCCTATCGAGAACGATTCGCCACCACTATAGTATCCGTATTCGGCTACAAGGTCAGTCATTATACCGATTGCTTCTCTCGCCGTCTTTGCCCGTTGCAAAGTGATATAGATAAGGCTGCCATAGTCGATGATACCGTCAGGGTCGGTAAGTTCTTCTCGTCCGCCAAAAGTAGTTTCTCCGATAGTTACCTGAAATTCATTCATATTGCCTACCACATTATAGGTCTGCGAAGCCTGGGCTATTTCTCCCAGATATTTACCAGAATCCCATTCATAAACTTTCAGCATTTCTCCTTTAGCATATTTTTTAGCAGGCCAATGGTATAATTCGCCAAATAAGGCATAGGAGTCTGCTGAATATGTTATCATAGTAGATCCGTCAACAGACGCATATTTACCGACTAAAAAATTTGTACAGGCAAATATGTGAATCTCGCAGAGAAAACAAAATAGCACAAATAATGATATCTTCCTCATAGTTTTAATATTTTCGTTATGGTTGTAAAGATACTTCAATTAATTCATTCTGCGATACATGTGTTTTATCTATTTATAGTTTAACTATCAGAATCTATCATAAAAGTTACATTTGTATAACATAAGGCTGTTTTACAAATGTAAACAATCGGAATCACGGCAGATTGTATACATATATGCACTGAACGAATTGTAAATAGTACAAATCTCAATCAAAATACAATCGTATACTTACTGCTTATCACGTTCTATACAAACAAATGTAAACAGCTTAATTTTCAATAATTATTGCTTTTTATATACTAATAATCAGTTATATATGTTATAAAAAGGAAGTTTTAATTTAAATCTTATCACTATCCAATCCTTTTACCGTTAATACAGCTTATGATCCTATTCTATTTGATGATTACTAGTTTATAAATCAGTATATTAATCCAATTATATAAAGTAAGTATTTAATGTGTATGCAAATGTAAACACTATGATACTATACAATTGTATTGTTTTACGCAACATTTGTTATTTACAAATATAAACTAATATAATTTCCATTTGTGAAATATATGATTTACATTTGTAATAGTAATATACAATAATATGAAGGACAGGATTAAGCTTATAATGGATAACGAACAGTTGACGCCATCTGCTTTTGCCGATAAACTGCAACTTGGCCGTGCTGTAATATCCCATATTTTAAACGGACGTAACAATCCAAGTCTGGATGTCGTTACCCGTATCTTATCTAAGATGGATTATATTAATCCGGACTGGTTGCTAACCGGAGATGGTAGCATGTATAAATCCGAGGCTCGTCAGGAAAAAATAAATACAACTGCTCCTGTTTCTGTGTATACAAATGTAAATCAACCTGATTTATTCTCACAGAATGAAATATCTAAGCCTGCGGATAAGCCTGACCCCGAGTATCGCAAAGAAATTGTAGTTGAGAAGGCTACAAATGTATCCGAAGATGTTATAAATCAAACAATTGTATATCAAAAAGTGCCTGAACGAAAAGTGACAAAAATAATCATATATTATTCCGATAATACATTCGAAACCTTTAATACAGATAATAAACCATTATAAAGGAGTCTGTCAAACTATAAAAAGTGACAAAAGTGACGCCTTTTGATTAAGTTTGCGATGTTACTTTTTTGCCTGTTCACACAAATATTTCAAAGACCTCCTATAAGAGATAATTTTAGAATAAAAAAATAAAACCTCCCGAAAATTAATTCCGGGAGGTTTTGCTTTCTATCTATTACCTATTCTATTCAGCCTTTTTCAATTCTACTGTAAAATGCCTTAACAATTCAGCTTCCCATGTTATCGTAAAGCCTTTGGTTATCGATTCCCTGCGGTCGAAAATGTTTTTTAAAGCCACAGCTATTACATTCATATGATTGTCGGTATACACACGCCGGGGAATTGCCAGACGGAGCAGATCCAATCCATCGAAACGGTTCTTGCGGGTCACAGGGTCGCGGTCAGCCAATAAATAGCCGATTTCGCATCCTCTGATACCTGCTTCCAGATATAGTTCTGCCGCCAGAGTCTGCGCCGGAAACTGTTCTTTAGGCACGTGTGTAAGTACCTGCAGGGCATCTACAAATATTGCATGTCCTCCGGCCGGCCGTTGATATGGTATGCCATATTCATCCAGCTTCTTCCCCAGATATTCCACTTGTTTGATGCGGCTTTGCAGATTGTCGAATTCAGTATTTTCTTCTAAACCTATGGCTAAAGCATTCATATCGCGCCCGCTCATTCCGCCATAAGTGATATATCCTTCATAAACAATTCCCTTTACTTTCGCAGCATCGTACCACTCCTTAAGGTTTGTCGCAAAAAAGCCGCCCATATTCACTATCGCATCCTTTTTTGCGCTCATCGTCATGGCGTCGGCATAAGAAAACATTTCGTCGCAAATTTCCTTTATCGTTTTGTTTTCATACCCTTTTTCACGTGTTTTTATAAAATAGGCGTTCTCTGCGAATCTGGCTGAATCGAAAATTACCTTCTTGGCATATTTATTGGCTAGCATACGCGTCTCCTGTAGGTTTTGCATCGAAACAGGTTGCCCTCCGGCCGTATTATTTGTAATAGTTATAATAATAAAAGGTATATGCTCTCCATATTTCTTCAGAGCCTCCTCCAGTTTCTTTATATCTACATTTCCCTTAAACGGTATCTCCAGTTGGGTATCTTTCGCTTCATCGATAGTGCAATCCAGAGCAACCGCCTTTCGGGACTCAATATGCCCTTTCGTGGTATCGAAGTGTGAATTGCCCGGACATACGTCGCCTTCTTTTACGAGGCAAGAAAAAAGTACGTTTTCGGCAGCACGTCCCTGATGAGTAGGCAGCACGTATTCGAATCCCGTAATACGCGTTATGGTATCTTTCATTTTGTAGTATGAGGCCGCGCCTGCGTAGCTTTCGTCGCCAAGCATCATACCCGCCCATTGCCTGTCGCTCATGGCACCTGTTCCAGAATCGGTAATCAGGTCGATATATACTTGTTCAGCCCTTAATTTAAACATATTGTACTTGGCTTCTTTCAGCCATTGTTCGCGCTCCTCGCGTGTACTCTTACGAATAGGCTCAACCATTTTGATTTTCCAGGATTCAGCAAAAGGTAATTCCATAATTTATTCCATTTAAGTATTTTGAAATGTTATTTGTAACTGTTACTTCGAAACTGTTTAAATTTTATAGCAAGCTTTTGTTTGATTTTCTTAGTTAGAATGGCTCAAAAAAATACCAATAATAATTTTATTTATTGAAAAATGATAGAAAAACACTGAATATTCTAAATTTTTGAAATAAAACACAGTAATATTTAACTGTAAAAGCTATTTTATGCTGACATAAAGATAGTGATTCTTCCGGATAAATTAAACACTTCCCCTATTTTATTATAAGGCTAAACTTTATTAACTTTGTATCTGAATAAATCAGAAAGTATTTATCTTCAAAAAAAAATTAAGGCTGATGAAAAAAATGATGGATTTGGTTGTTACTCGCAATGAGCAATTAAACCAAAACTATTGCCTCATTAAGCTCACTACCACAGACAATACTCCATTACCCGAAATGTATCCCGGACAATTTGTTGAAGTAAGAGTTGACGGTTCTCCTGCAACTTACCTCAGGCGTCCTATTTCAGTAAATTTTGTTGATAAGCAAAATAATGAATTGTGGCTACTTGTTCAGGTTATTGGAGACGGTACGAGGCGAATGAGCGAATATAAACAAGGAGAGATTGTAAACCTATTGCTTCCGTTAGGAAATTCTTTTACTATTCCTTCAGAGAATACAGGGCAGGAATTACTTTTGATAGGCGGAGGCGTGGGTACGGCACCAATGCTTTTTCTGGGAGCATGTCTCAAAGAAAAAGGCTATAAGCCAAAATTCCTTTTAGGAGCCAGATCAAAAGCAGACTTGCTCCAGTTGGATGATTTCAGGAAGTACGGAGAATTATTTTGTACTACCGAAGATGGTAGTTTTGGAGAAAAAGGGTATGTGACAGACCATTCAGTGTTAAAAAATACTCCGTTTTCGATGATTTATACCTGTGGCCCGAAGCCTATGATGATGGCTGTAGCCAGATATGCAAAAGAGAGCGATACAGAATGCGAAGTATCCCTCGAAAACGTTATGGCATGCGGGTTTGGAGTATGCCTTTGCTGTGTAGAAAAGACGCGCGAAGGGAATATATGTGTATGCACAGAAGGCCCCGTATTTAATATAGAAAAGTTGACATGGACAAATTAACTGTAAACATAGGTAATTTACATTTGAAGAACCCTGTAATGACTGCATCGGGTACTTTCGGCTATGGAAAAGAGTATGCAGACTTTATAGATCTATCGCGAATTGGTGGTATTTTTGTAAAAGGAACTACTATTCGCGAGCGTCAAGGAAATGATTATCCACGTATGGCGGAGACTCCTTCGGGTATGTTAAACGCTGTGGGACTGCAAAATAAGGGTGTCGATTATTTCATCTCGAATATATATCCTGAGATAAAAGACGTTGATACAAATGTTATAGTGAATGTATCGGGTTCAACCATAGAAGATTACGTAGAGTGTACGCAAAAACTGGCAGAGTTAGATAAAATTCCGGCTATTGAACTGAATATTTCGTGCCCGAATGTAAAAGAAGGCGGTATGGCCTTCGGCACATCTGCCTGTTCGGCTTCGGATGTAACGAGAGCTGTCAGGGCTGTATGGGGTAAGACCCTGATTGTTAAACTGTCTCCTAACGTAACAGATATAACAGAAATAGCGAAAGCTGTGGAAGGAGAAGGGGCTGATGCTGTTTCACTTATCAATACGCTGCTCGGAATGGCTATAGACATTAACAAGAGACGTCCTGTGCTCTCTACCGTTACCGGAGGCCTGTCCGGCCCCTGCGTAAAGCCTGTAGCTCTGAGAATGGTGTGGCAGACCTACAATGCCGTAAAGATACCTGTAATTGGTATGGGGGGCATTTCATCATGGCAGGATGCTGTCGAGTTTATTCTGGCGGGATCTTCGGCTATACAGATAGGAACACATAATTTTATCGACCCGGCCATATCGGTCAAGGTTGTCGAGGGGATTAAGGAGTATCTGGATAAGAATAATATTAATCATGTAAAAGAGCTTGTGGGCGCTTTGAATTGTTAATGAGAATACCAATATACAACTAAACACACAACTACTATGTTTTCATTTTTTAAAAAGAATAAGGAGGATTCTTCTATTGAGGTTCCGGAATGGGCGTCATTTTTTACATCAGACGAATATTCAGTTTTTATAAAAGCAGTTCGAAGTTATTTCGACAAACTTAATTTGCGATATACTATCGATGACGGAGTTGTTATCGTTGACAAAGAGAATGATTTAGGATTCAACAAATTAGGGCTTCAAAATCTGAGCCAGAAGTGTAAGCAGAATGATATAAAGGATTATGAATCCGTTGTGACAGACCATTTCGAAACAATGATCCGTATTCATAAGTTTGGCAAGGAGTTTGAAGAGATTGTTTCCGATTTTGAGAAAGTTGAGAAATATATTGGTGTACGGCTTCATGATGTTGAATATGCTGCAAATCTGAAAAAGGAGAATATGATAGTTCGGGAATTCGCCGAAGGTGTTGTAGCCATGCTGGTTTTTGATTTGCCGGAAAGTGTGATGAATATAAAACCGGAACAGATTGAGCCTTGGGGTAAAACCATTGATGAGCTATATGAAATAGGGAAACGGAATATAAAACAAAACTGTGCTGTAAATCTTTTTGAAGAGAAAGTCGGAGATCATAAATTCTGGTTTGCCGAAGCTGACCATTTCTATGCAACTAATTTTGTAATGGATATTCAGGATTACCCTCAGGTAGTTGGTAAAAAAGGATCTTTGATATCTGTCCCAAACAGGCATATAGCGCTCATCTATCCTATACATGATCTGGAAGTTGTAGGCGCTTTAAACAATATGCTCTATCTGACTTCGCGGATGTATGAAGATGGACCGGGGTCGATTACAGACAGGGTGTATTGGTACAACGACGGGGCTTTTATAAATATACCTCACAGAATTGAAAATGAAAAGCGCGTTATTGCTCCCCCTGATGTATTTATAGATGCATTGAATGAATTAGGAGAGGCTGGGAATAAAAAATAACCACTACTGTCCGGTAAAAAAACAGAGCGAACCTCTATTCGAAGAAATCCGCTCCATCGCTTAACTTTGTAGTCACTACACAAGCAAAGTAAGCATGAGCAAAAGTACAAATTTTATAGGACAGCCGATTGAGAGAGATAGATATAAAACGACTTTATGCGATGGATTCCAGCACCATAGGGTTGCGGTCGTCAGCCCAAGGAAGGTAAAAAGAAGGGTGGAAGCAAAGTAAAACGACCATAGGCATTTTCGAACATGGTGTCCGTAATCCGTCAACAGCTGATAGGTTATATCAACATTTACAGCTTCTTGGAAGAACCCCGAAGGAAGTTGGAGAGGCATAATCAACAAACAAAAAATGAAATATCAAAATTCTCTATTCCCTGAAATGCAGGGAGCTTATTTTTGAAAAAATAAAAAGTTGATTTTCAAAATCAATAAGATATGATAAAAATATACTGATCCTCAATTTTACCGGACAACAGTGTAAAAAAATAAAGTCTATAACCCATAGATTCTATCAATAATAAATTAACTATATCGAAGCGTTATCTATAATATCTTTGCATTTTATTTATAAGCATTCTAACTTAATATTTATAAAATGCAACTATATAATACTTTAAGCTCAGAAGAGAGAACCAAATTGATAGACGAAGCCGGGCTTCAACGTTTGACCCTGTCTTTCTATACGTATGCCCATATAGATGAACCTAAGAGGTTTAGAGATGAATTGTTTATCAGATGGTCGCAACTTGATGTATTAGGTCGTATTTATGTCGCATATGAAGGCATTAACGCCCAATTGTCTCTGCCTGCTGTTAATTTTCAGGAGTTTAAAGACTTCCTCGATACATATCCCTTTATGAAGGATATAAGGCTGAATATAGCAGTGGAGCATGATAACAAGTCTTTCCTGAAACTGAAGATAAAGGTGCGGGATAAGATTGTTGCAGACGGGCTTAATGATAAGACCTTTGATGTTACTGATATAGGTATTCACCTGAAAGCAAAGGAGTTTAACGACATGATGGATGACCCGGATACGATAGTTATAGATATGCGCAACCATTATGAAAGCGAGATAGGGCATTTTGTAGGAGCCATTACACCGGATGTAGACACATTCAGGGATTCGCTGCCTATAATTAATGAGCAATTGAAGGAATATAAAGATAGTAAGAACCTGCTGATGTATTGTACAGGAGGCATACGTTGTGAGAAGGCAAGCGCATATTTCAAGCATCAGGGTTTTAAGAATGTATATCAACTGGAAGGCGGTATCATTGAATATACGCGCCAAATAAAGGCGGAAGGATTAGAGTCTAAATTTATAGGGAAGAATTTCGTATTCGACAACCGTCTGGGAGAACGTATAACCAGCGATGTAATAGCGCATTGCCATCAGTGCGGCAAGCCTTGCGATACTCATACCAATTGTGCGAATGACGGCTGTCATCTGCTATTTATACAATGCGATGATTGTTCAAAAAAAATGAAAGGGTGCTGTAGCGATACTTGTGTGGAAATAGTATCTTTGCCTGAAGAACAGCAAAAGTCTTTGCGAAAGGGAATTAAAAATGACTCGATGATTTTTAAGAAAGGTAGATCGGAAAGTCTTTTGCACAAAGAGACTACCAATGCACAACAAGAATTTTAAAAACTTTTGGGATGAACTGAAACCGCTTTGGTGGAGCTAAGTTAGGTGTTTTTACAATATATAATAAATGCTGGCAGAAAGTAAAAAAGCTCAAAAGTTAACATAAAGAATGCAAGAAGAAATATTCCCCCTTGTGGATGAAATTGGAAATGTAATAGGACAGGCGCTGCGCAGTGTCTGTCATGATGGTTCGAAATTATTGCACCCTGTTATTCATCTTCATATATTCAACTCAAAAGGCGAGTTGTATTTGCAGAAACGTTCCGCGACAAAGGATGTACAACCCAATAAATGGGATTCATCCGTGGCCGGACACATCGATTTGGATGAAACCCCGGAAATTGCCGCTCTGCGTGAAGCTGGTGAAGAACTGGGTTTATCCGGTATAAGTCCCCGTTATATAACGAAATATATTATCGAAACAGATAGGGAGCGGGAGTTAAGCTATTGTTTCTATACTGTATATGACGGAGATTTCATCCTTAATAAAGAAGAACTGGCCGATGGACGATTCTGGTCGATTAGTGACATTCAGGAACAGTTGGATAAAGGTGTATTTACGACAAACTTTGAACTGGATTTCAAACGATTCCTAAGTAAAGGAGTAAATTACTTGTAATAAGTATCCTATATTGATATAATTTCCTTATACAAAACACAAAGCAAGCCTATGAAGATTCTGTTTAGCCTGTATTTACTTCTATCTTTAGCCATAAATATAATGGCAACCGGGCCATCCTACACTCATGCCGGAATAAGGCCTATCGCTATCAACGATAAGGGGGAAGTCTTGTGCCGTACGCGGTTTATACAGAATCCTATGGGAGGCCACTATTATCAGGACATAGAGTATGGTGTATGTGTCCTTACTGCGGATACTATTATATATAGCCGGATGAATATCCTGATGCAGGAAGGTTTTCCATCTGATGCCGAAAGGGAAGCGCAGTATAATTACTGGGAATCAGTATATAACAGTCCTTATGATGCGGAACAACTTAGTTCGGTGGAGTATGCCATAACCTACAAAAAGGATTTCAGGAAGATAGATGTAAGTACTTATTTACGTAACGATACAATTAGCCTGAGTAACTTTAAATCTAAATATAATGTAGATTTAAGAACCACTCCCCAATATTCTTTATATGGAGGGAAAGGCTTTTTCGAAAAAGGAGGAAGGGAGTGTTATGATGAAAACCTTGAACCATCTACAGCTTATGCAGTCCTTGAATATGATTTCGGTAATATTTTACTGATAAACAACGAAGTAAACGATTTTTCCTGTTATGGGGCTGCTTTTGACTATGTGAATATGTTTGGAGGAGAAGATATAGGTTACGAATATTTTAGAGTGACGGGAGTAGTATTCCGTAAAGAATGAATAAAGAAGCTTAGAGAACACCTAAACTTCTTTATTCCGTTACGATTATTGAATATAGCTGATAACCTTTTGTAAATCAGAGAAATCGGGGATTACACAATCCGCTTTGCCTTCCAATTCCTCGGCAGGTATAGTTGTCGATACCCCTACCACGCGCATTCCGGCGTCTTTTCCGGCTCTTATACCATGAAAGGAATCTTCGAATACAACACATTCCGAAGGCGAAACATCCAGGTCTTTCGCAGCCAATAGATAACACATCGGATTGGGTTTACCTTCCGTAATGCGGACAGCTGTAACTTCAGTATCGAACGTATCGGTTAATCCCAGTATATCTAAAGCGCGCTTCATCTTGAAGTCCTGCGAACTGGTCACTAATCCTATCTTGTAGTTATTGTCTTTCAGATAGTTGATGAAGTCTATTACACCAGATACTAACGGAAAGTCCATTTGTAGCTCAAAATCGCCCAACTCTTTAGCTATTTTAGCTTGCTCTTCTTCCGAAAAATGGCTGAAATACTTCTTCAGAATGTCAGGAGATGTTGTTCCTTTTACCTGAAGGGCAAAGTTCTTAATCCCCAGATTATACCTTTCGCCTAAAGCGTCTATATAAATGTCGTATTGAGGCTCGGTATCGGCAATAACTCCATCAAAATCAAAAAGTACTGTCGTAATTTTAGTCATATAATTAATTCTTTTTGGCTGCAAAGATAAGGTTTTAAATCAGGATAGGCAATGAAGCCCCGAAACGAGTTATTATTCCTTTCTTAAATCGTTTGGTAAAAACCCCTACTTTCTTTATTTTATTTCTATTTTTGTATATTTGATTAATTAAGAAATGAAAAGGATTTTCCTTATTGGATATATGGGAGCCGGAAAAACAACGGCGGGGCGTGAATTAGCAAAAGAATTAGGGCTTGAATTCGTTGATTTGGATCATTTCATACAAGCCCGTTATCAGAAGTCGGTGGGTCAGATATTCGCGGATGTAGGAGAAAGTGAATTTCGCAATATTGAAATGAATATTTTGAAAGAAGTAGGAGAGTTTGAGAATATAGTAATATCTACAGGTGGTGGAACGCCATGCTTTTTTGACAACATGGATTATATGAACCAGACCGGTACTACAGTTTATTTGAAAGCATCGCCCGAAGCCCTGTCTTCAAGGCTTAACTTATGCAAAGAGAAACGTCCGCTGATAAAGGATAAAAACGAAGAAGAATTGTTCTTGTTTGTTGTGGAAAGTCTGGAAAAAAGGGAGCCTTTTTATTCAAAAGCAAAAATTATATTTGAGACGGAGGTCTTAGTTACACGCGAAGATGTAAAAGACTATGTTCAGCAATTAATTAAAGTATTATGAATTTGAGCTTATATCGTATTCTTACAGGTCTTATTCTGGCCGCTTGTACTATTTCATTTTCTGCACAGGAAAAACAATACAATTTCAATCAGGATAAGTCCCAGTTATCGCTTATCGTAGAAAAGGAAAACACAAAAATGCTGGTAGTCAACACCGTGAATACTAAAGGGAGAGGTCTCCCGCTACGTGAAGCAAAGCTCTACACACTGGGTATTGAAGCCGATACCGTAGGAGTATGGTCGGTATTGCCTACAAAAGAAAATGTATGGAAACTTTCTTTCAATATACCCGATGCAAAGGGGTTCTTTATCGGGTTCGATCAATTTTACCTCCCGGAAGGTTCCTGCTTGTATGTGTATGAGAAAAGCAATTTGAAAAGTGCTATAGTTTACAAACATGATGATAACCCTAAAGGTGGGCCATATTCGATCGAGAATCTGAAAGGAGATAATGTAGTGCTGGAATATGTCGCTCCCGAAGGAGTTGAAAAGCCAAAGTTACACATTTCCGATTTGGGATATAAATACCTGGATGAGCAGGGGAACCCTATTTCAGGATTTAATTCTGCGGCTAATTCATGTATGATCAATGTAAATTGTCCGGAAAATAATTTTTGGAAAAATCAAAAGAAAGGGGTGGTTCATTTCCGGGTAAAAAGGAATCCGGGTGCAAACGCATACCTTTGTTCCGGTACACTTGTCAATAACACCAGTGAAGACAAAACCCCATATATATTAACGGCCTATCATTGTTTCGAATATATGTCAGAAACAGCGATTTCAGGTTCAGAGTTCTTTTTTGAATATGAGACACCCGAATGTGAGATGGATACGGTAAGGCCGAATTATAAATACCATAAGGGAGCTATTCCACTCGTTTTGAATCCGGTTGACGATGGGTCGGATGGAGCATTGATAAAACTTTCCGAGCCTATTCCCGATGACTGGGATGTTTATTACAACGGATGGGACAGGACAAATGATGGCGCAAGTGTAACCGGCGGGGCTGTGATTCATCATCCACTGGGTGATGTGAAGAAAATAAGTTTGTACAATAAGCCTCTGACATCCGGAAAATGGGAAGATGAAGCACCCAATGGAACCCATTGGATTATAGACTATCTCAAGGGTGCAACAGAAGGAGGATCTTCAGGTGCGCCGCTGTTCAATCAAGACGGATATATTGTTGGTACATTGACCGGAGGAGACAATAAATGTTCGAATCCGACAGGTACGGATTATTATGGAAAGTTCTGGTACCATTGGGATCAATATCCGGATGAAGATTTGCACATGTCGAAATACCTGGATCCGAATAATACCGGCGTTACCCGGTTAAAAGGATTGAATGCGGTAAAAACAGAAGAACCGGAACCGGGTACGCAGCCGGAACTTGTAGCATATATAGAAAGCGATGTTTTGCACGTGTATGCTAAGGATATATTGAAAAAGGTTAGAGTTGCCGACCTCTTCGGGCGAATTATTTATTCGGCAACATCCGACATTAATTCTTCTGTGCTCGATATTCCGGTTTCATCATGGCGTGGAGGCGTTTATATCCTTTCTGTTGATATAACAGGCAGATCAACCAAATCTGTAAAAGTTTTGAAATAAGAAACTGAGAGTAATACAGGTATTTTAGTACATGATAATAATGAATGACATATTTTGAAGAGATAATGTAGGGGCAGACTTACTTGTCTGCCCGAAAAGCTGGCGAACACATAGGTTCGCCCCTACATTCCAGAATTGAAAAATCTACGGAATCAAATATGGCAATAAATATTTAGTATTACATTACTCGACTGTTTGCTTTCAAAAATAATAAATAGGTCTGAGACCTAAAGATAGAGAATGGCTAAAACTAAATCAGTATATGTCTGTAACAATTGTGGCAATGATTCTCCTAAATGGCTGGGAAAATGCCCTGTATGTGGAGAGTGGAATACCTATGTAGAAGAAGTTGTAAGTAAGGATAATTCCTCTAAAAACAATCTTCATATATTTGAAATGTCAAAAGCAAAGCCCTTGCTGCTGAAAGATGTGGAGACAGGGGAAGAACCGCGTATAGATTTGCAGGATGGGGAATTCAACCGCGTTTTAGGCGGCGGGCTTGTTCCCGGTTCACTTGTGTTGATAGGTGGAGAGCCGGGTATCGGGAAATCGACCCTTATTCTGCAAACTGTATTGGGCTTGAATAATATAAAAACCTTATATGTTTCGGGCGAAGAAAGTGCCCGTCAGCTTAAACTGCGAGCCGACCGCATTAACTCCAACAGTGAAAATTGTTTTATCGTATGCGAGACGAATCTGGAACATATATTTGTTCATATACAGAATCTAAAACCAGATTTCGTTATTATCGATTCTATCCAGACCATTTTTACTGAAAATGTAGAATCGTCTCCGGGTAGTGTGTCACAGGTAAGGGAATGCTCTGCGGCGATATTGAAATTCGCGAAAGAGACGGGTACTCCTGTTGTTTTAATCGGACATATAAATAAGGAAGGAAGCATTGCCGGCCCGAAAGTACTGGAACATATTGTAGATACAGTACTCCAGTTTGAAGGAGACCAGCATTATATGTACCGTATTTTGCGAAGCATAAAAAACCGTTTCGGGAGTACCGCCGAACTGGGCATATATGAAATGCGCCAAAACGGGCTGCGCGAAGTGAGTAATCCTTCGGAACTATTACTGACACAGAATCACGAAGGCCTGAGTGGAGTATCCATTGCCGCGGCTATCGAAGGTATACGCCCTTTCCTGATAGAAACGCAGGCATTGGTAAGCACGGCCGCTTATGGTACGCCGCAACGTTCGGCTACGGGATTCGACCTGCGCCGGATGAATATGTTGTTGGCAGTGTTGGAAAAAAGAGCCGGATTTAAGTTAATACAAAAAGATGTGTTCCTTAATATTGCCGGAGGCCTGCGGGTCAATGATCCTGCAATGGACTTATCGGTCATCAGTGCAGTTCTGTCTTCCAGTCTGGATATATCTATCGAAAAGCATATATGTATGACCGGGGAGGTAGGCTTGTCGGGTGAAATACGCCCTGTAAACCGTATAGAACAGCGCGTATTGGAAGCTGAAAAGCTGGGATTTACCAAAATCCTGGTACCTCAGAATAATCTGAAAGGATTCACATCAAAAGTAAATATTGAAATAGTTCAGGTAAGGAAAGTGGAAGAAGCTTTCAGACAATTGTTCGGATAATTATAATGAAAAGAATAATAGACCAAAGTACGTGGAATAGAAAAGAGCATTTCGATTTTTTCAAAGATTTTGACGATCCTCTTTTCGGAGTAACTGTAAATGTCGATTTTACGACCACTTATAATTCAGCAAAAGAATCGGGAAACTCTTTTTTCCTTACTTCCCTTCATCGTATTATGCAGGCTGTAAACAGGACGGAAGAATTCAGGTACAGGATAGAAGGCGACGATGTTGTGTGTTATGACACCATCCACGCAACCTCTACCATTGGCAGGGAAGATGGTACATTCGGCTTTTCTTTTATGGAGTATTTTGAGGACAGGAGTCTATTTATTGAAAACGCCCTTCAGGTAATGAATCATATAAAGCAATTAAGCGGAATAACTCTTTTAGAGCAGACTGATAATATAAATGTGATTCATTATTCCCCTTTGCCCTGGGTACGCTTTACGGATTTGAAGCATCCTGCGAAACTAGGCGGTCGTTTTTCAATCCCTAAAATATCTACAGGAAAATTATTTGAAGAAAACGGGCGGTTGATGCTCCCGATGTCTATCACGGCTAATCATGCAGTTATGGATGGCTTTCATGTATCCCGTTTTTTAGATAATCTTAATGATCTGAGATAATATGAAAGGCATAGAAATAATAGCATTTGATGCTGATGATACATTATGGGATAATGAACCTTTATTCAAGGAAGTAGAGAAAGAATTTTGTAATATACTTGCCGATTATGGGGATACGGCAGAGATTTCTTCCGCACTGTTTGATGTGGAAATGCAAAATATGGAATGCTACGGGTATGGAGCTAAGGCTTTTACCTTATCATTGATAGAAACGGCTATAAAAGTCAGCCGGCATAAAATATCTCCAGAAAAAATAGAACGGATAATCCTCATGGGCAAATCTCTTCTGGATATGCCTATTCAATTGTTGGATGGAGTAGAAAAAACGTTGGAACAATTGAATAGAAATTATAAGCTAGTAGTAGCTACTAAAGGAGACTTGTTAGACCAACAACGAAAACTGGATCGTTCCGGCCTGGGTTCTTATTTCGACCATGTAGAAATAATGGCGGATAAGACAGAAAAGGAATATCAGAAACTTATTTCATCCCTGAATGTTTTACCAGAGAATGTGCTAATGGCGGGAAATTCGCTAAAGTCGGATATTTATCCGGCACTGGCTGTAGGCATGTATGTCGCTTATGTACCATATCATACAATGTGGAAGCATGAGCTGGCTGATGAAAATGTAAAGAATGAGCGTTTTTTTAAGGTTGAGACTTTCAGCCAGTTAGTCAATCTTTTATAATGGATAATATATAGAATAATGACCTATCAGGAGACAATAGAATATTTATACAACCAGTTGCCTGTCTATCAGAAGGTAGGGGGGAGCGCTTATAAAGAAGGATTAGATAATAGTTTGGCATTAGATAAATACTTCTCCCATCCTCATACAAAATATAAGACGATACATATAGCCGGAACAAACGGGAAAGGCTCTACGTCCCATCTTCTGGCGGCAATATTGCAGCAGTCAGGATACAAGGTGGGATTATATACTTCGCCACACCTGATCGATTTCAGGGAGCGCATCCGTGTAAACGGAGAAAAGATACCGGAGCAATATGTTGTCGACTTTGTAGCTAAACATCGTGAAGCCTTTGAGCCAATACAGCCCTCTTTCTTCGAATTAACGATGACGATGGCTTTCCGGTATTTTGCAGATGCAGAAGTAGATATTGCCGTGATAGAAGTCGGGCTGGGAGGAAGGCTGGACAGTACTAATATTATAACCCCTGTCTTAAGTATTGTTACCAATATCAGCTTTGATCATATGCAGTTTCTGGGAAATACCCTGGAGAAGATCGCTGCCGAAAAGGCCGGAATAATAAAAAAGGATATCCCTGTTATTATCGGCGAAGCAGAGGGGGGAGTTCGTAAAGTATTCGAAGATACGGCAAGCAGAGTTGGCGCGCCTGTAATCTTCGCAGAGGATGAAAAGCTGATATACTCCAGTTTGAAAACCGCTAGCGGATGGTTATACGACACGAAATACTACCTGCAACTGAAAGGGGAACTGTCAGGATATGCACAGGTAAAGAACACGGCAACGGTATTATGCGCCATCCGCGAACTGCAAAAACAGGGATATACCATCCCATCGAAGGCAGTATATAATAGTTTTGCCTATGTAAATGAATATACCGGACTGATGGGGCGCTGGCAGATATTACAGGATAACAATCCTAAAATAGTATGCGATACAGGGCATAATGAAGCCGGCATAAAATATATCTCCGAACAATTGCAGAGTGAACGCTACGATACGCTTCATATCATCTTAGGAATGGTAAATGACAAGGATATATCGTCCGTTCTGGCCTTATTACCTAAAAAAGCTATATACTATTTTACAAAAGCGGCTATACCCCGTTCGATGAACGAACGAAAGCTACAGGAACTGGCTAAGAATAAGGGGCTTACCGGATATTCATACCCAACTGTAAAAGAGGCTGTACAAGCCGCTAAAGACTGGGCTACATCCGCCGATTTTATTTTTATCGGAGGTAGCAACTTTGTTGTAGCCGATGCGCTGATTGAGTTCGGATATAAATAAATATTCCTGCGCTAAGTACATGACAAAAAATACATGCTATCATTCTAACCCTTCCCCCTTCGGGTACTTCCCTTTATCAAAAGGGAAGAGTGCCTGACGGATCAAACGACATCTGTCTTCGCTTCCCCCCTCTCTTTTTGGGGAGAGCCGGGGTGGGGTCGGGAGTGCCCACAGAGCGAGGGGTTGAACCTTAATTTTCTATTTTTTGTCATGTACTGAGATTCCTGCGCCTTATTTTGTTCCGCTTTTATCTGATTTCTGAGCCTGTGGGTTTAACGCGTTCAGTATTGTGTTATCGTATCCGTAGTTGTCATCAGCATAGTATATCATTTCATCATTTGGATATGTATAAGCTGTATAATAATCGATAAATAAGGAAATCTTCTCTTCCGGATTCAGAATATCAGGAAGTTTCTTCAATTTATTTTCCTTAGCCAGCTTCTTCCCGGCTTCAGATACAGGCGGTTTGTTTATACTATAATATAACCTGTCTTTATATACATCGTCCGATGTGACGGACAAACAGAAGAAAGCCAGTTCGAATGGTTTCTGAACCCTTACGCATCCATGACTTACAGACCTGTTCTTTCTTCCGAAGGCGGCTTTAGACGGTGTATCATGCAGATAGACCGAAAACGCATTATCGAACATGAACTTGACCAATCCGAGAGAATTGCCGCCACCGGGGCTCTGGCGGATAGTATATGAGAACTTAGATGGCGTTACGTCGTCCCAGTCTATAGTTGATGCATCTACCTCTTTACCTCCTTTATACAACTTCATGTTGTGACGCTTAATATATGTCGGATCCTTTTTCTGTAGTACGGCCACCTCTTTCTGGGCAATACTGGTAGGAACATTCCATACAGGATTCAGGTTCAGATAGTTGATGTCGCTTTGAAGTAGAGGGGTTTTGTTATATACCGTACCAACGCATACCCTCATTATGAGCGGCTGGCTCTCCGGCTGGCTGGCGACAAGCGATGCAGAAGCTACATTGACTTCAATGTGTTTATTGTGCTTTGCTTTCGTTCTTCTCCAACGGTAACGCTCCATATTGGCACGTAGTTTGGTCTGGTAATAATCCAGCGGCCTGTTCAACGCATCGATAGTTAACTTGCCTACCTCGTCTTCTTCCGGATATGAATTCTTTCTGCGGAAAGTATTGATTGCTTCCATTAAGCCTTTGTCTAAGACCAGATGCAGGCTGTCGTTATATATAGAATCACACTGAGGGACATATTCGCCGGTAAGCATCAGCCTTTTAGCTATTTCGGATATATGTTTGTTCTTATCGCCCAGTTTATATGTAGCCGTACTCGTTATCGGCTTGAATTCCATCTCTTTCTTTTGTTCTAAGCTTTTATATTCATCTATGAGTTTCTGATATATCGGATCTGCCGGATGAGATTCGGATATAACGGTTATTGGGTTATCCTTGAGCCCTTTATATAAGTTGATATAAAAAACAGAATCGGGAGACGATACGGATATATTATAATTCTTTTGATAGAGTTTTTGAGGATTTAAAAATCCATAACTCATCCCTGTTATATATTTCACGGCTGTTTTAGTGGAGATAAGATCCAGTTCCGCCATTTTCTTATATAACTCATCCAGATTATATTTACCGGAATCAATGGAATCGGTTAAGGATCCGATTTGCTCTGTAGAAAAGTATTTTTCCGGTATCCCATGACTTTTACTGTCGCTCAGGATAGACAGGAACGATTTTATCCTTTCTGTATCCAATGTGTCATGCGCCCAAACCGGGTTATACTCATTCTCTGTATAAAGAGGAAGCATTTGTGAATCATTTTGAATAAGGTCACGGATTACATCCTTCAGGTGCTGAGGGTTATAATCAGGATAAAGTTTGGCAAATTTAGACTTGGCTACTTCTTTTTTACTCGACTCGCTTAGTTTTGTTGTTTCTTTTTGTTTGCAATATGTAAAGTTAGAAAACAAGACAATCAGTAAAGAAACCAGCAAAAGATTTTTCATATTGTGTAATATTGTATAACTTTATTTAGCTTATTAAGTGAAAGACAAAAATAGTTAAAAGCCGTGAAAACTCAAAAAAATGTTAATATTTTATATTTTTCAGCCTTCCATCACAGGCTATTCTGTTGTTATTTCTATATTAATTTTATCTGCCGAGTCGATAAAGTCTGTAGCCGGATATTCAACAACTACCGTTTTTCCGTCTTGGGAGAACAACGCGTCCGGGTTACTTACATTGACCACCCTCCTCGGAAAATGATATTTTACGACCATTTTCCCCGCCGAAAATAAATCCATCATATTTTTATCTATTGAGCCTTCTTCCAATTGTTGCTCAATGTGATCTTTAGGCTGTATTATCCGTTTCATATTTTTCCCATCCCAAAAATATTCTGAAATATTGTCGAACCGGTCTGATATACTTCTGCCTGATTCTTCCGCTGTTTTGCTTTTTTGCTCCGATATCGTTTTTAATATCCTGTTTAGGGTAGCAGTGTCATCAAAGTTTCCGGATACCAAGACAAAGAAGGTTTTAGCTACAGTATCATTGCTTAGCTGGCAAGTGAAGGATTTAAGGTCTTCCATCATCTGTTGGTCTTCCGCTGATAATGTTTTAGTTGAATCCCTGTATTCTGCTATGATGTCTGCAAAGGAAAAAACAGAATCAGACGGAAATAGCTTTCCATAATCTGACAGGCTGGATGCTGAAACCATGCTCATCATTTCGCTGGCATCATATTTCATGCGATATTTTACAGACATGTCTTCGTTAAAATACACTTCTTCGTAAATCGAGCAGCTGGAAAGCAGGAGTACTGTAAGTAATAGACTATAAATTATTCTCATTTATGTGTATTTTGTATTCGTTTGATATTCTATCTATTAAAGACAAAAAGTGACAAAAGTGACACCTTTTATTCTGTTTTCCGTTGTTACTTTTCCTTCATCTTTTTTTACATCATGCCTTTTTATATAAGATAATTTTATATGTTTCAGATTATAAATTTAGAGGTTTATTTTTTCCCTCATATCATCTGCTGTAGGATGAATGCTTTTGTTGTTAATAACTTTTTCTTTTTCGATATATGGAGCAAGCCTGATAATTAAATCCCGATTCTTGCCTGCATCCTTTTCATCCAGATAAAGGCTGTAGATTTCTTCTTTACCGTCTACTCTTATGGTTATATTATATGGTTCTCTTGGGTCTTTATAGTTGTTTTTATTGAATTTCTGTATTTTAATTAAAGATTCAATGTAGTTTTCCCCTGCAAAAGTAAGTTTATCTCCTTCCATGACAGACAAAATAAATTGTCCGGTTTTATCGGTTTCATATTCATAATACTGGATTTTCCCTTGTATATGTGTTTCATATCCAACTATTGTATAGGGAATTGGATTATTATTACCATCTACAACAAAACCTTTTATCGAAAGATAGTGCATAGGCTCAAATCTTATTGAATAAGTTGACGGAAACTGATTTTCATAAATAGTAGTTTTTGCATGGAGAAATGGTCTTGTGTCAGGCTATAAATAAAAAACCTAAGAAATAGAAATTATTATCTACCTCTTGGTAACCGTTAGGAAATTTCTCGTTCTGATTTTTAGAATTGTTTTTGAGATAATTTTTATTTCCACGAAGCGATAGTAGCGGGCTACTTGAGCTGAGTGAAAGAGAAAATTAGCCGAAAACAAGCTAAAAATGAACGAAGAACTCTTAACCTTTCTCTTATGAAAAAGAATTCGTGAAATTTACTAACAGTTACTTAGGTTTCTTTATTATATTTTACTCCAGGTACGTATATCCGTAAAGCCCCGAACGGTAGTTGGAAAGGAATTCTTTTCCTTCTTCTACCGTTATCGTTCCTTGCTTCACACTCGATGTTACCCATGTCTCTACAGTGCGAACCAGCTTTTTAGCGTTGTATTGGGCATAGTCTAATACTTCGGCTACAGTTTCCCCGTCAATCATCTGTTCTATCTTATAACCGTCCTTATCAACGGAAATATGTACAGCATTTGTATCTCCGAACAGGTTGTGCAGGTCACCCAATATCTCCTGATAGGCTCCTACAAGGAATACACCGAGATAATATGACTCGTTTTTCTTCATACTGTGTACCGGCAGGTATGCCGATTGGTTTCCATTGGATATGAAATTATCAATCTTTCCGTCCGAATCACAGGTAACATCCTGCAATGTAGCTGTCCTGTCCGGTTTTTCGTCTAGCCTGTGGATAGGGATAATAGGGAAAATCTGGTCGATAGCCCATGAGTCAGGTAACGACTGGAACAATGAAAAGTTACAAAAATATTTATCAGGAAGAAGTTTCGATAACTGTTTCAATTCTTCCGGAGCATGCTTTGCCCTGCCCGCGATCTGGTAGATTTCGCGTGCTATGGAGAAGTATAAGCGTTCTACCTGGGCTCTCGTTTTCAGGCTTAGCATCCCCAGACTGAACAAATCCAGTCCTTCTTCTCGTATCTGCTGCGCATCGTGCCATGCTTCGAGCATGCGCGACTGGCTCAGGTTATCCCATATTTCGTAAAGTTCTTTTACCAACTCGTGGTCATCTTCCGAAATGTCCAGACTTTCGTCCCATTCGGGTAATGTAGCTGTTTCCAACACTTCAAATACGAGTATAGAATGGTGTGCAGTCAGCGAACGCCCCGACTCTGTAATAATGTTAGGGTGGGGAATGTCATTTTTGTCGGCTGCGTCTACCATTGTAGCTATAGAGTCGTTTACATACTCCTGTATCGAATAGTTAACGCTGCTTTCGTTATACGAAGAACGGGTGCCGTCATAATCGACTCCCAGACCTCCGCCTATGTCGACAAACTCTACTTTGAAGCCCATCGCATGCAGTTGCACATAGAATTGTGCGGCTTCGCGCAATGCTGTTTTTATCCGGCGTATCTTCGTAATCTGGCTACCGATATGAAAATGGATCAAACGTAATGACTCCTGCATATTGGCTTTTTCGAGATAAGACAACGCTTCGAGCAACTCACTGGAATTGAGCCCGAACTTGCTGCCGTCACCTCCCGACTCTTCCCATTTTCCGCTGCCGGAACTAGCCAGTTTGATACGGATACCGATGTTCGGGGTTATTTTCAGCCTCTTGGCTATTTTTGCGATAAGGGGAATCTCATTCAGTTTCTCTACAACGATGAATATATGCTTACCCATTTTTTGCGCAAGCAGAGCCAATTCTATATAGCTTTCGTCTTTGTATCCGTTGCAAATAATAAGCGAATCGGAATCTGTATTGATGGCAATTACTGCGTGCAGTTCAGGTTTGGAACCGGCTTCGAGCCCGATATTAAATTTCTTGCCATGACTGATAAGCTCTTCTACTACAGGTCGCATCTGGTTTACCTTGATGGGATATATGATATGGTTTTGCCCTTTATATTCATATTCCTCCGCTGCCTGCTTAAAGCACGTCGATATCTTCTCGATACGGTTGTCCAGAATATCCGGAAAACGTATCAGTACGGGAGCTGACACATCGCGAAGTTGCAATTCGTCCATCAGTTCTTTTAAATCAACAGCCACCCCGTTTTTTCGCGGAGTTACAACAACGTTACCTTTCTCGTTCACAGAAAAGTAATTAATTCCCCAGCCTGCAATGTTATACAACTCGGCCGAGTCTTCGATGCGCCATTTTCTCATTCTTTGTGTAAAGTGATAAAATTTTAATAATTAGTTATGAGTTGACAATGGAAAGTCGACAGGAGATAATTAGCTGTCAACTATCAATTATTCACTGATAAAAATGTTGTTATCTTAGCGTTCTTAGGATCTTTCGACTCTTCTCCGTAAATATCAAAATCGGCTAAATAACGTCTGTCTATGTCTGATTGCCAAATATGTGCCCATGTTTTGCCTATGGCATAAGGCAGTTCTCCTTCCGAAATATACTTATAATATTTTGATTCCGGTATTTCTTTAAAAGCTAATCCCAGATTTGTAGGTATCCCGTCTGTTGTAGAAACCTTATATCCCAGTACAGTAGTATAGTCTCCTGTATAGTCACTTTCATAATCAGTATATATACAATATATATCAGTAGAAACTTTGTTAGGCATCAGTTGCTGGATATAAGCATTGCGGAAGAATACTTCCCACAGTTTGGTTATATCTGCCTGCGACTGGTGATTTTGGTTTGTTGTACGCACCGAAATGCCAACAACCGTGAATTTATCAAGGATGACTTCTTCGTGATTCATTCTTATTTCTGCAATATGTTTGTTACTTCTGCAATATACAGGTAATGGAAATCCTTTTCGGGGTACCATTTACCTATAATATCTTTGTCCAGAAACGCTTCTTCTTCAATCCGCTGTACGAAAAGCTTTTTGACGAACATCGCAGTTTCTGCTTCCTCAAAGTAGGGGATTCCATTCTCTAAAGCTGTTGTGAATCCTGCTTTAGCAATCTTATCTTCATCACGCCCCGAGACTTTACCCAGATAACCCAGTTCTTTGAGGTATTCCTTATCGAAGAAAGTAAGGGAAAACGATTCGGCATTTTCTACAAATTCCCTCGTGTACCTTTGAGGACGTATAACAACAAAAGCTACTTCTTTGTTCCACATTACGCCGAAGCCGCCCCAGCTTGCAGTCATTGTATTTACCGTACCGTCAGCCTTTGCCGCGGTTATCAGCATCCATTTGTTTTTCAGCCCGAATGAATCGGGTGTAAAATCTTTTATGTTTACTTCTTTAAAATGAGACATTGCTAGTATAATTAATTAGACACATCGAGATAATAGCCTCTGGTTCCGAACGAAAGGGTAATGCCTACAGTAAAACCTTTCATCCGTATGCCGCTAATAGATTTTCCGGGAATGCTATAACCCAGATGAAGTTTTACAGCATTTAGCAAGTTTAAGCCTAGCGATGGATTTATAAAATGCTGCGAAGCGACTACTTTAGCATCCAAAGCGCCTCCTATCCCAACATTGAAACTTCCGGCAGGGATAGCTTTCGTCTCCCCTCCAAAGCGGCCTACATAGGCTCCGGCTCCCAGTCCGATGTTCAGGAGTAAGTCGTTGGAACTATTATAAGGTCTTGAATTGTAAAATGAGCCGGATACACCGAAATACCCCATACTTCTTTTATTGAATGTATATCCTATATCGGCAGCAACCCCCGCATTTTGCGCACTGAGGCTGATGCCTGAAATAATAAAAGCGATAATGACGAATAGTTTTTTCATTCTCTATTATTATTGCTATTATTAATCCAACTTCAATACAGCTAAAAACGCTTTCTGAGGCACTTCCACATTGCCTACCTGTTTCATGCGCTTCTTACCTTCTTTCTGTTTTTCCAATAGTTTACGTTTACGCGAAATATCACCGCCATAACATTTGGCCGTCACATCTTTACGTACAGCCTTGATTGTCTCACGGGCGATAATTTTTGCCCCGATAGCTGCCTGTATGGCTATATCGAATTGCTGGCGAGGTATCAGTTCCCTTAGCTTCTCGCACATACGGCGTCCGAATGTAACGGCATTGTCCACATGAGTCAGTGTAGAAAGGGCATCCACAGATTCACCGTTCAGCAGAATGTCCAGTTTAACAAGCTTCGACTCGCGATAATCGTGCATGTGGTAATCGAAAGAAGCATAACCTTTCGAGATACTTTTCAACTTGTCATAAAAGTCTATCACTATTTCACCTAAAGGAATGTCATAGATAATTTCCACACGGTCGCCTGAGATATACTCTTGTTTGATAAGTATTCCACGTTTGCCAAGACACAGGGTCATAATAGGCCCTATATAGGTCGTATTTGTAATAACCGATGCCCGTATATACGGTTCTTCGATATAATCTATCAGGGTAGGGTCGGGAAGCCCCGCGGGATTATGCACCTCTTTTGTGTTTCCTTTTTTATCGTGTACTATATAGGATACGTTTGGCACTGTGGTAATCACATCCATATTGAACTCACGGTCGAGACGTTCCTGAATGATCTCCATGTGCAGAAGCCCTAAGAATCCGCAACGGAAGCCGAATCCTAAGGCCACGGACGATTCGGGCTGGAATGTGAGCGACGCGTCATTCAACTGTAACTTTTCCAAGGATGAACGCAGGTCTTCAAAGTCTTCGCTATCTATCGGGTAAACTCCGGCAAATACCATCGGCTTCACTTCTTCGAAGCCCTCAATAGCCTTATCGCAAGGGTTTTTCACATGCGTGATAGTATCACCTACCTTTACCTCCTTAGAGGTTTTGATTCCTGATATGATATAGCCTACATCGCCGCAGGTGACTTCCTGCCGTGGCGACATATCCAGTTTGAGCACGCCGACTTCGTCTGCGTCATATTCCTTACCTGTAGCAAAGAATTTAACGAGGTCGCCCTTTCTTATCGTACCGTTTACTACTTTAAAGTATGCGATTATGCCTCTGAATGAATTGAATACAGAATCGAATATCAGAGCTTGCAGGGGTGCTTCCGGATCGCCTTTCGGTGCAGGTACACGTTCTATAATGGCGTCCAGAATATCATAGACCCCTTGTCCTGTTTTACCGCTGGCACGGATTATTTCCTCTCTTTTTACACCGAGAAGCTCGATTATCTGATCTTCTACCTCGTCCGGATTAGCGCTGGGAAGGTCTATTTTGTTCAGAATAGGTATAATTTCCAGATCGTTGTCTATAGCCATATACAGGTTGGAGATAGTCTGAGCCTGTATTCCCTGCGCTGCATCCACAATCAGCAAGGCGCCTTCGCAGGCAGCTATCGAACGTGATACTTCGTAAGAGAAGTCTACGTGTCCCGGAGTGTCGATAAGGTTGAGTATATATTTTTCGCCTTTATATGCGTATTCCATCTGGATAGCATGGCTTTTGATAGTGATGCCACGTTCGCGTTCCAGATCCATATTGTCAAGTACCTGAGCCTGCAAGTCTTTGCCTTCTACAGTTTTTGTATACTCTAAAAGCCTGTCTGCCAGTGTACTTTTACCGTGGTCGATATGCGCAATAATGCAAAAATTCCGTATCTTATTCATTCGCTATAATCTCTTGTGTTTTAATCTGTAAATTTGGAGTGAACACACTACCCCAAATTAGGGTGCAAATATACAAAAAAGATATAAAAAGCTTAATGCCTGAACTGATAAGAATTGTATATAATTACAGAGAAAGGTTTTATTTGCTTTTCTGTGAATTAACTAATATGCGCATGCCGTTCCATTATTCTTCTATCAGGTCTTCTAAAGTAGGGTATTTCCTTGTTCTTGGGCTTAGCTTCTCAATAGTTTCCTCCACAATGTCAGGATCGTATTCAACACCCATAACTTCCAAAGCTTCGGTAACATAATCTGTAGCAAATTCTTTGTCTTTCATTTTAGATACCTCTTCCAATATATATCTGAACAGGATTTCTTTCTGGTCGTCGTTGTCGGCCAAATGTTCAGCTATCGATTCTTCCAGGTTATATTCCAGATCGGGGCAGTCTATGGCATAGACACAACAAGCTGCAAGCAGGCGCAACCCATTGTCAGTAGCACTTATTACACTCAATACCTGATCTAATTGCGCCATCCCTCCTCCGGGACGTATTTTGCGGTGGTATTCAGTAAACAGCGGAACATAATTATCATTGCTTAGAGCAAGTTTATATGCTGCGGCCATCCCCATGTGTACTTCATCGTTGAAGAACTGGTTGGGGTCAACTGTTTTTATATATTTTTCTACCAGAGGTATTAATTCCCGATGCATGACGGCGTTTTCGAAGAAAAGTTCTTCGCTTTCTATAGCATTGCCGTAGGCTTCGAACTTACCATCAGAAATCCTGCCATAGATAAGGCCTTTATTTTGACTTACTATTTTTCCTGTCTGGTTGATGTCACACAAGAGTGTTTCTAAAACACGCCTTATATCATCAACCGAAGATAAGTCAACAACTATTTCATGTGTCTTCAATGATTCTGCGGTACTGACGGGCATGCTCCCTTCTTCGATATACCCTTTCTTTATTTTTTCTGCTATCAGTTTGTTTGCTTCTTTCAGGCAGGTAGTTTCATCCGGAAATTCTTTTGTTTGCATTTGTCCGTTTGTGCCTGTTTTGCCAAAGTTGACATCAAAACTGTTGCCTGAAATTTCAATACTCCAAAATTTGTTGGATTTTTCATCTTTATAGAGGAATGTACGTTTCATTGTTTGTTATTTTTAGTTTGTGAATTTTTCTGAATTTTATAAAGTGCAATTTATAAAAAAAACAGACACGGGTTTATCGTTTCGAGGGAGAAATAAACATCTCTAAAAATTTGAACGAATAAAATTTAAGCAGTTACTAAGCAGTTTCTTACACTTTTGTCCTGTCTATCGGGCAGCAGAGCCCGCTTTTTACATACGCTTCGCTAATTCAAGCCTTGGTGTATGATTTGTTTTCAAAATTATCTTATATATAGATCATTGCCTTAATTCGAAAAAGAAAAAGAAAGTAACAGATAAAAATAATAAAAAGGTGTTACCTTTGTCACTTTTTGAATATATATGATTGATAATAACTAATTTATGAATTTAAATATGTGTTACTTTTTATGATAAAATATATTATACGAATCAAGGGTTAAATGTGCCGTTAGGCACATCATATTGGTAGAAACATGAATGAAATTCGTTTTTTGTGCCGTCAGGTACAAAATGTGAATTGTTCTGTAGATATTGCGTACCTGACGGCACGCAATTAACCGGTTAAAGCTTCTTTCTACCAACATTCAGTCCCTAAAGGGACAAAAAATAGCACATTTAACCCTTGATTCGCATATATTGGTTCAGTTTTTGTATTAAATTCAAATAAAATGTGGGATACAAGGCTACAATAATTTTATTAATTTTGCATCCCTAATAAATAGTCAACGAAATTGAAATTATCAGTACTTCAGGAGATTTTTGAATCTCATAAGAATATACCGGCATTAATAAATATCCTGCCCAAACATAAGAGTTTTTATATCAAAGGCTTGCAAGGATCTTCTTCGGCAATGCTTGCAGCAGCTCTGTTTCATAAGACAGATCGTTGTTGCCTGTTTGTACTAAATGACATGGAAAGTGCCGGTTATTTTTACCACGACCTGAACCAGATACTGGATTCGGAAAAGGTCTTCTTTTTCCCGTCAGCATATAAGCGGGCTATAAAATACGGCCAGATAGATGCCGCAAATGAGATTCTCAGGACAGAGGTAATGGGACAATTGCAGGTCGGCGCCAAGCACCTGATAATAGTTACATACCCGGAAGCCCTGGCAGAAAAGGCGGTAGCAAAAGATATTCTGAAAAAGAATACTATTCAGTTGTCGGTGAATCAAGACACTGACAGAAACTTTGTTTCGGATATGCTTGATTCGTTTGGCTTCGAATATGTTGATTACGTCTATGAGCCGGGACAGTTTGCTGTCAGGGGAAGTATCCTGGACGTTTTCTCATTCTCCAGCGAATATCCATACCGTATCGATTTCTTTGGCAATGAAGTAAGCACTATCAGGACATTCGACATAGAAACCCAGCTATCGAAGGAAAAACTTACCCAGATACAGATTATTCCGGATATGCAAAAATCTGATCTGGACAGGGAATCATTGCTAAAATTGATACCCAATGACTCTATTGTCGCATTTAAGGATTATGCGTGGGCGGGAGACAAAGTGGACGGTATATACAACGATTCCGCCATATTGGATAACCCCGAATATGAAAAAGATTTACAGCGGAAACTGACTACAAGGGATGAGTATCAAAGCCTGATAGATGGTTTTAAGCATCTCCATTTTAGAAATAAAGTAGATGCAGATGTGGTCATTGAGTTCAATATAGATGTGCAACCTTCATTCCATAAGAACTTTGACCTGATAAGTGAGACTTTTCACAAGTATATAGATAAGGATTATAAGATTTATATACTGAGCGATAGCGAAAAGCAACACAACCGCTTGAAATCTATATTTGAGGACAGGAAAGACCATATTGAATTCATACCTGTGGAACGGACGTTGTCGGAAGGATTCCTTGATGAGACATTAAAGATTTGCTGCTTTACAGACCATCAGATATTTGACCGTTACCATAAATATAATTTAAAATCGGACAGGGTACGATCCGGTAAATTCGCGTTATCACTGAAGGAGTTGCAACAATTCCAAATCGGCGACTATATTGTACATATCGACCACGGGGTGGGCCAGTTTGGCGGACTGGTACGGTCTGACATGAACGGGAATATTCAGGAACTGATCAAGCTCATTTACCTGAATAATGATGTCATCTTCGTTTCGATCCATTCCCTGCACAAAATATCGAAATACAGGGGCAAAGAAGGCGAACCGCCACGTATAAACAAGCTGGGTACGGGAGCATGGAATAAGATAAAGGAGAAAACCAAGAGTAAGGTAAAAGATATAGCCCGCGACCTTATCCAGTTGTATGCCAAACGCAGGGAAGAAGAAGGATATAGGTTTTCGCCCGATTCATTCCTGCAACACGAGTTAGAGGCTTCTTTTATATATGAGGATACACCCGACCAGATAAAAGCTACTACGGATGTAAAGCACGATATGGAAAACATCAAGCCTATGGACAGGCTTATATGCGGAGATGTGGGCTTTGGGAAGACCGAAGTATCTATACGTGCGGCCTTTAAGGCTGTAACGGATAATAAGCAAGTAGCGGTTTTAGTGCCCACTACAGTTTTGGCTTATCAGCATTACCAGACATTTAAGGAGCGGTTAAAAGATTTCCCCTGCCGTGTGGAATACATCAGCAGGGCGCGCACAATCACGCAGATAAGGAGTACTTTGGCAGATTTAAGGGAAGGAAAAGTCGATATATTGATAGGCACGCACCGCATTGTAGGTAAAGATGTGAAGTTTAAGGACCTGGGATTGTTAATAATAGATGAAGAACAGAAATTCGGGGTGGCGGTAAAAGAGAAGCTGAAACAGATGAGAACGAATGTGGATACGCTGACAATGACGGCTACGCCAATCCCCCGTACGCTTCAATTCTCGCTGATGGGTGCACGCGACTTATCTACAATAACAACACCTCCGCCAAACCGTTACCCGATACAGACCGAGGTTCATTCATTCGACCCGCTGATAATAAGGGAAGCCATCGAGTTTGAAATGAGCCGCAACGGGCAGGTTTTCTTTATTAATAACCGGATTAAAAACATATACGAGTTAGAAGAGTTGATAAAAAGAGAGATTCCCGATGCGCGCGTGGCCGTAGGACATGGAAAAATGGATCCTAGAGAACTGGAATCTATTATCATTGATTTTGTAAACCATGAGTACGATGTCCTTGTGGCTACTTCTATTATAGAATCGGGTATAGATATCCCCAATGCCAATACCATTATAATCAATAACGCGCAAAACTTCGGGCTGAGCGACTTACATCAGTTGAGAGGGCGCGTAGGGCGTAGTAATAAAAAAGCCTTCGCGTACCTGTTGAGCCCACCGTTGCATACATTGACCCCTGAGGCCCGGAGGCGGTTGCAGGCAATCGAGAACTTTTCCGAACTTGGGCATGGATTCCATATTGCCATGCAGGACCTGGATATCCGTGGTGCCGGAAATTTATTGGGAGCCGAACAAAGCGGATTTATTGCCGACCTGGGATACGAAGTCTATCAGAAAATACTGTCGGAAGCGGTAAATGAACTGAAGAATAATGAATTTGCAGACCTTTATCACGAGTCTGAGGGGGATGAGAAGATTTCCGGCGACAACTTTGTTGATGATGTACAGATAGAGAGCGATCTGGAATTATTTTTCCCGGCATATTACATACCGAACGACTCGGAGCGTATTACACTCTACCGTGAACTGGATAACATGGAAAAAGAGTCGGATATAGCCAGTTTCGTAGAACGGCTCGAAGACCGCTTTGGTAGAGTACCGAAGGAGGGTAGGGAACTGATTCAGGTTGTACGGTTGCGCACTCTGGCTAAAACGCTGGGGATAGAAAAGGTTATACTTAAAAGGGAGAGAATGAGCCTGTATCTAGTATCAAATACCAACTCGCCCTATTACCAGTCTGCAGCCTTCGATAAGTTGTTGAGCTATATACAGAAAAATCCACGAAACTGCGAATTGAAAGACAGGAACGGGAAGCGGTCGGTGAGTATCAAGGATGTGCTGGATATTGAGACAGCATATATGATTCTGGATAAAATAAAAAATATAAAGCTAAAATGAAAAAGGTAATAAGCAAACACTTATTACCTTTAATCGTACAGTATTGATATTTACTACTTTATATACCCTACAGGCTGCACAAACGTAATCTCTTGCTGGTCGGTCAGTTTCAATGCAGTGTGCAGGTCTGGTCTCTTGAATGATCCCCGTGCTACAGTTCCCAATCCGGCCGAAGCACAGTAGAGATATACATTTTGAGCGATGAGCCCGCTATCTATAAAGCCCGCTTCACGGTTCGAAGCCTTATCTATATTGGCAACATATACCAATGATAGCGCCGCATTTTCCGATATATTAGGCTGTCCTAATGCCGCTCTCTGATCCCCTTCTATCATCAGTTTCAGCACATTGTCTTTGGCATCATAAAGATAGACTCCGTTGCTGAGTACTACATAAAGATCGATCTCCTGTTTGTTTTGAGACGAAGCCACGGTACGCAGACCTTCCCTGTTGAATCCGTAAGCAGCCCAGAGCAGATCGGATAATGTCTGAGCAGGTAAATCTTTCTGTTCGAATGAGCGGTGCGACTGGCGTTCACTCAAAGCTTCCATTAATGGTTTCCCTCCGGTTTTCGTAGGAGGCACCAATTGTATATCTTGTGCCGAAACACAACCAATTAAGCAAAATAAAGCAATAGCTAATAGTCCTTTTTTCATAATTAAAACTTGTTTTGAGATTTAACAAAAGCAAAAATATGCAATTATATCTGTTATTAACATCTGCACGTTGTATTAAGTTTTAACAGGCTAACTGTTATTTAATAAAAATTCACAACTCATTGAAAATATATCAACTTATAAATAAATTCTATTGCTTATTATCCTATATTTGTATTTATAAAGAAAATCTACCTATTCTACGATGCGGAATTTACTCTCAATCTTTTTCTTGCTAGCTATATCCTTTTCGCAGGGATTGAGTTCACGTACTGATATTGCTAAAGAATCGATATTACTTACTGATACGGCACAAGTCAGCCTTTTGACCAGTTCGGCCTGGAATAAGGAGATATACGCCTTGTTCGGGCATACAGCTATCCGTGTTTGCGATACTACGCAGCATTTGGATATTGTATTCAATTACGGCTTGTTCGATTTTAACAGCCCTAATTTTATATTCCGTTTTGTAAAAGGAGAAACCTTCTATATGGTAGGAGCCGTACAGTATAAGTATTATATTGAGGAATATAAAGAACGTGGAGTAGGGGTAACAGAGCAGGTATTCAACTTGAACCTGAAAGAAAAGCAGGATATACTAGACGCACTAACAGTTAATTCTTTGCCTGAAAACCGTGTGTATCTCTATAACTTCTTTTACGACAATTGCGCAACACGCCCCCGGGATATTATCGGGAAATATGTGGATGGTAAGATAGAATATACACCAACAAATAAAGTGCAAACATACAGGGATTTAGTGCACGAATGTGTTGGTGTACAACCCTGGGCTCAATTCGGTATAGATATAATCATCGGCGCTGATGCCGACAAGGTAATAACCGACAGGCAAAAAGATTTCCTGCCTGCATATCTGATGGAAGCTTACAGAGGCAGTACACTCAAAGGCTCAGACGAGACTAGCCGCAATCTTATATTAAGCGAAAACCAGCTACTTATACCAGATAAGGCGCTATCTCTTCCGATGCCCCAAATGCCATTATACACCGGTTGTATCCTTTTAGCCTTTACCCTGCTATTGTCTTTGGTTGTCTATAAAAAAAGATGGTTTGCCTTAGGCAAAGTGTACGACACATTGCTATTTATTGTAGCAGGGGCGGGAGGATGTGTTATCTTCTTCCTGATGTTCTTTTCTATCCACCCATGTGTCAATCCAAACTGGAATATAGTATGGCTAAACCCGCTTCAACTTATTCTGGCTCTATTATTCTTTGTAAAATCATTATCAAAATTCATAAATTGTTATCATTTTATTAACTTTGTGGCGCTTTTGGGATTTCTTTTGGCATGGAGTTTGATACCACAGCAATTAGAAATAGCATTCATCCCATACATCTTATCTATATGCATAAGATCGGGAATGAACATTTTACAACTTAAAAAGTTAAATAAAAGAGCTGATTACAGCTTACCAAGGCCAAAATGATAAGAATATTAACCTCTTTAGTTGCTGTATTAACAATTTCTTCCGTTCAGACGCAGACATCTGTGCGTGAGACGCCGAAATTGGTTATAGGCATTACCATAGACCAGCTGAGAGGGGATTATCTTGAACTGTTTCAGGGATCATTTACCGAGAGAGGCTTCAAGCGGCTGCTGAATGAAGGCCTGGTTTATCAGAATATAAAGTTTGATTTTCCTAATCTGGACGATGCTTCGGCCATAGCCACTATATATACAGGCGCACCGCCTTTTTATCATGGCATTATAGGTAATAAAAAATATATCGCCGCGCAGAAACAGGAAGTATCAGCATTTTCCGATCCTTCATTTCTGGGGAATTATACTCAGGATAAAGTTTCTCCATTAGCGTTAAAATCCTCTACAATAACGGATGAACTTAAAATCGCATCGCGGGGAAACGCCGATGTGTATTCCTTTGCGCCTCAGATAGCGCAGGCCTTGATATCCGCGGGCAAAAGGGGGAATTCTGCCTTCTGGGTAGATGACTATACAGGCAAATGGGCTTCAACCACATATTATAAAGACTTCTATTGGTCTGTAGATCAGGATAACCGTAGCGGTGCAGATTTCGCTACTAAGGTATGGAGTATGTACTGGCGTCCGTCTTTGGATGTAAGTTCTTATAAAGCCTTTCCGTACGAACAGAGCGGCACTCCTTTCCAGCATTTTTTGGGAGGGGATAAGCAGACTTATATCTTAGCCAAGCAGATTCCTGCCGTAAATGAGAATGTGAGGGCTTCCGCCATGACACTGCTATCAAAGGCAGAGTTAGGCAAACGCTCCAATCCTGATTTTTTATCCCTAACATTTTATGCCGGCAATTTTCCCGGTGTATCCGATTATTCTTACGAGATACAGGATGTGTATGCCTGCCTCGACAGAGAGATTGAGAAACTTCTGGATGAAGTGGATAGATCAGTCGGGCTTAAAAATGTGCTTATCTTTGTCACATCTACCGGATACTATAAATCGTCTGAACTGACAGCACCTGACACTCAGTCAAATTCGAATATTCCCGAAAACAAATTCTATATTAACCGCTGTGAAGCTCTTCTGAATATGTACCTGATGGCTATATATGGCAGGGACGTACAGTGGGTAGATAAGTTTTATAACGGACAGGTTTATTTAAACAGGGAACTGATTAAGAGTAAAAATATTTCTTTACAGGAAATACAGGATAAGGCTGCTGAGTTTGTTTCAGAGTTTACCGGAGTTCAGGAAGTATATACTTCATTCCAGTTGCAGCATGGGCAGTGGAATCCTGTAATGGAATATTACAAAAACGGGTACACAAAGGAAACATCAGGCGATCTTTTTGTCGAATTGCAGCCCGGATATAAAGCTGTAAACGAACAGGATGCTTCTTTTAAAGAAAAACAGGTAAGGAATAACGCAGTTGTTAGCCCCGCAATATTCTTTGGCAATAACATTAAGCCAGCCCGGATAAAAAGGACTATAAAAGCTACGGAAATAGCGCCTACGGTCGCATATATAATGCGTATAAGGTCGCCCAATGCAGCTAAAGATGAACCATTGCCTGAATTATTGTAAAATCTTGAAATTTTGAAACATCAAATCTTGAAATAAAAAAAATTAATATATGGGATTCGCAGATATTTTAACATCATTATTCGGAAATAAGTCTCAGAGAGACTTGAAAGAAATAAATCCGTATGTAGAGCGCATTAAGGCCGCATATCCTTCTATCGAACGCCTGACTCATGACGAATTGCGGGCTAAGACCGTAGAAATCAGACAACAGGTTCAGGACTATGTTGCTACAGAAAAGGCAAAGATAGCTGAACTGAAAGCCAGTGTGGAGACTTTAGATATAGATCAGCGTGAAGAAATATGGGCTGAAGTAGATAAACTGGAAAAAGAAATAACCGAAAAATACGAAACGGTATTGGAAGAAGTCCTTCCTGTGGCGTTTTCTATTGTAAAGGAAACAGCACGTCGTTTAACCGAAAATGAAGAAATAGAGGTTACAGCTACAGAATTTGATAAAGAGCTGGCTGAAACACACGATTTTGTCTACATCGATGGAGACAAAGCCTATTATAAGAATCATTGGGTTGCCGGAGGTACAGAGATACAATGGAATATGGTTCATTATGATGTGCAGCTATTCGGCGGTGTGGTACTCCATAAAGGAAAAATAGCTGAAATGGCGACAGGTGAAGGTAAGACATTGGTTGGTACATTGCCTGTATTCCTGAATGCACTGACAGGTAACGGCGTACATGTGGTTACCGTAAATGATTATCTGGCAAAACGTGACTCGGAATGGATGGGGCCTATTTATATGTTCAACGGGTTATCTGTTGACTGTATCGACAAGCATCAGCCAAACTCGGAAGGTCGCCGCAAAGCATATCAGGCAGATATTACCTTTGGTACAAACAATGAGTTCGGTTTCGACTACCTTCGTGACAATATGGCAATCAATCCGTCCGATCTTGTACAACGCAAGCATAATTATGCTATTGTCGACGAGGTCGACTCCGTATTGATTGATGATGCCCGTACGCCATTGATTATATCGGGGCCTATACCTAGGGGCGAACAACAATTATTCGAAGAGTTCCGCCCGCGTGTAGAGATTATCGTAAAAGCGCAGCGCGACCTTTGTACTAAATTGTTAGCAGAAGCCAAAGCAAAAATGGCTTCCGGCGATAAGAAGGAACAGGAAGAAGGTTCACTGTTATTATACCGCTCATTCAAAGGATTACCAAAGAATAAACCGCTCATTAAGTTCTTGAGCGAACCGGGAATTAAAGCCTCGATGTTGAAAACCGAAGAGCACTATATGTCGGAACAGATGCGTAACATGCATATTGTAACCGACGAACTATATTTCACTATAGATGAAAAAAACAACAGTATAGAGCTTACAGACAAGGGTATAGACTTGCTTACAGGTAATTCTGACGACCCGCTATTCTTTGTATTGCCGGATATAGGCGCCCTGCTTTCCGATCTGGAAAATCAGTCGTTGACAGATAGCCAAAAGGCTGAGAAGAAAGATGAGCTGATGCAGAATTATTCAATAAAATCGGAACGTGTACATACCGTAAACCAGTTGCTCAAGGCTTATGCTTTATTTGAAAAAGACGATGAATATGTCGTTATTGATAATAAAGTAATGATTGTAGATGAGCAAACAGGGCGTATTATGGATGGCCGCCGTTATTCAGACGGATTGCATCAGGCTATTGAAGCGAAAGAGCGAGTAAAAGTAGAAGCAGCTACGCAAACATTCGCAACGATTACCTTACAGAACTATTTCCGTATGTACCACAAACTTTCGGGTATGACAGGTACGGCAGAAACAGAAGCAGGCGAGTTGTGGAACATCTACAAACTAGATGTAGTTGTTATCCCTACAAATAAGCCTATCGCACGTAATGACATGAACGACCGTATATATAAAACCAAACGTGAGAAATATACTGCGGTCATTCAGGAAATAGAAAAACTGGTAGCCGAAGGACGCGCTGTACTTGTAGGTACAACATCCGTTGAAATATCAGAATTGCTAGGAAAGATGCTTACCATGCGTAAGATCAAGCATAATGTACTGAATGCCAAGTTGCACCAGCGTGAAGCGGAAGTAGTAGCCCTTGCCGGGCAGCCGGGAGCGGTTACCATCGCTACCAATATGGCAGGTCGTGGTACCGACATTAAGCTGGCGCCAAGTGTTAAAGAAGCAGGAGGATTGGCTATTATCGGTACAGAAAGGCATGAGTCGCGCCGTGTAGACCGCCAGTTGCGTGGTCGTGCCGGACGTCAGGGAGACCCGGGTTCATCGGTGTTCTATATATCATTAGAGGACGACCTGATGCGCCTGTTCGCATCCGAACGTATTGCCGGCATGATGGACCGTATGGGCTTCAAAGAAGGCGAAATGCTTGAGCATAACATGCTTAGCAAGTCGGTAGAAAGAGCGCAGAAAAAAGTTGAAGAAAACAACTTCGGTATACGTAAGCGTTTGCTGGAATACGATGACGTAATGAACTCGCAGCGTGAAGTCGTTTACAAGCGCCGTCGCCATGCTTTGATGGGAGAGCGCATCGGAATTGACATTGTAAATATGCTTTACGATACATCAGTCAATCTGGCAGAACAATACAGTGACAATCTGGATTATGAAGGCCTGAAAATTGACCTGTTAAGGCTGTTTGCTATCGAAGTGCCGTTTGATGAAGCTACGTTCCGCTCTACTAAACCGGAGATTTTGACAGATAAGATATACGAAGCGGCTATTCAGAACTTCAAACATAAAATGGATCGTCTTGCAGAAATAGCGAATCCTGTAATTAAGCAAGTTTATGAAGAACAGGGCGACAAATTTGAAAATATCTTGATCCCTGTTTCCGACGGAAGGCGTGTTTATAATATTTCTTGTAATCTGAAGGAAGCATACGATACCGAATCGAAAGATATCATCAAATCGTTCGAAAAAGCAATTGTATTGCACACTATAGATGAAGAATGGAAAGAGCACCTTCGCGAAATGGATGAGTTGCGCCAGTCTGTACAAAATGCGAGCTATGAGCAAAAAGATCCGCTGTTGATTTACAAACTGGAATCGTTCAACCTGTTCAAATCGATGCTGAATGGCATTAATAACAAGGCTGTTACAATATTGATGCGTGGTCAGATTCCGGTACGCGAACCGGAACAAGTACGTCAGGCAGCCCCTGAGCAAAAAACGGACTATAGCCGCTACCGTACAGAAAAAAATGATGTGGAAACTGAACAACAGCAACAACAAAGACCTCCGATGCCCGGACAAGGTATGGAAAGGCCTAAAGTGACCGCACCTATACAAGTGGATAAAAAACCGGGCAGAAACGACCCTTGTTTCTGTGGCAGCGGCAAAAAATATAAGAATTGTCATGGTAGAAATGAATAAATAAGAAGATTATTATCTGCTCATAAAAATATATGAGAAAAGCCCGATGAACACTAATTTTTCGGGCTTTTTTATGCCTTTATATTTTCTTAATACAAACTAAATTTGTATCTTAGCATGTTTTTTGATTGGCAGAAAAACAACCAAAAAACATACTTTGCAAATAATTGAAAATAATTTTTTTAACTTGAAATAATGGCAGAAGCAGAGGATCGAATTATCAGGATCAATATTGAAGATGAGATGAAGTCGGCTTATATCGACTATTCAATGTCAGTAATTGTTTCCCGTGCATTACCCGATGTGAGAGATGGCTTTAAACCGGTTCACCGCCGTATCCTTTTTGGAATGAGCGAACTTGGTAACGCATCAAATAAACCTCATAAAAAATCAGCGAGAATAGTAGGGGAAGTATTAGGTAAGTACCACCCACATGGTGACTCATCTGTTTATTTCGCGATGGTGCGTATGGCACAGGAGTGGAGCATGCGTTACATGCTGGTAGACGGACAGGGTAACATGGGTAGTGTAGATGGAGACAGTCCTGCGGCCATGCGTTATACAGAAGCCCGTTTGAGTCGTTTAGCCGAAGAAATGCTAAAAGATATTGATAAGGAGACTGTTGATTTCCAGTTAAACTTTGACGATACATTGCAGGAGCCCACAGTGTTGCCTACACGTATCCCAAACCTGCTTATCAATGGTGCTTCGGGTATTGCCGTGGGTATGGCTACGAACATGGCGCCGCACAATATGACCGAAGCTATAGAAGCTATCGTTGCATATATCAACAATAAAGATATTGATACCGAAGGCCTGATGCAATATATTAAAGCCCCCGATTTTCCATCCGGCGGCTTTATTTATGGATATCAGGGCGTGAAGGATGCCTTTGAGACCGGGCGCGGACGTATCGTTATGCGCGGACGTGCCGAAATAGAAACCGAAGGCAACCACGAAAGGATTGTTATTACAGAGATACCTTATCTGGTAAACAAAGCCGAACTAATCAAGCATATAGCTGATTTGGTAGGTGAAAAAAGGCTGGATGGCATCAGCAACGTAAATGACGAATCGGACCGTCAGGGCATGCGCATCGTAGTGGATATCAAGCGGGATGCCAATGCGAATGTAGTACTGAATAAACTGTATAAACTTACAGCATTACAGTCATCATTCAGTGTAAACAATATTGCGCTGGTAGGCGGCCGCCCGAGAACGCTGACGTTGAAGGATATGATATCGTTCTTTGTAGAACATAGGATCGATGTCGTTATCCGCAGGACAACCTATGATTTAAGAAAAGCAGAAGAGCGTGCTCACATATTGGAAGGCCTGATCATAGCCTCTGACAATATCGATGAAGTAATCGCTTTAATCAGGGCTTCCAAATCGCCACAAGAAGCTATTGAGAGCCTCATTAACAGGTTTAACCTGACAGAAATTCAGTCGCGTGCGATCGTTGAAATGCGTCTGCGTCAGCTGACAGGACTGGAGCAGGATAAACTGCGTAACGAATATAATGAAATACAGAAATTGATAGCTTATCTGAACGAAATTCTGTCTAATGAAGAACTTCGCATGCAGGTCATTAAAGACGAATTAATAGAGATAAGGGACAAATATGGAGATGCACGCCGTACAGAGATAGTATATGCATCGGAAGAACTCAATCCCGAAGATTTCTATGCTAACGATGAGATGATTATTACTGTGTCTCATTTCGGCTACATCAAGCGTACCCCATTAACTGAGTTCAGGGCTCAAAACAGGGGTGGAGTAGGGGCTAAAGGCTCTGAAACACGCGATGCGGACTTTATTGAGCATATTTACCCGGCATCAATGCACAACTATATATTACTGTTTACCCAAAAAGGTAAATGTTACTGGTTGCGTGTGTTTGATATCCCGGAAGGTACTAAAAATTCGAAAGGACGTGCTATACAGAATCTGTTAAATATTGATTCCGATGATAAAGTTACGGCATTTATACGTGTCAGAGGATTTAGCGATACAGATTTCATTAACAGTCACTACCTGGTGTTCTGTACCAAACAGGGTGTTATTAAAAAGACAAGCCTTGAAGCATATTCCCGCCCACGTCAGAACGGAGTGAACGCTATCACGATACGCGAAGACGATAAAGTTATCGAAGTGTTGATGACAGATGGCGAAAGTGAAATCCTTATGGCTAACCGTAACGGGCGCGCGATCCGCTTTAACGAACAAGACGTGCGTGTTATGGGACGTACAGCTACAGGTGTACGCGGAATGCGTATCGATGAAGACGGACAGGACGAAGTGATGGGAATGCTGGCCATGTCTAAAGAGGCTCAGAAAACAAATACGATTATGGTCGTTTCCGAGCAGGGATACGGAAAACGTACCAACCTGAATGATAAAGACGATGAAGGAAATGAAATTCTCGATGAAAACGGCAATATTGTTCCTGTATATCGTATTACCAGCAGAGGCGGAAAAGGTGTTAAGACTCTGAATATTACCGAGAAGACTGGAAAACTGGTTTCTATAAATAGTGTTACAGACGACAACGATTTAATGATAATTAACAAGTCTGGTATTACTATTCGTTTAAAAGTTTCAGATATTCGCACAATGGGAAGAGCAACCCAGGGAGTAAGACTTATCAATCTGGGCAAACGTAATGATGAGATAGCCTCTGTTTGTAAAGTAGATTCTGAAAACGAAGAAGAAAATATACTTGAAATAGAAGGAGATAACAATTTGGAAAATCCGGATCTGGATAATAACTTGAATGAAGAAATAAATAATTGAAATATGAACTAAATCAATAATTATGAAACGAACTTTATTAGTTATAACATTATGTATTTTTGCAGGGTTCTCTTTTGCGCAGAAAAAAGCGGTAAAAGATGCAAAATCTGCAATGAAAAACATTGATGAAGCAAGAGAGTTAATTAAACCTGCTCTGACAGACCCTGAGACTGCAAACGACCCTGAAACATGGAAATTAGCAGGAGATATTGAATATAAGGCATTTGATGATGAACGTACATTAGAGATGCAAAAAGAAATTACCGGTAAAGGTGGTAATGAAGAAAAAATGTATGTTGGATTATATAACATGTATGATCCGTACATTAAAGCAGATGAATTGGGTGAAATGCCTAATGAAAAAGGCCAGATAAAGAATAAGGTTAGAAAAGATATCGTTAAAAACATGAGGGACGGCCATAGATTCTATATCAATGGAGGTGTATATTATAATGATAAACAAGACTATAAGAGAGCTGCTGATTTCTTCGAAAGATATTGGGAACTTCCTTTATTGAGTATGTTCGATGACACTAAAGGTGACTTCAATACTCAGGATAGTATTTATCAAACGATTAAATATTACGCGGTAATCAGTTCTATCCAATCAAGAGACCATGACCGTTCTATCAAACTGTTGAACAAGTTGATATCAGAGCCATATATCCAGAACAGCACATACAAAGAAAGTGACGCTTATGAACTACTGGCTAGTGAATATCAACAAATAGATGATAGCCTTGCTTTTGTTAAGACCCTGAATGAAGGTGCTAGCAGATTCCCTGGTAACAAGTATTTTACGCCTAACTTGATTAACGAATTCATCAAAGGTGGAAGAACTACTGAAGCTATGGCATATCTGGATCAGGCTATAGCTAACGACCCAAGCAATACATGTGAATTGATGGGAGTGAAGGCATCACTCTATGCAGAACAAAAAGATTATGCCAATGCAGAACCTGCATACCTGAAAGCTATATCTGTTGACGGTAATTGCGAAAAAGCCCTTGAAGGACTTGGAGTATTGTATATATTACAAGCTCAGGACCTTAAAGAAAAAGCAGGACAAACCAGCAGTAGAAGCGAACAGGCTCAGTATGACAAGCAAACAGCTGATTTCTATCAGAAATCATTGCCTTATCTTGAAAAATACAGAGACTTGCTAAAAGCCAGAAATGCAGACTTTGATATCGATATCAAACCGGCGTTGATGAAATTGCAGAACGTATATTACAATCTCAGTTTATTAAACATCGACAAATCGGCTGAATACGAAGCAGTTCAAAACGAACTGGGTATTTCGGACAAGCAATAATCAGTAGAAACGACCAAAACATATAGGACCTCCCGGTATTCGCTTAGAGTATCGGGAGGTTTTGTTATATAATAGCATGACTGTATGAATAATGTAAAATAAGTAAAAGCTTCTTTCTTCCTGTTAAAATATATTCATTTTTAAGACAAAACAATAGATTGTTTTAGTAAATTTGTTAGAGAAGGTACAGGATATAGAATTTTGTAATCAACAAAAATATACGATCATGGAAGAAGATAAACTAATAACCATAGCCATACATACACCTGAGAAAGCTTTCATTTTAAAGCAAACTCTTAAGGGAAAAGGTATTGAGTCGCATTTGGTAAACGTTTCCGAAACAGAAGGGGATACATCAAAAGGTTTAGCTGTACGCATAGAAAGTAAAGACTTGCTGAATGCGATATCTGTCATTGAAAACGAACGGCTGTTCAGGTACGATGACGAGAAAATTTATAAAATAGACGACGGCCGCAAGCGTATACTGGTAGCAGTCGATTTTTCCGATTATTCGCTCAAAGCATGTCGTGTAGCATTTACTGTGGCTCAACAGACAAATGCCAAGGTTAAAATACTGCATGTATACAGAGTGCATTTTCCTATTACATTTCCGTTTGCCGATACGTTAAACAAAGACGACGAAGGTGATGTATTAAGCGTTGCGAGAAGGAAAATGCTCAATTTTTGCGATGAAATCGACAGGAAAATAACAGAAAAAGAATTACCGTCCGTCAATTACTCTTACTCGCTCAGGGAAGGGCTGGTTGAAGAAGAAATAGAGAATTTTGTCGAAGAATACAAGCCTTTTCTGCTAGTGTTGGGTACTAAGGGGCAAAGTAACAATAAAAGAAATGTACTTGGTAATGTTACAGCCGACATCATTGAGATGACAAGTGTCCCTGTAATGGCAGTTCCTGAAAATTATATTATCAGGAATATCACTGATATTCAAAACATTGCTTTCCTTACAAATTTTCAGAAAAGAGATTTGGATGCCTTTGACTTTTTGGTAAATGTACTGAAACCATATCCTAATGTAAATATTACATTAACGCATGTGAACGTTATCAGTAAAAAAGACGAGAAGTGGTCTGAAGCGGAATTGTCTGAAATGCAAAAATATTTCAATAATAAATATCCTGAATTCAATGTTGGTTATAAACTGATCGACGGACCGGATATGGCTCAAGCTATCAACGAATTTATAGAGAAAGAAAAAATTAATATAGTTATGCTTAACTCAAAACGCAGGAATCTTTTCGGCCGCATCTTTTTGCCAAGCATATCCCGTAAGGTTTTGATTAATTCGAATGTCATTTTACTTATTTTCAGATAAAGCTAGTTTTATAAATTAAGCTTTAAATAAGCAGTTGTAATGACTGCTTATTTTTATTGTATGTTTGTTATATAATTACTATTAAGTTCACAAATTTCTTAAGCTATTTAAATATTTTTTAACATCCCATTCCTCCTTTTTTTTTGGCTTCGGATACCCCAGTTTTTCGCTTTTTTGTTGATAAAATTTAAGAGTGTTCTCATAATTCTGTAATTCTTCGTAAGTTTTAAAAGGCATTCGCTCCCCCCCTACCCATCGTTCTTGCTTGTTTAATTTGTTTATCCAAAGTTCCTCGCGCTCTTCTTCGTTGTATATTTTATTGCGATAGTAGATGGGGAGACTCGCTTTCATTCCATTCTTAAACCTGTAGGCTTCGTCTGTATCTTCTCCTTTAAACTTATTGTTCTTGGAGTCTATTCTATTGATGTAGTTCCTTCCAATTCCGCTACTTGTTAATACCTTCGGTTTATACTCTGGATGGTCGCCGTCTGCCTTGTGTACGTACTTGATTATATAATTTATTGTTCGTTCGTTTACGTAATCACCTACCCATACATAACCATACTGCCAGATTAGTTCAATATCTTCCTTTTTATCGGTAAATATTATCCCGTGTAGATGTATGCGCTCTGTTCCATTATGCCCCAATTCGGTTACTAACCAATGTTTAACGCTCTTCTTGTGTTTTTTTCTCCACCTTTCGAGAAATCTCCTGACTGCCAGTGTTGCTATATCATTCTCTTCTATCGTATCACCTTCTATAGATTGTCTTAGTTCTTCAAGTGATTCTTCGCTGAAGGTTAATGTTACAAACTTCCCCGTTCCATCGGTCTTAATCTCTTCTGACATTCTTATCTGCCAGTCTCTCGCCTTCGCCTTCATGCATTCCATACAACAACCACAGGCTACTGCTACATACTTAACCCTTTTATCCAACAATGGCGGGATCTTCCCGCCATTCTTTTTAGTCGCTGTATACTTTTTATTCTTGATCATTCTCGGATACAAGCACATTTTATCTTCTTCTTTAGTTCGTTTAATTTTTTAACTCTTGGTTCTTTTGCGTTCTTGGTTGCATCTATTAAGGTCATATCGTTTATTACTGCTTTCCATTTCTTGCCCGTATTGGGACTGGTATATATAACTTCATATAAACCGTACTTCATTATATTGAATTCGAAATCTCTGATTGATGTACTCATATTAATCTCTCCTCCATATTTTCCTGATTATCCATACTAGTACCGCTATCGGTATTATTATCATTGCGCAGAATGCAATCCATATTATTATTGCTACCAATAACTCTCCTGTTCCTGCGTTTCCTAAGAATAATAATTCATTCATTACTTTAAAGTTTTATCTATAATTTCACCTTCTCCCAGTAGCTTAGTTAATAGTTCTTTTAAAAAGACACCCGTTAATTTATCTGTTCCTATTCTTGATTGCTCCAGTCTTTGAGCAGCATCATTTATTATAGCATTTTTCTGGTTGGTGTCTGCATTCTTCCAATCTATTGCTACTCTCTGCCATTCTTGTGCTATCTTCTGTTGGATACTCTCTCTCTGCGCTTCATTTACATTTATATTCGCACGCTTCAATTCATTATTCAACTCCTTACCTGCCATCTCGTGACGTATACCTACTATCGTATCGTTCATCGTCTCTTCGGTAATCTGATTACTATTCTTCATCTGTCTTACCTCTTCTGCTAATTTCTCTATGTTCGCATTACTGTGTTTAATTTCTTGTTTAATTTTTTGAATTCTCTGTAATCCTTCCTGTGTATCCACTCCGCTCGTCTTACCTGCGTCCGCCTTATTCTTCTCGGCAATACTTTCATTAACAGCTATCTCACTTTCGGTCTTCTGTTCTTGTAACGCTATCTGTCTACGTTGTATTGCCATCCCTTCGCGTTCTGCCATGTTAGCTGCTTGTCCGCCTGCTACCCCTGCTGCTGCCGAACTCCCCGCCGTAGTCCCGCCACCAGTGCCACTTAACCCATACGCCAATGCAGGATTTAATCCCGCCTTCTTGAGTTCTGCCACTTGGGCACTTGCAGTATTCTTGTTGTATGTATAATCATACATTTCTTTTTGCAACCCGTGTGTAAAGGTAGCGTTTTCTTGATTAAGTCGCTGTTGGTAATCCATTAATTTCTGTTGATCTTCCAGTGATCCTGCTCTTGCTCCCTTACTACCGCCACCGAACAGTCCCATTACTCCGTCCGCTACCATTCCCCCGAGACCTCCTGTTGCAGCGTTTAGTGCTGCCTTACCAATTCCTCCTAATACCTTACCGATTCCTCCGAATATTCCCATAATTTTTCGCGCTTTTTTTTTAAAAAGCGATACACATATACTTGATAATATAGAGCACATGCGTACCGCTCGCGTTAATAATTTCTTAATTGTTAATTAGTCTCTTGATTATTAGTACCTTGTGCTGACTCGTTCTCTGACGACTTAGGAGTTTCAACTACTAGTGATCTTCGTTGAGCAATCTTGCTTCCGCTTACTACGTCCATTGCTTCAATAGCTAGATTAAACCTATCTGTCCTTATATCAAATTCAGGTCTAACACCTTCACTTCTAGGTTGATATATGATTGGAGATACATCTTCAATCGGTTCCTTGTTATTCACGACTCTGTCCATCTTAGTCTCAATAGTCTCTCCTTCCAAACTTCTGTTAGCTGAAAGCTTGGAACGTTTAATTTTTATTCTTTTCATAATTAGTTATAAATTAGGGATTTGTCTTGCTGATACCTTTCTTCTCGCCTTAATATCTACGTTTATCTGTACCCAGAAGTTCTGTGCCGCCAGTTCTTCTACCGCAAACGTATGGTTAAATTTGGTCGGGTCTATATACGTTGTTAAGTCCTTGATAGTCTTCAATTCTGGATCTGGTTGATAATTCCGATTCAATGTCATCCACATCTCATTATTCTCTCGCGCGAATGTTCCGTAACATTGGTTTACGTTTGTCATGTAATTAATCCATGCTGGAACCTTCCCCGCCGACTTATATGTAGGATTACCATTCTTGTCTCTCCTAACATCCCATGCTGCCATCTGTTCTGTAATAAGATCCTGAAACCCTATTGTATCTAACGCTGGTTTATGCAAGTTGTCCATTGTCTTCAAGTTCACATCCCACTTATTGCCCTGACTGTAGTCTAATCTTGGTGTTAAACTTACTATTCCTATTGCATAACATGGTTCTGAGGGTGAAGACATAACAATCTTACCTCCCTTCACTTGCCTGCTTAATATACCCTTGCCTGCCAAGCTTCCTAACGGTGCGCCTTCCGATGCACTATTACTTACTACTTCTTGGAATATAACCTCTTGACTTAATCCGCCTTGATATATCGGTGTCTCTGACATTCCGTGTACTTTCTGACCATATACTGTTTCGATATAATCGTAATAAGTACCACCGCTTACCGCTATACGATTTAGCATGTTATATACCTTCTGTGCAAGATTTAAAGCATCCATTCGTAGCATTCCATCGCTGATATCTATTGCGCTCAATTCTGCTACCCCGTTGACTCCATCGATGAATTCACTTGATAGCCAATTGTTGTACAGATCTGATTGATACGTCTTGATCGCTAATCCGCTCATCGCTGTGTAACTCGCTGACCTTACCTTGTATCCCTTAACATCGTCTTCTTCTGTTTTAATTAAGTTCAAAGGTGTACCGTATGGCGCATATGTTTGATAATCAATCTTGAACGGTTCTGTATTCTTGATAGCTGCTAAGATATCTTCCCTCATATTATCAATGTTCTCTAGCGGAAAACTCTTAATTTCTATATTCTCGCCTTCTAACATAATCTCGCTAATCTCGTTCATTAGCCCCACATTTAATATGTGATATCCTCCTATGTTACCTATTCCGTGTTTCTCTACAACCAACTTCGTGCATTCTCTATCAGTGCCAACTTGTTCCTTTACTAATGTTCCGTAGCGCGCTGTAAGTGTTGCTAAATCTGTAATATTAGAATTCGATTGAGGAAAGTTCTCCTTAGCAACGATCATTATGTTGTCAACATCGAATGTATCACCCTCTATTATTGGCGTGATTGTCATTGTATTGTAGAATCCCACTTCTGTCGATTGAAAGAATAATACTCCATTCGTTGAAGGAAGCTTCACGCTATCCCCTGTCACTGGGTTACTTATTATTACCTGTGTTATTCTATCCGTCATTGGCGCAGGGGCTACCATCATCCCAATCTCTTCTTGCTTATTGGCGTAATAATTCTTATAGATATCCCAGTAGGCTAGGTAAGGAATGGCGTTAAATTCTGCTGTAATCAATCCGTTGTCGCTATCTTCATCGTTTGCATACCCTATACCTCTAATCCCTAGATATGCCAGTAATGATGAGGGATTGATCTGTTGTACGTCTATCGGCTCTTTCTCCGACTCCCAATCGATGTTATTAGCCTGAATCTTCAATTGAGGTAACTTGATAGTGTTCATCTTCATCCCAATCCCAAGCTTGTTATTGTGTAATTGCGCTTGATATAACCTTATTGGTACGAGATATACGTCCAATTGCAACTTGAATGATCCGAATAGGGGCCCTACTGTAGGATGTGTTAATACTTGATTGTCCGTTAAGTCTATATCAAACGTGTCACCTGGTAACATGAGTTCGCACATGAATGGAACTAATGTACCTGCTGTCATACTACTTCTCCATACATAGTCTAGAGCGTGGTTGCTGCGCTCATAATTGTGCATGGATTGCTTCATCTTATTGCCTGACCCTATTCGGTCACCGCCTATTGTTTTCGTGATACTCATAACTTATTGTTATTTAAATGTTTGTATTCTTCTCTTACTTCGAAACATGGGCATGATTTCTGCGCCCCCGTATCTCTATGTCCTATTATCTCCGCCTCGGGATACCTAACCTTTAAATCGTACAGTAATGCTGTTAAGGCTGATTTCTGTTGGAGCGTCCTAGTATCCTTAGCTTCCCCATTCTTACCCAATCCACCAATATAACATATTCCAATTGAGTTCTTATTCCATCCGAATGCGTGTGCTCCAATTTCCTCTTCACTCCTGCCCTTCCTTATCTTCCCGTCTAATTCTATGACGTAATGATAACCGCATTTCTTCCAACCTAAATTCTTGTGCCATACGTCAATATCTTCTATCTTATACGGCCTTCCTTCCTTCGTAGCGCTGGCATGTATTATTATATGCTTGATCTCTCTCATTGTTTTTTAATTCCGATTGTTGATCTCCGCTTGCATAGCTACTCCTGCTGTCAATATTAATTGCCAGTCCTTATTATCAATAGCTTCCCTTGCTTCATCTTCACATGTGTATATACCGAGTATATTATTGCCCATCGTCACGTAAGTAACATACTCATTCACCACAATATTGAACGGTAATCCTTCTACCTTCTTAATATTACCATTCGATTCCGAGTTGTCTTGATTCTCTTGCGGAGTAAATTGTCGTGAGTCTGTACTCTCCTGCTCCAATTCTTGTCCATTTCTTACTGATGAATTTAATTTCATAATTTTTCTTATTTAATTTGTTGATGTCTAAAACTTCCCCAGTTTCTATGTCTACATATATTGTCTCGAACTTATTCATACATGCGTGTCCTTATATGTTCATCTAATAGATAAAGGAATATTCTTTAAATTTTTAAATTAATAAATAACGAGGCTGTCGCCCCGTTATTCGCTTATTCTTCTGGTTTATCGTTTTCAGATTTTTTTTCCCTCAGTTTTTCGATTATCGGGAATACTGTTACTATTATCTCTACCGCTGTTCGCAGTATCTTCCACCACATTTTTAACACCTCCTTTCTCTCTGTATATCATTATTATTGAATTTTCGAGTTCGGTTTTTGAAACCTCCTCAATTACATCATTTAAGTTTACGATCGTTTTTTCTGACACGTTGAGTAACCGTTCCTTCTTACCAATTACTACACTTAAGTAATTTCTTTTTTTCATAATTTAACTGTTATAAATTGTACATTATGTTTAGTTTAGGTCTATACCTCCCCAAACCCGTATACAATGTTACATAATTACTATTATGTTTAATTATAGTTTAGAAGATCTTAATAAACACTATTCAGACCCTAGCCTTTCGTTTTTTTAGTATATTTACATCTGAATTCAAATTTCATACATTTATCTATTATAAAGAGAGAATTTTATGGAACATTTTGAAAACGATGAGCAGTTTCAGGGATTACGGGTTAATAAAGGCACATCTGAACAACCGACAGTAAATCCTTACCTGAGTAATTTCAAAAAATTTAAACGTAAAGTCTATACAATTTCCGAATATATTGAAGGTATTCGCAAAGGCGATATAACGGTTCTCGGTCAGGCCGTTACACTTATAGAAAGTTCGAAACCTGAACATCAGGCTATAGCGCAGGAAGTAATAGAGAAATGTCTGCCTTATACAGGAGATTCTATCCGTATAGGAATTACAGGCGTTCCAGGTGCAGGCAAAAGCACATCTATAGATGCTTTTGGTATGCATATCCTTAAGCAAAACAACAAATTAGCCGTTTTAGCTATAGATCCGTCCAGCGAATTATCCAAAGGCAGTATTCTTGGGGATAAAACCCGTATGGAACGTTTATCTGTCGAAAGAAACGCATTCATCCGCCCCTCTCCTTCTGCCGGATCTTTAGGCGGTGTCGCGCGCAAAACGCGTGAGACTATCATCTTGTGCGAAGCAGCCGGATTTAACCGTATAATTGTAGAAACAGTCGGTGTTGGGCAGTCTGAAACAGCTGTACACTCCATGGTAGACTTTTTCCTGCTTATACAGCTAGCCGGAACAGGCGATGAACTGCAAGGTATAAAACGGGGCATTATGGAAATGGCTGATGGAATCGTCATAAATAAAGCCGATGGCAACAATATAGAAAAAGCACGTCTGGCTCAGTCCCATTTTCAGAATGCGTTACACTTGTTTCCGCTACCGGAATCGGGTTGGACACCTAAAGTACTGACATATTCGGGCTATTATGAAATTGGTATTGATGAAGTATGGAATATGATCGATGAATACATCGATTTTGTAAAAAAGAACGGATATTTTGACCATAGACGAAACGACCAGTCACGCTACTGGATGTATGAAACTATAAATGAAAGGTTGAAAAATGACTTCTACAATAATGCAGCTGTGCAGAAAGAATTAAAAATATGTGAGCAGCAGGTATTAAATTCTCAGATAAGCTCTTTTGCTGCAGCGAATAAGGCTTTGGAGGTTTTTCAAAAACAGGAAAAATAAAACTGTACCATTTGTTTGAAAAAGACACATTATTGCTGATTTATAACTAAATATTTTGTCAGAAATAATTATATTTGTAAGCTTTATCTCAGAGTTTGTTTAAATTTTAGCGAAAATTTCTATTATAGGCTCTGACAACTTATCCTTAGCTACTTTTTAATGCTCTTTTTACCGTATTTTTTCCTTTTTCTTTTGATTTAGCCCGCTAAATCTACAAGAAAAAAAATACATCTAAAAATAGCGATAAAAAAGTTTACTATAAAACTTAAACAGGCTCTTAGAAATAATTTCATTGTTGAATTAACATTAATATATAAATCATGGAAAAACCATATGCTATTGGAATTGATATCGGTGGAACCAATTCTGTTTTTGGTGTTGTAGACAAACGTGGGCACATCATAAACCAGGGTTCTATCAAAACTGGGTCTTATAAAGAAATCAATGATTACGTTAACTATCTATCCGAAGGAGTTCAGGAAATAATAGACCAGGTTGGCGGATCCGGTAATATAAAAGGAATTGGAGTTGGTGCTCCTAACGGGAATTACTTCACCGGTTGTATCGAATTTGCACCGAATCTTCCATGGAAAGGCGTTATTCCGTTGGCTCAAATGTTAACAGACAAATTGAATATACCCGTTGCCCTCACAAATGACGCCAATGCCGCGGCTATTGGAGAAATGACTTACGGCGCAGCCCGTGGTATGAAAGATTTTATCGTTATCACGTTAGGTACAGGTGTTGGTAGCGGTATTGTTGTTAATGGCCAGCTAGTATACGGGCACGATGGTTTTGCCGGAGAACTGGGACATACTACCATTATTCGCGAAGGACGTTTGTGCGGATGCGGAAAAAAAGGATGCCTCGAAACTTATAGTTCGGCCACAGGAGTTGCGCGTACAGCCAGGGAATTCCTCGAAACAAGGAAAGATGCCAGCTTGCTCAGAGAACTAGAATCTAGTGAAATTACATCGAAGGATGTGTATGATGCGGCCGAGAAAGGCGATGATCTAGCTAAAGAAATATTCCAGTTTACAGGACAGATGCTGGGCGAAGCTTTTGCAGACTTTGTCGCATTTTCGAGCCCTGAAGCCATCATTTTATTCGGTGGCCTGACTAAGTCAGGTAAATTTATTTTCGATCCTATCCGTAAACACATGGAGGAAAATATGTTGCCAATATACCGTAATAAGATAAAACTATTAATGTCTGAACTGAAAGAAAGTGACGCGGCCGTACTCGGAGCTAGTGCTTTGGGTTGGGAAGTAAAAGACTATTAATAATTTGCAATAAAAAATCTGACACACATTAATATCAACAGCTTGTATTTTACGAATTACAAGCTGTTTTTTTTAGTTCGCCCAGCATGGGTGTATTCTAATGGGTGCAAGTCCCTCACACGCCCTAACAACGGGAAGTGTCTAGCCTTGAGCAAGGGTGTCCTT
>NZ_QVMO01000110.1 GCF_010501055.1 Dysgonomonas sp. 521
CCTCAGTTAATGTCACTTTGTATCGTATTGCCATAGTTGCTTTTGTGGCAAATATACGATATTTGTCAGACATTATCAAATTGACATGACACTAGTATCCAAGATAAAAAAGTGGTAACCGAATATAAATATCCACGTAACTATACAGATGCAATTTATGTAAGTATGAAAAATAAGAATATGTTAAGGCCTGTCATTGAGGAGATAACTTATAATGGAACAATGGAGACGCAAAGGATAAAAAATAATTATACTAATGCGAGTACAATAACCAATGGATTAATACTTCCTTCTTCAATACAATCTTCATCATCAGGAACTGGAACTTTACAGACAGAAGTTACTTTTGATAAATATAATGCACAGGGAAAACCATTGCAAATAACATTAAAAAATGGACGGATAACCGTCTACCTCTGGTCCTACAACTACCAATATCCGATAGCCGAGATCAAAAATGCCACATACGAATCCGTTAAGGCAGCACTGGGCGAGACCCTTATCAATCGTGTAGCCAAAGCGACCACTCCGGCTACGGCAGATATAACGACTATCAACAATCTACGTAGCAATACGGCCTTAAAAGCAGCGTTGATCACCACCTACACCTACAAGCCACTAGTAGGTATGCTTACAGCCACCGACCCCTCAGGCATCACCACCTACTACGATTACGATTCCTTCGGGCGGCTCAAAGAAACCTACCTGATAGAGGGCGGCGTTAAGAAAATAGTACAATCATATAATTACCATTATAAAAACCAGTAAAACCATATTATTATGAAAAAGACAATAATCCTTATATATTTTATACTATTTGTAACAGGCGTATTCGCACAAAACCAGACGATAAACGGCAATCTCCATGTGTCCAATATATCTGGAGGAAATCTGCGTATAGGAAAAATTGGCGATATAGGGAATAAAGCGGTACCTGTAGGAGGCCAGTCTGCTCAATACTATCTTGACTTTACTGGTTATAGAGACGTTTCAGCAAACCAGATTGGAGCCCGTATCGCAGCTTTAAGATTTAATCGGCATCTGGATAATAATGCATTAGTACAAAAGACGGCATTAGCATTTTATACAAACCCAACAGGAATGAATACAGGTACTACTGACCTGAAAGAGCGAATGCGTATTAATCCGGAAGGCAATATCGGTATAGGCACTACCAATCCGCAACATAAGCTTCATGTAGAAGGAAATATATATGCGAACGGCTGGTTTAGGACAAATGCCAATAATGGCATTCTTTTCCAGTCATGGGGAGGCGGGTTCTACATGTCAGATGCTACCTGGATAAGGACTTACAACAACAAGAGTTTTTATCATAATACAGGTATAATGCGTACAGATGGAACTTTTCAAGTTGGTTCAGGAGGAAGTCGTTTTATAGTTAATACATCCGGCAACATCGGTATCGGCACCACCACTCCTCAATCCAAACTGGATGTCCGGGGAAAGATAATAGCCAATGAAGTAGAAATAAAGGTCATTGCCGGCGCCGACCACGTTTTCTACCCCGACTACCCGTTGATGCCTCTATCCCAGGTCGAAAGCTTTGTAAAAGAGAACAAGCACCTGCCCGAAATACCATCCGAAAAGGAGATGCAGGCAAACGGACTGAATGTAAATGACATGCAGATCAAGCTCTTGCAAAAGATCGAAGAACTCACCCTCTACGTTATCGACCTGAAAAAGGAAAATGAAGGATTACAAAAACGCATTCAACAATTAGAAGATAACCAGCTATGAAAAGATTACTATATCATATAATCCTGCTGCTTTGTAGCACAAGCCTCTGGTCGCAAGCCATCATCACCCTGAATACCGCCCGCACCACCGGAGGCACCGAAACCGCCTGCAAGGGCATCAGCCTGAAACCAGATTTCAGCTTCAAGTCAACCGACAGCACCAGCCTTTCGCTCAAGGTCAACCCCACCACCTGCGACCCTTACGCAGGCAAGGCCTCTGCTGTAAGTGCGAACCAGAACTATATCCAGACCCGTACCTACACTACCGACAACGGCAGCCGCTATATGGAATCCATTCAGTACTTCGACGGGCTGGGACGCCCCCTGCAAACCGTACAGCGTGCCGTCACCCCCAATACCGCCGACTTGGTCACCTACCAGGAGTACGACCCCTTCGGCCGTGACGGGCGTGCATGGCTGCCTACTGTAGCTGCAGGCAACAACGGCGCCTTTGTCTCCCATGCCAACTACAAGGCCAAGGCCATGACCACCTATAAGAGCACCACATACAATACCACTTCCGACTCGGTAGCCTATAGCCGACCCGTTTACGAAGCCTCACCCCTGAACCGCGTGGTAGAGCAGTACGGCCCCGGTATGGACTGGCAGAAGAACGGCAAAGCAGTAAAGACCGCCTATCTGACCAATACCACAAGCGGGGAACTCGTCTGTAAGAAGTTTGGAGTCGGTGGCTCGGGAACCGCTACCACTCTGGCTAAAAGCGGTAACTATGCAGCCAGCCAGCTCTATGTGACCAGGATGACCGATGAAAACGAAAACGTCAGCTATGAGTTCAAAGACAAGCTGGGACAGGTAGTCCTTACCCGCCAGATCAGCGGTACAGCACACGATACCTACTATGTGTATGACAATTTTGGAAACCTGTGCTATGTCCTTCCTCCCGAACTGTCGGACAAGGCCACTGCTGATGGAACCGTCAGCGCCAGCCTGATAGACCTCTGGGGCTACCAGTACAAGTACGATGGGCGCAACCGCTGTATCATAAAGAAGCTACCGGGCACCGAAAAGATATATTATGTCTACGACAAAGCCGACCGCCTGATATTCACCCAGGATGGCGAACAGCGCAACCGAAAAACGGGTACGAAGTCGGAATGGACATTTACCAAATATGATGCATTCGGCAGAGTTATTATCTCCGGTATATACCGGACGGATGCCTCGCATGCCAGCCTGCAAACTACATATAAGAATGTAGTATTTAAAGAATTGGTAGGAACCGGCAACTTTGGCTATTCGTGGAATTATTTAAGTGGGGCTATTGAAAATAAAGATGTGCTGCTGGTCAATTACTTCGATTATTACACCTCCGTGCCAGATGTAAATGATTACAAAAACAGGTTGAAATATGTACCGCAGTCAGGTTATGGAGCACAGCATACCAGTGCCAAAGGCCAGTTGGTAGCTACCCGTGTAAAGAATATTAAAAGCGATAACTCTACCGTTCACAATGCATTGGGCGAAAGTGGCACCTTTTTCTATTACGACAACCGGGGACGCCTGATCCAGACCCATTCAACAAACCATCTGGGCGGAGTGGAATCCGAATACATCGCCTATAACTTTACAGGCCAGCCGGTAAAGAAGATGCATGTACATACCAAAGACGCCAACGGTGGCGGCAAACAGACCGAAGTCTATGCCTACACCTACGACCATGCAGGCAGATTATTAAAAACCACCCACCAGCTCAACAGCGGTATCACCGTCACGCTGGCCTCCAACACCTATGACGAACTGGGCAGGCTAAAGACCAACCAGAAGCATACCCATGCCAACCTGAAAACCACCTACGGCTACAATATACGCTCGTGGACAAAAACCATTGCCAGCCCAATGTTCACACAAACATTGTATTATAACGAGGCTTATGGCATACATGGCAAACAATACAATGGCAATATCTCGGCCATGACCTGGAAGGTGGGTTCCGAAGCCCTGCGCAGCTATGCCTTCAAGTACGACAACCTCTCGCGGCTGACACATGCCGCGTACGGAAATGTAAGTTCGGGAGGCATGTACAGCGCATCGTACGGTTACGACAAGCACGGCAATATGAAGTCACTGACCCGCCGGGGCAAGAAGACATCGGCGGCAGACGATAATCAGGCCGTAGACCAACTGACCATGACCTACACAGGCAACCAGCTGACCAAAGCCGAAGATGCCGTAGCCAACTTCGCCTATGCCGAGTCGGCCGACTTTAAGAACTACAGCAATGTAGCTACAGAATATACTTACAACAAGAATGGGGCGATGGCAAAAGATTTAAACAAGGGAATAACGGCCATTCAATATAATTCCTTAAATTTACCACGGATGATGGATATTAAGAGTCCCGTTGCAGAGGCAAGGAACGAATATACATACAGTGCATCAGGTGCGAAGCTGAAAGTGGTGCAAAAGTGGAATCCTAATTTCTCTACTGCTCCGGTTATCGGTTCGGCCATCAATACCGCAGCGTTGACCATGACCAAGACCACCGATTATGTTGGCAACAAAGTCTATGAAAATAATGCATTGAAACGGATATTAGTCGATGGCGGCTATATCGAAGGCACTACCTACCACTTCTATATGAATGACCATCTGGGAAATAACCGTGTGGTGGCTAATGCCAGTGGTACAGCTATTCAAAAGAACCATTATTATCCATTTGGCACTGCTTTCGCCGAAACCTCAAAAACCGAGCAGGGTAAGCAGCCGTATAAGTATAATGGGAAGGAGCTGGATGCAATGCATGGGGTGAACTTATACGACTATAGTGCAAGGTATATGGATAGTCAGATCGGTAGGTTTACAAGTGTGGATCCGTTGGCGGAGAAGTATTATAGCATTAGTCCGTACGCGTATTGTAATAATAATCCTTTGAAGTATATTGATCCAACGGGGATGTCTCCTGACACAGCAAGAGTTTATACTGAAACAATAAGAGGAGGACATGCTTGGATAAGTGTAGGAGAAGGAGATGATATGATAGTATATTCTTATGGACCAATGACAAGCAGTTATTCTAAAGGACATGCAATTACAGGAAAGGGTCTATTATCTAAATATACAGGAACAGCTGCTAAAGGTTATTTAGATCAGAAAATGAAAGATACAGATATGACTTCAGTAACAATAACCGATGTATCAGAAAGTACAATTCAGGATATTATTGAAAATATTATAGATGGAGGGAAAAAAGTGGATAATTTAATAATAAATGATTATACGACCGAAGTTGTAGATAGACAACAAGTTCATACAGTTACAGGACTTAAAGTGCCATATAATGTAGGAGATAGTTATGGCTCGTATAATGTATTAACTAATAATTGCACTACTTTTGTTTCTGATGTTTTAAATCAGGCTGGTTCTAGTGTCTTAAAGGATTCGAGAACCGTAATAGACCGGAAACATGGTGATGTTTATAGAGTTCCAATTAATAGTAGATTTATATTACCTTCTTCCTTACGTTCTGCGCTGAAAAAATAATTTTTAAAATATTATATATGAAAATTGTTATAAAAATATACATATTGATTTCTATAGTTATACTATATTATATTTTGGGAATCTGGAATAACAACTTTATTAATTTGAAAAGCCTTAAAGAATGGAATTGTAGTGAATTTTTATTACAAAAAGAAGTGTTAATGGATGTCCTAACATCGAATATGACTTGGTTTCTCATTTTAGGAACATATGTAATTATTGGTATAATTATTAATATTACCATTTTCATTCTCTATAATAAAAAAATGAAATCAGTGAAATAAATTTTCATCCTTCGTTCAGTGTCCCGCTATGTCAGAGCTAAATTAATTAAGAATAGAAAGAATAATCCTGCTTTTGTCATCATCGGCAGGATTATTTATCTATTGTATGAGTAAGTTATACAGAAGAAAAGTAACAAAGAAAAACAGCGAAAAACCTGTCACCTTTGTCACTTTTTAACATTCTTACTATATTTACATAAGTACTAAAAAGAGTTTTAGTCGATGGCGGCTATATCGAAGGCACTACCTATCACTTCTACCTGAATGACCACCTGGGAAATAACCGTGTGGTGGCTAATGCTAGCGGTACGTTGGTTCAGAAGAATCATTATTATCCTTTCGGTTCGGTCTTTGCAAGTACTACAGGGGCTGAGAAACAGCCGTATAAGTATAATGGAAAGGAGTTAGACCGGATGCATGGGCTAAATCTATATGATTATAGTGCAAGGTATTATGAGAGTGCTATAGGAAGGTTTACCAGTGTGGACCCGTTGGCGGAGAAAAAACCGTGGTTGACTCCTTATCACTATTGCTCTAATAATCCTATAAATCGGATTGACCCAAATGGTGAATTTGATATAAAAGCCTATACTGACGAGGAATTAAAGGAAAGAGGATTAACAAGGGACGATTTAAATAGATTTACAAGTATCGTGACTAATATATCTGATTTAGTTAAGAATAATCCAGATGCAATAGAAGCTATCATAAATACAACAGGCTTTTCTTTAGAGACTGTCTTAAATGACTTATCGTTTGGAAATGGACCAACAATCAGTATTAATGGAACGGTTGGAGGAGGAGCACAAGGGGGATCGGATGGTATTACTATTGCTCCTAATGTTATTAAATATCTCGCTTCTGTTTCCAGTGATGACAAGAGCAATTTGGCAATTCAAACACTTGGCATGGCTTCAACAGTATTGCATGAATATGGACATTATGGGGATCAAATTACAAATAATGGATTTAATTCAGGACAGTTCAATCCTAATACTGGCGAAAATTATACTACTATATTCAGTAGTTCACCTAAGAACAACAATATTGAAAGAGGAAAACAAGCATGGTCTATGACAGTAACAGGTCATAGAGGAACTGATATAGAACAAGCCACATTTGGAATGAACTTTAGTGTAGGAACAAAAGGTAATTTTATTCCAAGTTCTCGTTATATATTCCATCGTTTACCTAAGGAAGCGCAATTAAATAATATTCTAAAAACATTAAAAGTAAAATGACACAGAAAAATCTACTATATATAAAAATATTATTTATATTGATTTTTATATTAAGTATACAATCAACGTTGGCTCAAAAATCCGATTGTGATATATATAATATTGCTTTAAAACATATATACAATCAACGCTCTGATTATTTTTATTTTATTAGCAATGAAAAACTGGAATTTACAAAGAATTACCTTGATGCTTTTAATTCAATGCAAGACATGAACCTTGATTGGAAGGATTTCGCAGAGCCTAAATCAGATTCAATAAATTGTTCTTTCGATAGTTTGAAATATGAAATATGTAATATGAAAGAATCATATTTGTTTGATATACATCATATTATTGAATTAGAACATCATAAATATATTCCAGTTGGAGTTAATTTTTTACCAATTTTATATAAACAGGATCAGTTAGCTCTACTTGCAGTTGTAACAAGGTTTAAGCCTGTTCCTAAAGCAGTATTTTATTTTATTTTTGAGTATAAAGAACAATGGAAAATTGTTAATGTGAAAGTCGAAGTTTATTAACTTCCTTTCGTTTTAGTTAAAATCAAGGCCTTCGTTTGGCATAGGCTCCACCTATGTCGGCCTAACAACAAGGCTCCGCCTAGAATAAGAATAAATAATCCTGTTACAGTTATCCTTAGCAGGATTATTTATCTATTATAATATGAGTTCGTTTAAAAGAAGAAAAGTAACAAATAAAAACAGCGAAAAAACTGTCACCTTTGTCACTTTTTAACATTTTACTATATTTACATCAGTACTAAAAAGAGTTTTAGTCTATGGCGGTTATATCGAAGGGACTACCTATCACTTCTATATGACAGACCATCTGGGAAATAACCGTGTGGTGGCTAATGCCAGCGGTACGTTGGTTCAGAAGAATCATTATTATCCTTTCGGTTCGGTCTTTGCAAGTACTACAGGGGCAGGGAAACAGCCGTATAAGTATAATGGAAAGGAGCTGGATGCGATGCACGGGCTGAATTTGTATGATTATAGTGCGAGATATATGGATAGTCAGATCGGTAGGTTTACGAGTGTGGATCCGTTGGCGGAGAAGTATCCACATATATCACCATATATCTATGTAGAAAATAATCCTTTAAGATATATTGATCCAACAGGAAGAGAAAAGCTAAATGGGATGGGTACTAGAAATGGTGGATTAGGAATAGCTCGTGCCAGAGATAATGTAGATAATGGAATGATACACATTTATGGACATGGGAGTCCAGACGGGCTTACTTTTGTTGATATTAGAGGAAATGTTTCCATGATTAAGAATGCAAGCGATTTACAATCATTATTAACCAGATATAGTGCAATATGGAATAATCGATTACCAGGTGAAGAATTAATAATAGTACTACATTCTTGCAATACAGGGAGTATTATGGATAGAGGAGCAATAACTTTGGCTGAAAATATTTCGGTAAATATGCCTAATGTTGTGATTGTAGCTCCAAGTGATTATTTATTTATATCTAAAGATGGTGAAATAATAACATCTGAAGATCAAACAAGAAAGGGCAGTTGGATATATTACAGAGAAGGCATACCCATATATTCAGAAGAAGGTGTAGAAATTAATAATCCTGACTTGAAGCATTACAATAGGCCTTTATACTCTAAAGGTAATACAAAAGAAGAGCAACGAGCAAAAAGGGATGAAGGACTTAATCAAGGACAGCAAAAACCAAAGAATTATGATAATTGGAGTAAAACAAAACAATGGTTTTATGATACATTTGGAATTAATTAATTATTTGATTTATAGATGAAAACAATTATATATTATATTGCATTATTTTTATTTTTATTTATTTCATGTAAGCAAAATAAACATCTTGCTGAATATAAAAATGTAGATATAAATAGAGTAAACCTTCTATTGGATAGCATCAATAATTCTATCAAAAACGAAGTGATGGAATATAGCGATTCGATAATAAAATCTCTTGATTTTAAGCATCTGCCAGCCAAAATTACAGGTACTCTTTATATACCCGAACGAGAAGAATCAGAGTGTCTTGATACCGCTGATTTCTTTTACCTGATAAAAACAATTGAAAATAGAAATATAGAAGAATATCTCTATAGCTTTGAGCGAAGGTCATGTAGGGAAAGATTTGATTATACACCTTATGCACTATATATGGCAACAGTTACCAATGATTCAGAAGTATCCTTGTATGTATATAAGAGTTTATATTCTATCAATTGGTATAAAAAGAAAACGAAAAAGGTAATTGAAGATGATATCTCTCTGGACGAATTGACCAAAAAACAGCGAAATTTAGCATTATACTATTTGATAAAATCTCATGAACAGGGTAGCGCTATAGCCTCAAGTTTCCTTTCTTCATATTTTGAAGAAGGCTTATATTTTTTCCCGAAAGATCTTTCTATTGCTTATAAGTTAGAATCCATTTTGTTGAAAGATGATGGAATGGATTATTGGCCGGGTACGGATATAAAAATTGAATAAGTCTCGTTTCGACAAGTGTTGCCGAGCAGGGTAAGCAGCCGTATAAGTATAATGGGAAGGAGCAGGATGCGATGCATGGGGTGAATTTGTATGACTATAGTGCAAGGTATATGGATAGTCAGATAGGTAGGTTTACGAGTGTGGATCCGTTGGCGGAGAAGTATTATAGTTGGAGTCCGTATGTGTATGTGGCGAATAATCCGTTGAAATATGTGGATTTGAAAGGGGATAGTTTGACATTAGTAGGAGAGAATGCACACCTTGAAGCAACAGTGGGTATTTATGGGCAAAATCTTCAAGGATATTATGATATTTCTATACAGAATGGATTAGTTTCAATGGTGGCTGTTGCTGGTGCAGATATGAGTACTATGACAGCGCAGCAAACAAATCAAAGAGATATATTAGATAATATCATTAATGGAGCGGGCATGACTACTTTAAATATAGTAGGAAATAGCACTTCTGTTATTATTGGAGATGTTAATACAGCAACTATAGATATTGGAGATATTAGTAAATTAGGTACTGGAGGAGATGTTAGTAGTACTAGTACTTTATTACATGAAACAGAAGAACAGTATAGACTTCAAGTGAGAAACCTAAATACTAATAGAGCTCATGCATTTGGTGTTAATGCGGAAAATCGTATTAATCCATCAGGAAACGAAACCTCTGGAGCAGAAATAATATGGGAAAATGGTTACAAGACTTTACCAGATCGGACGCCTGTAGGATTTACGCCAAATGGTACGATAATAGTTCCTTTCATGAATAGTACAGGGGCAAGAGTTACACCAACTCATATCCTATTTAGAAATAAAAATGTTACAAATGTAATTAGATAGCTAATAGCAATGAAAAGGATTTTATTTATTGAAGTCATCTTGACTTTTTGATTTTCTTAATTTTCTTTAAAAATATAACAATAAAAGCTATATAATTGAAGGACTTCCAACTAGATACCGTCGT
>NZ_QVMO01000111.1 GCF_010501055.1 Dysgonomonas sp. 521
AAACTGATGGCTCCTTAATTTATCGTTAACTCTCTCCTATGCAAAGGTAAAAACTATATAAATCTTGTAAAAGATGACCGAGACCGAAGGATTACTTAACAGTTACTTAGCTTATAATATATCTTACCGATCAGACGATATAATCTTTTTCACGGCCAACACATGCTTGCACGAGCCTCTTTCGCCCTGATGCTTGCTGTACCAGTCACAGGTACATCGCTCTCCACGGGCATCCATTATTACAGTATGGCGTACACCGCTACCTTCAACCCTGGCCTCTATCCTACCCTCCGAATTACTGATTATATCTACCTTCCCGCTCTCAATCAGTTTTTCTGCATTTTTCAGGCGGGGGTTCAGGCTCATTATGCGGCTAAGCTTGAATGGCAACCGGCGATAGAAGAACTGATTTTCATTCAGATCAAATCCCAATAGCCCCATCGCTGCCAAACGGCCTGTGAGGTTGTCCACATTCTTAAAGTCGATATTTTCCTCCATCGCAAATAGTGTAGGATTGAAAGCCTGATTCGCATAAGCGTATTTGTCGAAGACATCGATCAACTCGTCCGGCATATCATCTACCAGAGAATCAAGCGCCGCGCCCTCCCCCGAAAAACCACGCCAGCTATCGCGTGACAAGGAGAAACTAAAGCATATATTACCGAAATATAATTGCCATGTGGTAGACTGCATATCCGGATGAGGAAAGACCTGCATACTATCAATATACGGGAGCAAAGGGTCCAACAAACGAAGGCGGTGCAATCCACCTATACAGATAGCATTCGCGGCTTTTACCGGAGAAAATACAGGCATGCTTCCCCGCAGGATAAGGTAATAATCGTTCCTTACCTGCCCCTTGGGAATACCTCTGAATAGCTGCTGTGTCTGTATACGGTTGAAAGTATGCACCTTTTCCGCTTTCGACAGGTAAATCTGCACCGTACTGAGACCCTTAATCCATTTTGTAGGTAAAGGTACTTTACGCTCCACAGTTTTATCTCCATCCACATGTAACCCGACTTCTTTTTGTCCTATAGAGAGCATTACCTTTTCATTTTGGCGAATACTGCCCAACGCTGTCAGCATCGGTTGGTTAAAGTCTACATTTGTCGTTCCGTTTTCCAGAAATTCCCCGTCCAGTCCGTTCGGCAAAACGTCTACGCGGGCATAGACACCCGCACAATGAGAAAAGCCTTCGAAACGTACACGCTCGTTCCCGGCTGTTACAATCGGGTCTTTGAGCAATGCCATCTGGAAAGGCGACATATTGAAACTCGATTTCACTATATTGGACAATGTAATCAGGCAACGCGCCATAATGAACGGATTCATTATATTTCCCCAAAAGAAACAGGGAGCATCGGTATTTTTCTGTATCTCACTGTATTTCGAAAGGAAAAGTTCTTCTTTACCGGCCTTTTTTACAAGACCGGACGGATTTGCATATCTGTAGGTTAATAAATCTTCCATATATTCCTGCTTCTTTATTTTATTTCCAAAATCTGTTTCACTGCCTTCTTTAAGGTACTGTTGTCAGCCCATAAAACCAACTGTTTTTTCAACGTATCGTCCACGCCGGATTTATTCAATGATAATAGTTCGCTGTAAAGTTCCAATAGTTTTTTCAGGTTCGTAACAGGCTCTTCAATATTCAACAATACATTTACAATCATACGCTCCAGTTCAATATTACAGGCTGATGAAGCATTCATCATATTCCCTTCTATCAAGTCTGTAAGCCGTTTTACAGGCCCCCACTTCGATTGAAGTATCTTGCCTAACAATGACCCTAAATCTTCATTTTTCAGAGAACCATCCTGCATTGCCCTCAGCCATAGTCCGGCCACAAAATCCCTGATTGTCTTATCCGGAGAAAGAAAACAAAAACAAGCAAGAAGGTAATCCATTTTAGTAAATGGCAAACGAAGCATATACAATGATTGCAAAGCGTTTAGCATCCTCGATTTTAACATCGAATCCATTATGGAGCCGTCAGTCACATGGCTTAAGATATGCCCTGTGATTATATCATGATTGTATGGCGAAGAACAAATCTGGCGCACGACATCGCCTTCAAGAATAGACTTGGCGCGGAAACAACTGAAAACATATTCCGAAAACAGGATTGATTCCGTATTCCGAAGAGAGTAGATCGGCATCCTTATATCAAAAGTCACAGCCCCGTTGGCAGCCTCTTTCATGCTCCATCCGAGATTTCCCGTAAAGCATTCTTCAGGAATGGCCTCGAATCCCCATTCTTTGCGGTAAACAGGAACGGCATTCGGTTCACGGGTTATCGCCGCGGTCATCCACCAAGAGGGATGCTCTACGGATAGAGGCGCAGCAATAGATTTATCGAACAAAAAAAGCATCAAATCCCGTAATTCGCCTTTCAGTTTCTCCTTAGCCAATCCGAGTGCAACAGTAGTATCATCCAGCGCGCAACGTTGTATTGCCAATTGCATGTCCAGCCCGTAAGGAACGATGCCTTTTCCCTGATAGCCTGACAGCCTGTTTACCAATTCCACAGGGTCTATCCACAGAGGCGCGTGTGTAGGTCTCGACAGAAGGCTAAACTCCTCCCCTTTCCGTACACTATCCAATGTTTTTAATAAGAGAAAGTAGAAAGGATATGTTTCTATATAAAAACTCTTTGAGCGCCAATTGGCAAAATCTTTATAATTCTTTTCTTCGATTAACCGGCTAATAGCCTCTGACGCCTCCGGATATTTATTGAGCAAATGCTTACCATAACTAAAGAAAAATGTAGCATATAATTTATCCAGATTGCCTATTCCCCATGTATTCATCACGTTCGCCGCTTTTTTGAACGCGGGTTCCAGTTTTACAAGGTTCTCACTTGTTATCTGACTGTCGAACTGCCGGATATAGTAAGGAATCAGGAATACATCATACGGATTGTTATTGTCAAAAGCCTGTGTAAGGAAAAACAGATAATCATCGAATGCAGTGATTTCCTGTATTTTATTCTCATCATTTATCAACTGAAATACGATAGCTGTTTCTTCTGTATCGCCGGATAACGGTTTTGGCTCTCCTGCTTCCAAAAAATCTTTCAACAGTGGGCGAACCGACATTAGAATATTATCGGAATACGGCGATATATGTTCTTTCAGGTTGTCTTTACCGCCATATTTGACGATTAGTTTAGCTAGTTTTTTTTGTATAGATTCATCTTTGCTCAGGAACCCGTTGCAGAGTATAATAGATATCCGGTCTGTGAGCGCCGGATTTTTCCCCATTAATTTTTCCGCAATATCCAATGATGTATTTACGATTGCTTTCGTGACTGAAGAAACGGTCGCGGATAGATAGCCCAGAAAATCTTCTATGTCAAATCCTGTAACAAGGCATATCTTCTTTACCTGATTGATAGCATTCCCCACCGCTTTTGATTGTGAAGAGGCCAGTGTGGATAATAACTCAGGCTGTAAATTCAGCAATTCTTCTTCTGTAGGTTGCAGGCTATTGAACAAATCTACGAACCAACCAGTCTGTACCTTATTAAAATTTCTGTTTGCCGTAAGCAGGGTCTCTTTTAATAGCTGCATACGATCTATACTGCCATCAGAAGATAAAGTATTAAATATGTCCATCCATAGCTTACCATCCTTACCTTCATAGCAGATAGTTGACGGATATTCAAACAATAGCCAGATATGTTCCCCGAGCGTTATTGCATATTCCTTTAATATTTCGAAATGAAAAGTATATATAACTTCCCCGTCTACTAATTTCCATTCGTAAACTGATTTCGGTAAAGTTGCTACAATAATTTCGGGTGTAAGCCTGTCTATATATCCTTTATCGTACCACTTTATCAACTCCTCATATCCGGCACACCAATAGTCAAAGTTGGCTTTGCTGTCATTCAGAAAGTCTCCCATCCATTCCGGATGATACCATTCCAGAATATCATCTATTTTTATTTTTTCCATCAAATCCCGTTGCGAATGTTCATGAAATTTAATGAATCCGGGAGTCAGGTAACTGATGGTTATATGGTTACGCTTATAGTCTTTGTAGTCGAAACAGGTAAACATAGCAATGGAAATAATCGTAAACTGATTCTTACTTCCACAGTAAGTACCATGTTTATGCAAAGGGTCGACCTGTGTATATTCCTTTAGTTTCGATTTTATTGCAGGTACAAGGCGTGCTCTTTGCTCCTGATCCAATGATTTCAGGAAAGGGATGATTTCATCCGTTTTTTCATTATCCAGTATATCTATAAGTACATCCTTCATCTATATTTTCTCTGTTATTTGTTTTACTATTTTTTTCAGGCTGCTCTCCATTGACCAGTCTTTTAGCTGAGGTATGGCCGAAACATTGCAGGTAGAATTATTCAATGCCAGAAGTTCATTATATATTTCCAGCAGTTTTTTCGTATTAGCCACAGGCTTGTCTATCTGCGAAAGAACAGCTACAATCATCTGCTCCAAGCCCTTATTATGAATACCGCTTACACCCAGCAGGTTATCCGATATAAGGTCGGTAAGGCGCTTCAATGGCGCCCACTCACCTTTTTCCAGCTTACCTATCACTCGCCCAAACTCTTCATTGTCAATCAAACCAGACGAAGTTCTTTCAAGCCATATTTCTGCGGAATAGTTCCGTATATTCTTTTCTGAACACAGCATACAACAAGCCAGAAATAAGGACGTAACACTGCCCAACCCTATCTTCAGCTCATATAGCGCTGCTACGGCTTCTTGCAGGAAATCACGGGTTTCGGCATTCGGTATCTGGGCAAATTCAAAACGGTCTTTTATAATCTGCGCATACGGCAACGCGGCAAGAGCGGGGTACAGGAAAACGAATTGCCTGACATCGCTGGGACCTATGCAGTAGCGTATATTATCGCCTGTGCCGGAGTACAGATTATCTTCTTTTTCCCAAGGAGACGCAGGGATATTAAAGTCTATTACAGGGCGTTCTGTCCATGTAGAGTCCTTTTTCTTTTCATCGCCTATCTGCCACGAATAACAGTTATAATGCTCAATCAGTGCTTTCCTGTTATATGGGGTTTCTTCCTTTGCGAGGAGGGACAAAAAAGACTTCTTCTTTTGTTCTGCTTTCCTGTCTGAGAAATAAGATATTACCAATTCCTTGTATTCTTCATCCAAGCTTTTGCCTGCCATATCTACCAGTTCGTCTATATGCCCTTCCGGACATCTGGAAAGCGCGACATCCAGATCAGCCTTATCCGGTATTGTACTTGCAGACTGATACTGTAAAATACGCTCAATCAGAATTGCAGGGTCGATCCATGTTGGGCTATGTGTAGGCGTAGAAAGTAAAGGTAGAGTAATCCCCTTTTCTATATAGGATAAAGCGACCTGAGTAATATGATAGTAAGGACGGAATACCTTATACTCTTTCCCCGCCCAATCCTTCTGCGGCAATACCTGCCTGTAGTATTTAAGGTACTGACTACGGAAAGTCCTTTTCTTATCGGCATCCACAGCTTCTCTGTGCATATCCGTAATAAATGCCGATGCTGCCGGATATTTCTTTGCCAGATATTGGCAATAATTGATAAAGAATAAGGTGGCCCAATGATAAGACAAACCTTCGCCCCAAAATGAAGATGTTTCAAACTCATTTGTCTTATGATGGAAACTATGCCAGAATGGCTGATGCAAGGTCACTTCATAGGCTTTTCTTAAGGCGACTTCCAACTGTTCGATATTGGTCTCGGTTACCAGATGATTCAGTTTTATCAGCGTGGGCAATAGCAAATCCCTATAGTATGGTTCTTTGTCATTGAAGGCTTTGGGCAGGAAGAAAATGAGATCGTCAAACGTTTCCACAGATGGAATACAATTATTTTCATCTAAAGCATTCAATATCTGCTGAGTATCGACCTCATCAGGCACTATAACTGTTGCCTCAATTGTCATATAGGCCTCTAACAAAGGTTTAACAGACATCAATATGGAGTCCGAATATGCTTGTACCGCCGATTTCAGATTATCAGAATCAGTATTGCCATATTTCACGATAATCTTTGCCGCACGGGTCTGCACAGCCTCATCCTTATTCAGGAAGACAGGGGTTAGTTCTGAACAGATTAAGTCTCTTTTATCAGCATGTGCCTCTGATGTTTTTTCAAGGATCATCAACGAGGACACTACAATAGACTTTGTTTCGGACGATAATAGTAAAGGCAACCGTAATATGAAATCATCGATACTGAAATCTTTATGTGAAGCTATTTTCTTTATTTCATCCAGCGATTTATTTATCATCTTCGGATACTTGCTCATAAAAGCGATAAATAACTCGTCCTGTATCTGTAATAATTCATCTAATGACGGTTGCATATAAACGAAGAGGTCCGCAAACCATCCCGCCATATCTCTCTTAAAGTCGAAATTGACAGTCAGTAAGCATTCCTTCAATACCCGTATCCGGTCTATTCTCCCGCTATCGGCATATCCCTTCAATACTTTCTTCCATATTTCGGTATTATCTTTATCCTCTGACGCGAAATAGTTATCACGATAATAAATACTGGTCTCAACCTGAAAGAGCGTCCAAATATGTTCGTCCAGTGTTATAGGGGCTATTTCCAATACTTCGGGCTCATAGACCATTGAATTAGTATCAGGGTTCCATCCACAAAATGAAGAAGCCAATGAACGCGCTATCAACATCGGAGATGGAGATAAATAGCCCTTTAGCTGCCAATTGAGAACATTATGATAGTCAATCAGATACCAATCTCTCTCGGCTTGTTTGTTATAATGTTCGGATAACCATGCAGGGCACTGCCATGCCAATACCTCATCAACCAATTCGGTAAGGCGCCCACTCATCCACTCCGTATATATCCTGTATTGTGTCTTGGTACAACAAGCCAGAGCTGCCGCGAAAAAGATATTTCTGTTATGCTTTTTCTTTTCCTCAGTAAGGGGTTTCATATCCCGGGCCAGTTCTTTTCTCTCTTTTGCCGTTAGCCTCTGCAGAAAAGGGATTACCTTATTTGTCTGGTTATTGTAGTAGATTATCTTAAATTCTTCGATTATAGCCATAAGCCTGAGTTAGTCGTGTATTATTTTTTCAGCTCTTTCATTCTCGTTCCTATCTGATTATCAATCTCTATTTTCAATTGATTACATATTTCTACATAATAAGCAGTTATTTTCTTAAAATTGGTAGGTAAAGATTTCTTATCTGCTTTCTCTATGCACTTCTTTAATATCGATAACTGGAACTCTCTTATATGATCGGGATATGGCTGGTCGAAATATTCGATAAGCCTGTTTACAGGAGCAAACATATTCATTATCATATAAGCTATATTTTCGGATAAAAATTCTTTATCGATGAAATCCAGATCGAATGCCATATTAATATATTCAGCCGCCAGTTCTCGCGATACTTTCTTCTCGAATATCAGGCAAAGCGCTATATATAACCAGCCGTTGTGATGTACCCGTATCTGATTCTCTATCAAGAACTGCAATGGATAAAGGCAATATTCAAATTCCGCAACTTCATTTCCTGAAGCTGTATCCGGCAAATAGCGCAATAGCACCGCATCGCAATAGTGAGGTACGAGGCTGAGCCAGTAAAGCATCCCGGTTTTAGAATAAAACTCCATACCGTTGTGTGCTGTATAGAAGTAAAGGGACGGATAAGAGCCTTTCTTCTTATTCCTGTTGTAGGAATAGCTCCAATTGTCCTCTAAAATAAGGCGATCCCAGTGATATTCCCCCGACTTGGAATAGTCCCGTTCTATGGTATATGAAATCCGGAAAGGATTTACAGCAACAGGGTAATCTTTTATCTGAGTGGCCTCGAATTCATTAAAAATACCATTCGCATCTGTAGTACGTGTTATGGCTGCCCACAGTGGCAGTGTTTTATCATCTAGGTCTATTTTATCTGTCAGGCCCAGTAAGTAGTGAATGGCTTTTGCATAATATCCTTTCAACTCTTTAGCCTCTTTTCCTGTTTTGTCCGATATATCGGTTTTCAATATACGGTTACAGGCCACTATCAGGTCTTCTATTTCAACTGCCTCCCCTGCTCTTTCATATTCAGACAGTCTTGAAACCAATATTGAAGGATGAACATAGAAAGGATAATGTGAAGGACTGGATAATAGCGGCAACTTGACATTTCTCCGCAATTTTGATAATACCCATTTGTTCCTGTGCCGCATAAAAGGGTTAGGATTATTCCTATTATTCCAAAAAGAAGGATGTGTCTTAAATGATTTTTCGGGATGAAGCCAATTATCAAAAAGTTCAGCGATATACAACAATAATTCTTTTTCGGATGAGGCTTTTTCCAGCTTCTTCGTATAAGGTTTCAACTGAGACTGATAATCGTCCGGCATAGTATCCTGCATCTGTATCAGGCTTTCGTACATTATATCTATATCCGATGGCTCTAAAGAGCCCAATGTTTTTCCGATATGAAACAGAAAATCTTCCCAGCCCGAGGGGTAACTCAGCGGATAATTCTCCAAAGCCACCGTCTGGATACCTTCCACATCCCCTTTGTCTATACCAAGTATATCCAGGGCTTTTTGTTTCAGAGCCGCGGCAAACGGTTCTACTATTTCTTTCAGGTCTTTCTTATCGGCGTATTTTACCAACATAAGGGCTACTTTCTCTTGTATCTTATCATTCGGCTGTACAAGGGCTCCGGCCGGTATATCTGTATATTTGCGGTAAGCAGGAGTATTATCCAGCAGGTATGAAACGATATCCAAAGCCGTCAATATGGCTTTGTCGCTCTTCTCTTTATTGAGAAGATTGGGAATACCTTGTATAAATGCTTCCGCGTCAAAGTCTTTTTCCTTATATAAGGATTGAGCTGTGGAAACGACAAAGTTGCCCACCGTACTGTTTGTAGAATAAAGGGCGGCATACAGATAATCCTGATTTGCCAGATATTCTTCTTTTGTAGGATTGAACAGCTTTAACATACGGATATGCCAATCGAGGTGTCCCTTTTTCCAGCTATAGGTAAGTGTACTCAGCAGGTTTCTTACGATTGCCCTGTCTGTAATAAGGTTCGCTTCTAACAATTCCCTGAAAACCTCTTCCCAATATTCAAAACATTTCTTACAAACGTATTCTTTTTTTGCCTGCCATTTCGAAATATCGAGTATAGGTATCTCATATTTGTAGAATTGTAACAGCACCTTCCCTACTGCTTCGGGTGTTTCCGACAAGAAACGGACATCTTTCATCGTATCGCGGTTAAACATCGGGATAATGAATAATGAACGCACAAAGATTTCCTCATCAAAATCAATAAAGCCGTTTTTATAAAGTTGCCAAAGCATCTGGAAATCATTATTACTTTCCCTTCCTGCCGATATATCTTTAATAATCTTATCCAGATAATCGGGCCTGAAGATTTTAAAATATTCAATTAACGGCTCTACACCAAATAAAGGCTTCTGTATATAATAATGGAGGAGAGACCACGATTTATTCCATTCCGGCGCAGTAAGCCTAAGGTCTTTGGAACTGCGCAGGCAACAAATCTGCATAAAGCTTCTGGTACTATCTACCAATGCCCTGTTATCGTAATATGCTCTATTGTATTTTTCGGGACGAGGTTCTTTTATTATCTCTGTGTCAACATCCAGTGTTTTTAGCTGTTCCAGATATTTATAGCGCTCTTCATCGGTCAGTGCAGTAGCCCATTTTAAGATTTTCCTGTAGTCTCTCTCTTTTATCAGTTCTATAACGTCTTTCATGATCTTTTGGTAGTTCAATAAATAGTGTGAAAACAAAATTACAATTATATTTTAGCTAACGATGCTTTGATAGAAAGATTATTGAAGAGAATAATTAAGTTTTACAAATATATAATAATAGTTCGTTATAAAAACAGCTTTTTTAAGCGGCAATAGTCCCATATTGTTTTAGTTCATTAATTATCCGCTTATTTTTTTTAGAGTTTGGGTTCATTCCTAACTTTTCAAAAAATGTTTTCATTAGCA
>NZ_QVMO01000112.1:0-687 GCF_010501055.1 Dysgonomonas sp. 521
TTGTTTTTCCTTTCAGGGTATCGTTCGCTTGTCTGCTGAGGGTAGTTACTTCGGGGAGTTCTAACATAATGATATGATTATTCGGGTGATTTGTTATTTATTATCTATGGGTATATAAATTTCTGTTATTAAATTCTCTTCTGCCACCTCATCGGGCGTATTCAGATATACCTCAAAAGACAATGGATGTTTCTGGGTATACCGGCTATGAGGGAGCCATTGCTCATGGATTGTTTTGTATAAGTTCGGTAATTGGGAATAGCTACCTTTATGTGTAAAGACGGCATACATACCACCGGAAATCTCTTGCAAGGTAAATTTACCCTCCGGTATTATACTTTCATCTGTAAAAAAGCCAATGTATAGGCGGCGTAAGTCGGGCAATGTAACCTGTGGGTTGTCCTGACTGATGCTTATAAAGTGGCTGTTTGTTTTTACCAAATGCTTTTCTTTGTAATGTTTCAGTTGCTTCCAAATAGCCTGATAGGCATGGGCGTTTTTGAAAGCACCATTCACATCCAGGCAGATTGCGTTTAGTGTATTGATTCGGCGGATTTCAGGCTTGGGAAGATTGTCTGATATCTTCGATGTATTTACTGATTGGTATTTCGTTCGATAATTTGACATGGAAATACCGAAGTGTTTCTTAAATGCCTTTGCCAAACTGAACTTCGTTTCATAATTGGT
>NZ_QVMO01000112.1:838-10808 GCF_010501055.1 Dysgonomonas sp. 521
GGGAATATCCACCGTGTAATCACCGTCTTTCAGGCAATAATAGCAATACTCATGGCTACGGGAATGATCGGAATTAGTCCCCATATATTCCTCCATATCGAAGCGAAGCGGCATTCCGCAACTCTGACAGTATTGTTTATCAGCTTGATTCATACCACAAAGATACGATGCCTATTTCGGATATGGTTGTCCAAAATAGGCATCTTTTGGTATCTGCCTTAAAAGCACTACTTTTGTAGTTCAAACCCGAAGAAGAATCAATTGACGAACCCTATGAAGTGGCAGCGTTGTATATGAGTTTTTTGTAAATAGATAGGGAATGGCAGTATTGTTATTCCCAATTTACTGTGCCTTTATCCGGCATAGTTAAATCTATATTCTTATTAACAAATAAACTTATTTACAATGAATGCAAAAATATATCCGAGAGCAAACGACTCTCAAACCATCTATCTGAATACAGTAATCAAGAACCCTAATATTGTCATTGGTGACTATACAATCTATAACGATTTTGTTGACGATCCGACCCTGTTCGAGAATAATAATGTATTATATCATTATCCGATTAATAAAGATCGGCTGATTATCGGGAAGTTCTGTTCTATTGCCTGTGGTGCTAAGTTTATCTTCAATAGTGCAAACCATACGTTGAGGTCGTTATCTAATTATACCTTTCCTTTGTTTTACGAGGAGTGGGGATTGGAGAAGGCTAATGTGACGGATGCTTGGGATAATAAAGGAGATATCGTTATTGGTAATGATGTATGGATTGGCTATGAGGCAGTGATTATGTCCGGGGTTCATATTGGTGACGGAGCTGTTATCGGGACACGGGCGGTGATTACGAAGGATGTTGCACCCTATACAATCGTCGGTGGAGTACCGGCAAAAAAGATACGGAAGCGCTTTGACGAAGAGATTATCGCAGAGTTGCTAAAGCTACAATGGTGGGATTGGCCAGTAGATAAGATTAGGGAGGCGATACCTTATATTGTAAATGGGGATATTGGAGCATTATAAAAGGAGATGGGAGATAGGAAAAAGGAGATAGGAAAAATCCCTTCTCCTTTCTCCTATCCTCCCTTTACAAGGGTTTCACCGGGATACAGATATCTACGATATGCTTCTGCTTGGGATGCGTTGTGTAGTCGTTGTGATAAAGTTCGTAGGTACAGCCATCGCCTTGTTGATAGCCGCTTTCTACAAACCAGTTGCACATGGAGTTCCATGCTTTCTCAAAGTCGGCAAAGCCAAGTTCAAAGTGTCCGACAGCATACTTCCCGCCGGGAATGGTGAGTTTGCCGATTTCGCCGTCTACTTTCACATCTTCTTCTATAATGATACAGGCGCTTTGGCGTACTTTCTCCAGTTCGGTTACTGAAGGGTCATCGTGGGTTACGGATGCGGACTTCGATACATTTGGGGTGTACAACCCACGGGGATATGCCCATTTGAATAGCTTTTCGTAAGCCTGACCGATTTGATTGAATGCTCCGATGTGGCGCACATACACTGCCTTCATTTCAGGCATTTCCTTTACTTCAATGTTTGCTTTCATAAAATAAAATTGATTTGATTCGACGATACAAAGGTCGGCGTTCTCGCCTGTATCGCTTTTCAAATTCTTGCGGAGCATTTGTCCATTCTTGCTAAACAACTTTCCGTTTTGCGAATAGACAGGTTTGTCGGCTTTGCTGAACTGGCTGGGGGTCATGCCGAAGTGTTTTTTGAAAGTCCGGCTGAATAACGAGACGCTTCCGAAGCCACAACCGTAGGCAATTTCAGTGATGGTTTCAGGGACAGCTTCGCGGAGTTTCCATGCGGCTTTCTCCACCCGCAGGCGTTGGATGTAGTCGATGGGCGTTTCGCCAATCAGGAAAGAGAAAATCCGGTGAAAGTGAAATGGGGAGAAGTTGGCAACGTCGGCGATGCTTTTTAACTCCAACGGTTTGTCGAGGTGTTGGTCGATATAATCCATTACCCGGTTGATACGTGCACGGTATTCTATGCGGCTATTTTCTTGTATGTTCATAATCGGCAAAGGTAGTCGGAAGGGAGGAGATGGCGTGTTCTATTCTTGCTAAGTTTGTTTAGGCAAGGGATGGTTTAGTTGACAGCTCTATTTTTTAACTGCAAAGGTATTATAGGCATTCGCAGCAGCTAAAGTGGTCAACTTTCAAAATGGAGGTAATTTCACTAATGTACTATCATTTTGATACATCTCGCAGGTTATAGAGTCAACTCGAAAAAATTATATCTAATTCAAATTAAGACACATAGATAATCTTACAATTTTATATCCACACCCTACCCACACCCTACCCACACCGAAGGCATACCGAAGGATCACCCTACCTGTAAGCAAGGATAGGGTAGTTTGCTATCAAAATGATAATCAGACTATAACTGCAGCGCTTTTATCGATGTTTTCAGCGCTCCTTATTAGTATTCTTTTCGTTCCCTATTGGCAGCCTAATCGCTCCCTATTGGTAACCTCGTCGCTCCCTATTAGCGACGCCATCACTCCCTATTAGCGACGGCATCGTTCCCTATTAGTGATTTGGGGTTGAACTATGGAGGCAAATTAGTCGTATAGAGTTTGTCCTTTTATTTATTAAAAGACCAATGGGTATGTATGATCCTCCACTGATTAGAAGTATTCAATTGATAGACTTCCGTACAATCCGTCTTTCTTTTTCATAATCATTCTGCTAATAACTCGATATAATTCCCTTCGGGGTCTAATACGGCACTTTCATAATAGCCATCGCCGGTAGTGCGTGGTTCGCTTGCAATGGTGTAACCATCTCTTCGGAAAAGTTCAGTCAGTTCATTGACAGTCTCTTCTCCTCCAACAGTCAGGGCAATGTGCGCCAATCCTTTAAGCATATAACGCAGTTGGTCGTTTTCGGCAACATCCGGACGGTTCATCAGCTCAATACGTGCTCCTCCTTCGTTAAAGGTCAGGAAATAAGAGGTGTATTTCTTTGTTGGATTGATGTATTTATCGTTGCAACTAACGTCGAAGTATTTGAGATAAAACTCCTTCATCCGTTCAATATCATCCACCCAAACGGCTATGTGGTCTATTTTCATAATAATGTTCTATATCTACTTTATTCTTTGTTATACTTCTGATTCATCGCAAGCCTGTCAAGCGTTTTGGCTATTCGTTCTACTTTCGTTTGCTCTGCCTTAGCTGAGAATATCCACTTGAGATAGTCTTGTTGTTCGTTTTCGCTGAGCGACTGATAAAATTGCAAAGCCTCCGGCTCGTCATGCAGGCATAATAGGAAGTCTTCAGGAGTAACAAGTGGTTCGTCATTTGAGTATAAAATGATATGTACCCAATCGCCCGCCTCTTTCTTGATTTTCTTGCGAATTTCGGTTTTAACCGGAATCATCAAGTTGCCATTGCCCAAAGGCATTAAATGGGAGCTTGCAACCTCAAAGCCATCAATACTTCCTTTTACTTTCAACATTCCGAAAGCTCGATTGCCAATCTGAATATCGGGGATTTCGGCATACGTCCAACCGCTTTTGCCGGAAAACTTTTCGAGCAAGTATTGTTTGTCGACTAAGGGTTTGTTCATTACTGCTATTTCAACTGATATTTAGTTTTCATCTTTAATCCTTCTTCCAACGCTTCAAGCTCGATAAAAACTCGCACAATATGGGGCGTGCCTCATCAACGGTGAAGTTATTTCCTGTTTCTGCATTCCAGTGATCGAGGTATTTCAGGTTGGTTTCCAACATCTCGTCCATGGTTACGTTGCGGGTAAATGCACCGTTCTGATAGCAGTAGTGGCAATACTCCTCGTTGGGAGTTCCATCGGCATTGGTGCCGAACTCTTCTGCTGACTTCATGTTCATGCCACAGCTTTGGCAGATTGGTCCATCCGCTTTCAGGGGAGAATAGAACTCTATCAGGTTCTCTTCCGGGTCGTAGAGGTGCACAACACGCATTCCCCAGCCGGGCATATCTGTGGGTTCGTTGATGAATTGAAGTCCTTTTGCCTGGAACGCTTGATAGGTCTCGTCTACATTTTCTACTTCAAAGGAGATCATGGACTTCTCACGATAACCTGTGGGTTGCACTTTGTCGGCATTACCAACGGCGGGAGCCATATAGTCGGAGGTGAACAGGGCAAGGCCCTCTATGCCGTCGGCTACTTTGAAGCTGGCATAACAGTCACCCACATCCCAGGCGGCCTCTAAGCCAAGCTGCTCAGTGTAAAAATTGAAACATTTGCGGTAGTCTTTGACTAATAGTCTTACGTTGCTGAATTTCATGATGTGTTGTTGTTAATTTATTAATCTCTTTTATAGTCTGTAAACCCCAATCTGTTACCCGACGGGTCGTTTAATTCTACCGCCCAACCTGTCCGTATCTTAAATGGTTCGGATAGAAAGACAATGCCTTTGGCTTTCATCTTTTCGTAAACTGCTTTGGTGTCTTCAACCTCTATCCAAATGGCAGGTATTGTGTTCGGCATCTTGGTTTTATCTTTTAGGATGATTGCCGGCTCTTCGTTACCGACCTTGAAGGCTACCATACCTTGCTCTGCAAACTCGAATTTCTTTTCCAATCCCAGTACTTCGGCATAGAAATGTACGCTTTCCTGATAATTGTTAGCTGGCAGGAAGTAGTTATCGTAGTTCTTAATTGCGGTAGGTTCTACTGTATCTTCTGTTATTGTCAGGATATGTCCGTTGTTATCGAAGATGGCGAATTCGTCGGCTCCATAGAATGTTTTATGCATCTCTTTGGCGATAGATTCTGTTCCCTGAAGCTTTTCGTACAGTGTTTGCATACCTTTCATCTTCACGTAAAAGGTCATAATACCCAACACTGGGCGACCAGCTAACTGTGGGGACTCTTCGGTTAGGTTATCCATTTCCTGAAACATAAATGTTGTTCCGCCATTAGCAACCATGGCCCATTGCAAGCCTTCGGTTGGAGCGGGAACACTCATAATCAGATTGAAACCTAATGTCTCGGTATAGAACTGTACTGTTTCATCGACGCTCTTTACGCCAATGTTGGGAGATAGAGTTTGATATTCCATTGCTTTCATCTTTTTTGAGTACAAAAATACAATACCTATTTGATGTGTTTCGTGTAAAAAACCGACATTCTACACGGCATGTTCCGATGGAGAGATACTTCCCAAACGCTGAAACTCTTTATTCATGTGTGAATGATCGTGATATCCGCAAGCAATGGCTATTTCGTACATGCTTTCATCCGGATGGGTTTCCATATAACGGCGGACAGACCGGAAACGTATGATGTTACTGAATACTTTGGGCGTTATACCGATGGTTGTTTTGAATCTACGCTCGAATTGCCGTTCGGACAGGCAGACCTCTCCGGCTATTTTGCTGACAGACAAAAGGCCGTTATTGCTTTGAATAAGAGAAACGGCATGTCTGATTTGCCTGTCTGGCAGATATAGCTTGTGCATACGTGCCAGAAAATACGCATTGATATAATTAATGCGTTCCTGCATACACTCCATATCGGGCAATCGCTCATAGAAACTGTTATCAAACAGGGTTTCGGTGAGTGGGAGTTCTATGTTTTGGTTGGTAATCATGGAGATGGGTATGCGGGTGAATGCAGTGATCCCTGCCGGCGCAAAGCGAATTCCCATCATCCGCACCCGTCCCGGCTGATAGGTGATTTCCAACAAAGAGGTCATGGTGCCGACCAATATAGGCAAGTCGGCTGAGGATTGGTTATTCCCGAAATCGAAAATAATATCCACACAACCGTCGGGGAGAATACGGTGTGTGAACGTATTCTCAATCAGCCCATCGGTAACCCAATAGGTTTCTATCAAGTGCTGTAGGCGCAGGTCGGGTGGGAATTCTTTGTACATACATGTTATTTCGGTAAAAAACCATTTTTATAGAACTGATAGCTCTCTTCTATAATTTCAGGCGCATCCGCATCTAATACATACAGGATTTCACGGCAAAACTCCAATGGAGCCGTTCCGGGGGCAGTAACAATGTTGCCGTCTCTGACAGCTTGTTCGTTGATATAGTTGGCATCGCCAGTATATTTTTCTCCGGCATACTGTTTCAGATAGTCCAGTCCGTTGCTTGTGTGCTTCACATGGTTGAGAATGCCACAGGCTCCGAGAAATACCGAAGCATTGCATATTCCGGCAACTAACTTGTTCTCTTCAGCGGCTTTTTCTATAAGCGGAACAATTTGCGCTGCTTCGGGCGAAAACCAATGCATGCCGCCAATCAATACTAATCCCGCATGGTCTTCCGGCATATCGTTCAGGTCGTAGTCGGGTAATACTTTGAAGCCGCCTATCGACAGGATAGGGTCTTTGGTTACAGACATGGTTTTCACTGTGTATTTGATTGGGCCTCCGGGCTTAACGCCTATATTCAAGCAGGTGGAGATATAAGCTCCTTCCCAATCGGCAAACTCGTTTAAGAGTACAAAAATTACTTCTTTCTTGTTCATGTTGTTTCTACTTATAATTCTTTTTTCATATATCGTTGTGTCCACGGGCAATGTACCATACACTTCAAACAAGTAGTGCATTTATCGACATCAATCATTTCTTCGCGTTGTATATCTAATTGCCAAGAAGTACCTTTCAAGGCATGGGGTTCACAAACATCCAAACAAATCCGACAGTTGCCACACTGAACAGTGGGCGGATTATTTAATACTGTGTCGAGTGGTGCATCGGTCAAAACTCCGCCCCATGTTTGGCAACAACCGTATTCTTTATTTACCAACAGGTTATTCTTCCCGATCCAACCCAGTCCCGCATGGGTGGCTAATGTTTTCAGAGGGAGCATCGACTTGTTGCCTTCGAAGTTATTCGTTGCTATCTGATTGTCATCAGAGAGTGAATAAGCACTGTACCCATTCTTCTCAATGAAGTCCGCAAGCAAGTCGGATATACGATACATACCCATTTCATACATATAATGTTCATCATCATCGAAATAGTTGCGGGCAACCATATCGGGCACATAGTTGGGATTATAGCTGACTCTTTTCAGGTATTCGGGAGAACATTTCACGCCAAACAATACAGCAGACGAAAATCCCCGATTTTGCTTTTCTACTAAACCGGAGATATCAACAAAGTGGATAAATTCTATTCCCTGTTGTTTTAACTCATTCGCGACTGTTTCGTTTAACGGATTCATTTATTTGTTAATCGAATTGCAAAGATACTATCTTATTCCACAGGAATATAGATTTCAGTTTTTAACTTTTCGGGTCTTGTTCTGTCAGGGTGATTCAGATACTTTTCGAAGCAATGGTAATCCCGAAGTTTCAAGTTGTTTTCGGGAAGCAGACGAGCATATATCGTATCGTAAACGGCATCCAAATTGCTGTATGAACCCTGATAATGAAACACAGCAAACTTTCCCTCTTTGATTTCTTTTACTCCAATATCGCCCTGTGGCTTTACGTCTTTTTTAATGACAAGACAAATATCGGTGCGGAGTTTATTACCCTCTGTTACTTTTGGGTCATCGTGATAAATGGCGATATGCTCCATTCCGAAAGTAAAGAGCTTATGTTCTTTGACGAATTGCCACAAACGTTGCCATGAACCGGAAAAGTCAAGGCTTCCGTATTCGCCTGTGAGTTTAATGTAAATGGCTTGTTTGGCTTTAATATTCAATATTTTGGGGGATTTTATCTTTAACTGTATATTTTTCTTTTCTGCTTTCATAATGGTAAAATCTTTGTTGGTACGGTATTCTGTCGGCGAAATACCATATTGTTGTTTGAATGCTTTTGATAAAGATGCAGGAACATCGTAGCCGACACGGTAGGCAATTTCAGCAACAGGCATATCGGTATATCGAATCAAACGGGCAGCGGTTTCCAACCGAACCCTGACGATATAAGCTCCGATAGGTTCTCCCATAAACGCACGAGTAATACGGTGGAAATGATAGGGAGAGAAATGACTTATTTCAGCCAGTTTTGTCAAATCAATGGTTTGATCCAAGTGATTGTTGATATACTCCACAATGATATTGATCTGTTTCTGATATTCCTCTATGGTCGATATTCGTTGTTTCATATCATTTTCTGAAATTAGATTCCTAAAATTTTCATTACTTCATCCGCATGCTCACGACAATAATCCTGAGTGAATGCGATTAAAGGAATTCCTATTAATACGCTTGTTAATAATCCGTTTCCTAAAGCCTTGTAATCTTTGTCTTTTAATGTAATCCATAAACCCAATACGATATTGAGTGTCATAATGATATGGGAGAATTGGGTCAAAAGATCAATTCCACTTTTCCACGGGAAGACAAACAAGCCCATTGTTCCGAAAAACATCATCGGCACAATAGCGATTGTAAGCCATATTTTGTTCTTTGTTCTGAAATAGAAGATTAACCCCAGTAGGAAAGCAATACTCGATGGAGCACATGCATTGAAAACAAGCCATTGAACAACGCTCACTTTGGCAATGCCCAGAAAATACCATGTACTGTTGGCAACGGTTAATAGAAGGATAATCGCTAGGATAATACTTATAACTCGTTCTGTTTTTGTCATACTCATTTCTTTTATTTGTTTTTGCAAAAGTATGGTGTAAACAGATTTTAGGCTTTTCCTATCTTGCTAACTTTTTAATATAGGCCGTTTTCAAAACTCCATTTTTATAGCTTGTACTATCCTGCAATTTCCATTTTGATTCTTTAGGTTGTTCGGGAAATAAAGAAACTCCTTTGCCTAGAATAACGGGGATATAAGCTATCTGCATTTCGTCAACCAAATCGGCAGCAAGCAACATTGAAACCAATTCACCACCGCCAAATAGCCAAATGTTCTTTCCCGACTCATTACGTAGGTCATCAATATGTTCAATTACATTTTCCGTAATGAATTTAATATTTTCTTTTTCTCCCCAATCATGATGAGAAACCACATAAACTGTTTTGTCCGCATACGCACCCATTGCATCCATATTTGATAATTCACGCCAAGAGCGGCCACCCATGATAATCGTATCAATCGAATCCATAAATTCTTTGTAGCCATAATTCATTTCTTCGGTAATAGGAAATTCGGAAAGCCATTCGATACCACCGTCCGGTTCTGCAATGCGCCCATCAAGTGATGCAGCGATGTAAAGGATAATTTTTTTCATGTTGATAATCTTTGCGTTATTTACTCTTGTTATGTTCGCCAGAGTAACACGCAAAAAGAAGCGTGGAACTCACACACTTCAATGTAGAGGTACTGGTATACCCGAAAAGGAAGACGTGCAAGCCCACGCCATACTTTCGTATAGCATGAACATTGCGCCATAGTCTCCTTTTCTTGAAAATTACCAGTTTTCTACATTGAGACGTTCAGCGAACGTTATGTTATATCTAACGGAATTAATCCGCTATTATTCTAAATTTCTGATGCAAAGATAGTGATTCCAGTCAAATTATTGCTGAAATTAACACTGAACTATTTGTAGTTACAGATTTTTAATAGGAAAGTTTTGGTAAATAAGATATGTTATATCTGATAGTTTTCGTATCTTTGTATCGTATTGGAAATGACAATAGCATTGTCGGGCAAAACGCCGAAAAAAGCACTATGTTCATTCATTTGCACGGTTGTTTTGACACTCTATAAGATATTATAAATGTGGTAGTTACCAAAAGGTAAAACGTTCTGGTGGCACCACTTTTAAAAGACTTCAAATTTGGTAAATCCCTGAAAATAAAACGTTTCAGGGATTTTCTTTTTCCAAGAAATCCTCCATTTTTAGCAAAACTAAGCAGTTCCCTCGGGCTAAATCGGGCTCAGCGGATTTTCCGGGTTGATTTGTCTTGTCACATATCATGAATATAGCATTGCCAGCCTGTACATAAAGAACTTAATATCTGCTACTCCTCTGAATTGTCCTCTGAGAGCCTTTATTTTAGCGTTGAATGATTCGGCCGAAGCATT
>NZ_QVMO01000113.1 GCF_010501055.1 Dysgonomonas sp. 521
AAAAAGCGGAGGAAGTTTAGACGCAGGGCAGCAATAGAACCGGTTAACGCACATCTCAAATCAGACTTCAGAATGCATGAAAATTATCTCTGTGGGGAGAGGTATGTCCAAATCAATGCTCTTCTAAGTGCCACAGCCTGGAATCTCAAGAAATGGATGAAGAATCTCATTTCTTGGCTATATAATAAATGCTGCCAACCAAATGCAAATAGTTTTCTACTGATGAAAATGCTGGCGAAATGAAAACTATTTGGAAACTTTTATATTCGTAAGGAGAGACTAATTATTAGATTCAGAGTTAAAGTTAATCAGTTTTTCCAAGAAGATAAAATTAAAGAGTTTGTTTCACACATTCTGTTATTTTTTATTTTTAAAATTATCTTATATAGAGTTCTTTGACATAAAAGTCGTCTAGACTTTTCACTTTTGGAAATATTTTGAAATGAATACTTTCTTTGTCATTTTGAACGAAGTGAAAAATCTCTTGAGAAATGAGATGATTCCTATCGTCAGCATGACAAAACGAAAGAAGAATAAAAGTCTGGATAACTTCATAAAGGTTACAATTGAATATATGAATAACCACTTTTGCACAGTACATGACAAAAAACAATATAAAACCTGTAACAGCCTGCTATACTGCCCTTACAGGGCGAAATTCAGATGGATGGATTTATTCTACCCAAGGCGTTGCCATTGGGCTATATTATGTAGCCCCTTCAGGACGTTTTGATAAAACAGGCTGAAAGCCTAACATAATTCAGCCCAGGGTAACACCTAGTCATGTTCGGAAGATTTTTTCGCCACGAAGTGGCTGGTTAATTCAGCCCAAGGTGAAGCCTTGGGTAAAAGTGGAAATCTCCACTACAGCGCGCTGAAAGCGCAGGCTAAATTAACTTGGGCTTTCAGCCCGCAAAATTCTCAGAATCAATTCGAACCCAAGGCTTCACCTTGAGCTGAATTAAAACGGGCTTTCAGCCCTTACAGACAAGATTTTTATTATGTTAAAAATCTTCCGAACATGACTGGGTAACACCCTGAGGGAGTGATAGCCAAAGAAACTGCGCCCTGTAAGGGCAATATAATAAATCCTTTAAATGTATGTAAAATATTTTTTGTCATGTACTATGCACATTTGGCTCCGCTTCGCTCTGCCGATTTTCAATTGTCACTTTTTTACAGGAAAATAAATTGACGAGATAACGATATAAATAATATCTTTTTTATATGTTTGCATATCTTATAATCAGATTAAAAAAGTAATTTAAATACACGATACATGAGACTAGATGGTAGAAGGGAAAGTGATAATGTGGAAGATCGCAGGGGAAAGGGATCTTCGGGAAAAATATCTTTAGGTATAGGTGGAACTATTATCGTAGGTATAATAATATGGTTTATGGGAGGTAATCCTATCGACTTTGTTACCCAGCAGGCTGCGAATGGAATTACCAATAATCAGACCTATACTCCTACAGCAGAGGAAGAGGCAGCAGCTCTTTTTGCAAAGAAAATCTTAGCCGGAACCGAAGATGTCTGGACTGAGATTTTCAAAAAAAGTAATATGACATACGTACCCCCTAAAATGGTTTTATTTAGTCAGGCAACCCAATCCGGATGCGGAAGCGCTTCATCTTCGACAGGTCCGTTCTATTGCCCTGCAGACCAGACTGTTTATATCGACTTATCATTCTTCAACCAGATGAAAACCCAGTTGAACGCAGGAGGAGATTTTGCTTATGCTTATGTTATCGCCCACGAAGTGGGACATCATGTGCAATACCTGCTTGGCACACTTGGAAAGGTGCAGCAACAGCAGCAACGGCTGAGCGAAAAAGAAAGTAACCAACTGAATGTGAGGCTGGAACTACAGGCCGATTTTTATGCCGGCATCTGGGCATATTATGATAAGAAGAACTTCGACTCCATTGACGATAAAGACATCGATGACGGCCTGAACGCCGCTTCACAAATTGGAGACGATCGCCTGCAAATGCAGTCGCAAGGATATACTGTTCCGGATGCTTTCAATCATGGAACATCTGCCCAGCGTTCGCGATGGCTAAAAAAAGGACTCCAAACAGGGAATGTCTCCGATGGAGATACATTCAGTGTGCCATATACACAGTTGTAATTTAACGGAGCTCTCTAAAAAATATCAATACCCTCTCCTGTTGGGGATACAGGAGAAGGGTATTGCAAGGAATTACCAGTAATAGGAATTCCAGTCTTCTGTTATACCGTTAAAAGTAATCTTATAATTAGGCAGTGAGTTTTCGATATATACCTCAGCCGTTATTTTATCTTTATCATCAGCATTGATATCCAGTTCTCCTCCCCTGAGGCCAATAGATATAGGCGAAATATAATAAAACAGGGATTCGTAATAAAACAGCGGAGACGTGACTTTATATGTAAATACAGGATTACCTGTTATCTTTCCGTTTCCGGACTCAACTACATAATCGTACAGGTTGGATGATTTTATATCCGCATTATTCCCCTTTATGTATAATTCGTTTGTATGTTTCTCATTCTCATTGGAATAATCCCACGAATTAAGATTTATCATATCAGTTGATTTCAGCATCCACTCTTTTTCCCCTACAGTTTCTACCCGGAAGTTACCATTGACAACTTCTTTTTCCTGATAACTGTCTTTGAATATGATACGGGCTGTCCATACCGCGCCGGCTTCATTTATAGACTTTCCGTTGTGCGTGAATATGAATTCGGCGCCATTCGATTTCAATGTCCAGACATTTTCTACGGAAGTTACCTTATATTCATCCAGATAGTAGTTCCTGATTCCCTCTTTCAGGTCCTCATCAGCTTCCCCATAGTAATTAACTCGTGCCATTATCTCCAGGATGGATATTCCATCGGTAATGAACCCATTGGTTGTTTCAAATGCTATCATACCTTGTATTGTTTTTCGATTACTATCGCCTCCCTCTTCTACTTCGCATGCCGTGAAGCATATAAGTATGGCAGATATAAATATTTTATATATATAATTTCTCATAATGCTTATTTTCTATTCATTCCTTAATATTAAAAACGATACCCGATTCCTCCGACAAATGTGCCTGTACGACCTCCCAGATTCACTTCTCCGAATCCAAAAATAGTTTTCCCAACCGAGAAGCCTATAGGGGTGACTTGGATATTTTGTTCAAAGGCTGTGTCATTAAAGAGATAGGAATTTGCATTGGCCACTGTGTTCACTTTTTGCCGGGTTACATTAAAGTACAGGCTCACTCCTACCCCCGAATAAAACCGGAACCAGTCTTTAGCAATCCATGCACACCGCACAGATGGAGTAAAAGCTAGATTATATTCTTTAAAATGACCGATTTTACGATCGTCAGACCGCTGGTAATAATTGGTATTGAATCCATTATAGGATATTGTACTACCAAAGGAGAAACGAGTGTTTGGCAAATGATAAAAGTAACTCAAACCGAATACTCCGGCCGTTTTGGTTGACCCGGAATATGTTGCGGCTCCGTAATAATCTCTGGTGCCACTGTAGTGCCCATAATACCCATAGTAGCTATAGTACCCGTAATACCCATAGTACCCATAATAGCCATCGTCATTCACAGAGCCTATAGATAAGCGCAGCTCATGTTTTTTGTCTTTGAAAAAATCTTTTCGTTGAGCCGATGCTGTGCAAAACACACACAGCAAAGCCACTGATAGACATAATATCCTCATTTTTAATTATATTTATTATAATAAAATCATTTTTCTAAAATCTATAACCTAATGTCAGACCAGCATTTTGATTACGATACTTAAAACCATCGATAGCAGCAATATTAAGCAGTCCATGTTCGTATCCCAGTCCGACAACTATTTTACCAAATTCAGCACTGACATTCAACCCTAAACCAAAATCGAATCTGTTTAATTGCTCTGAGGCGTCATCTCCATTACCAAATGTATCGAATTTAAGTTCGGTACTCCCGTCTGAAAATATAGCATCATGCAATTTTCGCTTTGACTTGCCCCCTACTCCGTATGCCATATAAGGTCCGGCACCAATTACAATACCCAAATTATCAGATACATTGATCCTGTACGCGGCATATACTGGCAATTGTATATATAGTTGATTGAATGTATATGTTTCGCCCCGGCCATCGCCTCCGTCAACTTTTCCGGCCAAAAAATCATCTATTTTCGCACCTTTGGTTGTAAATGAGAGCCCCGACTGTATTAACCAATCCCGGGTAAGACTATAATCAACAGTAACACCTACCTGATAACCTACTTTAAGCTTGGGATCGGCATCTTTGTTGTCGATAATTGCATTGGATATATTAACTCCTGCTTTTACTCCAAGCCTGAAAGGAGAATCCTGGGCTGAAATACTTAGTCCATTCAAAAAGATAAGTATCAATAAAAGCATTCCGCTGTTTCTTTTCATAAAATAGTGATTGTTTGATTAATAATTCTGTAATTTATTTATAAATTGCGCGCTTATTTTTCTAAGTGAAAGACAGTTGCCTCGTTACAGGCTCCCAATATTCCCAATCCCCCCTCGATATTGTTATAGATAACTACCGGTTCATTATATCCGCCACTGCTTATATAATCGTTTCGCTGTACTGAAAAATAGTAATTATATAAGTCTTCGGTAATAGACTGTATCTTGACTGTTACGTATCCTTTATCCCGTTCATCGCCTAGTGTGATATATGAATAATCGATATAAAATGTCAGGGTATATTCATCATTCTCAAATAGTTTATCGGGAAAAATTGATAGGTAATTTTCAGGGAATTTTACTATATCAAAGTTTGAAATGATATTTGGCGGCATACCATTTGTTAATATAGGGTCGTTTGTATAATATTGCGAAGTATAAAAACTATCGTACCAGTTGTGCCAACCAGACCAGCTATAAAGAGTGATTCCAATATCTACTAGCAACCGGTAATAATTCGTTTCTATAGGATAGTCCTTCATTTTTATTTTAAATTGGAGGAAATTACCTTTTGTCTCGCCAAAAGATTTGTAAACCTTTGCTGTATCCACTGATATGATAGAAGGAGGAGCCGGCAAAGTTGTTTTTGCCTTGAGCTCTCCATCCTTCTGATTCACTTTCAACTCTATATTATCATTCGCGTTAAGTCTGTCCGGAAATATATAAGCACTGTCTACCTTACTGTACTTCAGCTGAAATGATTCTCCATTTAAAGTCATCTGCATATCCGCATCTTCTACATATTCGAATTCTGAATCTTCCCAGCGCCAAAATGTATTTGAATCTTTGAATGCACTACGACTCTTGGTTAGATAAAAATAAGTGGAATCCCTTTCAGCAAATAGCAGGCTATTCAATACCAGTTGCGGTTTGATTGTAATAATATCAATATCCACCTCTCTCTCATACTGGCAGGAAGACACTACTATTATCAAAATAAATGCTACTATTGCTATATATGGTTTCATATTTATTTGAATTTATAAGTATATGATATAGAGGGGACGATTCCCAAAAAGTTATATTCATATACAACCTGTTTGCTCTCCTCCTTCTTACTGTAGCCCGGCATAGCCATGTACGAGTTCTGCCTGTTATAGACATTATAAATACTGAATGTCCACATTTTGTTAGAAGAATAATAGTATTTCATATCGAAGTCGAGATGATGTGTCGGCGACAGCCGGTAATTGTTCCTTTGTTCAACATAAGGAACAGATACGGGGTTATACCAATATTGGTTTAAACCCATACCGGGTAATGCCTGATATTCCTCCAAGGCTAATGTGACATTATTTCCGGTGGCATACATCCATGATGCGGAAATGTCAACTTTAGGATTGAGCTTAAACGTTCCGGTAATACTGAAATCGTGCCTGCGGTCATATTTAGCAGGGAAGCGTTTGCCCCAGTTTATAGTCTTAAATTGCCTGTCGTTCCACGACAATGTATATCCGAGCCATCCTGTAAACCGGCCTATACTTTTCTGAGCGAAGAGTTCAACTCCATATCCCCAGCCTTTTCCTGATTCTACCTGATTTTCCCATGAGGCAAAAGCATCTTTCCATGATGAACCGTCTTTATATTCTAACACATTATTCATCCTTTTATAGAATCCTTCGACTGAGAAATTGTATCCGGTCCTGGTATCTACAAATATGCCTGCTGTAACCTGATGAGACGACATCGGCCTTAGGTTCCGGGTTATAGGTACCCAAAGATCGGTAGGCTGGCTGGTTGCGTTTGATGTCAATAAATTCACATACTGGTTCATTTTGGTGTATGAGGTTTTCAATGCCAGTTTATCATTCATTTTGTATCCCAGAGATATACGGGGCTGCAACGATTTGTATGTCTTACCATCTGTATCTATCAGAGAAAAGTGTAATCCCAGATTGGCTTTCAATTTTTCTGTTATCGAAAAGTCGTCTTCTGCATACAGCGACATTTCACGCCCTCTGGCTATATTGAGTAAATAATAGTTAGTTTTATCATTATAATCTTCATTTTCAGACTCCATTATATGATTACCTTGTACTTCCGGGCTGAACTTATGAAAGATAACTCCTCCTCCAAAGCGGATATAATGATTATTGTTAGGGGTATATTCAAGGTCTGTACTCAATTGCCAGTCGCGAATACCTGAATATTGAAAGTTCTTGGCAATACTATTAAACTCCTCCGTACGGGTTTCATATCTTGAATAAAAATCGAACTTATATTTATTAAAAGCAGCGGTAGCATTCATAAACAGCTTATTATTAAAAATATAATTCCAACGTAGCGAAGCGATTGTATTCCCCCATTTATATTCAAACCTTGTTGCGTCATATTTTTCTTTATTCGGATCGTTACTTTTGGCACGGGTATTCAAGGCATCCCTTCCCTCGTAATAACTTAAATATAACCGGCTGCGATCCGAAAAGCGATGGTTTACCTTCGCATTGATATCGTAAATGTAAACGACAGGGACGTTTTCGTCTGAAAAACTACGGGCGATCCTTAAAAACGCATCTATATAAGAGCGTCTGGCAGAAAAGCTAAAAGATGTTTTACCTTTTATAATAGGGCCTTCTACATTCAAGCGTGCAGCAAGAAGTCCTAACGTAGCGCTGGCATGGTAATTTTGCATATCTCCATCCTTGAACCGTATATCGATAACAGAAGACAGGCGTCCCCCGAATCGTGCAGGAAAACTACCTTTATGCAGAGATACCTTTTTTACGGCATCCCCGTTAAATATAGAGAACAATCCATATACATGCCCGGTGTTATATACAGGTACACCATCTATCAGAATCAGATTCTGGTCGGGTCCCCCACCCCGCACATATATACCGGCAGAACCTTCTACACCGGACTGTATTCCGGGTATAAACTGCAAAGATTTTAAGACATCACTCTCGGCAAAAGATGCAGGCATCGATTTTATGTCCGTTCCTGATAATTCGACAGAACCACTTGAAGGAGAGAATGATTTCGTATTCATTACGACTATATCTTTGAGGTGGACTGTAGAAACAAATAAGGGGAAATTTATTATCGTATCTTTCTTTATACTTACTTTTTTAGATAATGGCGAGTATCCAATGTATGAGGCCTGTAACTCAATTGAGCCGGGAGGAACCTGAATCGTATAATAGCCATACGAGTTTGCAAAACTTCCGCTTCCGGTACTCACATCAGCTACCGGAGCGCCAATCAGCGTTTCCTGCGATTTTCTGTCAGTTACATAGCCCGATATAGTTATATATTGGGGAGCATATAATACAATATGCTTCTGGGATATTTTCCACAAAATACCTGTTTTGTCGAACACCTTATTCAGGCATTCTTCCAAAGTAGAATTTTGAATATTAATATCCTTCACCTGTTTCATATCGATAGCTTCTGTATACACAAAAGAATAATTGCATTGTTGTTCTATCTGTTTTATTACTTCCTGTAGAGACGCATTCATTTGTATGGAGATCGTTTGCTTATTCTGGGCATAAGCTACTCCTATATACATGCATAATACAAAATGTAAGATAAGTTTAAGACGATTGTTCATGCCGGGCAAGGCTTATTTAGATGTAATTAAGTAAATATTACCTTGTTTCTGAAAACTAAAATTAGCGGATTCTCCTAATAAGTTCAGTATATTTTCAACTGATTTATTCTCTTTTACGTCAAAACGTATAGTGACACGTAGTTCTTTTAGTTCCTGATTGGTTATATTAAACTCCGTATTATATTCCCTGGCCAACGTTTTGAAAACACTTTCCAACGGTTCGCCATTGAACGTAAATATCCCTTTTTGCCAATCTATCTTTCCATCAATACCGGCTGATTGTACGATATCGATTTTGTTTCCTTTTTTTTCAAAAACTGCCTGCTGGCCTGGCTCAAGTTGCTTGGTATATCCATTATCCAAATTAACAGACACAATACCTTCAAATAAACTGGTCGTGACGGATTCCTGGTCTTCATAGGCTTCAATATTAAATTTTGTACCTAAAACTTTTATATTCAGATTGTTCACTTTGACGACAAATGTCTTTTCCTTATTTTTTGCCACATCAAAATAGCCTTCTCCCTGCAATTCTACGTCCCGTGTATCTCCGTTCATTTTTGGGGGATAAGATAATTTCGACAAGCTGTTAAGTATGACAAGGGAGCCATCGGGCAATACGACTTCCTTCCTTTCTCCATAAGATGTGGATACGGAAATGAGTTGAGCCGGAGATGATACGTATTTGTAAACAAAAGTGGATATTACGGCTATAACTATCAGGGCGGCTACATATTTTACATATTTCGTGTAAACACCTGTATACCTTCTGGTTTGTCCTTGTTCTGTTAATCTTTGTTCTATTGTCTTATAAGTTTCATCCGCCGAATATTTATCAGGAATGAGAAAAGGGTGTTTTGCTGATTGAAAATATTCATAATCTCTCCCTTGGAAATCTTCATCTATCAGTCCTTGTTCTTCTTCAGACAAAAACTGAGTATTCAGATATTTTTCTCGTGCTGTTTGTACGTTATTTCTGTATTTCATTTATTATTGTTTCATTGCTTACAATAATAAAGAGACATGAAATAAAAAATATCCCTATCCGTTATTAGAAAAAAATTGAAAAAAGATTTTCTTTCAACTGTCCATAGAGTAGTTTTGTAGCTTTATTCATTTGGTTATCAACCGTTTTTATTGATATCCCGAGCATTTCTGCCACTTCGGAATATTTTTTCCTTTCTTCCCTTACCAAACGGAAAACTTCGGCGCACCGGGGAGGCAAATTATTTAAGGCTGTCCTATATTTATTCTGAAGTTCTTCATCCATCATACTAAAGTCGGTAGTATCGCTATACCGGTATTCAGCATCGGGTAGATATTCTGTTATCTGTATAAGTTTTTCTTTCGTATTTCGTTCTACATAGCGGGCAGTAGCATGTTTGAGGGCTATAAAAAGATAAGAATCGGGTTCTGATACCTTATCCAATACTTTTCGTCCTTGCCATAGTGCTACGAATACATCGGCTACAACTTCTTGTGCATTATCGGGATTACCGTTCAAATAATACAAAGCCTGACGAAACAGACGCATATAATAATGATTATATAGCTGACGAAAAGAGTCAGGACAATCATATTGTGCAATTTCTTTAAGATAAGCCAATATATTCTCATTTTCACACATAGTACAACAAAGATAATAAAAGATACAATAACAATACTGTCCTAAATAAAAATAGCATTTCCAAATGCCGGCTTGCAAATATGTTCAGGCGATGGTTCAGCTATATTCTGGAAAAAGGACCCCCTGCCGATATTCGGGAGCTGGTTCAGGAGGTTCAAGGAATGGATTGTCGAGCCAGTACTGCAAATCTATCTTTACGTACAGATTGAGCCTGATGAAAGCAAC
>NZ_QVMO01000114.1 GCF_010501055.1 Dysgonomonas sp. 521
ATTATGTTATTATAATCAAACTCAAATATAATAATACTCGTGGGCTTATGCATATTTGCTATCGCCGTAATTCAAATACAAACATAGGAACTAAATTATGCGAATCAAGGGTTGAGAAAAGGCTTGAAAAGCCAAATCTTCATAAGCGCGGGTCATCGACCTGCGGAAAAAGGATGAGCAATACCAGCTGTCTGAAAGACAGGACATACAGTGTGTCCTGCCGCTTTGGGCAGGGGGAGTGTAATTGCCCCTTGCTCCGTAAGCTACGCTGCGCTTGCATACGGTTATGAAGATTCTGCCTTTCAGGCAGGTGTTGAGCTGCTTTCAACCTCCGATTCGCATAAATTATTAGATAATAAACCACATATAATCTTGTTGAATATAAACTCTGTTGTATCTTTATATTCAATATTAAAAATGGAAACTTTAGTTTGCCATAAGTGGCTGTGACTAAGACCCGTAAATTATAGTGAATGAACTCACAACATTATAAGACCGTTATTGTGGGCGCTGGCCCTTCGGGTATATCTTGTGGATATACTCTGCTCAAAAACAATGAGGAATGTTTGCTGATAGACCGGAAAACCTTCCCGAGGGATAAATTGTGCGGGGGAGGGCTTACCCCGAAAACACACATATTGATAGACCGTATATTTGACGGTATAGAGTATGATTATTGGGGAGCAAAGCAACTGAAAATATACTACCAGCAGAAATCTATATGTACATTCAGCCTGCCTATGGAACTTCGCACAGTATTGAGGAAAGATTTTGATAACGAATTGCTGAGGCGGTACCAGAAAAAAGGAGGATTGTTTATCACAGATACAATTACCAGAATTGAGGAGCAATCCGGAACCATATATTTAAATCTGCTGTCTGGCAAAAGACTGTCGTGCGATTATCTCATAGGGGCCGATGGAGTGAACAGTATAGTGCGCAAGTATATACAACCCGGCTTTAAAGACAGGGGGATAATATGCCTCGAAAAAGCGGTGCCGGACAGGCAGTCCGGAGATGTACAACTCTATTTCGACAGCGATTTAGGCAAAGGTTTCCTTTATGTATTCCCCAATCATCATGGCAGCATGATAGGTTATGGAGGCGAGCACACAAGTGTTGCACGATTCCACCGGCTGCTGGATAAGTATGACTTAACGTATAATGATAAAACAAAGGGTGCCTACATACCGATGTTCGACAAATTTGATTATCCGTTTCTTAAGCATATCCTCCTTATAGGAGATGCCGGAGGATATGTAGACTCTATGACGGGCGAAGGTATCTACCCTGCTGTAAAAAGTGGGGAGAACGCGGCTCTTTCGATTGTTTATAATTCCGATTTTAGAGTTCTGAATGAATCGGTGATGAAAAAAACAAAAAAAAGAATGTGGATGGCAAGGCTTTTTTTCAGGCCTTCTGTCCAGTGGCTTTTCCCCCGCATGTGCAAAAACCGGCTGCTGTACAAGATAATCAACAAAAAGGTGAGTGAGGCAATGTCTATAGCCTATTAATTATTGCATTCTGTTCGAAATGTATAATAGATGAAAAAATACTGGCAGATACTTAAGAAATATAAACTAAGCCTCTTTATCAGCCCTTTTCTGGTACTGATTACCGTATTGTGCGAAACAATACAGCCCTGGTTTATGGCCAAGATAGTGGACGACGGGGTGATGCTCCGCGACCTGTCTGTCATCACTGAAATAGGGGCATATATGGTCGGGGTTTCCATCCTGGGACTAATCGTCAGCGTGGTAAATGTATCCGTATCTTCAACGGCGGCTATCGGCTTCGGGACTGATCTCCGGACTACATTATTTGAAAAAATACAGCAGTTATCATTTACCGAGATTGACAAATTCAACTCAGCGTCTTTAATAACACGGCTAACAAATGATATTTCACGCATACAGCAGGTAATACTGATGACTATGCGCCTGTTGCTACGCTCTCCACTGATGCTGGTGATGGCAGTTTTCTTTGTTGTAGAGATTAATACGGAGCTGGCATATATTATGATAGGAGCGATTCCGGTATTGGGCATAAGCGTCTACCTCATCTTACGGAAAGGATTCCCACTCTTTATGAAAGTACAACAGAAACTTGACCAACTGAACGCTGTAGTCAGGGAGAACCTTATTAATATCCGTGTGGTAAAATCCTTTGTAAGGGAAGACTATGAAACGAAGAAGTTTGAAAAGAGCAGCGAAGACCTGCGCGATATGGTAGTGAGAGCTTCCAATATGGTCGTATCCATCTTTCCCGTTATGCAGCTTATTATGAATGTATCCGTCATTGCTATCTTATGGGTCGGCGGAGGAAAGGTGATGGCCGGAGAACTGAAAGTAGGGGAGCTCATATCGTTTGTCAACTACCTGATGCAGATTCTGATGGCTTTGATGCTGCTTTCGATGGTGATTATGAATATTGCAAGGGCTTCCGCCTCGTCGGAGCGTATCCTTGAAGTGCTGGATACAGAACCATCCCTGACCAATATGCCTCAGGGCTTAACCGGTAGCCATAAAGTAACAAAAGGAGAAGTCACTTTCCGCAATGTTTTCTTCCGGTATAGCGGAGGCGAAAATGATGTTCTGAAAGATATAAACTTCCATATACATCAGGGGGAAACAATAGCTGTAGTAGGTGCCACAGGTTCGGCAAAAACTTCGATGGTTCAACTTATACCCCGCCTGTATGATGTAACAGCCGGAGATATACTTGTGGACGGTGTGAATGTAAAAGATTATAATCTGGACGAGCTTCACAGCCATATAGGTATGGTTTTGCAGAAAAATGAATTGTTTACAGGTACCATTATAGACAATCTGCGCTGGGGTAAACCCGACGCTACCATCGAAGAAGTGGAAGAGGCGGCAAAAGCGGCTCAGGCACACGACTTTATCATGTCGTTTACAGATGGTTACAATACATTACTCGGACGTGGAGGTATCAATGTTTCGGGAGGGCAAAAACAGCGTATCTGTATTGCCCGCGCCCTATTGCGCAAACCGAAGATACTAATCTTAGACGACAGTACCAGTGCTGTGGATTCCGACACCGAACAAAAGATAAGACATAACCTGAGTCAGTTGCTAAGAGATACCACGGTATTCATTATTACCCAGCGTATCAACACCATGCAGTCAGCCGACAGGGTAATTGTACTCGAAGATGGGGAAATAGACGCGATAGGAAAGCCGGATGAACTGATAGAGAAATCGAAAGTTTACCAGGAAATTTATAACTCTCAACAAATCGCTTTTTAAGATATGGCACACGGAGATCAATATAAAAATAGCGGAAAGCCTGTTGAGGGCAGAAAGACTTTTTTCAGGCTGATGTCGTATCTGTCGAAAGATAAAAGGCTGTTGGCAATTATCGGCATCCTTATTATTATCAGTATTATATCCAACCTGCTTGGTTCGTATATGATACGCCCTATTATCAACGATTACATTATACCGGGCGATTTCAGTGGACTTGTAAATATCCTGCTCGTATTGGCTGCAATCTATCTGGCAGGTGTGGCCGCCGTTTATATCCAATACCGGATGCTGAACAAGATAGGCCAGCGCGCCGTTATGCGTATGCGTACCGACCTGTTCAGGAAGATGGAACGGCTTCCTCTCAAATATTTCGACACACATCAGCACGGGGATCTGATGAGCCGCTATACAAACGATATTGATCAGGTAAGTAATGCGCTGACCGACAGCCTGTCGGATATACTCACCAGCGCACTGATGCTGATTGGTATATTCGGACTGATGATATATATCAGCCCTATACTGACGCTGACTACGTTGATTACCATACCTCTTATGTTTCTTTTTGCTAAAACAATAGTGAAACGTAGCCGTAAATACTTTAAGGCACAACAGGACACTCTGGGCGAAACCAATGGTTATATAGAGGAAATGATAAGCGGACAAAAAGTTATCAAAGTATTCGGATACGAAAAGAAAGTAGAACAGGACTTCGACACGCTAAATCAGGACTTGAAATATAAATCGCAAAAAGCACAGTTCTATTCGGGTCTGATGATGCCCGTTATGCAAAACCTGAATACGCTGAACTATGTTGTTATCACCATTGTAGGCGGATTACTGGCTATTTTCAGGGGATTCGATGTTGGGGGACTGGCTGCATTCCTGCAATATTCCCGTCAGTTCGGACGGCCTATCAATGAGCTTGCCAGCCTTTATAACAGCATACAGGCTGCGATAGCAGGCGCCGAACGTATCTTTCAGGTTATTGATGAGGCACCCGAACGAGAAGACAGCCCTGAGGCTATTACACTGAAAGACGTGAAAGGCAATCTGGAAATGAAAGATGTTTATTTCGGATATAAACCGGAGAAACTCATACTGAAAGGCGTATCGTTACATGCCACACCGGGTACTAAGATTGCTCTGGTTGGCGAAACGGGTGCCGGAAAAACAACGATACTGAATATGCTTCCGCGCTTCTTCGACATCAAGTCGGGAGAAATTACGATAGATGGGGTAAATATACAGAACCTGAAACGGGAAAACCTGCGCCGGTCAATGGCTATCGTATTACAGGATACTCACCTCTTTACCGGAACGGTATGCGATAATATCCGCTTTGGGAGACTGGATGCAACAGATGAAGAAGTGATAGAAGCAGCGAAACTGACAGCTGCCCACTCCTTTATCAAGCGTCTGCCGAAAGGATATCATACCCAATTGGAAAACGACGGAGCAAACCTCAGTCAGGGACAGCGGCAGTTGCTCAACATTGCACGGGCTGCCATAGCCGATCCGGCTATATTGCTTCTGGACGAAGCGACAAGCAATATTGATACCCGCAGTGAAATGCTGATACAGAAGGGACTGGACAAACTGATGGAAGGGCGTACCAGCCTGATTATAGCGCACAGGCTGTCTACCGTGCGTAATGCAGACAGGATACTGGTACTCGATCAGGGGCAGATAATAGAGCAGGGAACGCATAACGAACTGCTGGCTCTCAAGGGTAAATATTATTCGTTGTATGAGGAACAATTTGAAGAATTCTGAAGATGGATTCTATTTTTATCAAATGAGTGTCATTGCGGGCTTAACCCGCAATCTCCCCATAACTACAACTGGATTTCTGGGGGATTTCGTGTCGCGCACGGAATGACAGTATTAAGTTAGTAGTTAATATTTAACAATATAATATACTTTTGGACAAAATAAACTTGTACTTTTGGACAATTTTTGAAAGAAAATTTAATGAAAGAAAATCATAAAGTCCCGTTTAGTGCCCTGGGAGTTGTACTGGCAATAGGAATCGTCTTTGGCGATATAGGTACATCCCCGTTATATGTGATGAGGGCCATACTGAATGCCCTGCCCGCCGGACAACTGAGCCGTCCCGAATATATCTTAGGAGCTGTTTCCTGCGTCATCTGGACATTGACTATCCAAACAACTTTAAAGTACGTCATCATTACCCTTCGTGCCGATAACAAAGGTGAAGGAGGAATATTATCGCTATATGCACTTATCCGCCAGAAATACCGTTGGGCATATGTACTTGCGGGCATCGGTGCTGCCACATTGCTGGCTGACGGTATCATAACCCCGGCCATGACCGTGATGTCGGCTATAGAAGGACTAAACACCATTGCCCCGAATATTCCGGTTATCCCCGTTACAATAGCCATTGTACTTATTCTGTTTCTTGTACAGCCTTTCGGCACGGGCTCTCTGGGTAAATACTTTGGCCCGCTTATGATTATCTGGTTTACGATGATGGCCGTCATGGGAATTAGCCAGGTTATCACCGATTTCAGCGTATTCAGGGCGTTTAACCCGATGTATGCAATAAACTTCCTTATCGAAGTGCCGCACACCATGTTTATGCTGGGGGCCATCTTCCTTTGTACCACTGGGGCGGAAGCGCTTTACTCCGATCTTGGTCACTGCGGGTTAAAGAATATCCGGATATCATGGATCTATGTAAAAGCTGCTCTTATATTAAATTATCTGGGACAGGCGGCATGGATTATCAACAGCCATCATGTAACGCATGATACGAACCCTTTCTTTGCCATGATGCCTACATGGTTTAGCCTTGTAGGAGTTATTATGGCTACGCTGGCTGCTATTATCGCTAGCCAGGCACTGATAAGCGGCTCGTTTACCGTTATCAGCGAGGCTATCTCGCTGAATATCTGGCCAAATGTAAAAATACAATACCCAACCAACATAAAGGGACAGCTTTATATCCCTTCCATCAATCATATGATGATGGTGCTTTGTATCATTATTATACTCACCATGCAGTCGTCAATGAAGCTGGAAGCGGCTTACGGGCTGGCCATAACATTGAGTATGCTGATGACCAGTGTACTGCTCTTCCTCTATTTTGTGAAGAACAACAGGCCGCTTTGGTTCAGTATTCCATTGACACTGTTCTTTGTCATTATAGAGTTAAGCTTCTTTATTGCCAACATGCAGAAATTTGCGCATGGCGGATTTGTACCTATTATTATAGCAGGAGTCCTGCTTCTATTCATGTACTCATGGTATAACGGACGAAGAATCAAACGGCATTATACGGTTTACGATCAGGTGGATGAGCAATATATCAATCAGATAGTGAAAATAAGTGAGGACACAACAATACCGAAGGCGGCTACTCACCTTGTATATATTGTAAAGGCAAATAATAAGAATTTCCTTGAAAGCAAAATTGCCTATTCCCTATTCAAGCAGACACCCAAACGAGCCGACACTTACTGGTTTGTGCGTATAAAGAGGACTGACGAGCCGTACGAGTTTAGCTACGAAACGACTGTCTATGCTCCTAAAAAGATATTCCGTATCAATATACGCGCAGGTTTCAAACTGGGAATCCACACAGATAAATACGTGAACCTGATAGCGAACGAACTGGAACGTCACGGGCTTGTAGACCTCTCGTCCCGTTATCCGGCTATGCAGGATGCCACAGACAAGCGGGGCGACTTCAAGTTTATGGTTGTCGACCGCATCTTCCGCAATGTGCATATGAACCCTTCCCGTCAGATCATCTTCGGATGCTATAATCTGGTAAAGAAACTGACTACATCCGATACCCAGATGTATGACATAGATCCATCGCTGGCAGTGGTAGAAACAATACCCCTAAGACAGGTAGACCATACCGAAGATCAGCTGAGGGAGCTTCTGAAACAATCGGCGGAAGAATCAGAGGCGTAGGTTTTATCTTTAAAAGAAGGGTCTGAAAGACCAAATTTTCATAACCGTATGTAAGCGTAGCGCAGCATACGGTATAGGCTACAAGTGCAACCCTTTGCCTGAAAGGCAAGACCTCTCACTCTTTGAAAAAATATCGTTCATCAATTTCTATTCCATTATCTATCAAAAACTGACGATATTCTTCTTCAAAACTAATTGTTTTATGATGCTCTTTTTGATTTTTAATATAATTGATCTTAGTACATGACAAAAATTATTCAAACACGATTAGGAGACGATGTAGGGGCAGTGGCTTGTCCCTGCCCGCTTGTCATTGTTTACGGGCACCCACAAGGGATGCCCCTACAGCAGGATATAAAATTTTGTCATGTACTTAAATAATTGATAATTGATTGTTTATCTTTCAGATTATATGTAAAACCTGCAAAGCTAACTGCCCAACCTTCAAAATCAGGGAAATTTTGATTTACTGAAAGCCATTTGCTGGAATATTCTTTCAACTCTTTCATAAAATCAGACAAGGCAAAAGTCGGATGCATATCAAATAGCAAATGGATATGATTATCTGTGCCACCAATGCGATATAATTTCGATTTTTTATTTTCAATTATACCCATCATGTAGGCATACAGATCTTTTTCATAAGCTTCTGGAATTGTCTTCCTCCTATATTTCGTACAAAATACGACATGGTATAACAGATTTGTATAGCTCATATTATGTATGTTTTGTCCTGCCTTTTCAGGCAGAAGTTAGTATATTACTTATCTCCGCAGGTCGTTGACCCGCGGTTATGAAGATATTGGCTTTCAGCCAAATATAAGATTAACCTTTATCGCAGATTATAAAGATATTACTCAATGCCAAAATCAGAGGCGTAAACCATCCAGCAGTTTCACATAGAGTTCTATCGCTTCGCGGATCTCACTCAGCAGGATATACTCGTTGGCTGTATGCGACCGGGCGGAGTCTCCCGGCCCCATTTTCAGTGTGGGGAATGGCATAAAGGTCTGGTCTGACAGTGTAGGCGAACCATAGGGCTCTTTTCCTATCGTTATTGCCCTTTGTACAAACGGATTCTCCAGAGCGATGCGCGAAGAGTTAAGGCGGAAAGAACGGGGCTTCACTTCGCAACCGGTATACTTGTCTATTAGCTGATACAACTCTTCATTGTTATACAGTTCATTGCTGCGCACATCTACAACAAAGTCACATTTATCCGGCACTACATTATGTTGCGTTCCGGCACTAATCATACTCACAGTCATTTTTACAGGGCCCAGCAAATCACTTACTTCCGGGAACCGGTATGTCCTGAACCATTCTATATCCTGCATAGCTTTATAGATAGCATTCTCACCTTCATTGCGGGCAGCATGTCCGGCTTTCCCATATGCTGTGCAATCCAACACCATAAGCCCTTTTTCGGCAATGGCAGGATTCATTTGTGTAGGCTCGCCTACGATACCAAATTCTATCTTCGGCAACTCAGGAACGGTAGCTTCCGCACCTTCCTTACCGGAAACTTCTTCTTCGCAGGATGCCAGGAATATCAGATTATAGTCCTGCTTCTTATCTGTCAGGATAAAGAATGTATGTAGCAGAGATACAAGGCTTGCCCCGGCATCATTACTGCCCAATCCGTACAAAGTATCATCTTCGATATCGGGCGAAAAAGGATCACGCGTCCATCCCGAAACAGGGCGGACTGTATCCATATGCGAGTTGAGAAGGATAGTCGGTTTCGATTCATCAAAATCAGGGCTTTGAACCCACAGGTTGTTTCCTTTCCGTTTCGGTTCGAATCCCATTTTTTGCATATAGGAAGTTATTACTTCTGCCACATCGTTTTCTTCCCTGCTGAAAGACGGGATACTAATCATTTCTTTCAGCAAATCCACTGCATTATAGTATAGTGCGTCAATATCCTGTTCCATAATCTTATATTTTTAAAAAGTGACAATTGAATTGAAAATCGACGGAGCCAAAATCGGCAGAGCGAAGCGGAGCCAAATGGGACACCTTGCTGGTACTTTTAGTATGTCACTTTATTCTTATAAAGCATCGGCTACAAATGTAATTAAAAAGTGACAATGAACAGTTGCAAAGCTAGAAGGAAGAGTTCGCAAATTACATTTTCATCCTATCTCTTTCTATGGCCTACATCTTTATAATAGATTTTATAATAGATGCGAATCAAGGGTTAAATGTGCCGTTAGGCACATCATATTGGTAGAAACATGAATGAAATTCGTTTTTTGTGCCGTCAGGTACAAAATGTGAATTGTTCTGTAGATATTGCGTACCTGACGGCACGCAATTAACCGGTTAAAGCTTCTTTCTACCAACATTCAGTCCCTAAAGGGACAAAAAATAGCACAATTAACCCTTGATTCGCATAATAGATAAACTTATAAGAAAATGATCATAAGCATTTCTCCACCCCTAAATGTTAAATTATCCAACTCCACCTCCAAATACCAATACTTTTACTTACATTTGCCTCTAGTATAATAACTGAGAAAAAG
>NZ_QVMO01000115.1 GCF_010501055.1 Dysgonomonas sp. 521
TCTTTTATCTTCTGCATGGAAATAAGCGTAAAATTAAAATCCTGAAAATTGAATATATTCTCGAAATTTATTCTAAAATATTGTTCACAGTACCGAGAAAAACGAGCAAGTTGCAAGAAATTTATTTTACCTTTAATGCCTAAATAAAACATTAGCAGGTGGAATATAAAATTTTTTCTTGTCTGCTTGATATTTGAAAAAATATCTGAACTTAAAGTATTAAGTATAAATGCATTAGCATTTGGATATTCGTTGGTTGTCATTACTTTATAGATTTTGGTCAATCTACTAAGATATTGATAATCAGCGAACTATCCAAGTTATTTAATGCTTATTTTGTTGAAAATCAATCAATTATATCTATTTATAACGAACTATTGATGTAAAAATGAGTAATATATTCGAATAACATTCACTATCAAAGAAAGTGAATATTTTTCTTTTTAACAATCAAAATTATCTTTAAATCTTAAAAAAAGAAAAGGCAATATTTCACATGGTTAAACTTTGTTATTCGTCCTGTTTCCACCTAAAAGAAAAAGCACCTATGAAATATATTCATAAGTGCTTGATTTTCAAAATGTGGTCCCACCTGGGCTTGAACCAGGGACCCCCTGATTATGAGTCGCAATTTGGTCATTTTCAGCGATTTACTTTTGTTTTCATATAGTCGAGGGGTTGTTGGTTTTCAAGCATTTATAGGAAATATCATTATCTTTTATTGCCATTTCTTTTCTTTGGTTCTCGAAAGCTGTGTGCAATTCGGGTGCAACACACATTTGGAGGTATTGACAGCTAAAAATATTGTGCACAATTATGATTATTACCAATGTAGAAAATCATATATGTATCTTCTTGCTTTTGGAAAAATACATACCATGATGTATTGCTGTTCCTTTTATAAACAACATACGACAGCTCATGTCCGTATTTATCGAAATACTTTGGTGCCGGTTTCTTAACTTTTCTATCTATGGACGATTCTACCTGTTCAAATATCCAATCCACATAGTCGTATGCAAACGACTTAAAACCAAAATACTCCTTGTCATAGAGTATATCGACTAGTTCATTCAAATATTCAGCTACATTCTTGTGATAAACTACTTTCATTTACTTAGAAAATAATTTATCAATGTGTTGATGTACTCGTTCTTTGATTTGTTCTCCGGTTACAAAGTCTTCGGACAATACTTGTGTATTGATATATATATCGGACGACTTTACGGGAGTAATTGCATAAGCCTTGTCACGTCCTCTTTGAACAATGATTTGTTCGCCTTTATCGGCTCTATCCATATATTCAGCCTGTTTATCTCTGAATTCTCTGCTACTTATTACTAACATAATATTAAAAATTAATGCGTATCAAACTGGTACGGTATTGGTACAAATATAGTAAATAATTATTGAAGATAGAATCACTGAGTTGTAATATTCTCATAAATGATAAACGATTCGCTTCAAAAGCATTAAAGGATTGACGTCGGCAAAACGAGTCAATCCTTTATACCTATCCGTAAGATTAAAAGAGTGAATATATTATTGATTTTACAATAGTTATGAATACTCTAATATCCTTACTACCCTCACATATCATCTTCAGCCCAATTTTTGTCCCACATAATCCAATCATCATAGTCATCATCTGTCATATAACGTCCTTCTATTCTTCCAGGATTAACATCCCATTCTTTATCATCATATATTCTCTGTTCTTCTCTCTCAATGATTTCTTTATAATCATCATCCCAATCGTCATCCCAAGCATCATATAAAAGATTATTTTCTTCTATAGTCTTTTTGTCTTTGTATATATTCTCGAATTTGATTGTTTCGTTAGTATATTTGATTGTTTCGCTAATACATTTAACTCTTACATTTCCGCTATAGAATATGCTGTTTATTCTTTCTACAAAATTTTTCCGCTCTTTTGTTTCCATGTGGAAGTATAGCTTACTAAGTAATCGTCCTATGCATCTTATTGGTAAATACCAAAAAAGATAATCAATATATTCAGCTAAAGAATGCTTCGGAGTTATCAAGTAATTCTCTTCATTTTTTAAATCATCAACAAGGTTTTGTGCTGTATATTCAGGATGAACATCTTGTATTGATTTCAAAATTAGCCACTTAATCCTGTTTTGCATCACATCATCTATGAGTTCGCAATTTAATTCCTTCTCAATCTTTTCTTCATTGAATTCAGTATTATCGTTTTCATCGTAAAGATAAACAGAATCGAAATCACCCTCGAACTCTTCATCATAGTCCTCACTAGTATAAGTATCGCCAGCATCTTCTAAGCCTGCTGCTAGGTCAATTATAGGACTATTCGGTAAAGGCGGTGTTTCTGTCTTGGGTTCTAATTTTCGTTCGTGATAACCTTTAAGGCATGTTGAGCCTATATGGAATAATCTATTAATTCGATACATATCTAATTGCTGTCTGCCTTGTTCTATTTCATCGAGACTATAGACTCCCCTTATATCATATTTTTCGATTATTTGATCCAGAGATGTTAAATCAGTTTTTCTTGTTAGGAAATTTTTTCTTTGTTGGATAATAGATTGGATTTCATCTACAGGATGGCTACTTGCATAAGCAAATATTCTATCAAACTTATCGAAAGCATCTTTATTATCATAATTCGTAAATCTGAGGAGTTTTATATAAGCATTATCTCTAGTTTCTTTATAATCGTTGTCTGTCCATGCAAATTTTATTACTTTAAGAAAATCATATCCATTTTGGTCAATAATTTTGTTTTTCAACAGGTAATCTAAAGTCGCTATATTAGTCCCCAGATTGCGGTCATCAGACGATAGACGTCTTATGTCTTTTTCTATTAACTGGCTTTCAAATATATCAAAATACATTTCAGCACATCGATTACAGATTTCTAATGTATTATGATTAAGTTTGTTCTTTATAACTGTAACATGTTTGATGGCTCTAGCACTATCAAGACATGTTTTATACAGTTTTGTTATATAATAAATCGCGAAAAACACCCATTCTTTTATTGCTTCATCCCAGTTACCGGACTCACTTTTTTCTATTAATTTTTTCATAAATAGTTCATCCGGGTTTTCTTTGGTACGTTTCTTTTTGCCCATAATTAGTTCTTTTTTTTATTGGTTAATGTATTTTTCTTTAATGCTGATTTTGCAACAGGAGATAGTCCTTTTGGGGCCTGGTTATCTATTTGTGCATGAACCCAAATATCAATATCCTTACGGCTAAATATTAGATTACGATTAAATTTTCGGAATGGGATACCACCTGAACTGCAACCACTTGTCAGTTTGTATATCTTACTTTCTGATATTTCTATGTCGTAACATAGTTTCAGATAATCAATAAGGCTAGGTATATTCATATACTCTTTAGGCTTTGCCTCGCCTTTACCATGTAATTCCTCTTCCATTATTCTTAATTTTTCTAAAATTAACTTGATGCAATCAAACAGATTATAGTAATTTACTTCCATGTTATTTGTTTTTTTAGACCATGCAAAGTAAAGTCAAATAATTCACATAATAAACTGATGTACAGTATTATATATTGTGATTCCCTAGATATTTTTTAGAGCAAAATCAGACAAAAAGAGACAATCAATGACAATTAACAACAAAATACATTTGAAGTATTTCCGTTAAGATAGTTTAACTGTTCAGTTATTAGGTTAAACCACCAAATTTCTTTCGGAATTCTAACTTTGCAGAAAAAACATGGCACAAAAGAGTATTATCCCTACTACCCAGCAAAAAGAAAAACTGAAAGAATTATTAGAGAAAAAGATTGAAGATAGTAGAGAACCAGATTTTGACTATTCCATTGAGATAGAATCAGAAGCTGATTGTAGAATTATTATAGAGGGGCTGCAAGATTTCTGTTCTTCTGAAGAAGACAAGCGTAGAGTTCCTGAACCAATAACCTTTAAACGACTATTAAATACTAAGTATGAGAGAGGTTTTAATAAGAATTTCTTGAACTTGCTTTGTAGGTATCTAGGCTATAAGGGTTGGAACCATTTTTCTGGTATTCCTGAGGATTTGATACATCCCGATAAATTTGATAATAGAAATATCCTAAGAGGAACAAAATTCTCCATTGGTATTGAAGATGTGTATGCTGTATTAGAATGCGTGAGTGACTATTTTGAATATAAAGTTATCAGAGGGCAAAATATAAGGAGAAATTCAGATAGTGAATCTTTCTTAACGCCTGGCTTCACTCTAGTTTGCAAAAAAGATGAACAACCTTATATTAAATTGAAAGATGTAGATGGAGGCTATTTTAAGCAACATGATATAGATGATAATGATGTCTATTGTTATCTGTAAAGTAAAAAATGCAGCCCTAAATAAGCTGCATTTTTTATCGTTCTTTCTATAACATTTCAAAATCAATCTCTACTAGATTCACATCTGGGTAACCACAATCAATCAATTCCGGCATCGTACAAAACGACTTTTGAGGCTGTACAACTCTCTCTATCATGGAATCGACTTCGTGTAGAATTTCTTTAAGGCTAGGCTTGTACGATTGGATAATAGAATTCATGTACTGGCAATACGGTGAAGAATTGGTAATTGTGCCGGGACGAAAGAGGTAAAAAACTTTCTTTAACCGCTCTTTGTAATGTAGTAACTCTATCATGAGACTCATGAGACTTTGTTTATGAGGGCGGAAGACTGTTACATTCCATTCTTTTTTTATAAAGTCTTCTACCTGTTTGGTTAAATCTGCATACTGTTCAAGCGGCCTGTCCCTGATGAAATCGCCATCAATGAATGATTGTGGAGAAATACCAACACCACAGAAAGCAGTTATCATAGCTTCTATTTGCTGCAACCGAATAAGACGTGGTGGATTATCTTTGAATTCTTCTTGAGACCAATCGTAAAAGCTAGAGGTAAGTCCCAGAAGGTCTACAATTTTGTCTGTCAGGTCGTTTAGAAAAAAGATTGATTTTTCCATTGTTATAGTTTTAAATTGATGAATATATTTATTAGTACATACATCAATAAGCATTCTGTATTTTTAACTACTTCTTCACTGGTTTAGACTCCACTCCAAAATCACGATAACTACCCTTAGGCTTAGCTCCCGGATAATTTGCCTTTATCCAACCTTCAATAGCCTCATAGCGTTTACTTCCTGTAAACATCTGCATCTGCGTCTTATCCATAATTACAACTCTGTTTATTGTTTTCGGGCCGTTACACTGAATAGTACCCTTAATCCTTACTTCATACATCTGTTCTCCTTTAGAGTCCTTTGAAGAGCTCCCAAATAACAATTTTAATAATCCCATATTCTTAGTCTATATTTATGTCCTTAGTTATATTCGCATTTATAGGTAAAAAGCTTATCCGATTCTCTTTAATGAGAACCCTAGCCGCTTTAAGAGCTTCGGTTGAAGGTTTTTCTTCTTCTGCAAGTACATCTTGATTCCAGTCCATTATACGGTTAGGATTGTACAATTCTATACATATCGCTTTTATTAAGTCTTTTACCTGTTTTACGATAGGATGAGAATCATCTCGTTTGTCTGTCAGGAAAGTACAATGGCAAGGTATCAAACAATAATTCCATAATAAGCTAAAGTATAATGGATTGTCGGTTTTACTCCAGATATGAGCAATCGTGTAATTAACAACAGTGCTCAAACTTCCACTACTAACTTTATGTTGAGTGTATTTAGATATTGCTTGTTTCGGATAATAATTGCCATCACGGTCAAAACATACTCTTATCTTGGTTTCACGATGGAATAAAGCATTTTCTTCGTCATTTGTAAAGCGGATAGCCTCCGATTTGTTTTTGAAACTCGGTGTCGTTGTTTTTACTTTGTGTTGAAGGAAGAATGAGCCGTTTGAATTATATCGTACAGGAATAGCCTTTCCTAAACGAACTTGTTGTCTTATATCCAAAGCTTGGTCACGAACCATAGCCTTATCGAAAAATAAGATATTGTGTATTACATGGTCAATAAATTCTTGTTCGCCAGAGAATAATCCTCTTAGAACATTAATGCCGTCTATTAGTTTTGATTCCATATTTGATTGATTTTATTGTAGTTTTTAATTCTTTGTAGTCAGATTGAGTAATGATTTAGCAAGGTTTGTTCCATCTCCGATTGTTTTAATGGCCGGATGGATATTCGATAGAGCATCCATTGTTTCTTTCAGTCCGGCAACAGCAATACTAACACTATCTGCATCCATTTTAGTTGTAATAAGAGTATCATGTATTTGGATATGAGGTTCAAAACATGGAACACCGTTTACATACAATTGGTATTTATACCCTATTTTGACTGTTTGTTTTTTGAAAATAGTACCTTCCTCAACATCTTCTTTCCACGGATATATTTGTACTTCCCAGCCCTGTACCTTGCTAGCATCGGTTTGACCTTTTTTGTATCCGGTATCATATCCATTGTTATATTCTTCTTTCAGATGTTCTGCCCTTTTGAAAATATGCTCGTATTCAGATAGTTTCTGATTCTCTTTTTTGAGCATTTCCTGATGGGTTGTATTCAGTTTCTCGAAACTATTTATCACGGACTGAAAATCTTTCATTATTTTGTCTGAATATTCAGTCAACTCTTTGCCTATTTCGCTTATTTGTGTATTTTGCTGAAATGATTGTTTCTCAAGAGATTCAATATTTTTAACTAGCGAAATAGTACTACTCTTGCTTTTTATCAAAAGCCCCATAATAAGGAATATATTAATGATTCCCACAATAATTAAAAAGATACTTGTCATGTTTTGTGATGTATTATCTCTTTGGTTCCTAAGAGAAAGGTTATTAAATGCGGAAAGCGTGGAACCATTAACTCATTTTATCTAGCCGGTTCTGGTAAACCTCAGGTCTAAAATAAGCAACAGCCCACGCCTATACGGGCATGAGAGCAATCAACTTATTCTCGACCTACTAAATTTACCAGATTCGCTAGAGAGAAATAAGTCAAACACTTTCGATGTTTGAATACTAATATGTTACGCGGTTATTGCTAACCGACATGACAAATATAGTTATTATTCGTAACATCATCAAGTATCTATTGCTCTTGTATGGGCTGTTGTATTTTGATGTTTACTTACTCTACAACTTCGTATACAAACTCCCCTATCTTTTTGTTACTATTGCCTTTATCATATACGATAACCGGATAGCCATCTTCATCATAGTCAAATTTGTATAAATCTTCAAGCGTACCATCCTCTGTTAATGTTATCATATTATTTTTACCGGCATATATATCGAAGTTTTCATTAGCATCATAGACCCAATACCATACAGGAAGTCCCTGATTTGATAAATAGGAATACTTATCATCATAGGTATAAGTATACACATACGTCCCATCTTCGATAGACTTAGTTATATTACCAGAAACATCATATTCGTATTCAGTTACATCTGACTGACTTTCTTTTTTTACAAGTAATCCTTTATCGTTCAGAGTTAGTGTTATTGTTTCATTATCCTCTCCATCATAGAAAGTTTCGTGTACAAGTATAGTCTGTGCATTTTTATATTCAAAGACTTTATCTGATTGTTTCGCTTTGGTTTTATAGTTAGTTTCATTTACAGATAATAACTTTCCGTCAGTATCATAAACGAACTTATATTCATAAGTATCACCATCAGACATTTTTTCAAGCATAGTTTCTAACCTGCCATCCTTGTAACTATATTCAAATATTTCATCTTCATCATTAAATGAAAAATCTCGTTTTATAATACGTTTCTTAACGACACTTTCTTCGGCATTATCAAAATACATCTTACCGATAACATATTCTTCTCTTGACTGTTTAAGAATAATGTTATTTTCCCCTGATACTGACGGAGCAATAAAACTTATACCTGTTGTTGTTACTGAGGTAATTTCAGCTTTGACATCATTATTTGCCGTACTTTTAGTTAGTGCTCTGAGCCAGATTTCACTTGATTGGGTAAAACCATTCCCCTTGATTGTTACAGTTTCTCCTGATTTTACAGGACTATCCGCACTCGATTGTGGAACTTCAATGTTTGTTACAGGATTTTCGGAGTTATCATCATCGTCACTTGAACAAGCGATAAACCCAATACACAGAGCCATGATAAGCAGTAATTTCTTCATAAATTTTCTTTTATAGTTTGTCCTTCCCGGTTCCAAAAGAAGAAGTTATTAAATGCAGAAAGCGTGGAACCATTAACTTACTTCATCAGGACGGCTCTGGTAAGCCTTGAGACTAAAATAAGCAACAGCCCACGCCTATACGGGCATGAGAGCAATTACTTATTCCTCGTCTCATTAAAATTTACCAGATTTTCCTGAGAGAAACAAGCCAAACACTTTCAATGTTTGAATTCTAATGTGTCCGCCAATTATTGCTAACTGACAAGGCAAATATAGCTATTATTCACAACATTTCAAGTATTTCTGCTCCCTGATGGGCTGTTGTATCTGCAAAATAAGTTTTTGTTAGCGCCATTGTATGACGCTTTAAATGATTATTTTTGATTTCTAAATAAATATAGCCTATGCCACGTATTCACCACCTGCAACGAAACTTATTGATTATCTCCAAGATAAGAAACACACCTTATGTAAGCTTTGCCGAACTTACCGCCCACCTTGAAAGAGAACTGATGTTCCGGGGAATATACGATACCGGACTATCCCGCAGAACGATACAACGAGACATTCAGAATATAAGGACTGATTTCAGTATAGATATAGAATATTGTCGTCGTAATCAGGGATATTACATTGCTGATAGTGATATTCGTTCAGATATAGACCGCTTTCTGGACTCATTCGATATCCTTAGTTCACTCAATACTGAGACAGGTATACCTGACTTTGTACTGGCCGAAAAACATCGTCCAATGGGAACACAATACCTTTATCCGCTTATCCATGCCATTAAAAACTCGTTCCGCATCACTTTTTCGTACCAGAAATTCGGTTCTGAACAGTCCTCATTCCGAGAACTTGAACCATACGCCGTAAAGGAGTGTCGGGGTAGATGGTATGTTATCGGTAGCACAAGGGGCCTGAATGACTTGAAGACATACGGTCTTGATAGAATAAAAAACCTTATTATTAGTGATGAAATATTTCCTAAAGACGATGCGATAGATGTATCTGAGAAGTTCCGGTATAGTTTCGGAATCTATTCGTCCGATGAATACCCTGTTGAAGATGTTATACTATCTTTTGACGCAAGTGATGGCAGTTACCTGAAATCCTTGCCCCTGCATCATAGTCAGGAAATAATAACGGATAATAAGGATGGATTTGTTATCAAGTTACGGTTAAAGATAACCGCAGACTTTGTTATGGAAATCATGTCCCGTAGCTGGTCTTTGAAAGTCATAGAACCGTTGTCACTACGGGAACAGATATATTCCATTTGTAAGTCTGCACTTGAAAGGAACGATATTACAAGCTATTGATACAATAGTTCGTTATAAAAACAGCTTTTTTTAAGCGGCAATAGTCCCATATTGTTTTAGTTCATTAATTATCCGCTTATTTTTTTTAGAGTTTGGGTTCATTCCTAACTTTTCAAAAAAT
>NZ_QVMO01000116.1 GCF_010501055.1 Dysgonomonas sp. 521
CCAAACTCTAAAAAAAATAAGCGGATAATTAATGAACTAAAACAATATGGGACTATTGCCGCTTAAAAAAGCTGTTTTTATAACGAACTATTGTTTATAGCAAATTAAACAGATTGCCTGAACGGTAAGACGATGTCCTGTCTTTCATATAGTAGTTCCTAAGCATTGTAAGCTCCGTAGATCGGTGATCTACGCTTATGAGAATATGGCTTTTCAAACCAGCTCCTTATAGGTTGTAAGCTGCGGGTTGGAAATTTGTTCGGCATTGATAGGGTAAAATCAATCAGCAGATATTATCTTTGAATTAATTATGTGTTCTTTTATTTTTTACATAAAGGCTATCCTAGGCAAAATACTTTAGCCGTAGCTCCCTACTGCCGCGCCCTCCCGGGCTTGTCCCTTCTTTTGGCATTGCCCAAAAGAAGGCAAAAGGCTAGTGCTTTGTCCCTCGGCGACCCACCAACGGCTTGCCGGCTAAACGGGACGAAACTCGCCTTCGGCTCGGACAACATCCCGTTTCACGCCGCCTGCACCGGGTGGGTACCCCGCCTGCGGAACTTATGCACGGAGTCGCAACGCAACGTCAAGACAGAGGATAGACCCTGCAAATCAGGCGTCAGCCAGCGCCGTTAGCAAGCGTACGGGGTACCCACCCGGTGCAGGCGGCGTAGAATGAAGTGCGGGCGCTTTTAAGCATCGTCTGCCAATTATCGCAATGATGAATCTTTCATCACTTCATTCAGCCGGCAAACCGATGGTGGGTCGTACGGCAAAGCGGGGCGCAATGCTTTTTTGCTTACTTTTGGAGCTTCGGCCAAAAGTAAGGCAAGCAATCTGTGATTGCGCGCAGAATAAAAGAACGTTTTAAGTAGCGAGGGCAGAACTGAATTAAAAATTCATGTTATGCCGAGTCACGACAAACAACGTTCACAGGAGCGAAGCGTATGTAAAACGACTAATGGAATTGAACATTTAACTTATCAACTACTGATTGACATTAATTACTTATTTCCCACTTTTAACCGAACGACTATGGAATCGAAAGTTACTGCAAAAAGCACAAAGAGTGAAATATTAGAGGCCTATGAGATCTTGCTGGAAGAGGTACAACAAGAAAAAATGAACAGGCCGAAGCAAATGCAGGAAGAAAAGCAAAAGAAAGATACAATTGATAAAGTATCGGGTATAACCTCTGATACCATTGCCAAGAGTATCCTTTCCTTAAAGTCCACATTAGCCAAAAACTTGGATGAACTGCAATCCGACATTGAAGCCGAATATAAGAAGCTAATGGAAATCAGGGCTGCGATAGTAATAGAAAAACAATCGCTTGAAGACTTATACTCCCTTTCGGCCAATACAGATTCGCTGGCTGCAATGTTACTTGTTCAGAAAGAGAAACAAGAGAATTTCGAAACAGAGATGAGAGAGAAACAAGAAGCCTTTGCGAACGAAATGGCTCAGAAAAAAGAACAATGGGAACAGGAAAAATCAAAGCAGCGAATTGATGAAAAAGAATCTCTTGAAGAACAGGCAAAACAAAGGAAAAGAGAGGAAGAGGAATATGCATATAATTTAAAAGTAAGCCGCCAAAAAGAACAGGATGAATACCAAAACAGAAAGGCTAATCTTGAAAAAGAATTAACTTTCCAGAAAGTAGAATTTGAGCAGGAAGTAGCAAACCGGATGTCGGATCTGAAAAACGCGGAAGCAGAACTTGCCGAATTGCGCAAAAATAATGCGGAATATCCGGAAAAACTGAAACTGGCACTGGAAGCTAAAGAATCGGAGATAACCAAACAACACCAAGCAAAATATGATTTTGAACTAAAACTGATAGAAAAGCAAAATGAAACAGATATACGCTTGAAAGATCAGTTAATAGCATCTCTGCAAGAAAAGATAATAGAACTGCAATCTCAACTTAAAGAATATACGGAAAAGGCTAACAGGGCCGAAAAAGATGTGAAAGATATTGCGATCAAGGCTATTGAGAGCTCATCGAAAGTGCACATGTACACCAGTAAACCGGAAAAAGATGATAAGTAAGAGCCTCTGAAAGCGGGTTCGACCCAGTCATGTTCGAAAGATTTATAAATATTCCGAACATGGCTGGGTTTGACCCGCAACCCCCTCATAATCAAGGCGGGCTTCTTGGGGATCCCGTGTCAGGCACGGAATGACAGGTTTTTGACAACCCTCTTATATAAATAATATCTTTACCGGGCGGGCAAATTCCGCCCCTTCTACGAATACCATATTTATGATTAAAAGTCGGGATGACTTCATTTTTTTAACCGAATATAATAGCCAATCCGCCAAAAATATGTATATTTGCACGCAATAAATTTCAAAAGCTCTTTTATATATGTCTTTTATTGCAGATAAAGTTGTAATGGATGGATTAACATTCGATGATGTACTGTTGATCCCCGCTTATTCAGAAGTTCTCCCCCGCGAAGTCGATTTGTCGACAAATTTCTCACGCAATATCAAGTTAAATATTCCAATGGTTTCGGCAGCGATGGATACTGTTACCGAAGCGAAGATGGCTATCGCAATTGCCCGTGAAGGCGGTATTGGCGTTATCCATAAGAATATGTCTATTGATGCTCAGGCACAGCAGGTTCGGTTTGTGAAACGTGCCGAAAACGGAATGATTTCCAACCCTGTAAGTATATTGCGAGACAAGACCGTTGGCCAGGCACTGGATATGATGGCGGAGTACAAGATAGGTGGTATCCCTGTAGTGGATACAAACAACCGCCTGGTGGGTATCGTAACTAACCGTGACCTGCGTTTCCGTCGCGATATGAACGAACTGATAGATGATGTAATGACAAAGGAAAACATCATCACTACCCGTCAGACAACCGACCTGGAGGCCGCCGCCGACATTCTGCAACAGCACAAGATAGAGAAGCTGCCTGTAGTAGACGCCGATAACAAGCTGATAGGCCTGTTAACATATAAGGATATAACAAAAGCGAAAGATAAGCCATTTGCCTGCAAAGATGAAAACGGGCGCTTGCGTGTTGCCGCAGGGGTAGGAGTTACCTACGATACCCTTGAGCGTATTGACGCGCTGGTAAATGCCGGAGTGGATGCAATCGTAATAGATACGGCACACGGACACTCTAAAGGCGTGGTGGAAATGCTGAAAAAAGTGAAAATAGCATACTCTAACATCGATGTAGTGGTAGGCAATATAGCTACGGGCGAGGCTGCCAAATACCTGACCGATGCCGGAGCCGATGCCGTGAAAGTAGGTATAGGGCCCGGATCTATCTGTACTACACGCGTTGTTGCAGGTATTGGTGTTCCTCAGTTGTCCGCTATCTATGATGTGGCAAAGACATTGAAAGGTACAGGTATTCCATTGATCGCAGATGGAGGCCTACGCTATTCGGGCGACATTGTAAAAGCGCTGGCTGCCGGAGGATACTCGGTAATGATGGGTTCACTCCTGGCGGGAGTAGAAGAATCTCCGGGCGAAACCATCATATTCAATGGGCGTAAATTCAAATCATACCGTGGAATGGGCTCACTGGAAGCAATGGAAAAAGGTTCGAAAGACCGCTATTTCCAGGATATGGAAGCAGATATCAAAAAGCTTGTACCCGAAGGTATTGCCGCACGCGTGCCATACAAGGGTTCCCTGTATGAAGTTGTCTATCAGATGACAGGAGGCTTGCGTGCAGGTATGGGTTACTGTGGTGCACAAAATATAGAAGCATTGCACGGGGCTAAATTTACCCGCATTACAAACGCAGGTGTGGCAGAAAGCCATCCGCATGATGTAACTATCACAAGTGAAGCCCCTAACTATAGTAGAGGAGATTAATTACATTATTATAATCTGAATTACTAAAGCTCTGTACGATAATATTGTGCAGAGTTTTTTTACATTGGGGCTTTCCTTGCTTTCAGTCTATCCCCTTTATTTGATGATTTTTAGGGAATAAGTAATCAATAATAATGTGAATCAGTATTTCGTTTTGTTTAAATTATGTGTTCTTTAATTTTCTGCACAAAAACCATCATGGTTTAAACTTTTTAGCATTGGCTCATACTGCCGCGCCCTCCCGGGCTTGCCCTTCCTTTTGGCATTGCCCAAAAGGAAGCAAAAGGCTAGTGCTTTGTCCCTCGGCGACCCACCAACGGCTTGCCGGCTAAACGGGACGAAACTCGCCTTCGGCTCGGACAACATCCCGTTTCACGCCGACTGCACCGGGTGGGTGCCCCGCCTGCGGGACAGATGCACGGAGTCGCGACGCAACGTCAAGACAGAGGATAGACCCTATTTGTCAGGCGTCAGCCAGCGCCATTAGCAAGCGTACGGGGTACCCACCCGGTGCAGGCGGCGTAGAATGAAGTGCGGGCGCTTTTAAGCAAGATTTCCCAATCTGTAGAACGATGAATCTTTCATCACTTCATTCAGCCGGCAAGCCGATGGTGGGTCGTACGGCGAAGCGGGGCGCAATGCTTTTTTGCTTACTTTTGGAGCTTCNGGTGCAGGCGGCGTAGAATGAAGTGCGGGCGCTTTTAAGCATCGTCTGCCAATTATTGCAATGATGAATCTTTCATCACTTCATTCAGCCGACAAACCGATGGTGGGTCGTACGGCGAAGCGGGGCGCAATGCTTTTTTGCTTACTTTTGGAGCTTCGGCCAAAAGTAAGGTAAGCAATCTGCGATTGCGCGCAGAATAAAAAAGAACATTTAACTTATCAACTACTGATTGACATTAATAATTAATGCAACATTCTCTATGTCATCCTAGGTACGAAGGATCTCATTCCTCAAAGGAGTAAGAGACAAGAGATGCTTCCTGCTGTCAGCATGACAGGAACGAAAAATAGATATTTTCCATTACCTAATACGGCTAAATCTTTTGAAAATGGCGGGCTAAGATTTATTTTAGAATATTTTAAAACATTATAAGGCTATATTTCTTGTATCTTTGCGGCTTATATAGTTTATTGATTTGATGTATGAATAAGAAACTATTTTTATTACCACTTATTACCTTACTTGCTACATTTTGTCTGTTTGCACAGCAGGCAGACCCTGTCGCCATAAAGATTAACGGAACCTCTATCCTAAGATCCGAGCTCGAAAGGGCATATAAAAAAAGTAATGAGTTAAGGGCAGGTGCCGAAAAAGAAAGCATTGCCGATTTTGTGAAGTCCTATGTAGATTTCAGGCTAAATGTAGAGGAGGCAAAGGCGCAACGCCTGGATACTACGATGAGCTATAAGAGAGACTTATCCGCAGCCCGGGTCGAAACCTCATATAAATATATGCAGGATACAGTTTATGAAAATGACTATTTATTGAAAATATACGAAAGGATGCGTCAAGATGTGGAGATAAATCACATCCTGCTTCCATTCGAGAGCGAAGCTGTTTTGCCCGCCGACACATTAGTATTATATAACAAGGCGAGGGATTTGTATGAGCGGTTATCAAAAAACGGTTTTGCTGCGGAAGGCTATGATAAATCCTTGCCAACCTCGGTTATACTGGACTATAATAGGAAAAATGGCTATATGGGATGGGTCACACCTTTCATGTTCAGTGCAAAGGTAGAGGATGCCATTTATACCCTTCCGATGAATAAGATTAGCGAGCCTGTCAGGGCATCGGATGGCTATCATATCGTGCAGGTGTTGAACAGACGGCCGGCAATAGGGACTGTAGATGTGGAGCAGGTTCTTTTCAATTTCTCCCATATACCGCCGGATAAACATCAAATAGACAGCGTGGGCAAAGTAGCCTGGAGGGAATACAATAATATCCATTCAGCAAACGATTTCCAATCGCTGTGTGACGAATTTTCCCATGTAATGGAAATGGGCGATAAAGGTTGTCATTTTGGAGTTGTAGGATTAGATTCGCGCATTTCTCCTACATTTATCAATGCCGCGTTCAATCTGGAGAAAGAAGGCGACATCAGCGAGCCTGTCTGGTCAGACTATGGATACCACATTATCCGGTTATTAAAGAAAATACCGCTTCCGCCTTACTCCGACATGAGGAATGCGATAAGGAACCGTGTACTCAAAAGTGATAAATCTCAGGAAATGACTGCCGAGAAGCGAAGTAAGATGGCGGCGGCATTAAATTTCGTATTGAACAGAGACGTATATAATAAGTTGAATAATATAGCAAATGATGTGTCCCCTAGAGATTCGGCATTCTTTGACAGGGTAAAGAACAGGAACGAAGTATTATTCTCTTTCGATAATGGTAAAGAACAGTATAATGTAGGTAATTTCCTCCAGTATATTCAGTTAAGGCAGAGCCTGATAGAAAAGAAGAGCGACGATGCGCCGGATATGTCCGTATTTACCGAAGCTATTAAGACCAACCTGTCAACAGATGTTCTCAGGGAATTCTTTAATGCATATTTTTCCCGTAGCCTGACTGACTATTATTACCTGTCACTTGCCGACCGCGAACCTGAATATAAACAACAGCTGGATGAAATATCGGAAGGCCTTTTGTCGTTTGCCGTAATGAATAAGAATGTTTGGGAGCGTTCCGTTACAGACGAAAAGGGATTGTCCGAATACTTTAATAAGAATAAGCATAAATATACCCTTAGCGGTACCAAATACAGAGGGCTGATTATTCATGCGAAAAATGAAAAGGCTCTGGAAACAGCCGAAGCGCTGGCCAAAAAAGGAAAAAAAAGGGATGCTCTGATACTGAACCTGAGGAACACGCTGAATAAAGACTCTGTGCAAGTATTGATGGAGCCGGGAACATGGGTTAAAGGAGAAAATAAGTATGTGGATAATAAAATATTCGGAGGAGCAAAGGCTAAGGAACAATGGGGCTATCCGTTCTTTCTTGTTACAGGAGAGTTTATATCCCAACCTCAGGACTATACAGATGTAAGGAGTGCTGTAGAACCGGATTATCAGGACCAACTGGAAAAGGACTGGAGAATGTACTTACATAATAAATATAAGGTAGAGGTAGATAACGGTGTTTTAGAAACGATAAAATGAAAGGATATAGTTGTACATTGCTTTTTCTGGGGATGATATGCCTGATGTCATGTAAAAATGGAGAATCAGGGAGTGTCGATTTAAGCCAGGTAGGCGTAGTTTCCGTTAAAGGAAAGACACTCTATATGGACGAACTAAACAATGCCGTTCCAAAATCATTATCGCCTGAAGATAGTGCGGCCATAGCCGATACTTATGTTAAAGCGTGGATCAATGATCAATTGATGTACGATAAGGCCAAGCAGAATATTGTAGATAAAGCCGAGATTGAAAATCTGGTGGAGAATTATCGGAAATCTTTGATTACAAATCAGTACCAGAAGAAATTATTGACCGAATATTTATCTAAATCTGTATCTGATGCCGAGTTACAATCATTCTATGAACAGAATAAAGATAAGTTCAAACTAAAAGAGAATCTTATAAAAGGCCTGTATCTTAAAGTACCCGTTGCCTCAAAGGAACTGGATAACTTTCTGAAATGGTATAAACAGGCTACAGACGCTGCTGTGGAAAGTATAGAGAAAAATACATTAAAGAATGCTGTCGGTTATGAATATTTCTATGATAAATGGGTAAGCCTGAATGATATAACGGATAATATGCCTCTCTCGGTAAGTAACGCGGATGATTTTTTGAAAGCAAATAAAAATGTAGAAGTACGCGACTCTTCATTTGTATATTTGCTGAATATAAAAGAATATAAGACAATAGGGAACGAAGCCCCTTACGACTATATAAAGAATCAATTGGTAGAAGTTTACACAGAGCAGCGAAAAGCCGATTACCTGAATCAGGTACAGCAGGACCTCTATAATAAGGCTGCTGCAGATAATGAAATTAAGTTTTATGATAAATAGACTATAACTTCTTTTTCTACGTTAAGAAAAAGTGATACATTATCACTATATTTACGTCACTTTTTAATAAACAGATAAAAATGGTACAAAAGGCGAGAAAACTGGTTTTATTAATAATATTGTTGGGTTCCGGTATTTTTACTTATGCCCAGAATAACGTTATAGATGAAATAATATGGGTAGTTGGAGATGAAGCGATTCTCAAATCAGATGTTGAAAAAATACGTTTAGGTATGCTCTCGAGAGGAGAACGTATCGATGGAGACCCGTATTGTTTGATACCAGAGCAACTTGCAGTTCAAAAATTGTTTCTTGATCAGGCCAAGATAGACAGTATTGATGTACCGGTTTCTGTTGTTAACAGCGGTTTGTCCCGATACGAAAATAATGTAATTGCCAATCTGGGCTCGAAAGAAAAGGCAGAAGAATATCTGGGAGCGACAATGACTCAGCTTCGCGAAGAATGGCGTGACCAGATTCGCAACGACTATTTGGTCTCTGAGGTAAAAAAGAATCTTGTAGGTAAAAAGACGAACCTTACCCCTTCCGAAGTCCGTAAATATTATGCCCAATTGCCAAAAGATAGTTTGCCTTATGTGCCTACGATGGTTGAAGTTCAGATAATTACGAATGAGCCAATAATCCCGTTGAAGGAAATAGACCAGGTAAAAGATCGATTGAGAGACTATACAAACAGGATTAATGCGGGAACTGCTGACTTAGCCACATTAGCTATCATGTATTCTGAAGATCCCGGATCTGCGCCTAATGGTGGAGAACTTGGTTTTATGGGACGTGGCGAGCTGATGCCTGAATTTGCAAGTGTAGCATTTTCATTGTCCGACCCTAAGAAAGTATCTAACATTGTAGAAACAGAATATGGATTCCATATTATACAATTGATAGAACGCAGGGGCGACAGGGCTAACTTCCGCCATATACTGATTCGCCCTAAAGTATCGGCGGATGAAATGAATCGGGCAAAATTGAGGCTCGACTCTATTGCCAGTGATATAAGGGCCGAAAAATTTGCATTCGAAGATGCCGTGGCATTCATCTCTTTCGACAAGGATACCCGTAAGAACAATGGACTGATGGTAAACCGTAAAGAAAGTACGAACTACGGAACACCACGTTTTACAATGGAAGAACTCCCTACCGAAATAGGTAAAATGGTGAACACGATGAAAGTAGGAGATATATCCCCGGCCTTCACGATGAAGCAGAATAACGGGAAAGATGTTGTTGCCATAATAAAGCTAAAGACTAAAACTGAAGGCCATATAGCCAATGTGTCTGACGACTATCAAACACTGAAAGAGATAGTTGAAGGCAAGAAGCACGAGGAACTTCTGAAAAAATGGCTCCAAACCAAAATAAAGGATACTTATATCAGGATAGATCAGGACTGGGTAAATTGTGATTTTCAATACCCTGACTGGATAAAGCAAGATCAGGCTAACAAGAAATTGAATTAGTGTTAAGGAGATTTATAACATATATAACTCAAAGGCATAGGATACCTGCGGTAGGTATTCTATGCCTGATTGCTGTTTATGCTTCGGCGCAGGCAATGCTTTCTCCGCAAGTAAATGCAGGCGTTTATCAGGCACCTCAAAAACCACAAAGCCCGCAGAAACCACAGCAAAAAAGCCAACCGAAGGTTATAGAAATTATCTTTTCAAAGACAGTTTCTAAACGGGCGGGTTCGGATATCCAGATACTGAAAGACAGTGTTATATTCCTTCACGATGGAGCTTATCTCTATTGCGACAGTGCATATTATGATGAGAAGGCGAATGCGTTTGAGGCGTTCAGCAATGTACGTATGGAGCAGGGTGATACCCTCTTTCTGTATGGGAACTATATGCATTACGAGGGAAATTCCAAACTGGTAATGTTCCGTGAGAACGTAAGGCTGGAGCATGGGAGCGGTACTTTGTTTACTGATAGTCTCAACTATGACCGTATGATGAATATCGGTTACTACTTTGACGGAGGTATGTTGGTGGATTCACTCAACGAGTTGACTTCTTACTGGGGGCAATACGAGCCGAATATAAAAATGGCTACATTCAAGGATAGTGTAATCCTTATCAATGACCGTTTTACCCTTTATTCCGACCGCCTGAAATACAATACGGATACGAAGATAGCGGATATATATACCCCTACAAAGATCGTTTCCGACAGTGGTATAATCTACACCAGTAAGGGGTGGTACAATACCGAAACGGAGGAATCCCTGTTGCTGGACCAGTCTACCGTAGTCAACAAAGAGGGGAACCGTATACTGCGGGGAGACTCTATCTTCTACAATAAAGCCAAAGGATACGGAGAAGTATTCGGCAATATGTTCCTTCAGGATACGACCAAGCGGGTAATTCTGAGGGGGCACTATGGCTTTTATAACGAACTGGACGATTCGGCGCTGGCTACCGATTCGGCATTCTGTATCGAATACTCGCAGGGAGACAGCCTGTATATTCATGCCGATACATTGAAACTGATAGCGATTGTAGATAGCGTAAAACCAACGAAGGTACTTCCTCCTATCCAAAAACTGGCTATAGCAGATTCATTGTCTACAGACTCCATTCATCTGTCGCCTGCCGATTCATTGCATATCCTGCACCAAAGCATATTACCGGCCGATTCCCTGCCTCTTCCTCCTCTTGGGGCTAAAACAGACGATTCTACCGTTGTGGTCTACCGCCAGATAAAGGCATATTATGGTGTCCGCTTTTACAGGTCGGATATGCAGGGTATTTGCGACTCGCTCCAATTTAATTCCAAGGATTCGGTGCTCCACATGTATAAAGACCCGGTACTGTGGAATACAAATAGGCAATTGTACGGAGATACCATCGATATATACATGAATGACAGTACGATAGATTATATGCATGTCAAGCGGTATAGTTTTTCTATTGAGCAAAAAGACTCCGTGCATTACAATCAGCTGAAAGCCCGTTCGATGAAGCTATTCTTTGAAGATAAGAAACTAAACAGGGTTCTCGCCGAAGGAAATGTTGAAACGGTAGCTTATCCGGAAGAAAAAAATAAGGAATTATCAGGCATACTCAATTGGCTCGAAAGCAGCTATCTGGAAATATTCATGAAGGATGGGGCTTTCGAAAAACTTGTAGCCTGGCCTAAGCCTGTGGGGAAAACGACCCCATTCGAACTTTTGACTTCTGACCAATTGCGGCTTACGGATTTCTACTGGTACGATTACCTGCGCCCTTTAGACAAGGATGACATATTCAGGAAGGTTTCACGTAAAACTTCGGATATAAAGCCACAGCGTAGTAAATCCTCTGTATTCAACAGGGAGGAATAAATTCTTAAAAGTAATAATGAGTGATATAATACACCTTTTACCCGATTCCATAGCTAACCAGATCGCGGCGGGAGAGGTCATTCAACGGCCATCTTCGGTTGTGAAAGAGTTGGTCGAAAACGCGATAGATGCCGGAGCCGATAGTATTCAGTTAATCATTAAAGATGCCGGGCGTACGCTTATACAGGTAATAGATAACGGAAAAGGAATGTCGGCAACAGATGCCCGGATGGCCTTTGAACGTCATGCTACATCGAAAATAAGGTCGGCTGACGACCTGTTTGCTCTCCATACAATGGGGTTCAGGGGAGAAGCCTTACCGTCCATTGCCGCTATATCGCATGTAGAGATTAAGACAAGGCGGGCTGAGGACGAACTTGGCACTTTGCTGCAAATAGCGGGTTCGAGAGTAGAAAGTCAGGAACCGGTGGCATGCCCCGTTGGGAGTAATTTTTCCGTTAAAAATATATTCTATAATGTTCCCGCACGCCGTAAGTTTCTTAAGTCGAACGATACCGAACGGAGGAATATATTGACCGAACTGGAACGGATAGTCTTGGTAAACCCTTCTATCGAATTCACCTTTATAGATAATGATATTGAGGTGCTGAAGTTCCCTGCCTGCGGACTACGCCAACGGATAGTTAATGTAGTGGGTAAGAACTTTAACCAGCAACTGATCTCAATCGATATAGATACATCTTTGGTTAAAATAACCGGATTTGTAGGAAAACCCGAATCGGCACGCAAAACGAGGGCGCAGCAGTTCTTCTTTGTAAACGGGCGTTATATGCGCCACCCTTATTTCGGCAAGGCGGTTTTATCCGCCTTTGAGCCGCTCATTTCGGCAGGAGAGTTTCCTAACTATTTCATTTATTTCGAAGTAGACCCTTCCACCATAGATGTGAATATCCATCCCACCAAGACCGAGATAAAGTTTGAGAATGAGCAGCCTATATGGCAGATAATCTCAGCCGCAGTCAAAGAGGCTCTCGGCAAATTTAACGAGGTGCCGACAATCGATTTTGATACCGAAGGGGCGATTGATATACCTATACACGACCCTTCCAAAAATGTATTCCAGCCCCGCGTAAATGTAGATCCTTCTTATAATCCCTTTAAGTCGCCTTCGCGGTCTGGATATCAGCGTCCGAAGTTTGACCTCGACCAGTTATATCAGGGTTTCACAAAAGATAAGGAAAGCCTGGATATACCGGAAGAACCTCAGCCTGAAACGAACATATTCAATCAGGATAATAAAGCCACTCCCGAAAAGGCTGTTTCAGAGATGGTAGTACATTACCAGTATAAAAACCGCTATATACTCACATCCGTCAAATCCGGTCTGATGCTTATCGATCAGCACAGGGCGCATGTACGTATCCTGTTCGATCAGTTTCTGACCCAGATAGAACACAAACGGGGAGTTTCGCAACGGGCATTATTTCCTGAAATAATAGAGCTATCGCCATCGGAGGCAGCTATGATACCATACCTGATAGACGACCTGGAGGCTGTAGGGTTCGACTTAAGCCATTTGGGGAGTCATTCTTATGCAATTAACGGCACTCCTGCCGAAATAACGAATACCAATCCTGTACAGCTTGTACATAGCATAATAGATAAAAGCATCGATAGCGGCAGTGATGTGAAAGAAGAGATACGCCAGGCTCTGGCTCTTTCTATGGCGAATGCCGCTGCTATACCTTATGGGCACACGCTGTCTGCTGAGGAGATGAACAGGATTGTAGACCAGTTGTTTGCCTCGCCTGTCTATAAACATACGCCTGATGGCAAGACAATCATCTCCATGCTGGAAGATGATATGATAGACAAAATGTTCAGGTAATATTTATCTAAAAAAGTGACAAAAGTAACTTTTTTAGATTGTCACTTTTCCTCTTTTTGAATGCCGTTAGGCATTATCGCCCGGTAGAATATGGATGTCAAAGTATTGGTCTCATTGGCTTCGCTTTGCCTGCCGTTGTTTCCTATGGGAATGCGTCCCTATGTGAACCATTCCCTTTTTCTACCGAGTGAATCATACCTGACGGAATGTTAAAAAGTGACAAAGGTGACACTTTTCTCATTGTTTTCTATTGTCACTATTTCATCCGTACATCATTTATCTTATTCTATATCAAAGAGCGCTTTATATAAGATAAATCTTTAGAAATAAGATTACAATATTGTTGGATTGTCCCCAATAAGAAAAGCAGAGTATCCGATACCCTGCTTTCATATTTTAATCTGACTGACAGTCTTGTTAGTACATGACAAAAACATTGAAACGGGCTTGAAAAACCTGATTTTGGCTCCGCCGATTTTAGCTCCGCTGATTTTCAATTCATAACCGAAGGTTATCGGTCCAGTGTCATCAACTTAAGGATTATGGGACCAAAGATCAGGGCTGAAAGCCCGTCTTATTTCAGCCCAAGGCAACGCCTTGGGTCAGAATATCCAAATATAGAGCGTGCGCGCTGAAAGCGCAGGTCAATGACTTGGTCTTGTTCTTTAAGTTTAACCTGCGCTTGCAGCGCGCAGTTTCTGTTAGATGCTGTTTACCCAAGGCGACGCTTCGCTTGCCATTGGGCTGAAATAATAAAGGCTTTCAGCCTTAGCCTGAAGATATTGGGTCATCGGCCTGCGGGGCCTGCGGAAATTATGCACGGAGTTGCAACACAATGTCAAGACAGAGGATAGACCTCAATGTCATTAAGTTAAGCCTTTTTCCTCTTTGTCATGCTGAGGGACGAAGCATCCCGTGTAGGCAAATTGCTTTTAAGAAAAGAGATCCTTCACTATCGTTCAGGATGACAGGGTATAAGATTTCTTTAACTTAA
>NZ_QVMO01000117.1 GCF_010501055.1 Dysgonomonas sp. 521
TGTACATAGGAAGTGTTATGTTTTGGTTGTTTAGCGATTACTAAACTAACACTTCCTTCTGTTTTTAACAATTTTAAATTAGTCAAGACGACTTCTATCTAAATAAAATTGTTTTAAAGAAATTCGACGAGTTTTATAAAAATGGGAATGATTCAATCTTTGACGAATTAAAAGTAAAAAATCCAATAGTTTTAAAAGATATTATTGATCAGCTAAGTCAGTTGGAACTAATAAATATTGAGTCCGATATAAAAGGAGATGCTTTCGAATTCTTTTTAAAAACATACAATGCAGGAGAAAAAGATCTTGGAGAATATTTTACTCCTAGACATATTGTGAAATTTCTGGTTCAATTATTGAATCCCGTTTTTGGCGAAAAAGTGTATGATCCATTCTGCGGTACAGGAGGAATGTTAACCGAAACATTTAAACATTTAGTGCGTTCTGTTCCGAATAATGAGTCTTCGTTGAGATTTTTAAAAGAAGAAAGTGTTTTCGGAAGAGAAATTTCTTCAACTGCAAAAATTGCAAAAATGAATATGATTTTGATTGGTGATGGACACAGCAATATTCAAAGATTGGACAGCCTGTCCAGACCTATAGACAGCCTGTATGATATAGTGATAAGCAATATCCCATTTGCTCAACAAACTGAATATGGTAATCTTTATGACTTTCCTACAAAAGATGCTAACAGTATCTGTATTCAGCACTGCATCAGAGCTATTAATAAGACTTCCACAAATGGTAGATTAGGATTGATTCTTCCTGAAAAAGTGTTATTCGACAAAAACTATGAAAGTTTAAGAGAAAAGATATATCAAGATTGTACGATTGCAAATATCATATCTTTACCAAGTGGAACTTTTGAACCATATACGAATGTTCAAACGAGCATATTGCATTTGACAAAAATTAAGCGAAAAATAAAATCAGAAAAAATAAAATTTTATTTTGTAAAAAATGATGGATTTTCTTTAGATAAGAACAGAAAAAAAATCATTGGAGAAAATGATTTAGATAATTTTTTTACAAAATCCAATGAGTATAATAGCTTGTTTATCGAAAGTGAAAAGATTAAAAAGAATTCATTTATTCTTCAAGGACGAAAATACATTCCACCAAAAGAGTTAGCTGAAATAACATTCGGAACATCGAACTTAATAAAACTTTCTTCCTTTTTGAGAAAAGTAAAAAATGAATCAGTTGTTATTAATGATGCGGATGATTATGATCTGCTGGGTGTAAAAAGTTATGGACTAGGTGTTTTCAAGAAACCATTGAAAGGATATGAACTAAGCAAAGGAATGAGCTATTACAAAGCAAAAGCTGAGCATTTGTTTTGGTGCAAAGTTGATACAAAAAACGGAGCTTTCGGGGTGATTGAAGAAGATCAAGCAAATTGTATTTTCACAAGTAACATGACAATGCTGGAAATTGACAAAGAAAAAATCATTCCCTACTATTTAGAAATTCTATTTCGGAATAAAAAAATACAAGAATATTTTGATAATTATATAAGTGGTAGTACTAACAGAAAATATGTCAAAATAAGCGAACTTCTGGATTTCTATATTCCTAATTATCCAAAAAACGAACAACAAAAGATCGTAAAAAGAATATTAAAAGCAGAAAAAGAAATAATTGAAAGGAATAAATTAATAGCACAAAGCATTGAAATGATTAATTAAACCTCACTCTCTTGCCAATACCTTATTTTTAGGAACAGTGGCGACAAACTCTTTGAGATAAAAGGGCTCGAAATAAGCCACATCTGCAAACGCTTTATCATTATAGGCCGCTTCGGCCAATTCTACCATATCCGCCGCTTTAGGATAGATATTGTCCAGAAATACAGCATTCTGATGTTGTAGCACATCTTTACATTTTCCGGCTCCGTTTCCGAAAAATACAATCTTATTATTCTGAAGAAATTCGGAAAAAGACTCTCCATCAATAATATCGGCAGATACAGGGCGCAGTTCATTCAATGCCGCATCGAACAGTCCGTCATAAACTTCCATCCGGCGGGCATCTATCATCGGACAAAACAGAGATTTACTATCCGTCAATCCCCGTTTGGCCACGCCGTGTGCCATCAGCTTTAGTGTACTTATAGCTATCAGCGGGATACTCAAGCCATAACAAAGCCCTTTGGCTTCCGATACACCGATGCGCAAACCTGTATATGAACCCGGGCCACAACTTACGGCAACGGCATCCGGTTTGATATCTTCTGCACGCAGGTATTCAATAGCCTCATTTACAAACTGACCTAGCAGTACAGCATGTGAGGGGCCTTTTGTTTCCTCTTTCTCAAAGATTATTTTCCCCTGATTGGATACTGCTACAGAACATACTTCCGTGGCAGTTTCTATATTTAATATGCAAGACATTGTGTTTATTTTTTATTGTGATGCAAAATTACACAAATTCTTGACAAAAGTCTCTGATTCATTTTCTTTCTGATATACTAAATACATTCTTTTTCGTATATTTGACTAGTATTTACAAATACCAAAACGGAAATATAACCGGCAGCGAGCCATTTAATAAAAGAATAAATAAACTAAGTATAGAGCTATGAGTAAGAACAAAATGCCGCATAAAACAGATAAAAGGAAAACAAAGACTGATATAACAAACGCCGTTGTAAACTTTTTCAATAAACATTCCGAAGAATCTTTCGGGTTCAAACAGGTTGCCGAAAAACTGGGATTGAAGAAGCCGGCGGAGAAACAGCTTATAAACAATATCCTTTTCGATTTGCAGGAAGACGCTTTCATAGTAGAGACAAGCAGGGGAAAGTATAAGTCGAATAACAGGGGTATGTTTCTTGAAGGTACTTTTGAGAGACGGAGTAACGGAAAGAATTTTTTCGTAGCGGATGACGATGACCAAAGTTCCCACATATTCATTGCCGAACGCAATTCCGAACACGCGATGAATGGAGACCGCGTTAAGATTCAGGTACTTGCAAAGCGCAAAGGGCGCGATCCCGAAGGGGAGGTCGTTGAAATACTGGAACGCAAGCAGGTAAGATTTGTAGGTACGCTCGATGTACAAAAACAATTCGCCTTTCTTGTGATGGATAGTAAAATTCTGGCTAACGATATCTTTATTCCCAAAGAAAACCTGAAAGGCGGTAAAGATGGGGAAAAGGCGTTGGTAGAAGTTGTGGAATGGCCTAAAAGGGCGAAGAACCCTATCGGTAAAGTGATAGACGTATTGGGCCAGACAGGTAATAACGATACTGAAATGAACGCGATACTGGCAGAATACGGATTGCCATATAAATACCCTGAAAAAGTAGAAGCTGCCGCAAACAAGATACCGGATGATATCACAGCGGAAGAAATAGCGAAGCGTGAAGATTTGCGCAGCACCGTTACATTCACTATTGACCCGCGCGATGCGAAGGACTTTGATGACGCCCTGTCTGTAAAACAGTTGAAAAACGGACGTTGGGAAATAGGTGTACACATTGCTGATGTCACGCATTATGTACAGGAGGGCGATATTATCGACAAAGAAGGCGAAAGCCGGGCTACCTCCATTTATCTGGTAGACAGGACTATCCCGATGCTGCCCGAACGGCTGAGTAACAACCTGTGTTCTCTCCGTCCTAACGAAGACAAGCTCTGCTATTCGGTTCTGTTCGAAATGGATGATGACGCGAACATAAAAAAGAGCCGGATCGCCCGCACTGTAATACATTCCGACAGACGCTTTACGTACGAAGAAGTGCAGGATATACTGGAAGGAGCCGAGGGAGATTACAAAGAAGAAATACTAAAACTAAATGACCTCGCTAAAAAGCTGAGGGCAAAGCGCTTTGATAATGGCGCGATTGCCTTTGACCGTCACGAAGTCCGGTTCGAAATAGATGAAAAAGGCAAACCGTTGAGCGTTTATTTCAAATACGCAAAAGACTCCAATAAGCTGATCGAGGAATTTATGCTTTTGGCTAACAGGACTGTGGCAGAATTTGTAGGAAATGTACCTAAAAATAAAAAAGCGAAGACATTTGTTTACCGTGTACATGATGTTCCAAACAGTGAAAAGATGGAAAACCTGTCTGAATTTATCCGCCGGTTCGGATATAAGATCAAAGTGGACGGAACCAAAACAAACGTGTCGAAATCTATTAACCACCTGCTGGATGAGGTAAGCGGCAAACCGGAGGAGAATCTTATTTCTACGATTGCTATCCGCGCGATGGCTAAAGCGATTTATACCACAGCGAATATCGGTCACTATGGCCTTGCATTCGAATATTACACACACTTCACGTCTCCTATCCGCCGTTATCCTGATATGATGGTACATCGTCTGTTGACCCGTTATCTGGATGGTGGCCGTAGCGTAAGCAAACAGCTGTATGAAGGCAAATGTGAGCACAGTTCGAGCATGGAGCAACTTGCAGCCAGCGCCGAAAGGGCTTCCATTAAATACAAGCAAGTAGAATACATGTCGGATAAACTGGGGCAGGTATTTGACGCCGTTATTTCAGGAATAACAGAATGGGGGCTATATGCCGAAATCAATGAAAATAAATGCGAGGGAATGATTCCTATCCGCGATTTAGATGACGATTTTTATGAATTTGATGAGAAAAATTACTGCCTGAGAGGCAGGCGAAACAAGCGTACCTATAGCCTGGGCGACCCGATAAAAATAAAAGTGGCAAGAACCAACCTTGAAAGGAAACAATTGGACTTTGCACTTATCGAAGAATAAATATCAATGTTAAACGCTTAAATATTTACAAATTTAAAAACTATACACAATGAACAAGTATTCTATCAAAGCATTTATTGAAGAAACAGCACAGGATGAATCAAAAAATGATTTTTTCCAGTTAGAGAGCCCTTATATGCTCGAACTGAACATTAACAACCAGACCGTAATGTTAAAAAAAGGAGCAATGGTAGCCTACACCGGAAATGTGAAATTTGAGAGGGAAGGTATGCTGAGCAAAGGTATCGGAAACCTCATCAAGAAAACAGTATCGGGCGAAGGTACGACAATGATGAAGACATCGGGCACAGGGAAAGTTTATGCCGCGGATGCAGAAAAAAGGGTAAGGATACTTTATCTGGAAAATGAAGCGATTAATGTAAACGGCAATGACATACTTGCACATGAAAGTACGATCCAGTCGGATATAAAAATGATGAAAAGCGTAGCCGGAATCATGGGCGGCGGGTTATTTCAGGTACGCCTTAACGGTACAGGACATGTAGCTATTACAACACACGGAAACCCATTGACATTACTGGTAAAACCGGGACAGCCTGTATATACCGACCCGAATGCTACCGTGGCATGGTCGGGTAACCTGACACCTACCATCAAGACGGATATTTCGTTAAAGACATTTATCGGGCGTGGTAGTGGCGAAAGTTTCCAGATGATGTTCGAAGGCGACGGTTGGGTTATTATACAGCCTTGCGAAGAAGTGTACGGAGCGACTGAATAAAGAAGATTTTATTGCGAATTTTCAGATAAACAAAGAGGTATCCATTTTACGGATACCTCTTCCATTTTTATTTAAATAATGTATTCGCATCTACATTCCGGCGTTGGCTTTCCGTAGCCCTTTCCCATTCATGTTTCTTCATCCCTGTCATTCCGGCTATTATGTTGCTTGGGAATGTAGTGACTGCATTATTGTAATCAGTTATGGATGCACTGAGGTATCTCCTTCCCGCGGCTATTTGTTCCTCACATTCGTTGAAGCTGTACTGCAAATTGCTGAACTGTTCGCTCGCTTTGAGTTGTGGGTAATTTTCCGCCTGAATCATTATCTGCTTCATCACTTTTTCTGCTTCCCCGTCACGGACATATTCTTCGGAGGCTCTGTTGGCTGGCACCCTCAGTTTTGTGATTTTATCCAGTGTGTCGCGTTCGAATTCCATATATTGCTTCACTGTGGCTACAAGGTTCGGAATCAGGTCATTCCTCTTTATAAAAAGGGCGTCTAATACCGAGAAAGAATTATCTATCTGGTTTTTCCGTTTATTCAGTATGTTATACGAATTGATATAAACCATTATCAGCAGTACGAGGATAACTATTCCGATTATAATATAAATATTCATAATATATAATTTAAATTAAGTGATATCTACTTTGGTGTTTTCTACTTGCAAAAATAGCAATTTAGCATGGTATCTTATTTCCATATTCTTACATTCAGTTTAAGATCGTCGATAATAGTGAACTCGTCACTTATATTTTTATAGAAATCGATCAACAATTTATTGTCATCTTTTGTCAGCGACTCAAAGTAACCAATGCCGAAGTTGGAAGACTGGTTATTATTAAGCACTGTTATTTTATTGTTATGGAAGGCAATATAATATTGTCCTTTAGTTCGTTTTGCCAGATCCTTTATCCTTTCCATCAGCGAAGGAGTCAGGATATACCGGGCATCCAGCTGGTCATCGGAATATACCTCAAACATATTCATGAATTCGGGGTCTTCCAGTTTTACTTTGTCGCCTACCGATTGCGTATACCCATTTATGTCATTGTTTGTCCAGCTCCCTTTCAGCCCCAGCTTCGGTTTTATATATACTGTAGAAGTGAAATTCTTATTGAATCGTGCTACAAAAAACTGTCCGGCAAATACACTGTCCGGCGATTCCTTCTCATCTGTGAAATTTCGTCTGTAGCTGACCCAAAGTTCGCACATAATGAACGGTACGCCATTGTGATAGCCGGATATCTGGTCATTTCCCCTTATGTCATAATTCTTTTGGATAAACATATTGCTCTCTATAAATTCAGGTAAGCCGATATGCCCCATTGGTATATATTCTACCGTAGGATTTATGAATTTGATAATCTTTTTGAAGACCCCTTCGTTGATACTCTCGGCCGCTGTCAGTTCGCCCGAAGCTGCTTTCTCCTTGTATTTTTGTTTCATGTAAAAGCTGTACCCAAAACCACCGACTATAAGCAAAGCAAATACCGGAACGATTGTTTTCATAGTGCCCATCCCGGAATAATCGCCCCCTTCTACAGCTTTGAAATTAGAATAGTAAGCATAACCGATAATAGCCAGCACAACAATGATTACCAGGGGTATCATAATCATCGCTGTAGTTCGTGTTTTCTTCCGTTGCGTATCTATCTTATTTATCGTGTCTTTCAGGTTTTCATTCAGGAAGGTCTTGAATTCGTCCACACTTTTTATCGGTGTCGGTTCGGAGTTTTGCATGGATAAAGGCCTCTTCAGGGCGGAACTATTACTGTCGGCAGCCGCTGTTTCCTCATCTGTGTGAGTGTATAGTTCGTTCCTTACCTGATTCAATTTGTTTATATCCGCCCCGCTCAGAAGAATCTTTAATTCGGGTACATATACATTATGGAGAGGCAATTTGTAAAATTTAAGTTCATCTTTCAGGTTAATCATAACGTATGATACCGGACAGAATTTATAGCTGCTCTTTCCCAACGGTATGGTTATTTTATACTCCTTATATTCGTCTACGGAATTGGCTCTGGCTCCCGATTCTATTCTGTTCATCAATTCATCTATCTGCTGCGGGCGTTTGCTAAGTTTCCATATACTGTAAAAAGGATATAATATACTTCCGGCAAGTACGGCGATAAAAATATATTTCACATACCAGGGATCGTTTTCTTTTCCTCCAAAGGCTTCGGATAACGCTTCGGTAGCCGATGTGCCGGTATGAATGAATAAATAGCCGATGATACCTGCTAGCAAGAGTATGCCGAGACAGATGATCCCATAATTGATGAATGTAAGTTTTTTATCCCGCTTGTGTTCTTTTAAAAAAAGTTCTTTCAGTTCTGTGTTAGTCATAGTATTTGTAAAATTAATTAGTTAGTCTGGGAATTAACGAATGCATAAAAATAATGTATTTATAATATATATGCTTTATTAATCTTCAAATAATTCTTTTCTGATTATTAAAAAGCGGAATTCATTATGATTTTTTAAGCTAAATGTGCTACTTTTGCAGTTTAATAATAATTAAGAAAAGAGTCGTCCATGAAATCGGTGATAATCAAGGATAAAGAATTCGAACTGTTTCTGACACAGGATGTGATAGAGAAAGCAATAGATGAGATCGCGGAAAGGCTGGATAAAGATTTGGCAGGGAAAGATCCGTTATTTATCTGTGTCTTAAATGGTTCCTTTATATATGCTTCGGAATTGATGAAGCGTGTATCCATTCCATGCGAAGTATCTTTTGTGAAAATGTCATCTTATAAAGGTACTACATCAACGGGAAAGCTGAAAGAAATCTATGGGCTGGAAGAAGATATTAGGGGACGTACTGTAGTTATCGTGGAAGACATTGTGGACACAGGGTATACAATGTCATTGATGCTTGAACAACTGACCTGTGACGCTCCTAAAGAAATATTTGTAACTACACTTCTTTTGAAACCCGACGCATTGCAACATCAGGTTCAGCTGGACTATGTAGCAATGGAGATACCTAGCGACTTTATTGTAGGATATGGGCTCGACTACGACGGATATGGCCGTAACCTCCCTGATATTTATAAACTAAAGAACTCTTAACAATATCTTACGATTTACGCCTTGCTGTTTTGCAACCCGTAATTTGTAACTCGTAAATCTATCAATATGCTGAATATAATAATTTTCGGAGCTCCGGGCTCAGGTAAGGGTACGCAAAGTGAAAACCTCATTAAGAAGTACAATCTGGCTCATATTTCCACAGGAGATGTGCTGCGTGCCGAAATGAAAAATGGAACAGAACTTGGTAAATTGGCAGAAGGCTATATTTCGAAGGGACAGTTGGTACCCGATGATGTCGTTATCGAAATGCTGGCTAATGTGCTGGATACTAAAACGGATGTGTCGGGAGTTGTTTTTGACGGATTTCCACGGACTATAGCTCAGAGCGAGGCTCTTGAGAAAATACTGGAAAAGCGTGGAGAGAAAATCTCTGTGGTGGTCAACCTTGAAGTGGAGGAACCGGAACTTATAGACAGATTGATAAAACGCGGTCAGCAGTCGGGACGTTCCGATGATAATCTGGAAACGATAAAGTCGCGTCTTGACGTATATAAGAGTCAGACTTCTCCATTGAAAGAGCATTATGAGAAATCGGGGAAACTGGCTACGATAAAAGGGTTAGGAACTATAGATGAGATTTTCACTCTTATTTCCGAAGCTGTAGACAAAGTAAAATAATACTATATTTATATATCGGGGAAGTTATAAGCCTTTGAACGGTCTTATGACTTCCTTTGTTATCTAAAGCAATAGTTCGTTATAAAAACAGCTTTTTTAAGCGGCAATAGTCCCATATTGTTTTAGTTCATTAATTATCCGCTTATTTTTTTTAGAGTTTGGGT
>NZ_QVMO01000118.1 GCF_010501055.1 Dysgonomonas sp. 521
ACCCAAACTCTAAAAAAAATAAGCGGATAATTAATGAACTAAAACAATATGGGACTATTGCCGCTTAAAAAAGCTGTTTTTATAACGAACTATTGTTAGTACATGACAGAAATAATACTTGACGCGGTTATTGATAATAAACGAGGCTGAAAACCCGTCTTATTTCAGCCTTAGGTTGATAACATTGGGTTGGTGACCTGCGGTTATGAAGATTAAGCCCTTCGGGCTAGAATTTACAGACACTTCGCTCCCATATAGATAATTTATTCCTTGATTCGCATAAATAAAATACACAATGCTTTATTGGATATAAACTTTAATATACTTACGCAGAAATATAACATCCCAATAAAACAAGCTGATTCTATAAAAAAATATTATTATACAACGTCATTGATATAACAAAAGATTGGTGTAATTTTGCAAAATATAGGCAATAGACTTGCCTAAAATTGCAAAATATGAATAAGAAATTACTGGAGGAAGTCGAAAAAGGTGTTAAAAGCGCACTTGTCAAAAAAAGGATCATCAATCACTATATACATACCGGAAGTTCCACTCTAACTGAATTATCGAAAGACATAGACCTGAGCATCCCCACCGTTACCAAATTCATAGGGGAAATGTGCGAAGAAGGTTTTATTACCGATTACGGGAAACTGGAAACATCTGAGGGGAGGTACCCTAACCTATACGGGCTGAATCCCGAAGCATGCTATTTTATAGGAGTAGATATCAAGCAAACAGGTATCAATATCGGGATGATAAACTTCAAAGGGGAGATAGTAGACCTCAAAACCGGGGTGGATTACCAATTTAGCAATACACCCGAAGCGCTCGATGATATGTGCATGATAGTAAAAGACTTTATCAATACACAGGAGATAGATAAAAGTAAAATACTAAATATAGACATTAACATTTCGGGACGGGTAAACCCTCAGACGGGGTACAGCTACAGCGTTTTTTTCTTCGAAGAGAAACCTCTGTCATCGGTACTGAAAGAGAAAATAGGCTATCCTGTTACGATAGATAACGATACCCGCGCGATGACCTACGGCGAATTTATGGCCGGAAGCGTGAAAAACGAAAAGAATGTGGTCTTCGTAAACATCAGCTGGGGATTAGCTGTCGGAATCATTATAGACGGGAAGGTATACAGCGGGAAATCGGGCTTTTCAGGCGAATTTGGCCACGTAAAAGTCTACAATAACGAAATATTGTGCCACTGTGGCAAGAAGGGATGCCTGGAAACAGAAGCCTCCGGACTGGCTATGCACAGGCGGCTGATAGAAATGGTAAACGGAGGGGCTACCTCCCTGCTATCGCAGCGGATATTAAATCGGGAACAGGTAACACTGGATGACATTCTGGACGCCGTGTCGAGGGAAGATGTCTTATGCATCAGTCTGGTGGAAGAGATAGGGCAAAAACTTGGAGAAAATATAGCCGGGCTTATCAATATCTTCAATCCTGAGATGGTCATTATAGGCGGCACGGTTTCCGTAGTCGGCGATTACATTATGGAGCCCATAAAAACCGCTGTCCGCAAGTATTCCCTAAACCTAGTAAACAAGGATTCGAAGATGGTAATATCCTCATTGAAAGACACAGCGGGCGTTATCGGCGCATGTATGCTGGCTCGCAGCCGTATTTTCGAAAATTAAAAAGGATTTGACAAGCGGGCGTATGTAATACGCCCTACGCAGTGCTGATTTTGAGTATCCTCTAATCTACAACTCTTTATAATCCGGAATATCAGGCAGATAATAGAATGTATTGTTCTCATAATCCATTACACAACCATAATGGCTCAATCCGTTCGACACGATTAGGTATTTAACTCTCAATACAATATTATACCTGACTATCTGGTCAAATACGGACTGGGTGATAGCCACCTCGGGCGCTTTATATTCCACAATCATCAGAGGAGTAAGCGTACGGTCATAAACGACCGTGTCGCAACGCCGGCTCTGCTTATTCAGGCTGATTTGTACCTCATTGGCCAGCAAAGCCGCAGGATAGCCTTTCTCTGTTAACAAAAAATTCACAAAATGCTGCCTTACCCATTCTTCCGGTGTCAACGCCACATACTTGCGGCGCAAAGGGTCTAGGACAGATAGTTTTCCATCCGTTTTTTTTACATTTATGTCGAAAGGGGGTAAATTTAACTCCAACATTTGTTACCTTTGTTAAATCTGTATATCAAACAATACAGGAGAGTACTTGTTTTATAGTTAAACAAAAGTAGAACTAATATGAAAACAAAGCAAGAAATTGTAGAAAATTGGCTGCCACGCTACACCAAGAGACCGCTCGAACAATTTACCAAGCATATACTATTGACCAACTTTGCCAAATACGTAGAAGTATTTGCCAATCACTTCAATGTGCCTATTTTAGGGCTGGATGGTAATATGCCAAACGCTTCGGCTGAAGGAATCACCATTATCAACTTCGGTATGGGAAGCGCCAACGCGGCAACTATAATGGATTTGCTCAGTGCTATAGAACCGGAGGCTGTACTCTTTTTAGGAAAGTGCGGCGGGATAAAAAAACATAACAACCTGGGAGACTACATATTGCCTATTGCCGCTATCAGGGGCGAAGGTACATCGAACGACTACTTCCCGCCGGAAGTACCGTCTTTACCCGCATTCAGCCTGTTGAGGTCTGTATCGTCCACCATCCGCAACCACAACCGTGACTACTGGACTGGCACCGTATATACAACAAACCGCCGGGTATGGGAGCATGACGAGACTTTCAAAGAATACCTCCGCAAAATACGTACAATGGCTGTGGACATGGAAACCGCGACTCTTTTCACATGCGGCTTTGCCAACCAGATTCCAACAGGCGCCCTGCTGCTTGTATCCGACCAGCCAATGATTTCGGATGGTGTGAAAACAGAAAAAAGTGATAACCTAGTGACTAAGAACTTTGTAGAAGATCATGTCATAGTCGGCATCGAATCTTTAAGGACACTCATTAACAATGGGGAAACAGTAAAACATCTGCGCTTTGAACTATGGTAACCTTTGAGCAGATAGTAACAGAAATAAAAACTAAAAAATACCGGCCTGTATATCTCTTTATGGGCGATGAGCCTTATTATATCGATGAGCTCACCAATATGCTTGCCAATACGGTATTGCCCGAAGAAGAAAGGGATTTCAACCAAACGATAGTGTATGGGATGGAGACGGACGTGAGGTCTGTAATAACAATGGCGCGCAGCTACCCCATGATGTCCGACTACCAACTTATCGTAATAAAAGAAGCCCAGAACCTAAGCAAGATAGAAGAACTGGAAGTGTACGTCAAAAATCCGCTCCAATCGACCATCCTTGTCTTAAATTATAAGAACGGCACGCTGGATAAGCGCAAAAAGCTATATGCAGAGATAGATAAAAACGGGGCAGTATTCGAATCGAAGAAAATACCCGAATACAAAATGCCGGCCTTTATCCTGTCCTACATCCAGTCTAAGGGATTGGGGATAGACCAGAAGTCTGCCCAAATGCTTTCCGACTATCTGGGAAATGACCTGAGTAAACTCACGAATGAGATCGCTAAACTCCTGATAGCTATTCCGCAGGGACAAAGGCAAATTACAGCCGAACTGATTGAAGAAAATATCGGAATCAGCAAGGATTTCAATAACTTTGAGCTGCTGAATGCCATTATCCATAAAAATATATTCAAAGTAAACCAGATCGCAGATTATTTCGAAAAGAACCCGAAGAATAACCCGATGATAATGACCATGTCGGTACTTTTCAACTTTTTCAGCAACCTGATGATTTGCTATTGGGCAAAAAACAAAACCGAGCAGGGCATCGCAGCCGAACTGGGGCTCAGAAATCCGTATCAGGCCAGAGATTATGTTGCAGCCCTTAAGAATTACAATGCCTTTAAGTCTATGGAAATTATAAGTTTGCTACGCACCTATGACGCAAAGTCGAAAGGCGTGGACAACACTTCTACCTCCGATGGGGAACTGCTGAAAGAACTATTATACAAAATAACGCATTAAATAAAGCCGTAACCTGTTAGAATCTGTTTAAATTTTATAGCAAAATTGCTAAGAACTTTTGACCTGAACCTGTAATAAAATTTTCGCTAAAATTTAAACAGGCTCTTACTATAACAAGTAACAAACCATCAAATTAAAAATTGACCGTTATGAGAACGATTACATTATTATTGATCTCCCTTTTTGTCAGCACCGGAATATTTGCCGATGACAGTCTGGATAAGCAAACATACGTTTATTCGGTAAAAGATGGAGACTCGTTGCGACTAGATAAATATAGCCGGAAAAATGAGGCGATAACAGAAGCCGGGCCGTGTATTATCTTCATGTTCGGCGGAGGATTTGCCGGAGGGAAACGCGACGATAAGGGATATATACACTATTTCAGACAGCTTGTACTCAAAGGATACAACGTCATATCCATCGATTACCGACTGGGTATGAAAAACATAGGGGACGGCACGCAAATGGATCCGATGCGCTTTGCCGTATCGCTGAACAATAGTATATCGATGGCGGTGGAAGACCTCTTTGACGCCACTACATTTGTAGTTAACCATGCCGATGAATGGAATATACAAAAAAACGCAATTATAACCAATGGCTCCAGCGCGGGTGCGATCGCCGTTTTGCATGGCGAATACGAAATATGTAACAAGACCAAATTAACCGAAAGATTACCCGAAAACTTCAATTATGCGGGAACAATCGCCTTCGCCGGTGCCATTTTCAGTACAAACGGCGACCTAAAATGGCAGACACTCCCCTCTCCTATCCAGATGTTCCACGGAGACGCGGACAGCAACGTTCCTTACGATAAAATAGAGATGTACCGTATTGGATTCTACGGGTCGAAGCATATTGCCGCTCAACTGGATAATATGAATACCCCGTACTATTTCTATAAAGTGGAGAATGCAGCCCATGAGATTGCAGGCAAACCGATGAGCGACAACCTGAGCGAAATCTGTTCTTTTATAGATAAACTTGTTTTGGAAAAGAAGCAGCTGATGATAAATAGCGACGCCAAGGAAATAGGCAAGCCTGAGATGAAAAAAGATTTCGATTTGCAGGACTATATAAAATCTAATTTCGGAGGATAATTTTAGAGTCTGTTAGAATGTTATAGCAAATCGGTTAGAATGTTATTTGATCTTTAAGTAACTGTTTAAATTTTATTCGTTCAAATTTTTAGAGATGTTTTAGAGATGCTTTTTTTCTTCCTCGAAACGATAATAGCGGGCTATTTGAGTTGAGAGAAAGGAAAAAACAGACTAAAACAGACTAAAAATGAACGAAGAAAAAGGTATAATAAAATATTCGTATAAAATTTAAACAGTTACTAAGAGCCTGTTTCTTATTATAAAATATTTCGCTAAAATTTAAACAGTTTCTAAATAATTATAAATTATATATTTATAACTTTGTAGAGGTTGCAGGACGAACACATCAAATTGTCCAACCGCTATAGAAGGTCTGTAGGGGTATATTGCATACGCCCGAAAGCGAAACCCTATAAACGAAGCTGTCTCAAAAGGAAAAAAGAGCAGTTGTCATTGCGGGCTTGACCCTCAAGCCCCTCATTATAAGTATCCATTTTTTAGGGGATCCCGTGTCAGGCATGGGATGACAAGCTATTGAGCCTCCTGCATTTGAAATAAAAACAGACAGAGCCTAATAAATCTTCGATTACTTATCGCTCATAAAATAAGGAAACAAAGAGAAACAAGTAAAAACGTCACTTTTGTCACTTTTTTTGAATGAAACCAACTATCAACCCGATTGAAGAAAAAGATTTTAAAGAACTTGTCGCTCTATTCTTAGAATTTGCGACATTCGAAAAGCTTCCCGAAAAAATGACAAATTCGGAGGAGAAGATGAAGGCTGAAAAGGATTATTTTCATGGGTTTATAGCCCGTGATGAAAATAATGAAGTAATAGGATATGTCACTTTTTTCTTTGCATATTATACATGGGTAGGTAAATCCCTGTATATGGACGATCTGTATATCAGAGAGAAATACAGGGGAAAAGGATTCGGCTCTTTGCTTATAAACAAAGTAATGGATCATGCAAGGCAGACAAAGTGTAACCGTCTCAGATGGCAGGTATCCGACTGGAACGAACCTGCAATAGCGTTTTATAAAAATTTAGGGACAAAAATTGACGACACCGAACGAAATTGCGATATAACATTCTAAAACATATCTATATCCAGAACCGTTCACGTTAAATTTTTGTTTATAAAGAAACAACATTGTAACAATTAAAAGCATACACTATGGAAAGACTGAAAGGTAATGAAATGATAAATAAAATATCGAAAACGATAGAAGCATCGTGTAGTATCGATAATGATCTGTTCAAGTCCTATAATGTCAAACGTGGGCTGCGCAACGAAGACCACACAGGTGTAATCGTAGGATTAACGAAAGTAGGAGACGTAGTAGGGTATGAACGCGGTGAGAATGGTAAATTGACCCCGATACCCGGAAGGCTCATCTACAGGGGAATCAGCCTCGAAGATATAGTGAAAGGTGCACAGAAAGATGACAGGCTGGGATTTGAAGAAGTAGTTTACCTCATCCTGTCGGGAAACTTGCCAAACAAGGAGGAACTGAAAGAGTTTTCCGACATAATGAGTTGCACTATGGATCTGAACCCGAAGATCGTGATGCACATATTAGACCTGGTAGGGAAAGACATTATGAACTACCTGTCAAGATGTGTGCTTGAACTATATACCTTCGACGAAAATCCGGACGACACCACACCGGAAAACCTTATCAAGCAATCGGTTAACCTGATAGCTACATTCCCTACCATTGTAGCATACGCCCACAATGCATTGAGGCACGATCAGGGAAGGTCGTTACACATCAGACATCCGCAGCCGAACCTTTCGCTTGCCGAAAACTTCCTTTATATGATGAAAGGACATCACTATACACCGTTGGATGTCAAAATATTAGATTTAGCGTTAATGGTGCATGCCGACCACGGGGGAGGAAACAACTCTACCTTTACGGTACGCGTTACCAGTTCCACCGGCACAGATACATACTCGGCTATAGCCGCGGGAATAGGTTCACTCAAGGGGCCTTTGCACGGGGGTGCAAACCTGAAAGTGATAGACATGATGAAAACCATCAAAAACAACGTGAAGGACTGGACCAGCGTAGAGGAAATAGACAACTACCTCCGCAAAATACTAAACAAGGAAGCTTACGACCATACGGGCCTTATATATGGTATCGGCCACGCCATATACACCATATCAGACCCACGCACGGTACTGCTCAAAGAGATGGCTAAAGACCTCGCTATAGAAAAAGGGCGGGAAGCGGAATTTAACTTCTACAGCCTGCTTGAAGAGCGTGCGATCTACAACTTTATGGAAATGAAGGGAAAGAATGTGAACAAACAGGTTTGCGCCAATGTGGACTTTTACTCAGGCTTTGTATATGATATGATCGGACTGCCTCAGGAAATCTATACGCCGCTGTTTGCTATGGCGCGTATCGTAGGATGGAGCGCCCATCGTATAGAAGAACTGAACTTTAAACAAAAACGTATCATCCGTCCGGCATACAAAAATGCTGCCGAGATACGGAAATATACAACATTAGAAGAAAGAGAATGAAACAATTCGTTTTGGTTGTTGCAGGTATATACGGAATGCTCTCAGTCATACTGGGGGCATTCGGTGCACATGCCTTTAAGAAAATACTATCTCCCGATAAGCTGATAAGCTTCGATACAGGAGCACGGTATCAGATGTATCATGCCATAGTACTGCTGATAATGGGGCTCACACTGACTTTCACATCATCCATCGAAAAATGGTCTGCTATCTGCCTTATGGCAGGAGTCTTCCTGTTCTCGTTCAGCATTTACTTTCTGGCTTTTTCGGAGTATTGGAATATCAACCTCAGATTTTTAGGTCCGGTAACGCCATTAGGCGGTATATTTATGATTGCAGGGTGGCTCTTATTGGTCATATTTTTTATCAAAAATAGGAGCCTGTTTAAATTTTAGCGAAAATTTTTATTACAAGTTCAGGTCAATAGTTCTTAGCAATTTTTTTATGCTCTTTTTACCGTATTTTTGGCTCCGCCGATTTTCAATACCCTTTTTACTCTTGGTTTAGCCCGCTAATTAGCTCCGCTGACCGTTGGTTCGGCTAGCAAAAATGATAAAATACATCTAAAAATGGCTATAAAAAAGATTTGCTATAAAATTTAAACAGACTCTAAAAATTATTTAATTTTTTTTGATTTTTCTGTAACCAAAATAAAGTTTATGTCGTCATATCTATAAAACAACAATTTTAATAATTACAGATATGAAATCAATTTTGTACACAATCAGCATTAGTTTATTAGTCCTTGCATTCCAGTCCTGCGCATTCAACACTGTAAGAGGAAATGGAACCATCGTAGAAAACGAAGTCAGCATATCCGACTACAAATCAATAGATTTTAGCGGAGGCTGTGAACTTGTCTACGAACAGAAAGCAGGCTCCCCCTATATCCGTATCGAAACAGATGAGAATATCTTCCCTCTGCTAATCGTAAAAACAGACGGAGACGCCCTGATCCTCAAAAGCAAAGAAAACATCAGCCCTACAAAGTATAAAGTATATACAAATTCTTCTACCCTAAACAAGATCAGTGCAAGCGGATCTATAAAAGCACACCTTGTGGGTAAACTCGAAACTTCCGACCTAAACATCTCTGTATCAGGAAGCGGCAACATCACAGCCGACAACATCACATGTAACACACTGTTTACCAGAGTTTCTGGTTCGGGAGATATTACCCTAACAGGCAAAGCGACCAATATAGACAGCAGGATATCGGGCAGTGGCAAAGTGATGGCTACAGAACTGATTGCCGACTCGGTTAAATGCTCGGTATCAGGTAGCGGAGACTTCTTTGTACACGCTAACAAATATCTGGATGTAAGCATATCCGGAAGCGGAAGCGTAAAATATAAAGGCGACCCTAGAATAGAGCAATCCATTTCGGGCAGCGGAAAGATATCGAGAATGGATTAAGAATTTATAAAATGAGCAAGATAGGTTAAAATCACAAAATAAGAGGGTGTGTCAAAATAGACATGCCCTCTTTTTTACGCACAAAGGCCGAACTTTCCCAAGCTCGGTCTTTGCTATTTCCTAAAGTATTGCTAACTTCAGGTATTCAAAAAATTATTATGTCAAAGATACATTTTCGTCCGTACATACCCAATCAAACGCTACTTTTTCCTGGTAGGATTGATGAAGATATTTCAGCGCACGATCCTGTT
>NZ_QVMO01000119.1 GCF_010501055.1 Dysgonomonas sp. 521
GAAAATTCAAATCGAAAAATCAAAGAACGTGCTCACTCCCCTTTATCCATAAGGGTTTTAACGATGTCAATATTTTCTAAACCGGACACTAGTGATAAGTTTAGAATGGATACCTCTATACCGTCAATCAAATTGATTTGTCCGCTTTTCACAATGGTATCATCGGGTGATATGCCATCGGTTATTTCAATAAATTCTCCGTCTGAAATACCCACCTGTACGGCTACTTTATAGGCTTTAGAGTCTCGTATCACAAACACATGAGGGGCTTTTAGTCCGCCGACAAGAGCTTCCCGGCTTATTACGCAAGTGTTGCGGTTATTCCCGCCGACACTGAAAATGACGGTGGCGAACATACCGGGCTTTAATTGAGGATTGTTCAATGACAATTCTACCGAATAATAGTATCTGTCGTTGCTTTTAGGAGAAATAGCCTCAATTCTGCCTGTAAATGTGCTGCCGGAATATACGTCAGTCGTAATGGTTGCTTCCATGCCTACCTTTAGTTTCAATACTTCTTTCTCCGTTACGTTGGCAACCATTTTCAATGCTTTATTATCCACAATATCCACAACGCTGCCGCCAACGGAAAGCAACGTCCCTTCTTCGAAATAGTCTTTGTTAATGATACCGGAAACAGGGGACGTAATGATAGTATGGCGCAGTTGGTCTTTTAAGTCGGTTATCCTGCTCTCGACAGTACGGAGGGTAATTTGTGATTCTTCCAGTTCCCGTACCGTTACTGCACCAATGGAGGCAAGGTTTTGGTAGCGTTCCACGTCTTTTTGCGCTTTCGCCAAATCCAATTCCGAGAACCGCAGGTTTTCCCGTATTACGTTATTTTCAAGTTGAGCGATTACCGTCCCCCGGCTGACAACATCGCCTACCTTATTGTATTTCTTTATGACAATACCCTGTGCCTTTGAATAAACTGCTACCTCGCTTTCCGAATCAATACGACCGTTTACACTGATTTTTTCGCTCAACTCCACATATCGGGGTTTCTCAATCATAACGGGAACGACTGTGTTTACGGTCAATGATAATTCAGCATTCCGGTCGATGGTCTGTTTATTATCGACCAGCTTCCATACGATAAGACCGACAATGGAAACGGTTACTATAATTGGGGTTACTATTTTGGATTTCATTTTTAATTGTTGCTTAATAAGTATTTAAGTGTACCGCTTGCTTTCAACAAATCTATTTCTGTCTTTTTGTAGCGGATAAGTTCTGTGGTATAGGTTATTTTCACTTCATGCAGAGAGGTTTCCGTTTCAAGAAGGTCTGTTATACTCGCCAACCCTTCGGTGTATAATGCCATAGTTTGGGTATATACTTTCTCTGCCAGTTTTAGATTTTCAGATTGCACCAGTACCAATTCATAGATTACTTCCAGTTGATTTTTCGCATTCAGATAATTGGCTGACAGGGTTTGTTGTGTTTCCCGAATATTCCAATCCAAACTTTGCAGTTGTGTTTGTTTTTGTCTTATCCGGCTTCGCTTGCCTAAGCCGTCAAAAATTGGAATCGTTAAACGAACCCCGACAATGGCAGAGCTATACCACGGTTCTCTCGTCAGCTTCAGCCTGTCCGATTGGAATTGATACCCGGCTGTGGCGATAGCCGATAACGTTGGCATATACTCCATTTTATGGCTACGGATTTCAAGTTCCAACATTTCTTTTTGCTTATTCAGCACATCGAGTTCAACGTTTTCGTAAGACGAGAGCAGAGCCGAACTTGTTCGAGCTATGCCGAGTTGAGAAAACGCACTGTTAAGAATTCTGTTTTGCGGCTGTGAGTAGCCTCGAAGTTCGGATAGACCAATGTTTTGAACTTTCGAATCGTCCACATCAAAAGCATCTTCAATGGAAATACCGATCAGAATTTTCAGGTAACGTTTCTGCTGCAATATGGTATTATTTATATTTTTACCTCTTGCCCGCAAATTGGTTAGATTTACTTTGATGCGATTCAAATCGACTTCCCGTGTTACGTTTTCTTCCACCCGTTTTTCCATTAGCCGATAAAGCGAATCCTGCATGGATACCATATAATTGATATTATCCAATTCCTGCATACTATTAAGAATGTCATAGAAGGCATTACTTACATCGAAAATTACTTCTTCTTTCGTCATAGCAGCCCGAAGCCTTTGAAGTTCCTGATTGTTCTTGGCTATCTTAATCCCCGTAAATAAGGTGGGCGAAAAGATTACTTGTTCAACGGAAATACCAAAATCAAATTCGTTCTTTGAACCCATCTGAACAGGGATTTGCGTACCACTCTCGCCGATAAGTTCGCCGGGCAACATCGTTGTGGGTAAAACCAAGCTATGGTCGAAACCGCCCGAAGCGTTTATCTGTGGCAACACATTCGACCGGACTTCGTTTATCTGATAACCTGCCTCTCTGACAACGAGGTTTGCCCTATGCGCGGCATAGCTGTTATTAATGGCGAAGTCGAGACATTGTTGCAGAGAGAACTTCTGCGAGTATTCCTGCGCCGTGACCATATTGCTTATTATCAATAAGCCAAACAAAACCTGAACCGCTCTCATTTTCAGAAATTATATTTGATTCCGAAAGACACATACGGAGAAACAGAGAAGTAATAATCATTATCTGTTGCGAACACACCTTTCAAAGTACGGTCGCTGTAAGAAGCCGGACGATACAGATTCAGCCCTGCCATAGCAGTCATAGATAATCCGGTTTTACCAACCTTTATTTCGGGACGAAACCCCGTAACGATGTATTGATGGGAGAATATTACATCTTTGCCGTCCTTTTCCAACAAAGCTGCCTGTCCGTTCATTTCCAAAGCATACGATAGTTTAAACCAATCGTTGAAACTATAACCTGCTGATACGTCTAAACCTTCAACCAGCTCTACATTCACATCGAACTTCCCATCAAGTTCCCAATTCAGATACACGGCAGGAAATATCATCGGATAGCCCAATGAACTATTGATAGCCACACCGCCGCCAATAGACAGGTTTGGTTTCAGGTGGCGGATGAAGATAATTCCTCCGCTTCCAAGTACGTGCTTGAACCTGATTTTAGAAAGATTGGCGGAAGGAGCAAGCACCGCCACGCCCGCACTTGCCTGCATCGACCATCGGTCGTTTAACGGTCGTAAGTGGTAAAGTCCAACTTGTAAGTTCATGATTTCGGAAACCATGTGATCAGTGAAATTTCTGTTATTCAGCGAAGTGTACGACCCGCCAAGACCAATGCCCCAAGCAGTCGGACGATTGTTTTCATTCAGTTTCACGGATAGAGGCATGTTGAATGCTCCCTGATAGACAACGGCGGAGCCTTTGGCATCGCCTATTTTCTTTTTGGGATTTTCGCCGGGAGGCAGGAAATAATAACCGGAACTTCCGAGATATTCGGTTTTGAACGATAATTGTTGCGCTTTCCCTTCGATACATAGTAGGGTTCCCAATGCTGCTAAGAATAATGACATTAACTTCATGATTTCTAAATTTATACGTTTATACTCACTTTATTTTTCAGCAAAAGAACGATGAACAAAGTAATGCTGAAAGCGAGAAACCATAGAGTTAAGAATCGACAAAGTGAAATGCAGAAAATAGGGCATGGAATTTTCCATACCCTGTTCAAAAAAGAAGAATAAGTTGTTTTAAGATTATTCCAGAATCCCGTCCATCCATTTTAGGAAGTCGGGTACACGTACTCTGCTAACCAACACTTCATGCGGACATACTGGAGAAAAGGAGAGTTTCAAACGGCTGTTGAAGTATTTGGCAACATTTTCGATAGCCTTCACATTACCGATACAATTACGCGATACACGAAAAAACAGGCGGCTGTCAAGTTGCTGTTCCAACTGGTCTAATGTGTAATTAATGATATACCGTTTATTTTGAAACGTATGTAGGAATACAACCCCTTCTTCACTGTAAAAATGAGCAATATCCGCCGTTTCTATATAATGATAATTGTCTCCTTTTGATATTAAGAAACGGTTTTTGTTTTTGGTGGCTAATAACTGCTCAAAATTCTTAGGGTCGGTTTTGTGGGAATCGGTATGAAAGATATTCTCAAATTTGATTAATGCAGCCTCTAACTCCTTTTCATCAAACGGTTTTAATAGGTAATCAATACTATTCAATTTGAACGCTTTGATGGCGTGTTCATCGTAAGCAGTGGTAAATATTACAGGCGTAGAAACCTCAACATGGTTGAATATCTCGAAGCAGTTGCCATCGGCAAGACGGATATCCAACAGGATCAGATCGACAGCAAAAGTTTTCAGAAACGCAATGGTATCTATGACTGTTTTCGTCCGTTTCTCCAGTAAATAATCGGGACGTAAATTTGTCATCATACGTTTTAGTTCTTCGTATGCAAATCGCTCATCTTCTACTATCAGGTACTTCATGGCTGTATATAGGGGATTTTTACAATAAATAGTTGGGGTGTATGCTCGACTACTACATCTTTAGCATACAATTTATATTGCTTCGTTAGGTATTTCAGCCCGATTCCGCCTTTATCAACATCATTTGAGGGCTGGATATTGTTTCCTACTGTAATGTATTCACTTCCGATAGTAACTTTTATATCCAACGGCATTTCTTCGGTGGCTACATTGTGCTTAAATACGTTTTCTATCAACAGTTGCAAGGTAAGTGGAATAATCATCTTCTTTTCACAGGCGCACGTTTTGTTTACCGTGAAAGTAAAAGAGTTCTCAAATCGCATTTTCATCAGGAAGATATAGGATTCCAGCGCATCCAAATCTTCTTCAACAGAAACCATCGGTCGCCTATTCAGAGAAAGCACATAACGATAAGTCTTTGACAAGGCTTTGGTAAACTTATTCGCATTGTCCGGATTCATATAGATTAATGACGATAACACATTCAGAGAGTTAAACAGAAAATGCGGGTTTATCTGCGCCCTCAGCGTTTCATGCTCGAACAGCAATGCTTCACGTTTTGCTTTTTCAGAATCGGCGATGGCTTTTTGCTCGGACTGAAAATAGTGGATCAGTTCAAATGCCAACAGGATAGGAATATTGTTTGTCATTCCAAATGCAAACTTGACAAGGAAAGAGGGAAGCCCATCTTTTGAGATAAGAAGTACATCGTATATAAGGTAATTGAACATACCTAATACGAGAAGGCAAATTATGACTCCCCCTATAAGATCTGCTATGATACGAAATAATACATTCTTAGAATAAGGTAAATGCTTATTCAGGAATAGTAATAATATGTAATCCCCAATACACATGATGAGGATTAATATATAATGAGATGACAGTTGGGTAAAAAAGTTATCCCCTAAATCTTCTTTCATCAGAATAGCACTGAAAAGCATTTGACACAAAGCGTAAAGCAGTGTGGCAAACAGAAAAATAAGCGCATGTTTTATATTTACTTTTTTATTCTTAACCATAGCTCAAAAGTAGATTTTTTGCAGGAGATTCAGGGTAAATCTCCTGATTTTCTGATGAACTTCATTATTTGGGGAATGAATTTAAGTTTTTAGAAATTATTTTCGCTGTTTATAATACTTAGACAAACCGTCCAGTTCTCCCCTTACCTTATTCACTTCCGTAAATATTTTCTGATTCAAAACTTTCGCATAAATCTGTGTCGTAGTTATATTTGTATGTCCTAACATTTTTGAAACACTTTCAATAGAAACGCCCTTGGTCAGCATAATCGTGCCAAAGCTGTGGCGGCCGCAATGTGTTGTAAGCCTTTTGTTTATACCGCATAATGAAGCGATTTCTTTCAAATACTCATTCATCTTTTGGTTAGTATGAATTGGTAGGAGTTTTCCGTCCTCTAATCCTCTGTATTTTTTGAGGATAGATAAAGGAACATCCAACAGAGGAATATTTGCCTGAACGGAAGATTTTTGGCGGGTTAGTTGTATCCACTTCTGGCCGAAGCCATCTTCTATGATATTATCTTCTGTTAGATTGGCTGCATCTATATAAGCTAATCCTGTGAAAATTTGGAATAAAAAAACATCTCGTACTTCCTCTAATCGTTTCGACTCGAATTTCTTATTCATCAACTTCTTGATCTCTGGCTCGATTAGAAACTCTTTCTTTACAGGCTTGTATCCTAATGTATAATCATCAAAAGGATCAACAGTGATATATCTGTTTTTGAGTGCATTGGTTACGACTTGTTTCAGGTAGCGTAAATGCTTGACAGTAGAGTTATGTCCACATTTGCAGATTGATTTTAGATAAACTTCATAGTCTGTCACAAACTGGAAATTAATATCCCGTATCGGCATATCCTCTTTCTTGTATTTATATACCATAAAGTCGGCAACACGTTTTCGGGTAGCTAAATATTTTGAAAGAGTAGTGCAACGAATGGTTTTCCCGACAAGATTTCGCTTTTGCTCTACCTTAATATCATATAAAGATAAGACTGAGTGTTTGCGTATAATTTTACCCAAATAGGTGTCTCGGAGTTTATCCGGTGTAACATAGCCATCTTTTTCAAGGATTTCTTTATATTGCTTATCTAAAGCAATCTTTATTTTATCCAGCGAATCATTTATTTGTTGGGCTTCCTTTGTTCTTCCCATGACTTTGCCTAATGAATTCCACATTTCAGGCTTTACAAATTCTTTGGAACTGAATTCTGCTTTTTCTCCGCTAATGGATATTCTAACCATAATATTGGCTAGTCCATCCTTGTTTAAGTCTCTCTTTCTGATTAAGAAAAGGATTCGATACGTACTTTTCATTGCTCATTCTTTTTAATAATTCGACAAAATTACTCACTGAACCTTAAAGAATGAAGCTCTCAAAAAAGCCAAGTTAGGGCATTGTAAGTCATTAGCTACCAGCTAATAATCTGCTTAAAAGTGAGTAAAATTCAGTAAGTGGTTTTACTCACTTTTTACTCACTCGACTACTGTCCTAAACTGTCTTTTCTTGTCCGAGGGTAGAATAAAAAAAGCCTGTTAATCTACTGACTAACAGACTTTTTGTCTTTTATTGGCTTCTCCTGTCTTTTTAGGATTTTACCGTTCCGTGGGCGTTGACGGATTCGAACCGCCGACCCTCTGCTTGTAAGGCAGATGCTCTGAACCAGCTGAGCTAAACGCCCTTATTTGGGGTTGCATTTTCTCTCAAATGCGTGGCAAAGGTATATATTTTTTTTATTCTACAAAACAATTTCGAGAGATTTTTAAGAATAATCTTTCAAATAATAATTTGCCGCTTTGCTGGTTTTGTATAGTTGCCTATTTTCCAAATATTTACTGAAATCAAGACAGGATTTTATATTTTAAGTTTTACTCCGGCTTTCCCCAACAAAGCTGTAATCCCTATTGTGATAAATGAAAATACGACGCATTTAATCAAACCCACAGGAGAGGTCGTTATTACCTCAGGAAGCGAAAATGGGATCAAAACGAAAAGAGAATATAAGAAATATGGTACCAAGTAACACGTTAATGTAGCCGTTCCTGCAGGCTTAATTATATCAAACCAGGACGCTTTCTTTTGCATGTCTGCAAACCAGTACATAAACACGTAAAACAAAACGGATATGCCCGTACACAAAAACAGCCATGTGGGGGTAGCCTGTATCTTAGAGATAATCCAGAAATAATGAGAAATAAATCCTGCTAAAAGGAATCCGATACCAACCCCTGTTGATACCAACATCTTCTTATTTATGCTCAGTTCAGACTTCGGCTGATTGAACAGCAATGAAATCAGCATCCCGCACATGGTAAAAGCATGGAAACATCCGTTACCCGGAATGATACTATCAAAGGAACCCAGCCAACGATTCGATCCGGCAATGCATAACAAAGTAAAAAAGAAGAAAGCAACGATCAGATATATCCTTTTCTTATTCAGGAACAAGTATATAATGGCACATAAGAGATATGTCCACCCTATTAACCCAAGTATCCCCCACCAGCGAGGCTGGAATATATCTCCGCCTGCATCCCTGTATATAAAGGCAAGAACGGCCAGGATGATTATTCCGACTATTTTTAATATAGAATAAAAACTTTGTTTCTTTTTGTCCTCTGTCTTAGGATAGAGGTTCCATATAAAGAAGAAAGCGAGGAGCATAATAAACGTAAATGCCGGCTTCCCTATAGCCGATGATACTCCGGCTTCCAGATTTACCGTGAACATCCCCATAACCAACAGCGCTACCGAACGTATCAGTATATGTTTCAATATCTCTATTTTCGAATCCCCCTTTTTCCTCCTTATCTCAATCGCCAGCGGAATAGACATGCCAAGTATAAACAGGAACGAAGGGAATACAATATCTGAAAAGCCCAGCATATCTTCATCCGCCGCGGCATGTTCGAGCCAGTGGGGCACATCGGATATGGTAAACAAGTCGTTAACAAAAATCATAAAAAGCATAGTCAGAGCCCTGTACACATCTATAGACGCTATACGGCCAGGTTTTGTCATAGTGGAAGTCATAATTAATCTTTAAGGTAGAACAATCTGAGTAACTGTTTAAATTTTATACGAATATTTTATTATATCTTTTTCTTCGTTCATTTTTAGTCTGTTTTCGGCTGTTTTTTCCTTTCTCTCAACTCAAATAGCCCGCTATTATCGTTTCGAAGAAGAAAAAAACAGCTCTAAAACAGCTCTAAAAATTTGAACGAATAAAATTTAAACAGTTTCTTCTATGTTGTAATCCAAATATTCGGAGTATTATTTTTCGTTTTTATTTTTTTTGCCATAAAAACAACTACATTTGTATCAGGAAGTTGAAGAGGAAACAGGCTCTGCTGGGGAGCAACTTGTCAGCAATACACTTCCTGCGTTACGCAGT
>NZ_QVMO01000011.1:0-18326 GCF_010501055.1 Dysgonomonas sp. 521
AATTTACATTACCGACCCTCGGAGAGAGCCGGAAACTATCCCGGTAGCCTGTACCTACAGGTTATCCATGAGAGGAGGGCACGCAAAATCACCCTCTCTTATAAAATTTACAAGGAAGAATGGGATAGCACAAACAAGGCAATCATTACGGATAATCCCAACCGGGATAGCTACCTGTCCCAAGCCCGTTGCGGCATCGAAGAAGAAACAAGCCGTTTGAAAGCCATCATTCATGAACTTGAAAGCAAAAACGGCTACTTCGAAGTGGAGGAGATTACCGATGTATACCATTCCAGCCGCATGGAAGAATCGGGCGAACACAGCCTGAAGAAACTCGTCTCCCGCCTGAGCCGCAACCTAAGCAGATCGGGACAGGAGCGCACCGCCCGCGCTTACGGAAGCAGCCTGCGAAGCCTGCTATTGTTCCTCAACAAGACCGATATCCCTATCTCCTGGCTGAGCCCCTCATTGGTGAAGAATTACGAGCGCCATCTGAAGAACCAGGGTAAAGCCCCCAATACCATCTCCTTCTATATGCGCAACCTAAGAAGTATCTACAACAAGGCCATAACAAAAGGATTGGTAACCAAACCCGACCAAAACCTTTTCTCAGGAGTGTATACCGGCGTGCAGAAGACCCATAAACGAGCTCTTTCACGTAACCAGATACAAGCCCTGTACAATGTAGTACTGTCGGGAACCAAAGACCGTACCCGCCTGGAAACCTGCCGCCGGCTGTTCTTCTTCTGCCTGTATGCCCGCGGAATGAGCTTTGTGGATATGGCATACCTCAGGAAGAATAACCTCAGGAATGGCATCATCCGCTACTACCGCAAAAAGACTGGACAACTATTGGAGATAAAGATAACCCCGGCCATGCAGGAGATTATCGACTACTTCTCCCCAATGGTAAAGGCAAGCCCCTATGTCTTCCCCGTAATTGACAACAACAGCCGCAAACCACACCGCACCCAATACGAAACAGGCCTTACCACCCAGAACCGCCTGCTAAAAGAACTGGCCAGGCTGGCAGGGACAGGTGTAAATCTCTCCACCCATATGGCGCGCCACAGCTGGGCTACCCTGGCTAAAGAAGAGAACCTGCCCCTGTGGGTGATCAGCGAAGGGCTGGGGCATAACAACGAACGGACCACCTATATCTATCTCTCACGCCTGGAACGCTCCATCCTGGACAAAGCCAACGACAGGATATACCAGGCCTTGTGCCGGAAGAATAAACAGCCGGAGAAAAACGGAAGAAAAATAATTAACAGCAAAAAGGTGCGAAATACAGAAATTTTGATACCTTTGTATCGTCGGTAATTACAAGAACCCGTATTCTGTCACTTGCTAANGGAAGAAAAATAATTAACAGCAAAAAGGTGCGAAATACAGAAATTTTGATACCTTTGTATCGTCGGTAATGAGAATGTTTCCCTATCTGTCACTTAGTAAGTGACAAATTGAAAACAAACAGGCCTTCACCAAACAGAACAAATCCTGTATACTTCCACTACAAAATCCCAGCATAATTCTTACAGTTTTTATTTTTCCGGAGAAAAGTATATGTATGATTTTATCTTTGTAAAAGGCAAATAACGTCCCCGGACACCGTTTGAGCGGTAAAACCCAGTTATTAACATATAAATAATCCTGTCCGGCAGCATAAAGCCGGATGGTAAACCTTGTTGTTGTCTTAATAGCAGGAAGAGTGCGAGCCTTTCCGCAAGTTTTCTTAATACCATCCATTAAACATCTGTGTGTTAGGTTGTTTCCCTAATATTGCCCTTATTATATATAAAATACTCTAACAGGGTATATTACATTCATGCTTTGTAAGCATACTCTTGTTTTCCGGATTTTACTCCAATTTTTGCCATGTCTCTATCTTGTTGATAATAAATAGCTTATATCCATACTTGCAATCCTGTTTGTCACTTACTAAGTGACAGATGGGGAAACACGCTGATAACCAGCAAGGAAAGGCTATCCGGACATACTCAAACCGTGATAAAGCAACATATCAACCTTAAGACAAAATATTATATAAATTTTGTGTCGGGCGGTAGTTCGCCCGGTTGTTTTCATGGCCACGGGTTGCTTGCGGTAAGCGGCCGTGGCCTAAAACACCCCACCCGGCCTCCCCAAAAGGGAGGAGTCGCGATGCGGGCTACAGACAATTACATATTAGTATGCAATCAATCATATATCCTCACCCTCTTCCTCATCCTTTGGAGAGGGTCGGGGAGAGGTGGCTATTTCATCATTCCATCTCTTTGTCTCCTTCCCTTTTTGGGGAGGTGGGAGAGGATGGCCAATAATATCCGGGGAGGCGATATTACCGTCTTGTTGTCTTTAACAATGTTGTCTTATTTGTCTTCACTTATTCCTCCCGCCGCTTGCGAAAGTAGTTGGGCGGAGCCTCCCCGTAACACACCCCTTCCTGCCTCCCCCGATAGGGGAGGTAGCGCGAGGTGGTCAAACCACCCAGCCCCTGCAAGCGGTCAATACAAATCAAATTTAAATATAATAAACAGAGCCTCTGCTTCTCCCTCTCCTGTGGAGAGGGTTACAGTGAGGTGTATTATTCATCTTTCCATCTCTCCGGTCTCCTCCCCATTTGGGGGAGGCCGGGAGGGGGTGGCTTAAAAATTACTTTTATGAAATCAACCTGCACAAATCTGAGTAAGCGAAGGCTATTGCCGTTGCTGCTTTTTGCAATGCTGCTTTTCAGTTCCGGGCTGCACGCCCAGATAACCATTGGAGAAGGCGAAGAACCTGTTGACGGCGCTTTGCTTCAACTCAAAGACAAGCCGAATGTCACCGGCAAAAGTGTGAATGCGACCAAAGGGCTGGGCATGCCCCGCGTAGAACTAACCAGTGAAACCGACCTTTTCCCGATGTACCCTAACGATGCTACTTACACAGCGGTGAAAGCGACCGAAGACCCCAAACATGCGGGGCTGATGGTCTACAACCTGAGTACTACCGCCCCTTTCACCGAGGGAGTGTATATATGGAACGGCGCCAAGTGGCTACCCGTAGGTTCGGGTGGCGGCGGAGGTACATCTGACACCTTCTGGTATGGGGTAGGCACCACCGCTGCCCATACCTCCAATACCGACCCATCGTACCTCGATGCCGAAGTGGTGATAGGTGGTACCGATATAGCTACCGTGAATGGGAAAGATGCAAGCCTGAGCGTATATGGCGACGGGGCGTATATAGAGGGGCAGATCTGGCTTACAGGCAAGGCTACCGTAGGCTCGGCCACTGCTACCCGCACAGGCTCGCTGCTCGACCTGAAAGAAAATAACACAGCGGGCAAAGTGGTGAACGCCACCAAAGGGCTGGGCATGCCCCGCGTGAACCTGACCAGCGAAACCGACCTCTTCCCGATGTATACGAGCAATGGCTCGGGAGGATATACAGGAGCCACAAAGAGTACGGAAGATCCTAAACATGCGGGATTGTTGGTCTATAATTTGAACGACAGCAACCCTTTTGTAGAAGGCTTATATATTTGGGATGGCGAAAAATGGCAACAGGCGGGGACGGGGATTGCAGGGCCGTATTGCCCTTCGCCCAAGATTGCTTCGCCATTGTCAGACGTAACTATCAACTGCTATGACGACAACAAAGTAACCCTCATAGTAGAACTACTACCCAATATAAGTCAGGACAATCCAGATTACTCATGGTTTGATGAGAACGACAATCCTGTTGCTCTAGCTTATGGTTCAGGAAATTATCAATTTGTTGTCGATAAGGATATCCATGATGGGAAATCCTTTTATTGTAAGATAACCAACGATTGCGGGAAATCGGTTACTTCCTACAAATTTACTCTGAACGTACTTGATAATCCTATTATTTTACCTCCAGGCTATGAAATTGGAGCATCATTTACGGGTCGTACTTGTTTCGATATTAATCGCAGCAACTTTGGTGACTTCTGCGGGCTTGAAGCCTTACGAATTACCACGGCAGTCAATTTTAAAATTTTAGGTGGAGTTCCTTACACCTTTACAGCCCCTACAACCGGTACTGTACAAAACCTCCGTTTTGTTGTGGTAGACGAAGAAGGTTGTGTTTCAAGTTACGATGCGGGCGATATTCCGGGTACGATGGCCAACAGCTCTACATCTACCCTTACCGTGTTTTACAAAACTACTCTTAACGATGACAACAGTAGCCCCCTGATAGTAGGACGGACTAGCGACACAGCAGCCAAAGTGCATCTTTATGCTATCTACAACTATAATGGCACGGATGTATCCATTCCGCTTACTGCAACTATACAGGATTGCACCTGCTGTATGGGGGTGCCAGCGCTGCAATCGGAGTATGTGCAGCTTAAACAATTTCCTGGTAGTGACGTTTCCCCCGCTGCGGGAAACTTTGTTGCTACAGGTCAGAATATATGTATTGCTAGAGAAGATAGCTCTACTAAAGCCACATGGGGTGGAGCCATGGGGGCATGTCAAAGCGGTATTTTAGGTGACAGTTCTATTGGTTGGCGTCTTCCCAATCTGGCCGAATTATTATTGATGCTCGCACTAGGTAACGATCTGGAAACTACTTTGGGAGCTGCTCCAGGAACAACTAATATGAATACTGGCAACTATATGTATTGGAGTGCAAGTGAGAATCAAGCCTCTCAGGCTTGGGTTAGTAGAGGATCAGATGGCTACACTAGTGGAGCTAGTAAGACTACTTCATCGTATGGTTACCGTTGTGTTAAAACCTATTGATTAGTTACCGGCGCTCACTCTGGTGCAAGTATAAGATGTGTAAAAATTTATTAAGAATTATCCCGCAGGCGGTTGGTTCCACCTGCGGGAACATGTAGGGGCGACTTGCCGGTCGCCCGATGTTCAGCGCGTGTGGAAACAATGATGGATGTGGGAATAATAAAATACCATTATTACCGGGCGACCAGCGGGTCGCCCCTACGATTTGTGGGTAAATGCTATTACGGTTGCGGATCGAAATAACAATCGTCCTGCCAGCGGGTGGGATTGTTGATAATATAATCTGTAATATTGTCGAATGCGGTTTGGTTGCGGATAATGTGGTCGTGGAAACTGCGCTGCCATACGGGCGCTCCCGGCAAATTACGTAAACAATTGATACGGGCGGTTACCATTGATTTGTAACCGCCAATGATTGCACCCACCGAATTGGATTTCGGTCCCGTAGGGGCGACCTGCCGGTCGCCCGTTGATATTGATATATTGTTTTGTTCTATGTTGTTTTCGGGCGACCGGCAAGTCACGGGCGACCAGCAAGTCGCCCCTACGGTCATAAAAAATAAATAAAATTATCTATATATGACAGTTACGAGTTATTTCGCCCTGCGGGCAGTAACAAGTTACAATTTTATAAAAAAGTCACTTTTGTCACTTTTTTATATTAAACAGTTGCTTATGAGGGTATTACGATTTTTTGTATATGTCACTTTTTGGATAGGCTGTCACCTTTCGGCACAAGAGGTGCAGTTGCAGGCGCCTGCATTGGCAGGCAAGGAAGCCAAGCTCTATTACTTTTCCGGGGCAAAGGTGGATTCGCTGCATTCGGCGGTCGATGCTTCGGGCAAGGCAGCCTTTACTATCCTCGCTAAGGATTACCGGGGCATGGCCGCACTGGTCGTTCCCGGGGCGGGCGGCGTGGAACTGGTAGTAGCCGAGCCGTCTGTCACGGTAGAGTGCATTAGTAATCAGTTGAATACTGAAATGGCAACTTTCCCTGACTCCACAGAAAACTCCTTCCTCAAACATATCTTTACAAACCAAAGCCGCTATATGCAACAGCAGGCTTGGCTACAGGCAGGCAACGGGCTATTCGATGCCGGTTCGCCTGTCCTGTTGGCTATTCAGCCTGAGTTGGAGAAAGTGGAAACATCTATGCAGGCTCTGGACAAAGAGATAGCCGCCTCAAAGCTCTATGCAGCGCGCTATTTCCGTGTGTCGGACTATCTCAACCGCCTGTTTGCCGCCGAGCAACGCAGCGATAAGGCAGCCTTGGCCTCACTGCGCCGCGAGATGGAAGAAGAACTGGATATCGTGGCGCTGTACACATCGGGGCAGCTCTGGAATGCAGTGGTAAACCTCTACCTTTCGCTTTTCAACAGGGCGGGCAACGACGACAAACAGCAGCAATATGCAAGCTCTGTCCTTACCACCCTGCAACGTCTTCCTGCTCCCTGCTACGAGGCCTTTCTGGCAGGCTGTATCACCGAGACCGAGCGGTTTGGCTGGCGTGAGGCGCAGGACAGCATATTGTCAGGGATATTTGCCCGCCATCCGGGATTTTCCTCTTCCATAACCGGCCTTCAGCGTTCCATCGGGGCATACCTTGTCAAGGAGGGCAAATCGATGCCGCCCGTCCTCGGATTGGAGGCGACCGGCGGGGACTATAATAAGATGCTGCTTGTTTTTTACGACTCGGATTGCAATGTCTGTGTCAACGAGATGTATCGCCTGATAGCCCTGTATCCGGTATTGCATGACGGGGGCGTGCGTGTGGTTTCCATCTCTGCCGATACCGACAGCAAGCGTTATGAGGCATACAGCAGGAAGCTTCCGTGGAAAGACAAGTTGTGCGACTTTGAGGGTTTTAGCGGCGATAACTTTGCCAATTATAATGTGATAGGTACGCCTTGTTTTGTTCTGCTGGAGAGAGATAACCAGTTGTCGGGGATGTTTTATTCGGTTGCCGAGTTGGAGGAAAAGATAAGAGGAAAGAATTAAGAATATTCAGTAACTGTTTAAATTTTATACGAATATTTTATTATACCTTTTTCTTCGTTCATTTTTAGTCTGTTTTCGGCTGTTTTTTACTTTCTCTCAACTCAACCAACGGTCACAGGAGCGAAGCGTATGTAAATAGCCCGCTATTATCGTTTCAAGAAAGAAAAAAACATCTCTAAAACATCTCTAAAACATCTCTAAAAATTTGAACGAATAAAATTTAAACAGTTACTCAGATACAAAATAAGAAGGAATAAGCTAAGTGAAGATTAGGAAACAGGATAGCAATAGCAGTCTACGACATTCCCTTGTTTATCAACCATAAATTTGGTAAAATTCTATTTAATCGCTTCTCCCCAAAAGCCCTTGCTGTTGGATTTTAGATGTTTATACAGAGGGTAAGATTCCGTTTGTTAAAATCGGTAAGAAGGTGTTGTATAAGCAGAAAGAGATTGCAAGTATATTGGATAAAATAAACTGCAAAATTATAATAAAAAGAGGACGGAAATTACTTTCCGCCATCTTATTTGTTTTCACAACGGAATAATCCTTATTGTGATTAGCTTTCAAATATTTAACAAATATACTTCTGTTAGTGTTAAAATCCAAATGTTTTTATTAAATTGGTCGAAACAAACATGAATTTGGGATTATGAGCAAGAAAGTATTAGGATTAGATCTCGGTACAAACTCAATAGGATGGGCTTTAGTAAACTACATAGAAAGTATTCGGGAGAACCAGTTTCAACCTTCTAATATTATTGACATCGGCAGTCGTATAATACCTATGGACGCTGCTGCGTTAAGTGATTTTGATAATGGTAATTTAAAAACACAAACCGCAGAACGAACAAGATATCGGAGTGTCCGCCGTCTTCATGAACGGTACTTATTGCGTCGCGAACGCCTGCATAGAGTGTTATATATTTTAGGATTTTTGCCGGAGCATTATGCTAAGTGTATTGACTTTGAGAAAAATACGGGCAAATTCTTATCCGATTCGGAGCCTAAAATTGCCTATTCTCTGAACGATGAAACAGATAGATATGAATTCTATTTTAAAGAATCGTTTGTAGAGATGATACAAGACTTTGTCAAATATCAACCTGAACTTGTAAAGGACGGTAAAAAAGTACCTTATGACTGGACTATTTATTATTTGAGAAAAAAGGCCTTATCGGAACAAATATCAAAAGAAGAATTGGCTTGGTTGATCCTGCATTTCAACCAAAAAAGAGGTTATTATCAGCAAAGAGGAGAAGAGGAAGATATAAACGAGGCTAAAGAATACCAAAAACTGCATGTGGTAAGTGTAGAGGATTCGGGAGATAAGAAAGGAGATGCTATATGGTACAACGTGCTTCTGGAGAATGGAGATACTTACAAGAAATTGAGTAGGATACCTCTCGATTGGATAGGCAAAACAAAAGAGTTTATTGTTACATCTAAGGTTGATAAGGATAACAATGAAAAGCGAACTTATAGTATCCCAACCGATGGAGACTGGACATTAATAAAGAAACGGACCGAGAAAGAAATAGAAGAATCGTATAAAACAGTTGGTTCTTATATCTATGATACATTATTAGCTAATCCAAATCAGAAGATAAAAGGGAAGCTTATTCAAACTATAGAACGCAGATTTTATCGAAAAGAACTCAATCAGATATTAAATAAGCAGAGAGAGTTCCATCCCGAATTGAATAATCAGGGTCTATATAATCTTTGTATTACGGATTTATATAAAAGTAATAACGCTTATCGTAACAGCATACAAAACAAAGACTTTGTATATCTTTTCATTGATGATATTATCTTTTATCAACGTCCGCTTAAGAGTAAGAAATCATTGATTGAAAATTGCCAATATGAATACAGGACATATAAAAATCCTAAAACGGGCGAGCCTGAAAAGGAGTATCTGAAATGTATATCCAAATCGCATCCATTATTCGAAGAATTCAGATTATGGCAATTTCTGAAAAATGTGAGAATTATCAGAAGGGATGATAGTATGGATGTTACTAATCTGTATTTGCCTGATGAAGACAGTTATGTTGCATTGTTTGATAAATTGAAGGAAAAGAAAGAAGTAGTAGAGAAGTCTTTTTTATCATTAATCAAAGGTGCTAAACTTAAGGATACAGAGTATACTTGGAACTATGGGGATCGTTCATTGCCGATGTGCCCTACACACGCCGAATTTATAAATCGCCTTAAACATCTTAACCTGGATGATAATTTCCTCATGCCCCAAATAGAAGAGCATCTGTGGCATATTTTATATTCTGTAAGCGATAAACAGGAATTGGAGCAGGCACTAAAATCTTTTGCTCTAAAATATGAAATAGAGAACCTTGATGAATTTGTCGCAGAGTTAAAAAAAATTAAACCCTTCGATAAAGACTATGCTTCATATTCGTCAAAAGCGATAAAAAAACTACTTCCACTGATGCGAATAGGAAATCATTGGGAGGAGAACACAATTGAAAAAAAGACAAAAGAGCGTATCAATAAAATTATAGATGGAGAATATTGTGAAACCATAAACGAGATTACCCGAGAAAAAGTGAAGAAAGAGCTGGGCGAAGAATTAAGTTTATCTCTCTTCAGGGGATTACCGCTTTGGTTGGCTTGTTATGTGGTATATAACCGGCACTCTGAGGCAGGTGAAACAACTAAATGGGAATCGCCGGAAGATATAGATAAGTTTTTGGAAGCGTTTAAACAGCATTCTCTTCGCAATCCGGTAGTAGAGCAAATTGTAACAGAAACTCTGCGAGTGGTACGCGATATTTGGGTAAAACACGGTAACTTATTTGAAATACATATAGAATTAGGGCGTGAGATGAGGAACCCTGCAAAGAAACGACAGGAGATAACCCGCAGGAATCTGGAAAATGAGAATACAAACCAACGTATAAAGGCATTATTATCTGAGTTGAAGAATGAAGGGAACGACGTACGTCCCGAGTCATTATCCCAACAGGAACGCCTCAAAATATACGAAGAAGGGGTATTGGGGTCAGATATTGAAATACCGGAAGACATTGTGAAAATTACCCGACAGAAACAGCCCACACAGTCCGAAATTATTCGCTATAAGTGTTGGTTGGAACAAGGATATTGTTCGCCATATACAGGGAAACCTATCCCGTTGGGGCGGTTGTTCACTAGTGAATATGATATAGAACACATAATTCCGCAAGCCCGTTATTATGATGATTCGTTTAGCAATAAAATAATTTGCGAAAGCGCCGTCAATAAAGATAAAAGCAGCATGCTGGCTTGTGAATATATCAGATTGCAGGGAGGGAAAAATATTCAACTTGGTAATGGTAAACAGGTCACAGTTCTTTCTTTTGAGGAATATGAGGATTTTGTCAAGCGTAATTTTAAGAATTCTTCTCTAAAAAAGAAGAAACTGCTGATGGATGAAATACCGGACTATTTTATCGAACGGCAAATGAATGATACACGATATATAAGCCGTTATATAAAAGGATTGTTATCGAATATTGTCAGGGAAGAAAACGAACAGGAAGCTACATCCAAAAATATTATATCAGTTACAGGCGTAGCAACATCGAAATTAAAAGAAGATTGGGGGCTTAATGATATATGGAATAAAATTGTTACTCCTCGTTTCGAGAGGCTTAATGAATTGACTAAGTCCAACAACTATGGACATTGGGTAGACAAACAGACTTTCAGAATTCAAGTGCCTGAAGCGAATCAGAGAGGATTCAGCAAAAAGCGTATCGACCACCGCCATCATGCGATGGATGCTCTCGTTATAGCATGTGCGACCCGCTCACATGTCAATTATCTGAATAATCAGTCTGCCAAATTATCGGATAAAGAAACCCGTTATGATTTGAAAATGAAATTATGCTCAAAAAATAAACAGGGTAAATGGTTGTTTGATAAACCCTGGGAAACTTTTACGCAGGATACGCAGGAGGCTCTGGCTAATATAATTATCAGCTTTAAACAAAATCAGCGTATAATTAATAAATCAACCAATAAATATCAGAAATACGAAGATGGCGTTAAGAAATTGGTTTCGCAAACAAGTGGTGATAATTGGGCTATTCGTAAACCATTGCATAAAGAAACTGTCTATGGAAGAGTGAATTTGCAATTAAAGAAAACAGTTACCTTGCCTATCGCTCTAGATAATTGGAGAATGATTATTGATAAGGAGATTCGTGATAAGATAAAACTACTGTTTGATGAAAGATTCGATAAAAAACAGATTCTGGCCTATTTCAAGAAAATCGGGAATCGATATAATCAGAAAGATATATCAAAGATTGAAGTATATTATTTTAGCGATGAAAAAGAGCCTTTAGTCGCAACGCGTAAGACGTTGGATAGCAGCTTTACCGTTAAAAATATAAATGCGGTCACAGACTCAGGCATCCGGCAAATATTATTGCGCCATCTCGAAAAATATCAAGGAAAGACAGAGGATGCCTTCTCGCCTGACGGTATCGAAGATATGAATACGAATATTCGATTTCTGAACAATGGAAAATTTCATAAACCGATTTATAAAGTAAGGGTGCCAGAAACTTTAGGTAATAAATTCCAAGTAGGTTATCGGGGAAACAAAAAGGCGAAATATGTAGAGGCAGCGCAAGGAACAAATTTATTCTTTGCTGTTTATCAGTCGGGTGAAGGTAAACGTAGTTTTGATACCATTCCATTAAATATCGTTATTGAAAATCTTAAGCGGGGAGAAAATGCGGTTCCTCCAGCAAATGAAAAAGGAGACAGATTACTATTTACCCTTTCACCTAACGATTTGGTATATGTTCCTACTGAAGAGCAACGGGAAAGCAAGATTGGCATAGGGGATATAGAAAAGAATAAAAATAGAATATATAAAATGGTTTCAGCTACGGGTAGTCAATGTTTTTTTATTCCTTATTATATTGCGTCGGCTATCATTCCTACAACTGAATTAGGTACAAATAATAAAGCTCAAAGAGCTTGGACTGGTGAAATGATAAAAGAAATATGCTTGAAAATAGAAATAGGTAGATTAGGACATATTGTAAATATAGCTTATGATTAAAAAGACACTATATTTTGGCAATCCTGCATATTTAAGTATGTCAAATATGCAAATGATTGTAAAACTACCAGAAGTAGAAAATGCAGAAGTACCGGATTCTTTTAAAGAGCGTTCTAAAGCAAGTATCCCGATAGAAGATATCGGAGTGGTTATTCTTGACAATAAACGGATAACTATAACACATGGGTTGATAGAAAAACTATTAGAAAATAATGTAGCTCTCGTAACTTGTGATTCTGCACGAATGCCAGTGGGCTTGATGCTTCCTTTGTGTGGGCATTCTACTCAGACCGAGCATTTTCGTGAACAGATAGAGGCTACCCAACCTCTCAAGAAACAACTTTGGCAACAAACAGTCAAAGCGAAAATAAAAAATCAGGCTACTCTTTTAGAATCAACAAGAGAAATTGATTCAACCCCGATGTTCAAATGGGCTGACAATGTAAAAAGTGGAGATCCAGATAATTATGAAGCACAAGCTGCAGCCTATTTCTGGATGAATATTTTTCCTGAAATCCCTGATTTTCGGCGTCATAGAGAAGGGATACCTCCTAATAACTTGTTAAATTATGGTTATACTATTTTACGGGCAGTCATTGCCCGTGCTATTGTCTCGTCAGGAATGCTACCATCATTAGGTATTTTTCATAGAAATAAATACAATGCCTATTGTTTGGCTGACGATATTATGGAGCCTTATCGTTCGGTCGTAGATAAGGTTGTAATTGACATAGTTAGTACTGGGATTGATATATCAGAATTGAATCTTGAATTGAAACAAGTGCTTTTATCTATTCCAGCTCAGGATGTATTAATGAATGGTAAACGTCGCCCTTTATTGGTTGCTGCATCACAAACTGCGGCAAGTTTATACAAATGTTTTTCGGGGGAATTTCGCAAAATTGTATACCCTGATATAATTATCTGATTGTAAATGAGCTTATCCAGACTAAATGAATACAGAATTATGTGGGTAATGGTATTTTTTGATTTACCAACTGAAACCAAGAAAGAGCGAAAAATGTATGCAGATTTTCGTAAAAAACTCATACAAGATGGTTTCACAATGTTTCAATTTTCAATTTACTTGCGTCATTGTGTTAGTAGGGAGAATGCAGCCGTACACATTACCAGAGTAAAGAAAAGTTTACCACCAAAAGGTTATGTTGGAATTCTAAGTATTACTGATAAGCAATTTGAGGCAATGGAGCTCTTTTATGAAAAAAAGGAAAAAAATATAACTACTCCATATCAGCAATTGGAGTTATTTTAGAAAACAAAGAATCGGGAAAATTACCGATTCTTTGTTTGGATATACACATTTTCTTCAAGTCTAAATTTTGTTGTAATCGTTTGATATATAGCACTAATATTGAGGGTATGCTGTATATCCTCACGCTAATATACTAATTTGAAAGCTAATCACAACTGGTGGTACAGCTACAACAGATAGAAAAAGCTGTATATCCTCACGCTAATATACTAATTTGAAAGCTAATCACAACTCTCTGTGCTTCGTTCACATCAATGCTAGGCTGTATATCCTCACGCTAATATACTAATTTGAAAGCTAATCACAACCACCAAGACATCACAGAGCGTATCAACACGCTGTATATCCTCACGCTAATATACTAATTTGAAAGCTAATCACAACAAAGTGCGGAAACATGCGAATCTTTAACATGCTGTATATCCTCACGCTAATATACTAATTTGAAAGCTAATCACAACTTACCACTTCTTGAAACACAACTTCTTGACGCTGTATATCCTCACGCTAATATACTAATTTGAAAGCTAATCACAACTTTTTTCAACTTCGGGTTCTTCGACATCTTGCTGTATATCCTCACGCTAATATACTAATTTGAAAGCTAATCACAACGCCCTGGCTACCTTATCTTCGATACGTTCAGCTGTATATCCTCACGCTAATATACTAATTTGAAAGCTAATCACAACTCGCAGGTTTAAAGGCATTCCCATACGGCGGCTGTATATCCTCACGCTAATATACTAATTTGAAAGCTAATCACAACCACTCTATCGCTACTTTCTGCCAATTCTGCGCTGTATATCCTCACGCTAATATACTAATTTGAAAGCTAATCACAACAAAAGCATTATATGATAAAAAAATTGATACGCTGTATATCCTCACGCTAATATACTAATTTGAAAGCTAATCACAACTCTCTGAATTCGCATTCTCTGCACAGTTTAGCTGTATATCCTCACGCTAATATACTAATTTGAAAGCTAATCACAACCCATTGATTACGATCATACCCGGCGCAACAGCTGTATATCCTCACGCTAATATACTAATTTGAAAGCTAATCACAACGGTCGTCGGTCAGTGCATGTTTTTTACTAGCTGTATTTCAGCAACCGTTTGGGGCTATTTTTCGTTGTGGAGATCTATTATCTCGTCCTTGAGTATATGTTGATGTCTGTTGTCGGACAAATCCAGTTCCTTTATTGTTCGATATTTGAGGTTTCCTTTGTGCCTTACAACAAAAAATACATGGTTGCTGTCCCAGATATTCAGAAGATGAAAATCGTTGTAAAATCGGTCGGCAACAATAACATTTTTTCGATATAATTCAAACAGGCTCTTAATATCCCGCGGTAAAACGTTGGCGGGGAAATTTGTGGTTTTCTATCTCATCTGTTACCGCCACGGCAAGATCTTCTACCGATAAAACCGATTCGCCGTTCTTGTCGAATATCGGTTCGTCTGTACCCAGGCGGTATTTGCCTGTCCGTCCTGTCTTGATTCCCTGATGCATGTTGATGGCGGGAGAGAACATTGTCCAGTCCAGTCCGGTTTCTTTTTTGAGTACATCCAGATAATCCCTAGCGGCGGTTGCTCCCGCTTTGATGCTTTCGGGAAAGTCTTCCCCGTCTACTATTTGTTTCCCGTCGATGTAAAGGCTTCCGGCTCCGCCGATAATGATATAACGTTTTACGCCCGCTTCTTTTACGGCTTCCTGTATGGCTTCCGAACCTTTCATAAAGTCATTGTAGATATTGGGGTTAGTCCATCCGGGGTTGAACGCGCTTAGTACGATATCGTTGCCTTTCAGTGCCTCAGCCAGTGCTTTGGTGTCTGTTACATCAAGGGCTATGGTTTTAGGATTTCCGTCTTTTACGGGAATTTTGTCTACCGAGCGGGCGAATGCTGTTACTTCATAACCTCTGTTGATTAATTCTGCTAATAGGTGTGAGCCAACAAAACCTGTTGCTCCGATCAATGCTACTTTCTTCATGATTTCTCTTTTTTATTAATGTATTTATTCTGTATACTTATTTATTACAGTTTTGAGTAAAAAAATATCAACTGAACCTGTTGCTGAAATCAGCTAACGTCTGTCCCGACAACTGCCGTACCATTATGTTTTCAGCTTCAAGATTCAACTTGTTCAGGTGCTCGTTTATCTGCTTGCCTACAGGACATTGGGGGTTGGGCGAGGCCAGTTCATTTCCCAGTATAGTGTGCGAACTGACGGTCTTATATACATCCGATAGATAAATTTCAGCCGCCGGCCTTGCAAGCATACATCCTCCGTGCTTCCCTTCCTTGCTTATAACAATCCCATGCTTGCGAAGGTTCGATAGTTCTTTTCTTACCAGCACAGGATTTATATTCATGCTCCCTGCCAGGTAATCGGAGGCAAGCAGTTTGTCCGGATTTTTAGCCAGAAGCACCAGTATATGTATTGATATGGCAAATCTGCGGTCGTTCATACTGTAATATTTATTATTACAGTACAAAGGTAAATAAAAAATAATGATATGACAAAAGGAAAATGAGAAAAATTTATTATAACAATTCCATTAGGAAATAAAGCACGTTAAACTCAAAATAGCACCTCACTTATATCAGCACATACACAATCTTCTTTGTCTTAAAGTATTCTTCTTCGAAGTACATGGACAAATCGTCTGCTTCGGCAGTTTTCTTAAATGGCTGTAGCTCGCTGTCCAGATTACCGCCTTTGAGGCAGATCAGGCCATTGGGCAGGGCGTTGCGCTGCTCCTTCGATATGTTTTTACGGATGATTTTTACAAGGTCGGGTAGGGGCATCACAGCGCGGCTTACTACAAAGTCGAACTTTTCTTTGACTTCTTCGGCGCGGCAATGACGCAATTGTATGTTCTCCAGCCCTATAGCGTTGGATACTTCTGTGGCTACCCGTATTTTCTTGCCAATGCTGTCTACCAGCAGGAAGTTGCACTTAGGGAAAAGTATAGCGAGAGGCACTCCCGGAAAGCCTCCGCCTGTGCCCACGTCCATTATCTGCGTGCCGTCTGTAAACTGTATCAGCTTAGCGATAGCCAGCGAATGGAGTACATGGTGCGTGTACAGGTTCTCAATATCCTTACGGGAGATCACGTTTATTTTTGAGTTCCAGTCGGCGTATAGTTCATACAGGGCGGCAAACTGCTCTTTTTGTTTTTCGCTTATATTGGGGAAGTATTTCAGAATTATATCCATTATTTACCTGATAAAGATGAGATAGGAGAATCCTCTTTTAATATCGGAGACAGCTCGCTAAATGTGAATGCTACTTTTATCGCCCCTAATGACGGTGCAGAGTATTCTCCCTGATTGAAGAGGTAGGTTATCCCTTTGCTGTCGATGGCGAAGTTGTTGTTGGAAGCAATGTCTTCAATACCCCAGTATCCGAATTCGAGAAGGTCTTCAGCCTTTTTTACGTTGTTCTGGGCTACGATCTTATCTGTCAGCATCGTGTTGAGAAGCTTTTTGTATTCAGGGATGAAGATGTCTTTTTCGGCAACTGTATTACCGGTTTTCAGGTCTATAATTACATTTTTGTAGAAGGTCGATGAATTGGCACCGCCTTTGAAGTCCATAGACGATGTCTGGTAAGATATGATCCCATCCTGATCGAACAAAACTTCGGAGTTTAGAGTCTTGTAGAATGAGAAATAGTCATCGGTTTCTTCCGAGGTTGCCCAATCGGGGAACTGTACTTTGGCGGCCTCTTTATAGTTGGCTATATAATCCGTGATAAATTTATCCACGGCATTAGCGGGGCTCAGGTCTTCGTACGATTCCTCTTCCAACAAGGCGTAGTTAAATTCCCTTTGTATCCTTGTCAGGATAGTGGTGTCTGAATATTGGGACGGGAATATATATCTGATCTTTACCGAACAGGAAGGTTTGGTAGAATCATTTTCCAGATGGTATATTTTAGATACCGTTATCGAATCATATACAATATTGTTTGGCGCATCGGCTTTTTTGTTTTCACAAGCTGAGAATGCTACCAAAAATAATACGAATATACTGACCTGTGTATATATGAATTTCATACGGACATTGTTTATGTTTTGCTAATGTTCTGTTTGTCTCTGACTATACCGGTCAGAATCGCTTATCTTGTACCTTGTTGTTTTTTATAAATGCAAATATACGATAAAAAGAGAAAGGACAACCGGGGAATCGTTAATTTTATGAATATAGCAACTTATAAGGTCATGTAAAAGTCATATTCATGAAAATGTAATCGCCTTATTCCTACCTATATAGATTATTGAATTGGTGGCAAAAAGTCATATTAGATAGAAATATGTATGTTTTTTATCTAGCTTTGTAGATGTATGACAATAATACTTCTTGAAAAACTATACATAACTTATGGAGTAATGTCATATTTGTTTATCATTCCTGCAATAGCAGCTTTAGCTATTGGGCTTCCTCCATCTTTTCAGATTTAGCTGCACTGGGTGTAGAGGAAATGAATGAATTGGAGATGAGAGATGTAGATGGGGGAATACTTTTTGAACTTGCTGCTGTTATAGCAATCGCATATGGCGCTTATCAGATTGGATATGCTGTTGGAGAAGCATGTAAAAATGCAGGGCTATAACAAAATACAAAAATTATTTTAAAAATTACGATCATGAAAAACTTAGATTTAACAACATTGAATTTAACAGAGTTAAATGATGAACAATTACAAAAAGTAGAAGGTGGCGCAAAAGAATGGTTATTACATGCCGCAGCGATTTCTTGTATTACACCTGGATTAGGTCCTGTAGCAGGCTTATTTATTCTTGGCGTATATAATGGTTATAATGCTTAATATAATGATATGGAATATAAAAAAATAGCACTAAATATTTTCTGTATCTTTATTATCATTGTAGGAACATATCTTTTAGGTCATGCCGTTGGAGAAGCATGGGCTAATTATGATAAATCAACTAAAGTAGAATCTGAAAAATAAGAGAAAAGCATATTTGGGTGCTTATTATTTAGGACATTATAATGGCAAACATGCAGAAAAATAAATTTCTTTTTTTACAGATTATAGCTTATTTAGGGTGTTTTATTTCCTTTGGAATGATTTATTATGCTATTTTTTACACAAAAAATGCAATAAATACATTACCTTTTTATATGGCATTTATGATAGTCTCAATATCAATAAGTATCATTGCAAAAAAGAAATATT
>NZ_QVMO01000011.1:18426-70334 GCF_010501055.1 Dysgonomonas sp. 521
TTTTTACACAAAAAATGCAATAAATACATTACCTTTTTATATGGCATTTATGATAGTCTCAATATCAATAAGTATCATTGCAAAAAAGAAATATTATTCGAAGAAATAAAGGATTAGAATTGTTAATTCAGATAAAAGCACAGCTACCCTGCTCGCGCAGGCTTCCAGTCTGTGTTGCGAAAATTACTTGCAAGAGATCTTGTTATATCTTATTTAGTTTGCTTCGCAATATACATACTGGAAGTCTGCACAAGCAAGAGTATATGATTTGAAGAATAAAACGTATCAGTATACAGTAGATTATGAAATTAGAGTTGGCTTAGGAATGAAATAAAAAATTAAATAAGGAAGGCTCTGGGTATATCTCCCAACAGCTTCCTACCTTAACTATTTACTTAAATTATGAAAAAGTATTTATCATTAATCGTTTTTGTATCTCTATTGGCATTAATGTTGTTTTTTCGTTTGTCTTTCAGTAATGGAGATATATTAGGGCAATTGTCATATTTGTTTATCATTCCTGCAATAGCAGCTTTAGCTATTGGGCTTACTCCGCGATTATTAACAACGAAAAATATTATTTATCTAACAATAGGAGTGATTTTAGGAGTATTATTAATCCGAAGCGAGCAAAACCATATAATAATCTATAAGGCTTTATTTACAATAATTGGTGGATTTTTATCTTGGCTTTATTTATTTTTGATTAAAATAGAGGATTAGGATTACTACTTACCCCATCTTTTCAGATTTAGCTGCACTGGGTGTAGAGGAAATGAATGAATTGGAAATGAGAACAGAGGATGGGGCTAGGTTGGCCAGATGGTTTTAAGGTTCTTAACATGATATAATACAGATATTCACATTACAATATTTATCTATATGCTTAATAATAAATTAAAAGACAGAAATCAAATCGTTATGGCTTTTGTAATAATCGCCTTAGTATTAACTGTCTATTTCATTGCCTCAGTCGCTAAATACCCTGATTCATTTATAAATGGTTTACTCGGGCGTTGATAACTTTTGCTGCCGTATGATACAATAGTAGTCACGAGATTATAATTTTTTTACCAATATGAGAAAAAAATATCATCAATATTTAATTGCAATTGTTATTGCGATTTTTGTTACGCCCATTATTGTGAATAACTGGATTGCTTTTAAGCACTTTATACTAAATATCGCAACACAATATTTTGATTTTTTTAAATGAATCCTAAAGCCAATGAAACGTTCAACTTTTTTCTGAATAATATCTCTTTTTATCAAAAAGTTGCTTTTGCAGTATTTTGCACTGCTTTGGTAGTCTTTCTTTCGGGTGAATTTGCCTATATATTAGGGAAGCATCTTGCTTTATAACATAAAGTGGATAAGGTAGAAGAACAGATAAAAATCAAATTGATGATTACGAGTCTGTATAACAGGTCTGGAAATAATGTTAAGTAGTTGATTCTCTTTAGAAATGAACATAGTTAAAGACATTTTTATTTTTCTGAAAAGTCCAACTACTGCAGGTCGGATTCGGTTGCAGACTCTTGGATTTGTTAAGACAGGGTTAGCATGTTATCTGTTAATGATGTTAACAATATTTTTTGTTGGAATTATTGTAATCTCACCATTATCATATTTCGGACTCATGCCTGAGAAAAGCAAAATGGACTTGATTTTACAAAAAGTAGTAATAATAGCCGTAGTCGGACCTGTTTGTGAGGAACTAATTTTTCGGTTACCGCTTATTTTCACTAAAAGAAATTTATTGATTGCAATTGTTTTGCTAGTCTTTTTACTAAATAAATCAGATATTCCCAGAGCTATAGTATTGAGTATAGTGATTATAGGAGTTGGTTTGTTTCTTTTGTACTATAAGAAGTTTAGGATTACAGAGTTTTTGGAAAATGTATGGAAAAATCATTATACGTTCGTATTCTATATCTTTGTATTATTGTTTGCATGTATTCACATAACTAACTATAGGGATCTTTCGTTTATTCAATATTGTCTAACCCCTCTTATTGTTGTGCCTCAATTGATTATGGGGATCTTTTTTGGATATACCAGAGTTCGTTATAAAAACGGTTTAATAATATCAATTTTTATGCATATATGCTTAAATTCGTTATCTTTACTTTTTGCGTTTAGATTGAATCCTGATTCTTAGCAACTGTTTAAATTTTATTGGTATTCGGCTATGAGTTATTTAGAGATAGATTTTTTGATTTTACAAGAATTTATTATAAAGATTTAATTAGAGAAAATTATGAACAGAGTGAGATTATTTAATACTAAATGCCGGAAAGTTATTTCTGTGTTATCGGCTATATATCTGCTATATTACCTAATAACCCGGTTTGATGATTTTGTAAGAGGTTTTGTTGCTGCACATCAATCAATGACCGGTTTATTTTGACAGAACCACTTGCTGTTTTGGGTGCAGTATATGTAGGTGCATATTATTTAGGATATTATAATGGAAAACATGCAGAAAAATAAATTTCTTTTTTTACAGATTATAGCTTATTTAGGATGTTTTATTTCCTTTGGAATGATTTATTATGCTATTTTTACACAAAAAATGCAATAAATACATTACCTTTTTATATGGCATTTATGATAGTCTCAATATCAATAAGTATCATTGCAAAAAAGAAATATTATTCGAAGAAATAAAGGATTAGAATTGTTAATTCAGATAAAAGCACAGCTACCCTGCTCGCGCAGGCTTCCAGTCTGTGTGTTGCGAGATAAAGACACAGACAAGAGGGGGATGATACCTATAATGTATTATATTGCGGTATATGTTATTTATCAGTAAGTTAACTATGGAAAAGATTCTACAGTTTTATAAAATTAAATATTTATCTATATGCTTAATAATAAATTAAAAGGAAGAAATCGAATCGTTATGGCTTTTGTAATAATCGCCTTAGTATTAACTGTCTATTTTATTGCCTCAGCAATTGAATATCCCGGAGTTTTTATAGATGGGCTTCTCGGACGTTGATAATAATACTAGTTTATTTTACTATACCTTGTACTACCTTGATGTTTTATTTTCGGGTATGTTTGTCCTTATATTAGGGAGGTATCTTGCTTTGTAAAATAGCTAGGGTAAAGGAAAGTAATATGAGAAAATTCTTATTCTTAATCGTTGTCTTTTGCTTCTGCAATACAACGCATGTTTTCGGTCAGGTAATAGTGTTTGAAGGTGAATGTTGCGAAGCACTTGCAGGATATAAAACGAAATACGACAATGATTCAACGGTAGTCAGCAACTTTCGATCGTTCTATCAAATAGAAATGAGCGAAATGGCTAAAGCTGAGTTGTTTAAAAAGAAACCCGCTGAGATAATCGCGTTTTTCAATACCGACGCTGGCAAAAAAAATCAGATGCTATATAAAAGGTTACCGAAACAGGTACGACCTTTTAGAGTAATCGTTTGTAGCCGGATAATAAAATACAATGCTGCGCCGGATACGCTTTTATAGGCTTTCCGGCGCAGCATTTTTGTTGAGATACCCGTTTTAATACCCGTACCTCACCGGACGTTCACATTCGGTTGATTTCTGAGGGGCATATAGTGCCACAATATCATATACCCGTCTGAAATCGCCGTCATTAAAATATGGAGAATCTTTCATCCATGTGATTGTATTATTCAGTATTGTTTCTGTTTTGGAATAATTCCCCTGATTGTTTGCCTTTGCCGCGTCTTTCAGATTTTGCGCCATAAAGGCTATATCATAGTTTTTCTCTACCTCTCTGTTTGTCACAGGATTATTGCTGTTGTATCTCATCGTTTTTTCAGAAGTTTCATGTTTGCCCTTGTTGGAGTAGCTCAGGCGGGCGGAGATAGAGCCTTCGTTTCTGTTGTTGCTTTTCACTTTTAGCAATACGATCTGGGTAGAACTGGCTCCAAGGTTATTCAGATTTATAGATATGGAGTTTGCACCTTCCGATACGGGGTTGTAACCGTAACATTTGAGTATCTCCCAGCCTCTGGGCAGATTGATTGTCAGGTTCGGGTTTTTACCTATTCCGTACATCAGGGCATCCAGTTCGTCATTGAATACTTTATACATATCTTCACTGTCTTCGCCGATAAAGTAATTCAAGCCTCTGCCCCTGTCTGCCAGTTGGCGGAGCAGGTCAAAGTTTAGCGACTGTCCTACACCTATCGTAGATATGTCGATCCCCTTTTTATTATATGTCAGCGAATTGTTTGCAATCTGTTCCAGTCTTGTTTCCCCTGTATTTGTTTCTCCGTCGGTAAGCAATATTACCCGTGAGTTTACTTTGTCGGAATGATTTAGTATGGCTTGTTTATAGCCGAGCATCATACCCGCGTTCAGGTTGGTACTTCCTCCGGCATTAATCTTCCTTATGATAGAATATATCTTGTCTCTGTCATTGGTCAGGCAGGTAGCAGGCAACGCTACTCTGGCTTCGTTGTCGAACAGTATGATAGATAAATAATCGCCGTTATTCAGGGAGTTGACAAAGCGGCGTAATGCTTCCCGCGCCGATTCAATCTTTTGACCTGACATCGATCCGCTGACATCGACCACAATGGAGGCGTTGACTTTATTCTGTATGTCATTCCGCAGGTTGGCGGGTTGTGTGGCAACCCCTACCTGCACTATAAACTCATCGCTTTTACCTAATAACGAGTTGTTGTAATCGATGCTCAACGCTACGTCCTGCTCCTGCGGGATCGTAATATTGTGCAGATGGTAATTCATAAAATCTTCTACAATAAACGTTTCCGGCTTCGGCATACTTACAGTCCTGTTGTAGCTGCCGGTTCTTCGGCTCGAAGAATAGGAGTAATCATTGTTATAGCCGGAAGAATTCTGTGCGGCATCCCTTGTATACGACAATGAGCCCGAACTGGAACCAAACTGCGCTACCGCGCTGATAGAGAAAATGCAGAAGCAGAATGATAGTAATACTTTTTTCATAATCCTGTAAAGTTATTTTAGTGATAATTCTTTTATATCTCCGGCAGAAGTAATGTTGGTCGGAAAGTCTTTATTTGTTGATCGTATAACCCTTTACATTGGCGAATGCCAGAATAGATTCATTGATGGCTTTGCCAAGGTCGTCGCCCGATGTATTGTCTTTCTTTGCCTGTTCGTCTATATATTCCTGACGTTTTTTTGCCAGTTCGGCTATCTCTTTCTGGATGGCTGCGCGTTCAGTTTCTTTTTCGGTTACCAGTTTCTGTATTTCGGCTTTCGATTTGTTTTGCAGCTCCTGAGGCAGTTCCGATTGTTCGATTTCATTCAATGCGTTGCTATCTTCTTTTACTTTGTCTACCAAGTCCCACGCACTGTTATTATATACCTGCTTCGATTTGCTTACAGCCCGTTCGGCGAAGTTCGATTTGGACATACTCATTGCGTTCACATCCTGCTGCCGTTGGTTTTCGGCATGGGCAAAACCTTTTGCTCCATAGCTGATATATGTCCTGTTCAGGCGGTCGTTGCAGGCGCTGATACGGTCGTCGTATGGGGTGTCGTAATAGCGTACACGGGCGTTGTGGTCTATGTTGAAGAATTTGCCTTTTCCCCTCTCGGCACCATCCCGCCACATTCCCTCTATGCCTTCCGCTGTTCTGCCACAATGGATGGTGTTTACATAAATACCCTTCGCCAAAGCCCTGCTGATGGCTGTTTTATACGATACGCTCCCTTGATTGAACGGTTCGTTGCCGGCAATGTATATCAGTTTCATATCAGATGAGTTGCTTCCCCAGTTGAGCATTTCCACGGCTTTGCTGATAACCGTTCCGCAGTATTCATCCCCACCGTAAGTGGTAAGGGAAAACAGTTTTGCCGATATTAGGTCAAGGTCTGTGGTTAATGGAGTTACCTGACGGATATACCCGTCTGCCCTTCTCAGGTTGTCGTTCCCGTATTCGTACAGGGCTATCTCTATTTTAGGCGTCCGCCCGTTGTACTTTAGTGTAGTCAGGGTGTTCACTATATTCCACAGGCGCGACTTTGCCTGTTCTATCAGCCCGTCCATGCTGCTGGATGTATCCAGCAGGATAGCAACCTGTATCTTAGTGTCCCTGTTTTGCTCACTATTTACTATATTTACATCCGGGCTGGTAGGGGTGTTGCCAAAAGAGGCCATCGTGAAAACGATAAACATTGCGCTAAGTAGTATAAACTTTTTCATATCATTCAGTTTTATTGGTTTCTTTACCCAAAAGTATATTGTTAAAAAATAAGATTTCGGGCAGAATGGGTGAAGCCGGGCTTTCAATTGGTAAAATATAATTTATAAATGTTTTAAAAGTATTTACTTTGTAATATTGAAAGGGGGAGTGCATTTTAAATTGCAGTTTCAGTAGAAATAGCGTTAGGTAGAGCAAAGCGCATAAATATGATTCAATCGTTGACCTGCGCCTTCAGTGCGCAATTTACATCGTACGTTTCTTACCCAAGGCGCCGCTCTGCTTGCCATTGGGCTGAAACAAGGTTCGGCGAAGCCAATTAACACGGGTTTTCAGCCCTGATTAACTCAAAAAATATGTATATAAAATACATCTTCATATTATTATTTACCGCTCTGGCTATTCATGGCCAGGCGCAGTCCATTATTCACTCTAAGGAGGCCACCAAAAGCGCCGAACTACAGGAGGTGTCGAAGGCTATAGAAGAAGGCAAGTCTGACGACGAGGTGGCGCAGAGCTATGAGAAACTGGCAAAGAGCCTGTCGGATAAGGGCGAGTATGCCAAAGCCGAAGGTTACCTTATCCGTGCTAAAAAACTGTATGAGAAAACGAAGAATAAAGAAAAGATAGCTGCCGTAGATATTGAACTGGCAAAGGTGCAGGAGGCTCAGGATAATGTAAGTGCCGCAATCGTCAGCCTGAATGCCGCCCAGATGAATACCACAAGTAGTAAGCAGCGAAAAATGAATACGAATAATATCGGACGTTTGTCGAACCAAAGCAATCCACAGGCTCAGGCAAAATATATACAACAAAATATGGACTTGGCTACCGATGCCGATGACAGGGCTATGGCCTATCAGCAGATGGCCGATGTGAATATGAGGATGGGAGATGCCCCGGAAGCGATAAAGAATCTCGAGCAGGCGCTGGTAACAGTAAAAGATAAGCCTACCGAGACATTGAAAATAAAACAGGATATGGCCGGAGCCCTGATAGCGAATAATCAGACGGAAAAGGCGATAGAAATAAATAAAGACCTCGTAGCCGAAGCCCGTAATGTAAATGCCAAAGCAGAGATACAACAATTGCAAACCTTGTCGAACACCCTGCTCGAAGCCAATAAAAAGGAAGAAGCTATAAAAACGCTGCAAGATGCCTATGAGCTGGCTGTGAACAAAGGGCAGACAATGGATGCTAAAAACAGCCTGGAATTGCTGGTGCAGCAATACCGCAAAGATAAACAAACACAGAAGGCGCTGGATGTATATGCCGATTTCATGAACAAGCTCGAACCCTTGGTAAAAGGAGACAGTACCCTGATAGATGAAAAATTCTTTCAGGTACAGGAAGATAAAATACTGCGTCTGGAGAAGGAGAGGGAGCTTAAAGACGCGCTGATAGCCAAGCAGAACACATTTAGTTATGTGCTTTCCGGGGTTGTTGTGCTCATCCTTATATTCCTGCTCTTTATAGCGAAAGCATTGTATTCCATCAAGAAGAAAAATAAGAAGATCGCCCTGCAGTCGCTGCGAAGGGAAATGAATCCCCACTTTATATTCAACAGCCTGAACAGCGTGAACCAGTTTATAGCGCAAAACAACGAACTGGAAGCAAACAAGTACCTGTCGTCATACTCCAAGCTGATGCGCAATATCATGGAAAATTCCAATAAAGACTTTATCTCCCTGACTACCGAAATGGAACAGATGAAGGAATATCTCGACCTCGAATATTTGCGCTTTCATGATAAGTTCAGGTATAGTATCGAGATAGACGAGGAGATCGACAGCGATGCCATGCTTATACCGAACATGCTTATACAGCCGCAACTTGAAAATGCAGTTTGGCACGGATTACGCTACAAGGAAGGAATGGGATTGCTCAGCCTGAAAATAATGCAGGACAATAACAGCCTGTACGCCATCATAGAAGATGACGGCATAGGGCTTACAAAAAGCAAGGAATTAAAAACCAGACATCAGAAGGAACACAACTCGCGCGGACTGACCAATACGCATGAGCGTATCAACCTGCTCAACAGCCTGTATAATACAAATATATCCATAGATATAAAGGAAAAGGAAGGGGACGATACAGGTGTTATTGTTACGCTCCGGTTTCCGGTAATGAATAAATAACCACCTCCCCAACCCCTCCGAAAGGAGGGGCTCTAACTTATAATTCATAACTCTTATATATGAATACTTTACGAAAAATAACCAGTGTTATAATAGAAGACGAACCAGCCGCGCGCGAAGCCCTGAAAAACTATCTGGGTAAATACTGTCCGCAAGTAGAGGTGGTGGGAGAGGCGCACGATGGGAAAAGCGCTGTCCCCCTGTTGCATGAACTGGAACCTCAACTGGTTTTCCTCGATGTGGAAATGCCTTTCGGGAACGCTTTCGATGTATTGGAAGCAAGTAAGGATTTATATTTTGAGACGATTTTCGTTACCGCGTTTTCAGAGTATTCATTGCGGGCGCTAAACCAGAGCGCGGCATACTACCTGCTCAAACCGGTCAGTATCGAAGAACTGATTATAGCCGTGAATAAGGTACAGCAACACATTATCAATAAGGAAATATTTAACCGCAACAAGATACTGGTAGAGAATTTCCATGAAACCAAACCCGAGAAACAACAGGTAATACTGCCTACGCTCGAAGGCTTTGAAGTGGTAAAGATGGAAGATATTATGCGCCTGCAAGGCAATGGCAACTTTACGGATATTTACCTGAAAGACAAAAGCAAGAAAATGGTTTGCCGCTTCCTGAAACATTTTCACGAAATACTGCCTTATCCGTTTATAAGGGTGCATAAGTCCCATATTATAAACTTCAACTTTGTGAAGTCTTATCACAAAAACTCGGGAGGCTATGTAACTTTGTCGGACGGAACGGAAATTGAGATTTCATCCAGCTATAAAGAGGAATTTCTGAGATTGTTCAAATCTTAAGTACCAATAGTCCGTTAAAATCTCCATCATAGTTAAGCCGCCTTGGAGGCTATGTTAATGAGTTCTCTCATAATTTTAGCATTTAAGTATCTGTTCGGTCTAAAACCAGACAACTCAAAAAATCGTTTGAGTATATATGAGTTGTACATCAGTGATTTAATGGCGTTCATAGATAATTGTGTTCCATTTTCTTTCATCTTAAGTTCTTCCATACGTGTGTAGTCTAGATTGGCAAAATCAATTTTTCCATCCAATCTTTTGGGGCGTCATTCATTGTAACTCTATGCGCAAACTGCTTAAAGTTACTGAAAATCAGTCGTTCGCTTAATTCTTTTGTGTCAGCTTTTGTTGGTGTAATTCATTAAAAATAAGAATGTTAAGTGATTATTTAACGAACTGTTGATATGAAGTTATTATTAATAAATCACCCCATTTCTTTATATCTATATTTTCAAATGGAATTATAACGTCTCCATTTAAATTTAATAGCCCTTCATTCTCTCCTATCCTAGCTACAAATCGATTATTTTGCAATACACGAATTTTATCGTCATATAAAGGTTGAATTATTTCATTACCATCCAAGTCACTTATACCCCATTTACCTTTGTAAAGAAAATCTATATATTTACTTTTAACTGAAACTTCTATTTTATCATATTTACATGGCAATAAAATCTTATTTGTTGTTATATCAAGTAGCCCGACCTTATTATCCTCCCATATTGTTGCTTTATCTGGTAATTCAAGAGAAATATCATCATAAATACAAGGTACGATTTCTTTGCCTTCCGTATTTATTATTCCCCATTTACTGTTTCTACATACTAAATAAGATTCATACCATGTAGACTTCATATCATCATAAGTATATGGAGATACAAAATTACCGTCCCAGTCAACAATAATTCTCTTATTCCCTTTCCTTAGAAAAATTCTTTTTGTTTCCGGATATAATTCTGAGCCATTGTATTTAAAAGGAACAATTACCCTATTCAATGTATCAATAACACCTCCTTTTCTCCCATTTTTTGTAACTTGAGCTCTACCATTATTAAATGGCTCTACATCCAGATATTGATGAGGAATAACCAACCTGCCCTCTTGATCTATAAACCCATAAAGAGAGCTTTTTTCATCATAGTCTATATATAATCCTTTTTCTTGGACCTGGCATTTTCTTTCTCCTAGCTTTTTTCCTGTATAGCTATAACTGTCTATTTGCTCTTCTCTAAAAACAAATACAGTATCCCCCATTTCCGCTATACTTCCATTGTTAGTTAATATCAATTTGCCGACTTCATCAAACCAATCTGATCTTTCCTCTCTGTCATGTTTGGCATCATAAATAATTCCGATTAATCCATCTCCTCCTTTTACTACATCATCATATATAAATGATCTTATATATTCCCCTTGGGCATTGATGATTGCTTTTTTTCCGTATTTCCCAGCACAAGTAATGTCTCTTTTTCCCAAAAAATCATCTATATAGTCAACATCAGATAGAAGGATATTACTTAGAGAATCTAGTAAAAACGCCCTATACTGCGGATATTCATTTTGATTCTCCGTTAAAAAAATCGAAGTCTTTGTATAAGGATGATATTTAAGTTCTATTTTACTTCTATAATCAGGTAAAATTTTATACGTTGCAGGAAAAACTTCTTTACCTCCTTTATATACTATTCCAAGCTTTTCGTTTTTGGTAAAAATGGCATAGTCCCCTTCAAAATTATTGATTTTTTCATATTTACAAGGAAATACTTCTTCACCTGTAGTTATATCCAGCACCCCCCATAGTCCTAATTCATTCTTGACAGAACAACGATCTCTATTCATTCTACTTCTTGCTAACCCTAGATATTTATATGGAATGACCAACTCTCCCTTTGAATTAATAAAACCCCACTTTCCTTCTTTCATAACAGCAGATGTTCTATAGGGATACCAAAAGGCAATTTTTTGATATTCCAATGGTATTTGTACTTGCCCTAATATGTCTAATATACCCCATTTTTTGTCTTTGCATACATATGCATAATAGAATCCAGAATTATCATTTTCTATTTCTATTTTATTGAAATAAGGGATATCATCAGGCATAGCCAAATTACCATCCAGATCAAATAGATAATAGTTAATCTGGGCCTGAATTGTTATGGTTAATAGGATAAAAATAAAAACCAATATTCCAGTTTTCATTCCGTTCTAATTTCTTTTTCTTTAAATTTCAAACATTCAATATCCATCACTTTTTTATTGAAATTTGCTCCAGTTGTATAAAGGGTGGATGTTCCCGTAAATTTTTTGTCTACTTGATATTTTTTTTGAATCTTCACCTATATCATTTTTCTCTATAGGAGTATATGCAGGCATACCCTTTAACAATAAACACGATGCCCAATGAAAACGGGCCGATTCTCCTTTATCTTTACATGTGAAAGATAATACATTCATCTTATTCTGATTTTGGATATAATCCCCACTTTCTATGCAACCATTACTATTAATCCAGACTGATTCTATTCTTTTTTTATCAGACATATTTTCATCAGAAAACACAATCCTAAATATTCGACATGCGCTTATTATCTTATCTTTAGTCTCTATCTTTGCTATTTCGAATCACTACTGTCCGCTAAAAAACAGAGCGAACTTTTAAAAATTAAAAAATCCGCCCTTCTGCCTATCTTTGTAGTAGCTACAAAACAAAAGTAAGCATGAGCAAAAATACAGATTTTATCGGACAGCCGATATTGAATCAGCTGTTATTTTTCATACAGGGTGTAAATATCAGCAAGATTGCGAAAAAACATAATAGAGTCTGTTTTTATTTCCAACCTTCTTTTGTCGGTATCACTTTCTTTATTGTCCCGTCAGCATTGTAATACAACTTATCCACACAGATAGAGCGCAGATTTCCTTTTCCCGAGAGGTCACTGTTGTGATAGAAGCCATACCACTGACCTTTATATTCTACTATCGAGCCATGATTGGTGTCGCAGTTGGTAGGATCCATATAGATACCCTGATATTTCCAAGGGCCCAGGGGGCTTTTGCTCGTTGCATATTTCTTTCTGTTGGCTCCCGGATTATTATCCGAATAAGAAAGATAATAAGTATCCTTGTATTTGTGTACCCATGTAGCTTCATGAAAATCGTCAAGGCCTGTCATTTCTTGTAATTCACCATCCAGTTCTACCATATTTTCTTTCATTTTAGCTCCTTTGCAACGGCCACCACCACCATAGTAGAAGTATGCCTGCCCGTCATCGTCAACGAATACACAAGGGTCTATCATCGCAAAGTTGTCACTTCCGAGGTCAAGGTAGCCTTGTACCTGAAAATCACTCGCAGGCTTATTGCTCGTGGCTATTCCTACCTTCCATGTCTTGTTCCACTCTGTTCCGCTAGGATGGGGGAAATAGAAATAATATGTTCCGTTCCTGTAAGCACAGTCGGGCGCCCACATAAAACCGCCTTCGGGTCTGCCCCAGGCTACCTGGCTCGAACGAAGTATTTCGCCGTGGTCAACCCAGTTCACCATGTCGTCTGTAGAGAATACATGATACTGGTCCATCAGGTCACAACCTCGTGGCGGGGCTATATCGTGTGATGCATATACATAGAGGCGTCCATCTTCCCAAACATGTGCCGAAGGGTCGGCTGTGTACATATGCCGGATAAACGGATTTTTCTGACTGTAACTATTGGCTGATAATAGTGTAAAAGCCAATAGGCATAGGATAAAGAGATTCTTTTTCATCGTTTTGTATTTTCTGATCACTGTTAACTGATTTTACTTTGTTTGTTTTACCATCTGTATTGTCCCATCCTCATTGTAATACAACTTGTCTACACAAACAGAGCGCAGCCAGTCGTTAAACTCTCCGTTTTTTTCAGATAATGAACTGTCATGATAAAACGAATACCACTGTCCCTTATACTCCACAATCGAACCATGATTGGTATAGCTGTTTGTCGGCTCCATGTAGATCCCCTGATGTTTCCACGGGCCCAGTGGGCTGTCGCTGGTGGCATAACGCATACGGTTATCTCCTTTTACTCCGTCATTCCAGTTGTCGTCATGGTTGTCCGAATAAGACAGGTAATAGATGCCATTGCGTTTGTGTACCCATGCTGCTTCGTGGAAATCTTCGAGGCCTTCCATCACTTGAAGTTCGCCGTCTACTTCCATCATATTGTCTTTCAGTTTGCCAGCAAGGCAGGTGCCTCCACCTCCCTGATAGATATATGCCTGCCCGTCATCGTCAATAAATACATTCGGGTCGATATGCGATTGCATACCTTTTACATAGCCTTGTACTACAAAGTCTTTTGCCGGATACTTACTTGTAGCAACTCCGATTTTCCAGCTGTTATCCCATTTCGATTCGCTGGGATGAGGGAAATAGAAATAGTATGTCCCATCTTTATACACACAGTCCGGCGCCCACATAAAACCGCCTTCGGGACGTCCCCACGGTACCTGGCTCGAACGCAGTATTTCGCCGTGGTCTACCCAGTTCACCATATCATCTGTAGAAAATACATGATACTGATCCATCAGGTCGCAGCCACGCGGCGGGGCTATATCGTGCGAAGCGTATACATACAGGCGTCCGTCTGCCCATACACGTGCCGAAGGGTCGGCTGTATACATGTGCTGTATAAACGGATTCTTTTGGCCGTAAATATTACAGGATAGCAGGGTAAATACAGCAAAACATGCTGCGAAGAGTACTTTTTTCATTTAGATAGTTTTTATGTTTTATTTTTTCTTATTCATAATTTCAGAAAACTTGTAACTGCCCGTAGAGCTTGTAACTCGTAACTATTTATTCGCTTTCAATATAAAATCCACTATAGGCGCCGGATTTGGAAAACTATGCGGGTGATGTTTAAACCCATATTTCATCATCACTGTAATATTTCCGCCCGCTTCTTTTATTTTCCGCTCAAATTCTAAAGTCTGAGTCGGAGATACGGCCTCGTCCTGGTCGGCGCAAAGGATAAGTATCGGGTATTTTCCTTTCACTATTTCCTGTATCTTATCCATCGGGCTTCCTTTGAAATTACGGATATCATCCCGTGTTTTCAAGTTGTATGCTGCCATAAAGTCTCTTGTCATCTCACCCAGGTCTTCACCTTCCCTGTCTGCCAGATAACGGCAGTCGAGCAGGGGATTATCCACATAAATACAACTCACCTTATCCGGATTGACGGCAGCCCAGCAGAACGAGTACATCGCGCCACGGCTCATGCCTTCCATTGTACTTTTCTTTGATAGTCCAGCCTTTGTCAACAGTTTATGAAAATCTGACCAGATAGACAGTGCTTCGGTGTTTCCCATCAGTTCGGCTACATCGCAGTAAACCAAATGGTAACCCCTTTCGAGCAAAGCAATGTCCGTTTGTGGTTCGTGCGCCCAGAAGCGGGTACGCCATATCCACGGTTTGTTGGAAGCGGCAACTTTCGGTTTCACAACTTTACATTCGCGGCCTCTTAGCTTGAAGTCTAAGCAGATATAACCCTTAAAGTCGCTGATGGTGTAAGCCGTTTTTAGCTTGCTCAGTATATCAAATTCATTATCTGTTTTCAGTGTAATCTGGTCATATAACCTCTTGGCGATAATGCTCGAACCCTCATCATTCGGATGTATTTTGTCCGGAAATAAATCGGGTCTGTTTATCAACAGGGAGTGCATATCCAGCACTTCCACGTTTTCATTGTATGCTACCTGTTGGATAGCCGGGATAATATCGTTTACTATCACCGGGTCCCATATCTGGTTACTATCCGTTTCGAAAGAGACAAACGGCAACATCAAGATAACACGTGGTTTTGAAGGCAGGCTTCTAAAAACATTTACCATATCGTTGCAATCCTTTGCAAACTCACTCATATGAACCCTGTTTACTGCTTTGGCATCATTTCCGCCCAGGTCGATAAAAACAATGTCGGGACTGCTGTTCAATGCTTTTTGGTAAGCATCTGTATTCCAATAAGGATGGTCACCTTTGCGAAGCATAGTACAACTACTTACCCCGCAATTGATTACCTGGTACTTATCGCCTAACAGGCTACCCAGTTGTGCAGGGTAGGAGTCTTTCTCAGGGTCGGTAACCAGTCCTCCTTCGGTAATGCTGGCGCCTACACAAACTACTTTTGTTTGTGCATTGGCGGTTATTGCCAGAATAAGACAAAGAAAGATTAAGATGACACCTCCCCCGACCCCTCCAAAGGGAGGGGAGAAAGGAAAAGCCAAGTTACCTGTATGTTTTAATTTATTAATGATGAGCGTATTGTTCATTTTGTTTTTTAAGATTATTATTACCCCTCCCGACCTCCCCAAAGGGGATGAGAAAGCTTGCGTCAGCTATCTCCCCTCCCTTTGGAGGGGTTGGGGGAGGTGGTTATTTTACCACATTGATAGTCTGAGTTAAATGTATATTCTTCGAAGAACTACCCACCATTATTTCGAATTCACCCGGTTCTACTACCCGTTTCATCTCTGCATTAATCAATGACAGGTGTTCTGGCGTAAGGGTTATTGTAACTTCCTTGCTTTCCCCTGCTTTCAGAAAGACGTTGGCAAAACCTTTTAGTAGTTTCACAGGAGTGGCTACACTGCTTACCTTATCATTGATGTAGAGTTGCACAACTTCCGTTCCGTCTACATTGCCTGTGTTCCGCAGGTTGATAGTCACAGTGATATTATCGGTTGTTTTCGCGTTTTCGGGCTGTACACTCAATGTGGAGTATGTGAAGTTAGTATAGCTTAGCCCATATCCGAATTCATAAAGCGGGTCGCCGTTTCCATCCACATACCTGCGGCTGGCAGACGGTTTCTTTGAATAATAGATAGGCAATGTACCCTGTTCTTTCGGGAAACTGATACTTAATTTACCTGAAGGATTGTAGTCGCCCCATATCACATCGGCTACCGCATCGCCTCCCGCTTCGCCCGGATACCAGGCCTGCAGCAGTGCATTAGAATTTTCAGCAATTTCGGTCAGTACTAATGGACGGCCTGTCAGCATAACGGTAACCACAGGTTTATTTGCCTGTTTCGCCGTTTTAATGATGTCAAGGTCTGCCTGATGCGGGTACAGGTTTTGACGGTCGCGGCTTTCACCCACCTCGCTGTCGGTTTCGCCGATAACGACAAGGGTAACATCCGAAGCGGCAGAGGCACGGGCTACATCCCTGAACAGTGAAGATGAGGTAAGCTGTGTCATTCTCCAGCGCAGATTAACAAAGGCAATATCTTCTATCTCTGCATATTCGAGGCGAATAGGCACCTGTTTGCCTGCTGTAAGGCTTATCTTTTTGCTAAGGGTTTGTTTTACTTTTTCCTCTCCCCAGCAGTCGATAAACAATTCATTATTAATATATACACGCGCGTAATCATCCGCATTTAACTGGAACTCATATTCGCCTGTTACCGGAGCTGTGATATAGCCGCTCCAGCGAACGGAGAAGTTATCAGAATTGATACCCGGCGCAGGGCTCAGGTTATGCCAGTACACCGAAAGGTTATCGTTAATATCTGTGTAGACAGGATTTCCTTCAAAGTTAGTATTGTTGTAGAATGTAATATCCAGTCCGTTCTTATCTTTATTCGAATCGGGAGTCAAAGCTGTTGGCGGGATATTGGCAAATCGTTCTGAGATATCACTGTTTACAAAATTAATCTTCACATTTTCGCCAAAGTGTTTTTGCAATGCCTGATAGACTGTCACTCCCTTTGCTCCGGCAGGAGAATAACCGCCCAGAGAAGATACATTTGCCAGATTGCCGACAAGGGCGATGGATTTGATATCTTTTTTCAGAGGCAGGATGCCGTCTTTGTTTTCAAGTAGAACTATTGATTTGCGGGCTGCTTCGAGTGCTAGTTTCTGATGTTCTTCGCTTCTGTAAACTTTGGCTGCCAATGTTTCGTCTGTATATGGGTTGTCAAATAGTCCGAGTTCAAACTTTACACGCAGTACTCCGGCTACCGCCCTGTTCAGGTCTTTTTCGGACAACTTACCATCTTTTACGGCTTTCACCACCGTGCTTTGGAATACATCGTGCGGATAATCATAAAACTGCATATCCAGCCCGGCAGACAGGGAGTTAATAATGGCTTCTTCTCCGTTGGCAACCGTGTGATGGTCTTTGTATTGCTTGGCAATGGCTCCCAGGTCAGATACCACAAAACCATCGAATCCCCATTCGTCCCTCAGTATTGTTTTCAATAGCCACGGGTCGGCAATGGCGGGGATGCCATCCCTTTCGTGATAGGCAGCCATAATTCCTTTTGCTTTAGCTTCGGTTACGGCTTTTTCGAATACATAAAGGTGTGTAGAACGGGCTTCGCGTTCCCCGATAAATACAGGTGACGTATTTACGCCGCCTTCGGGTATACCGTGTATGGCAAAATGTTTTGGCTCGGCAACAACAGTATTGTTATCTTTCAGGCTGTTGCCCTGCATTCCTTTGATGAGGCTGACTGCATAGCGTGACGACAGGTAAGGGTCTTCGCCGAACGTCTCTTCGGTGCGTCCCCAACGGATATCACGTGCCAGGTCGAGATTAGGCCCCAGTATGAAATGTACGCCATGTGCACGTGCTTCGGCAGCAATGGCTTTACCTATATTGTTTACCAGTATGGTATCCCAAGTGGATGAGTTACCGATAGGGGTAGGGAATGTGGTTGCTCCCGCCCCTTGGTATCCATGTAATGCTTCTTCGATGAAAATAACAGGAATCCCCAAACGTGAGTTTTCGATGGCACGTTTTTGTACGGCATTGGCTATGGCCGCTGTCTTCGGGTAAAAGTCGTGGATAGAGCCGATGCACATGGAGTCGATAAAGAAGGCTGCTTCTTTCTCTTTCAGCCTGTCCGGCCCATCCAGAATATCGTTGGCCGAAAGCATATCCAGTTGGGCTGCTTTTTCTTCGACTGTCATCCGCGACAATAAGTCATTCACCCTGTCTTCAACAGGTGCATTCGCATCTTTATAAACCGGGGTGTCGGAACATCCCGCGCTGAAGAGCAAAAGCGATAAAAATGCCGTGCATATAAGATTCCTTTTTTTCATGATTAAAATTATTAAGGTTATTTTTTAGGTCTTTGTCATTTTGAACGGAGTGAAAAAATCTCTTACCTCTATGAATATAACTTTTGAGGGTCGAGATGCTTCGTTGCCTCAGCATGACAAAAGAGTATGATACAATTCGTAATTTTTTAATTCAAATTTATTTTTTCATCATTAATAAACTCATTAAAAAACACATTAAGACCTCCTTAAAATCCTTATTAATACTACATTTTTACATTAATCTCCTGTCCCTGATATACAATTTGCTTATCAGCCTGCGAAATGGTGTTTATATTCTTTCCATCCTTAATAATGGTGACATTGAAAGTGCGGTTTTTCAACATGCCCGGAAATTCTCCCTGACGGGTTCCGATGGTTAGGATTCCGGCTTTGTCGTTCCACTTCATTTTAATCGTTGAGCAGATACCTTTTTCATAATTGTAGTTGTCGTTTTCATCTTCATACAGTACAAATTCGGCATCAGCACCCGGGAAAATGAAAAGGTTGAGATTATCCCATTTCTTTTCTTCGGCATACTGTACTTTCGGTCCCCACGGTAGGATACTTCCGGATTTGATGTACAATGGAATAATGTCTATAGGCGTTGCCTTGCTGATTTCTTTTCCGCCTTCTGTCTTTTCTCCTGTCCAGAAGTCGTACCAGTCAGCACCTTTCGGCAGGTATAGTTTATGTGATTTTACAGTGCTGAAATCTTCTACTGCGCTGCCGTTCACACGGTTTACATACATGGAATCGGTAACAGGGGCAACAAGAATAGATTTACCAAACATAAACTGATTGTCTATATCATGCACGTTGGCATCGCTGGCGAAGTCCATACTCAGGGCGCGCATCATAGAGCCTGCATTGGCTGTAATGTCGTGACCGATAGAATACATATATGGTAACAGATTGTAACGCAGGTTAATATATTTCTCCTGCGTATCGTAAGCCCAATCGCCTTTTTGTCCGAACTGGAAAATTTCGCGGGGGGTACTTGTTCCATGCGAACGCATCATCGGGGTAAATGTAGCGAACTGCATCCAGCGTACATATAATTCATGGTAGGCTTTATCCCTGATACCTTCTGGATATACATGGTGTGCGAAGAATCCACCTATATCTGTGTTCCAGTAGGGTATTCCACAAAGTGAGAAGTTAAGCCCGGCCGAAATCTGGTTGCGTAGCACATCCCAGCGTGAAACGATATCGCCCGACCATGAGTTAGCCCCATAGCGTTGTTGCCCTGCGAAGGCAGAACGTGTAAGGATATAAACACGTTTGTCGGAAGTAACCTGACGTTGATAGTCGTACACACTACCTACCGATACAAGAGGGAAAGCGTTATATACACTGCGAAGCGGTCCCAGATAAGTCTGTTGATTTAGTTCTTTTTCTCCTCCCGAATATTCCGGTTCGGTAGCATCAAGCCACCAGCCGTCCATGCCTATCGAAAAGATATTTTTATTCATATAGTCCCAATAGATTTTGCGTGCTTCCGGATTGAAAGCATCGTAAACTTTTACACCATTATTATGCGGGAATGTTTCGAAATCAAGTAAGAGGTTTTTCTTTTTCAGGTCTTTGTGAATATTTGTATTTGGGCCAAAAGAAGGCCAAACAGAGATAGCTATATGTGCATTCATCTTATGCACTTCATCTATCATCTTTTTCGGATTTGGGAATGTAGGGTTGCCAAATTCTACGGCATTCCAATGCTTATTGTCGGTGCTCCAGTATTGCCAGTCCTGTACAATTCCGTCGAGAGGAATATTCAGGTTGCGGTATTTTTTTACCACATCAAGCAACTCGTCCTGCGATGTATAGCGTTCACGGCTCTGCCAGAATCCGTATGTCCATAGCGGATACATAGGTGCCTGTCCTGTAAGTTCGCGAATTTGTGCAATTGTCCCATCAGCATCTTTTCCATACATAAAGTAATAGTCTATGCAATTACCAGCGGTAGAAGTGAATGACAAGCCGTCATATGAATCTTTATAAGTAGTGGGGGAGTAGTTGTCCCAGAAAACAGCATAGCCTTTTACTGAATGGATAATCGGAATAGCTATTTCCATATTCACCTGACGCAGATGTACTTCCTGTTCGCGCTGGTTCATATGTCCTTGTTGGTGTTGTCCAAGCCCGTAAACAGCTTCCTGCTTATCGAGAAGGAATGTTTGTTTTACTTCATACGTTTTACCGCTTTCATAATTCTTAGGAGTGAATACAGACGAAACGCTCTTTTCGGCAATGAAAGGTCGGGTATCTGTTCCGTTGAACAGCACATCTCCTGTAGTCAGGTTCAGCGTAACGATAAGGTCAGCTGTATTCAGTGTGATTACATTGTTGAACTGTTCAATGTTGAAGTCTGTACTTTGCGGTTCTTTGATAACCGACAGGCTTTTCTTATCAGGAGTTTCTCCCTGCGGATATTTCAGTACCCTGACAATCTGCGGGCTAAAAAACTGAATCTCAATACTTGTTGAGTTTACATCGGTCTTTACTCCCTGCGGCGTGCGTTGGTAATTTTGTGCAACCAACTGACCGGATAAAGTAAGGATGAGAAGTGTAATGAATGCTTTTTTCATTGTTGTATTGTTTTCTTTTTGTACTCTGTCATGTTGAACGGAGTGAATTGAAAATCGGCAGAGCGAAGCGGAGCCAAACCCTCGTATCTTTTTTGAGGGTCGAGATTCTTCGTTGCACTCAGAATGACAAAGAGAGCTTTATTGTTAACTGCTAACTGTTTACTGTCATTCTGTTCCTAAATTTCCTTCTACATAACTGCTTTTTGCATTATTGCTGATACGTATTTTTCCCTTGATTGTATTTTCGCTGACAATGGCACGGTCTACATTGCTGCCGATGGATATTTGCGGACTGTCGTGCATAAAGTCGCATCCACGGACAGATACAGAGCCACTGTTGACCTGTATAGCGCTTCTGTTTTCTTTGCTTCTGTCCCACTGAACAAAGATGCAGTCGGAGAAACCGATTGTTCCCTGTCCGTTGATCTTTGCTATCTGCTCACATGGCCCCCAGAAAGCACTGTTGACAAAGCGTACATTTCCTTTGTTGGCATTCGTTACTTCTACCATAGTAGGGTCGTCGCCGTGCATGGCTACAAACTCTCCGTTAGTGATAAGGATTCCGTAAGCGGCACTTTGTTCCACCTTTACGGAAGTGTGGCATGCATCGGCTCCAATACCTAAAAAATTCCCGTTACAGGAGCCGGTGCTACCCTGGCTTGCTCCAAACTTATAACCAACATTATATCCGAAGCAGAATGTATTAAGCACATAGTGCCAGTCGGTGCGCTCGAAGATAAATGCTTCGCCGTGTTCGCGTTGCCAGTTGTAAAGGGTTGGCTTCATGCTCCACCACGGATTCCAGTGTACATTTTCTATTCTGCCTATATCATAAATCGCATCCACATAGATACCCCTGCGCAACGGTTGTCCGCTGATATTGCGGATAAGGGCGCGTTCGTTGTGCGATGCATCGATTGCGTTGTAAGGATTCAGCATTTCCACATCGAGTAATGCCGGATTTTTGCCTTTCATAGCTACTCCCCACGGATAAGCATCGGGCACTTTGTCAGGGTCTTGAGTTGGCCAGTACATAACTATTCCGCGCAGTGTACTGTTTGTATTGATGGTAATAGCCGGAGTACCTTCTATGTCCTGTCCTTTGCCTCCGGTGATAAGGAGAGTTGTGCCGTCTTCGCCCGGTTTAGGCAGCCCTGCATTGCGGATTCCGTTGTGTGAAGGAACGGATTCGAAAGCGCCCTTCAAAGTAACGGCCTGCGGTATATTCAGTGAGCCGGCAATAAGATATGTACCATTTGGCAAATACACTGTTCCGCCCCTCTTCCCGAAAGACTCCATTGCTTTCTGGATGGCATTGGTATCATCCGTTTTTCCATCGGCCTTTGCTCCGAAATCGAGCACCGATACGATGTCTTTAGATTCGGGATGTGGCTTGATATCTGCATTTCTTTGTTGCGCAGATAAATTTATCATCCCAAGTATTAACAATGATGTGAGGATAAGTTTTTTCATAATTATATATTTTTTAAGCTGTTAGCTGATAGCTTTTAGCCAATAACTTTCTAGCCCGCTTTGCGCCATTGGCACATTGGCATATTTGCTAATTGGCACATTGACTTGTTATTCCATTTTCATTAAAAGCATCTATTGAGAAATAATATTCTGAGTCCCTGTTGAAGAAACGTCCTTCAAAAGAGTTGTCATAAACCATTACAGCATTTTTCAACTGGTCGGGCTTTACTCCCCAGCGAAGGATATAGCCGTTTGCTCCGTCTACTTTGTCCCAGCTAAAGCGGAAGATGCGGGTATCATCCTTATCTCTGTCTACCTGTAATTTAGGTGTATGTTTAGGTGCTTTGCCCTGTCCGTGTCCGAACACACGCAGGTCGTACAGAGAGAAACTACCTTCCATATCTTTTACGTTTACAATACGGATATATCTTGTCTTTACAGGTTTGTCCAGAACAATAAGTTCGTGGGGCATATCTTTGATGTTTTCACCTCTGTCGATGATTCCTTTCCAGTTGTTGCCATCGTCCGAACATTCGATATAATACTGGTAGACAGGGGGAGAATCGTTTCTTGTAATGGTGAAATTATGGTCGGCAAAATTTACCTGTATAGCGTTTACGCTCATCTTTCTGCCTAAATCTACCTGCCACCATTCAGCTTTTTTACCAGTAGCGGCTGCCCACCATGTTTCAACTCTTTCATCGGCTGCTTTTTCAGCTTCATATCCTTCAAGGGAAGATGATGCTGTGACTTTTTTTCCGTGGGAAAGCATATTCCACGACATCGAACAATCATTGTTTTCCAGATCTGTTTTTTTATCGGGTATAGTGAATGGATAGTCTGTTAATGCTGTGTGTGCCTGCATATTGTCGTCGCCGGACATATAGGCGGGGAATAGTCCCAGCCTGCGCTCGAACATATGACGAACTGATATAGTCATTGTAGCCACATGCCAATAGTTACCATATTTGTCTTTGAATGTATGTCCGTGTCCTGCTCCGCCGATAAAGCCTCCCGGTTTGAATGAGAAAGGGCTGTTTTCGGCATAGGTATATGGCCCCAGTGGATTGTCGGATGTGTAGATGCCATCGCCGTAAATGCGGTATTGCGTGCCGGGAGCAGCATATTGCAGATAGTATTTTCCTTTATATTTTATCATACACGGCCCTTCGTTCCAGCCGGTACGTTGTTCTTCATTGTTGACGCCGGGAACTTCCCAGCCGTATTTGTCTCCGTTATGCCTGATAAGGACAACAGGCTCACCTACAGCTTTAAATCCGTCATTCGGGTCTATCTTTACCCCCATGATGGGGTCTACATCCGAACAGCCCCAGTACATATACATTTGTCCGTCATCGTCTTTGTAAAATGCCGGGTCCGTCATGCCGTATTTGAATTTGGTTTCTACCGGTTCCCATTTATCCTCATCGGGGTTGGCATTCCTGAAGATTTGCAGGTTTGCCGAAGCTATATAGTAAAGTGCATCATCATGCACCAGTACTGTAGGTGCATAATCTTCGATGGTTGTTATTGTTTGAGTGGGAATGTAAGTCCAGTCCACTAAATCGGGTGAACTCCAATACCCCCCTGATTTGGATGCAAACAAATAGTACTTATCCTTAAAGTACTCAATCACTGGGTCGGCAGCTTCTCTTCTGCTTTCTCCATCGAACTGAAAGCGATAATTCAGATTCAAGGGGTTGGCAATGATGCGCTTGTCCCCGGATTGACTTCTGGAAAAAGGGCTATTGAGAAAAAATAGACCTAAAAGTAATGTTATGAATAGATGTTTGTTTCGCATAAATGAATATTTTTCTGTAGTGGCAATCCCTTGTGGTTGATCTTTTGTATAGGGTTGACACATAGGTCAACCCCTACAATCAATAAATAAAGAGAATTACATTTTCTCAGCCGAAGGCGGAACATCATTTGCTCCCCATGCCTTATTGGCTTTGTTACCCATCACCAGTACCAGCTTGCCGCCGTTTTCGATGTCGGAGTGGCTAAACCACGGTTTGTTCCACTCTTGTCCATTGAGGGTTGCCGACTGAATGTATTTGTTATCTTCAGAGTAATTCTGCGCTTCTACCTCAAATACCTTTCCGTTGCTCATTGTCATTTGCGATTTGGCAAAGAACGGACTGCCGATATTGTATACAGGCATACCCGGTGTAACAGGATAGATACCCATCATGGAGAATACCACAAATGCAGATGTGCCGCCGCCGTCTTCATCGCCCGGAAGACCCATCAGGTCGTTTCTGAACCATTGGTTTATCAATGTATGGATGCGTTTTTGCGTTTTCCACGGCTGCCCTGCATAGTTATACAGATAAGGGATGTGAAGGCATGGTTCGTTTGCCATCGAGAATTGTCCTACATTTCCTGTATGGTCAGGTATCTGGGCATAGAATTCATACTTGCCTTTGCCCAGAGGCTCATTGAAAGTCTGGTTCAGATTGTTGATAAATTGCTCATTCCCGCCCATCAGGTTAATCAGGTCGGCTACATTATGCGGAACATCCCAGCGGTAAACCCAGCCGTTGTTTTCCCCGTAATAGTCGCGTGCACCCATACCTCCTGAGTAACGGTAATCGAACGGCTCTATGAATTTACCTTCTTTATCTTTCGGGTGGAAGAAAGCTGTTTCAGGATTGTAAACATTGCGGTAGTTGTACGAACATTTCAGATAATAATCTGCTTCTTCATTTTTACCAAGAGCTTTCGCTATTTGCCCCAGACACCACTGGTCGTATGCTGTACCCAGCGTAACGGCAATCGGTTGCCTCTTTTCGAATGAATTTACATTGGCTACAGTTTCCTTTTCGCCCGGATACAGGGCCGGGATATAGCCTTTTTCTTTATAGAATTCATCGAGCCACCCGGCAGGGGCACCTGACCAGGGGATCAGCGTTTTTTCTTCTATTCCTTTCTTACAGGCGATATATGCTTTTTCGAGGTCATATCCTCTCAATCCTTTTACATAACCATCGATAACCGTAGCTACGGCGTGGTTCGAATTCATACGGCGCGAGTCTCCTGTTACTTCAGGGAATGTAGGCATCCAGTTGGTACCCATCTGTTCTGCCATCAGCAGGAACGAATTGATGATATTTACTTCATCTTCGGCATCAATCAGCACGCGTAAGGGGTGTGTTGCACGGTAGGTATCCCAAATCCAGTCGTCGGTATAGAACGGTTTGCCTCCGTCTTCGTGTACATTGCCGTCGAATGCGCTGAAGTAGCGTCCGTCTTCACTGATACATACAGGGCGTTCAAAACAACGATACAGGGATGTATAGAATACAGTCTTGTCTGTATCGTTGTTACCACCAACTCTGATCTTACCTAAAGCCTCGTTCCATGTATTGCGGCCTTTTTCGGCCAAGTGTTTTACATCATAATCTTTTTGTTCGCGTTTCAGGTTGTTTTTGGCCTGTTCTTCGCTGATAAATGAAATACCGTAGCGGATATTCAGCGTCTGCGGTTTGTCGCCGTAGTATAGCGCTACCGAAGCATTATTGCCTTCAACACTTTTTTCATTATCGCTGATAGTGTTGTCTTTTACAACTCCTGTCTGAACAGGTGTTTGTTCTGTTTCCAGATATATGTAGACATTCGTATTATTTTCAAGTTTTTGGAATCCGCTCACTGTATTTCCTTCTACTTTCATCCCTCCGTTGCGGGAGTTCAGGATAAGATATACAGGGCTATCGGCTAAAGTATAATCTATCTGATAGATAGCAGACTGATGTGAGAGTGCGTATTGTATATGCGTTTGCTGATCGTCCAGGTCTACTTCGTAGCTGTACGGTGTCAGCTTTTCACGGTCGTAACTGTATGAAATTACCGGTGCGATTTTGCTCTTATCTCCCTGATAAGGGCTGAGATTGAAAGCCGAACTTCCACGGTGGCTGGTTACGATAAGGGGCAATCCCTTGATCATATCGCCTGTATAATCGGCACGTTCGGGATAAACCCGCAGCATACTATTCGGTAAATGAATAGTGGGAAAGGTAGGAACAAGCAGATGACTGATGTTCCCCATATAAGGGTTTACATAGTCTACAGGCTGTTTGTTTGCACTGTTGTTGTTTGTAGCGGTGCAAGCTCCCAGCAAAAAAACGAGGGATGCTGCAATCAGGCCATGTATAAATTTCATGATATAAGCATTATTTATTTTAATTAGTAAAAATCGTATGAGCCGATTGTTACCTATCTAACCCTTCCCCCTTCGGGTACTTCCCTTTATCAAAAGGGAAGAGTGGCTGACAGACGAGATTGCATCTATCAATCTTCGCTTTGCGAATCTCCCCTCGCAGAAGGGGAGTACCCAAAGAGGGAGGGGTTGAAAAGTAAAATGTATCAATAATTGTTATTGACAACTTAAGTCTTTTTTTAATTGCTACTTCTGTCCTCTAGTCTGTTTCACCTCCTTTATGGTTCCATCAGAATTGTAATACAGTTTATCTACACAAACCGAACGAAGGTTTCCCTGGCCGGATACATCTGAGGTGTGATAGAAAGCATACCATTGTCCCTTGTACTCTACGATGGATCCATGACTGGTGTCGCAGGTGGTAGGTTGCAGGTAAATGTCCTGATATATCCATGGCCCCAGAGGAGAATTACTTGTCGCATACCTCAGGCGGTTTGCACCCGGATTATTGTCAGCATAAGACAAGTAGTAGACACCGTTTCTTTTGTGTACCCAGGCACCTTCATGAAAATCAACCATTCCGGTCATTGCAGTCATCGCTCCGTCCAGCTTTGTCCAGTCGTCTTTCTTTAGTTTACCTCCGTACATTTTGCCACCACCGCCGTTGTAGATGTACGGTTGCCCGTCATCGTCGATAAACACACATGGATCTATTTCGGCAGACATGCCTTCTACATATCCCCGTACACGGAACTCCTTATTCGGATACTTGCTGGTGGCAACACCGATGCGCCATGTGCTGTTCCAGTTGGAAGCACTGGTAGGGTGCGGGAAGTAGAAGTAATATGTTTCGTTGGCAGGATTGTATACACAATCGGGAGCCCACATAAAACCTTCACAGCCCCATCCGGCTTGTTTTTTCACAGTAGCCGCGTTCATAATCTCGCCGTGATCTGTCCAGTTTACCATATCTTCCGTAGAGAATACATGGTAGCGATCCATACGGTCGCATCCCTGTGCGGGTTCCATATCGTGTGAAGCATATACATAAAGGACTTCCTTTCCGTCGATGTTCCATACACGTGCCGAAGCATCGGCTGTATACAACGGGCCTTTCATCCAGCTGTTATACATTGGCGACTCAAATTCTACAAACAGAGGATTGGTCATCGCTTTGGTAACGGGATAGGTGAACGAATTGGAAAGTTCTTTTAAATCTCCCGTGCGTGTAAATACAAATTTATCCACATTGCCGGGCGTACTACCGTAGTATTTCAATACATGTTTACCTTTGCTCAACTGTATATCAGTAGCTGTTGCTTTTTTAGTGAAGTCTGTCCATCCACCCTGAGGTATGGCTATGCTACGGCTAGCACCGCGTCCATCCACTTCGAAGTAGAAACTACCCTCCGAGCCGTCTCCTTTTGTGCAATAGGTATCGATGGTATAAGCTCCGTCTTCGTCCACTTCAATTGTATAGCACATCCACTCTCCGGGTTGTACTTCGCCTATGTAATAGCCACCGGATGCACTGCCATCGCCACGAATATCCACCGCGTGCCCGTTTCGGTAACCATCGGCAGTTTTGTTATCGCTTTCGAAGTAGGCAACATCTTGCGCTCCTTCGTCAAAATCCTCAGCTTCTACTGTTCCCGGTACACGATGAGGCCCTTTATAGGCAGTTCCTTTATAAGCATTCAGGAATGCTTCTGCGTCGTAGTCCAAATCATGGTCGTAGACGTAAGGTCCATCGGGCTCAGGTTCGGGCTCGGGAGTTGTAGGAGGGGTGACTACCGGAGGAGTTTCCTCCGGTGGTGTCTCGTTATTATCACTACATGACGCAAAGAGCAATGCAATGATTAGGATTCCTGTTCCAAACATATTTATTGGTAATCTCATAGGGCTTATTTTCTAGCAGGCCAGGAAGATTTCAAAGGAATTTCTCCACGCAGCATCTTTTTGCCTTCTCCAGTGAGCCACAGGTAGTGGTCGGTAGGCAGATCGTCTTCGATGCCGGTAAAGGTAACGTTCAGTTCCGAGGCCTTTTTGCACCAGTCGTTTCCTGTTAGTCCTTCTACCATATTGGAAGTCATCTTATATCCTCCATTTTGGTACACTACATAATAATCTTTTTCAGCTGCATTGCTAGGCACATTTTTTTGATTTAGGCATTTATAGATAGCTGTACCTTCATCTATTTCGTCAAACATAGCAATGTAAAGCATCTGTGCACCCGATTTGATTCCATGATGCATCTGATTCCAGAGGAATGTACCACCCAGACGTGGTTGAACAGAATTGTTAGGATGCATATTGCGGTCGGCAGAGCCAGGGAAACAAAGTGGAGCATAGTCTACACCGTTCTCTTTGCACCATTTCACGTCTTGCTCTATCAAACTGTGGAAATTCGAGAAATTATTATTGTCGTAACGACCTACAAACCAAGGCATGATTACTTTGGCAGCTTTGATCAGATCGTGTAGTTTGGCATCAGGTAAAGCATCGTTGCGTCTTTCGCGCCAGTGAGTAGGCACGCCCAGCATGATGTTGTAGCCCATATCCTTCAAGCCATTCATTAATGTTTCTATATCGGTTAGGCTATAAGGGCGGCCGTCGTTGAAACCTACACCCCACAAAGCAATTAATGGCTTACCGTCATGGTAGAGGTAGTATTTTTGTTTGGCATCCCTGTTCAGCAACTGGTATTTGTCCATGATGGCTTTTGCATCGGCCAGAACGGCAGCCGTATTGTTACTCTTGTTAGGCTCGTATCCACCCAGGTCGTACATCACACAGATGGCGCGCTGATAGGTATTAGAACCTTTCATGGCCGACTCCAGTACTTTATCGAAGTGGGTTTTTCCATCGTTGTTGTTGATTACTTCACCTACGAAGCGTTGCATAAATACGCCGTCGAGCCCATATTCTTTCATCCATTTGAAATGGAGCAATACGCTCGATTCGTCATAAGCGCTGTACACGGTAGCCTTTTTCCCGTCGGGATAGAGAAAGTGTTCCGACCGGTCGGCTGTGCCATCGTCTCCAGGTGTATATTGCACTGTATATTCGCTCATATCCGGCCAGAAGTCGATGGAGTTGCGCAACACGCCGGGTTTGAATCCTTCGCTTTCCCGATAGTGATACCACTCGGTATTTGAATGGTCGGCATGCGGGCATCCGTCACCGGGTGCGCCAAACCATCCCTGATAACCTGCCATCACCAGCCCCCGGTATGTGTCGAAAGGTTTGCCGTCTTCGTGCGGTGTAAAGCCAAGATCGTTATATATATCTTCTACCGGTGGTTTTGGATCCGGATCCGGATCTATTGCCGGTGGAATATAGTCGTCGTCTCCGCTACTGCAAGAGGCTGCTAATATCAACAGACCTCCTAATAATATCTTGCTTAGTTTCATATTTTTCATTTTTAATAAAACAATAGTTCGTTATAAACTCTATTCTGAAATACAGCTATTTAATCAGCTTGTAATATTCATTTTGTTCATTTGACAATCAGTTATTAACACTGTTCTATAACGAACTATTGTAGGAAGTAAAAGAGCCGGGATGGAATTTGTTATGTTATCCCTCCCGGCAACATTTTTTGAAAACAGGCTTTTATTACCTTAAATACCTCTATTCACTTGGGATTTCAATCATCTTGATCTCCGTATAATTATATTTCTGGTGAGTATCATTTACTTTGGCTCCTATACGGACGAAATAAACGTAACCAGGTTTAACAGGCAGCCTCCAGCTATACACCTCACTTTTTCCATCTTCCAACTTGGGCAAACCAGCCCAAGGCTTCATAATGCTTTTCCAATAAAGAGGGTTTTCTTCCTTATCTACAGGGGTGTTATAATAACTGATCGAATTACCTGCGCCACAGAATTGATTCAGGCTAAGAAAAGGTCTGATCTCCCTGATATTTGGTAAATCTTTTTCAATAGGGGGATAAAAACGGCACGACATTGTCAGTGAGTCATTTACATATTCTGCCTTGAAATCAAACATAACCAGATAAGGGGTTACTTCAAAATCTTCTGTTGACTTCTTACCAATACCTACGCGTATCGTATCGCAAGGCCACCAGGCTCCTTCGGCAACTACATCGTATGTGCCTTTAAATAGCTTCGTATTATTAAATGTTCCATCCTGCTTTACAGGGATATCCTGAGGGGCAGGGCTGATGCTATAGCTCTTCTCCCAGATACGGATACGGTTCTCTCCCTGGTCGGCAAGAATATTCTGGCCTGTGGTCGAATCTATAATACGTCCGGTAAAATGAGCATCCGGTTCATCAAAGTTATCAACTTCCATACACGAAGTAGCCAACAATGCTGATGCGCCCACGAGCAGACTAAATATTACTTTTTTCATATTCAAGTATTTTACTTCATTTATTTCCATTAATAACCATCATTACGTACCAAGTTCGGGTTCTTTCCAATTTCTCCGCCCGGTATTTGTTCATAATACCATCTTCTTTCGAATGTTACTGTACGGGCTATGGTTTCTACTTCGTTGAGGTATATCCATTTGTCTTCGTTCAGTACATAATAAGGAAGCAGGGTGTGTCCGAATTTACCATTCAGGAAGTCAACATCGGCCACTCTCCAACGACGCAGGTCGAAAAGACGGTGGTTTTCGAAACAAAGTTCACGTGCACGTTCGTCGCGGATGTATTGCAGGTTTTCGTCAACGGCGAATCCGTAGAGCGGTGTACCTATATCTTCCGGGCTGGTTTTCATCTGGTAAGGATGGGCACCTGCACGTGAACGGATTTGGTTCACATATTCGATTGCTTCTTTCTTCAGGTTGTCGTCATTTTTCAGTGTACCCAGCTCATAAGCAGCTTCCGCCCAGTTGCAAAGCACTTCGCCATAACGGAAAACTTTCCAAGGTTGTTTGCTACCAAACAATACACGGCTGGCAGCAGCTGCAGAAGGGTCTGTATATTTGCGGATGAAAGCTCCCGAACGGGTATAACCTTCGTCACCGAGACCTTCTCCCAAACCATCCTGTCCGCTTACTCTCACCGATACGCCACCGATATTCTGGCTTTCGCCAGCACGTTGCGCCCTGATACGATATGTGTCTGTATAGTCATTGCGGCTTCCTCCGATCTCGGCAGTGCCATCGGCAGCCGTTCCCGGATACTGTAGATAAACACCTGCCTGGATGTCTGCCTTTACCCCCGAGCCGGGTTCGGTCATTCCGGTGAAGTAGAAATTGGCACGGCAACGAGGTTCCATTTCCCCGTTATTCCAAAGTTCTTCCGGGCTGTCGAAACGTACCGGTTTGCCATCTTCGTCGATGAGGGCAGGCATCTCATACAGTTTCATGAGTTCCCAAGCCGGTTGCAAAGCTGCTCCTGCGGCTCCACCGCCAATCATGCTCAACGGTAATACCATTCCGTCCCAGCAATGGAACAAGCTTGTTTCCCAGATAGCATCTGATACTGCGGTGTATTGTTTTACAAAGATGTCTTCGTCGTTCCTATTGTCAGCTGTAAAAACCTCCACATATGCTTTTTCTTTCGCATCGGCATCGGAGGCGCCTGCGCCATGCAGTGTATAGCCACCTTCCTGGATAAACTTACAGGCATCGTACGCATATTGGAAAAATTCTTCTGCTTTGTCGGCAGGCATGCCCATCAGGCCGGCACTGACAGCCGGGCCGGATACGTTGATGTAGCCACCGTATTTAGCCGCACTTCCGGCATATAACATAGCACGCGACATCAGGGCGGCGGCAGCGTAGCGATTGGCACGGCCTGGTGTATACTTGCTTTTATCCGCCGCATTTTCCATCGCAAACTTCAGGTCTTCGTAGATGAATTTCCAGCACTCGTACTCTGTATTACGTGGTTGCAGCAGTTCATCGCCAGCCGTAGGGCTAAGCACTTCTTTTACGATAGGTACGCCACCATAACGCTTCACCATTCCGAAATAATAAAATGCACGCAGAAAATGAGCTTCACCCAGATAAGAGTTATATTCTTCTTCAGTCGTATAATTATTTCTATAGTCAGGAAAAGCCGCAATAAAATTGTTGATGTCGCGTATACGGTCGTATGGCCAGTATCCCCAACCATCGCCATAAGATGTACCACGGCCTAAGGCCTCGAGTGCGGCGGAAGCCGGACTACCCTTTTGTGCTGTCCATCTGTTACCTATATGCCAACCTTCCTGATTGGAGGTTGCATATCCTCTGTTGTCACCATCGGCTCCTGTATGATTATAGTTGAAATCTTCGATGGGGAGATCCTGATAAATGACAGCAAAATATTTTTTGACACCGTTGTCGGTAGCCAAAAGGACATTCTCTCCAATGATTCCTTTCGGTTCCAGATCCATATCATAGCAGGAGCCCATAGTGAGCGTTAATGCTGCTATACATATATATTTGAATGTTTTCATATTCTGTCCTTTCATATTAGAATTTAATTGTGGCACCCACGTTGAAAGTACGGTTCACCGGATAATTATAAAATAAAATACCTTGTTCATCATTATTATTACCCCCACCGCCTTTGGCACCCGGACGTTCAGGGTCGATATCGTCCAATCCCGTTATCGTCAACAGGTTGTAGGCATTGAGATATACACGAAGGTTTTTGATGCCCACTCTGCTAACCCATACTTTAGGCAATGTATAACCTACCTCCAATGTTTTCAGACGTATATACGAAGTATTCTGGATACCGGTGGTACCTGAAGTAAAAGGACGTCCTGTAGCCGGATAGAGCCCTTTCTCCCATTGTGTATTCGGATTCCAAGGGTCATCTGTTGGACTAACTGTATGCCAGCGATCCTGGTAGATATCGAGGATAGCGCCACCGAATGCACCTACTTCGCCAAATACTTCAGTATATTGGTTGTACACACCTGCTGCACCTTGCCAGTTCATCGAAAAGTCTACGCCCTTCCATGCGGCTCCCATGGTGATACCATAGTTGAATACAGGCAGGTTGTAAGTGGCCACCGGATGGTGGTCCTGGTCATTGATCACTCCGTCACCGTTCCAGTCTTTGTACCAGTAGTCGCCCGGTAATGAACCTTGTCCGTAATTGCCTCCGGTGGTGTTGTGATAGCGGATCTGGTCGTAACTGGTAAACCGTCCACCTTCTTCGTAGGTAGCCCAGATGTCTTTGTTACGTCCGGATGTTTGCCAACGGCGCCAGTTCTCCATTGAGTTTTGACCCGGTTCAGCTATTTTATAATCCCAACGATTCTTTGTAGCAGAAATCTGCCCATTTACCCAATAGGTAATGTCACCTATCTTATTGTTATGTCCCAGGCTGATTTCCCAGCCGAATGTCTGGTCACTGTTGATGTTTTCCTGAGGCATGCTGGCGCCTACTGTACCAGGAATAACAGCTGAACTCGTTTCTAACAAGCCACTCCGGTAACGTTTGAAAACATCGAATGATCCTGTCAGTTTCGAATTCCATAGGTCGAAGTCTAACCCAAAGTCCCATGTATCTGAGATATACCAAGTCAAATCAGGATTTGGAATAGCAGTAGGAGTTAATCCGCCCATCAGGACACCATCGTAGATCCAACCAAGCTTTCGTCCATTCAGTTCATACCCCACCACCGTAGAAGGATAATGGTTTGCTATTCCGTCATCACCCATGCGCCCGTAAGAGCCACGTAGTTTCAGATTATTCAGGAATGGAACCAACTCTTTCATAAATGGTTCTTCGCTGATGCGCCAGGCGAGAGAAGCAGTAGGGAAGAATCCCCAACGGGAATCGGACGGGAAACGCGACGAGCCATCATAACGGAAAGCAAAGTCGGCTATATAACGCCCTTTGTAGTCATAATTCACCTTTCCTACTATTGCCTGACGGGTTTCATCCCAAATGCCACCTTTGTCAGAAAACGCAACCTGGCCTTCGTCCTCACCGTAGATAAGGTATTCGCCATCGAGAAGCATATTACGCTGTGCGTAAAAGTTGTCGTTGTTGTTATATTGTTCTTCAAATAGCAGCAAAGCTCCGACGTTATGATCGCCGAATTTGCGGGCATAGTTCAATGATAGTTGCATCACTGTTCCGTAAGCCGGATCGGTGCGGCGTCTCAGGTAGCTGTCGCTTCCGCCATTCTGGATTCTGTTGTTTATAGTACCATCGCCCAGACGTTCATACAGATTGTATGTGCGTCTGTATTCCGTATTGTTTGTAGCATAATAATCGTAGCTGTAGAATGCTTTTGCGTTCAGCCCTTCTACATACGGAATATCATAGGTCAGTGTCAACGCTCCGTTGAAATTGTTACGCTTTTCGCGACGGAAACCGGTAAAATCGCTATTGGTAGTAGCTACCGGATTGTCCATATATCCTCCCACCGGCATCTGATCGTTGAATGCAGGCATACTATGATCGCCATCGAGCCATGCTTCGGCAGTAGGGCGGTAGCTCCATGCTTTTTTGTATACTGTCCAGATATCTGTCAGTGGCTGGTTCTTCTCATCCATATAACCGCTCAATTGTACGCTGGCTTTCAATCGTTTGGTGATTTGTGCATCTACGTTGCTGCGGAAGTTCCAACGGTCGTAGTTTAGCGAACCGCTTCTGTAAGATCCTTCCTGCTTTATGTAGCCCAGGTTGAAGAAATATGTTACTTTATCCGACCCGCCATCCATACTGATGTTGTATTGTGATTGCGGCACATTGTTTTTAAACAACTCATCGTTCCAGTTGGTACTTCTTTTGCGGCCTGTGCTATACTCCAGCATTTCCTGCCAGGTATACTGAGGAGTAGTACGGATAGGATAGTTACTGTTAAAGTCATTATACCTTTTCTCGTTGGTAAGCAACATGTGATCTGCTGCACTTGACGTTTCAGGTACATAGAGGAACTGCTGCCAGGCAAAATTGGCAGAAAACGTGATGTCGAACTTACCATTGGAGGCGCTACCACGCTTGGTAGTGACCAGGATAACCCCATTGGCAGCACGAACACCATAAATAGCGGCAGTACCGTCTTTCAGTACAGATACGCTTTCTATTTCATTCGCATCCATACGTGAGAAGTATGCTTTGTCGCGGGGAATTCCATCAACTACAATCAGAGGCGGATTATTCTTATCACTCATCCCGCGGATGTCAATTGTGTTATCAAAGTCACCGGGAGCCGAACTGTTCTGTGAGATACGCACACCGGGTATTTTACCGGAGAGCATATTGACTACGTTCTCATTCTTGGTAACCACGATTTCTTTGTTGTTTATCGCAGAAACCGCACCGGTCAGCGTTACTTTCTTTTGTGTACCATATCCTACAACGACTACCTCGTCCAGTGTTTTGCTGTCTTCCACCAAGGTGATTTTCAGGTCGGTCTTATCAGCAGACACTACAACGCTCTGATAACCAATAAATGATATAGTCAGTTTTTCGTCTTGTGATGCCTCTATCTTGAAAGTCCCGTCTATGTCGGTCATTGTACCGCGGGTAGCGCTGCCATTAACCGACACAGTGGCTCCGATGACAGGTTCTTGAGATTCGTCAACGACGGTTCCCTGAATCATCCGGAGCTGCGCTGAAGCAGGCAATGCCACCAGGAGGCATAAAAACGCGACTATAACGAACCTCCACGAGGCCGGCGCGCTTTTTCCATATATTTTTGAGTTACTATCTTTCATGATATAATTTTAAATTATTAATCGGAAATCATTCTTTTGTGTCAAGAGGGATTGGAGGGTGTGTTGAGAGAGTCAAGATACTTTACGACACACCCTCATCACCTCTTTTTCCGTTATTATAGAACAATTTATGGTTGAGGCGCAGGCATTGTTGCACCATCAGGGGCTAAGCGACGGTTGAAGAAGAACAAACCGAGTTGCTCAGCCGCACCGATTCTCTTCACACCATAAGCATATTCGTAACCAGCTCCAATTCCGATACGGAATCCATAACCTGTATAAGAGTCAGGGATATTAAGAGAACCGGTTGCTTCATCGATAGTTATACCAAAGTCGGTAACTGAAGAAGGATAGAATCCGGATGGGTTGTCGATATATTCATTATATTGGCCTAACCAGAAATCATAACCAAAACCTTCTGCACCTGACCATGATTTACCATTTTCATCTACATATTTTCCATCAGTTGTAGCTAATGCTTCAGGTACATAGATGGCAAAACCGCGATAGAACCAATACAAGCCACGACAACCAGTTGCATATTCCTTCGCAAGATCACCTAATACCAATTTAGTACCATCGCTGTAAACAATAGGCTCATCACCCTTCTTCACTTCAAAAGTAGCCCAGTTGGCAAAGAATTCGTTTGCGCCGCCATGGATGATCGGATAGTCTGTTTCATAGTTTGCAAAGCCTTTTTGTATGTTAATAGTCTGAGCACCTAGTGGCAAACTCTTATCGCGTCCACCCCATTCTGCTTCTGCCTGATCGGTAAACTGACCTGTAAGATCAACATCAGCAAGCTCATCGTTAATCATAACATAGATTTTTGCTTTCACTACATCATCAGCTATTACATTGAACAAGAATCCTTTTCTGTCTTCACTGTCATTAAAGCTTGACCCCAGCCTTGTATTCATCGCCCATGCTCCGTCTTTTGCCAGATTGTCGCTAAGTGCATTCTTTTTGTCCTGAGCCGCGCCCTCAGGTTGTTTGCCTGCTATAGAGAATGTAGCATTGGCAGGAAGCTCGTCAAACAAATCTTTGAAATTGGTAAGTTTAAGCAGATCACGACCGTTGATAGTCATTTCGCTGAAGCTTGCATTTTCAAGTACTTTAGGGCTATAAGCTGCTTTGATTGTAAAGCCGCCAATATCTTCGCTAGCGAAAGAGAAGTCATCGTCAACTTTTACTGTAAAGTAGTTGGAGCTGATAGCTGTACCGTTGAAGCTCATAAGGAGCGACACAGCATATGTTTTGCCTGCTTCTACTCCGAGGCCTTTGATTTTTACTTTAAGGAAATCGCCATCAAGTGTAGCTTCTCCGTCAACTTTAAACAAGCCATTGCCACCTGCTTTCAGCTCGTGAGCTTCTGCGATGTCGAATGTAGCTTTTGCCAAGTCGGAGGAACTGATAGCCGGAGTAGCAAGGAAGCTCACGTCGGCACCGGCATTACCTAGGGTAACAATGCCGTCTACAGTTTCGGGGCTGTAAATCAATGAGTTTACAGAAGAGCCAAGAGGAAGTACATATTCTGTTCCATTCACTGTAATGATTGCATTACTATCATTTATTTCTACAGTGACATCCGATCCACCGCCGGAGCCTGTCTTGATTGTGATGGTTTTTCCATCGCTCAGTACCAATTTATAAGTACCATTGGTTTCTTCTACTGATATGATAGATGCACCAGTTGTTATTGCTTTTGATAGATCGTTTTTAAGGTCTTCAACTGCTACTTCTAATACTGATACTCTTGATTTCAGGTCATCAACGTCATCACCACATGATGAGAAAGTACCTGCTGAAAAAATCACAGCTCCACATAGGAGTACGCTAAAAAATTGTTTTTTCATACATTAAATAAAATTAGATTGTTTATTCATAGATAATTAAGAATTAAGTGAAGTGATAGATCTTTGTTTTTTATTTCCTGTAGTTCATGAAAACGAAACTTTGTATCGAAAACGATATAAGGTCCAATACAAGGCCTTGTTTTTTTATACAAGAAATAGTGTGTTGTCCTGTTTGAAACTATACATAATAATACTAGGTTATGATTCGTTAATTCTTTTAAAAGATCATTTTTTAATCTTCACATATTTAGTTATCTGGATCTAAGGAGAATTGATAAGATTTTTCATAACGTTTTTATGGTTTATAGGTTAGTCAGTAAATAAGATTTAAGTCGTGTGATTCTTTGGCGAATTTAGATAACATATATTAATAATTTTGTAAAAAAATCATTAATAAATACATTAAAATTTCGATAATTATATGTTTTAAATCATTTATTAATGCGGGTTTGCTAATTTTTAGTGAAAATATTCCTTTTATGTTCAGTGCCTGTTTGGATGTTAGTGAAAATGTTCCTTAATGCTCTATGAAATAAATATTTTTGTCATATCTTGAGCTGATATGAAATCTATATAAATGATATGATTTGGTAGTCACTGGCTTTAGCGCCCGTTGGCTGGCAAATACTGGATGCTATCGATTTTTCTCATAGGTACTGCATATTTTAAGTAAATGATAATATCTCTGTTGTATTTACATACACTACACTCTTGTGAGTGTTGGTTGCCATGCCGGGGAACGAAGCGTCCCGTACTTCTTTTAGGCTCGTGCTTTCTGCTAAATTTATATCTGCAAAGTAAGTGAATGGGTATTAAAAATATGAGTAAACGGCGGTTAATAGGATATTAAAATTTCATTAATTTGTAATATTAATGAGGGTTTTCATTAAAAAATAGAGTTTTAATGTAAATCCAATATCAATTAGTTGGAATAAAAAAAGAAATGAAGTATTTTTACATTCGTTGGCTTATGTTCTATTATGAAAATGAAAGAACAACTACATAGAATCTAAATGAAGAAACTTCTGTTTGTTTTTGCCTGTATATTACTATCTGCTCTGCTGAACACTATTCATGCGGATGATATCGACTATGGCCTCTTTATAAAGTCATTCCCATTTGGCGATCAGGAAAAGACTTCTCTCGTTCTTGAAAATAATCAGCCTCTCAAACTCGGAAAAGAAACAACTATGTCATTCGATATGAAGGTGCGTAAAGACAATGTCTTTGGCATAGTATTCAGAATGATTACAAATAAAAAGGAAAATATAGATTTCGTTTTTACAGTAGGCGAGAATGACAAACGATATCCTATGCTTGTGATTAACGAATCGGTGTTTATGGTTACCCAAGAGATTGTCTGTGACCAATGGATTCCGGTAAGTATAACATTGTCGTCAACAAAAAACGAGATCACGGTTCTTTATGGAGAATCCAAGTTGTCTGTGCCATATACCGTCTCGCAGATAAATAATGCCATGATAGCCTTCGGGCTTTACCCTTTTGAAGGATATTCTATTTATGATATTGCTTCTACAAGTATCCGTGATATCAAAATATATGATGGGAATAATCTGGTGCGATTCTGGAAATTAAAAGAACATGATAACGAGAAAAGTTTTGATTCGGTATCCCAGGTCCCCGCAATCGCAACCAATCCTTTGTGGATAACAGATATATATGCTACATGGCAGAAAGTGTATTCTAAAGCCATAAAAGAAAACTCTTTGTTTGCTTTCGATCCCGAAGAGAGCATAATATATATAGCCTCTCCCGATTCTAAAGAAATAATATCATTTGATACAGGGCAAAATAAAGAAACGGTAATTGGCGTTAAAGGAGGGATTGTAGCAGCCAACGCCCCCAATCAGTTATTCTATGATTCTCGTGCCAAGCAGCTTGTATCCTATAATCTGGATGAGAATATTGTTTCCCGTTTTTCGTTCAATACGCATTCCTGGGATAGTAATATAAGGCCTTTGTTAGAGCATGGCTATTGGAATAATGCAGCATTCTATTCTTCATCCGACTCTACGTTGATCTCTTTTGGTGGATATGGCTTTTACAAATATAATAATGATCTGCTCAGGCTTGATATAAATAATAAATCAATCAAGAAATCAAATTTACCGGAAATATCACCGCGTTATACTACCTCTACTACCATTGTGAATAATGTATTGTATGTATTTGGTGGCAGAGGGAATAAATCGGGAAGGCAAGAATTGTCACCCCGCAACTATTACGATTTTTATGCAGTAAATCTGTTGTCGGAACAAACGAATAAATTGTGGGAGTTTGAATCTGTAGAAAAAGACTTTCTCCCGGGAGAGAACTTGATTTATGATGAAAAGGAGAATTGCTTTTATTTTTTCTCTTCATGGGAAGGTGGTACATTATTTAGGATATACAAAGAAAAAGAAGGTTTCGAAATAGCCTCGTATGCGATAGATGAAGATTTTACAGCACATTATATATATACTAACCTGTATTATTCGCCTGGCCAGAAGAAATTTTATGCGTTGATTAATAGAATTAGGACAGACCATTCAGCAGAAGTAACTATTTATTCATTGAATTATCCTCCGGTGACGATAAACAGATCGGTGACCGGTGTGCAACAGGTAGAGAATGCAGAAGCCTCTCCAAAGTGGATTGTCATTTTATGCGTTGTCTTCGGATTGTTAGCCATAGGGCTTATTTCTTACTATCTGCTCAGGAAAAGGGAGGCGATAACAAAGAAAGTACAGCAGGCTGTAAAGAGGAAAGATAATGAAAGCGCCGCTGTGGCTGAAGATAAGATGAAAGAACCGGAACTTCCGTTCTATGATTTTTCACGCCGGTCGATCTGTTTTCTGGGTGGCTTTAATGTAATGGATAAAAACGGGCAGAATGTTACAGGCCAGTTTACTCCGATGTTAAAATACCTGCTTGTATTACTGATATTGTCTACAGAAAAAGACCCGAAAGGTATATCCGGTAAAAAGCTTATCCAGCTATTGTGGTACGATAAGAATGAGGAATCGGCGAAGAACAATCGGAATGTTTACCTGAGCAAGCTGCGTTCGGTACTTGAAAATGTAGGCAACGCAGAGATTATCAATCAAAATGGTTTCTGGACTATAAAGTTCAACGATATTGCCTGTGATTATACAGAGGCGATGCGCCTGTTTTCATCAGTAAAAGAAAATAATGGTTTGGAACAGTCCGATATCGACCACCTGCTTGAGCTTTTGTTAAGGGGGGTATTACTGCCAAATACCGAAGCAGACTGGGTTGATGGCTTTAAGAGTGATTTCTCGAATCTTACAATAGATATACTTACAGAGTTGTCGCAAAGCAATTATAATAAATTGACAGACGACCTGAAGTTGAAAATTGCGGACACGCTGTTTTTACATGATTTTATAAATGAGGAAGCGTTGTACCTGAAATGTTCCATCCTCTTTAATTCAGGAAAGAAAGGTATTGCGAAAACGATCTATGATAATTTCAGTAAGGAATATTTTAATTTGCTTGGTACAAAGTATAAATATTCGCTGACAGACGTTATTGAGAAAAAGAATCTGCAATAAAATACTTTGGTAAGATTTAAACAGTTTTTCAGTCTTAAATCAGCCTAATCCACAATCTTTTTTCATTTTAATATATTATTAAGTGGTGTGTTAATAGGCTTATTAATATACCTGCTTTTACTTTGTTATAGTTTACTTCTGATTTTGTTTCTAATGGAGAACTAGTAAACTTGTATACTTACTTGTCAACTGATAATAAAAATACCATGAAAAAATCTTTCTTATTCATTTCTGTTTTTATTTTAAGTGTCCTTATCTGTAAGGCAGACGATACCAGGCTCTGGTATAAGCGTCCCGCTAAAGAGTGGGTAGAAGCATTGCCGCTGGGTAATTCACGTCTGGGCGCAATGGTTTTTGGAAACCCTGCCAGAGAGCAAATCCAGTTGAATGAAGAAACCATGTGGGGTGGCGGGCCTCACCGCAACGACAGCCCTAATATGCTGAAGGTGCTGAACGAAGTACGTTCACTGATTTTCAGCGGAAAAGAAAAAGAAGCCGAAATGTTGCTGGATAAGAATATGCGCACACCGCACAATGGTATGCCTTACCAGACAATTGGCAACCTGTTTCTGGATTTTGCAGGACATAGCAACTATGCTGATTATACACGACAACTCGACCTGAAAACGGCGGTTGCAACAACAAAATATACAGTAGATGGTATCTCCTTTACCCGTGAGGTATTTACTTCGTTTACCGATAATGTTATCATAGTCCGCATTACAGCCGACAGGGCGAACAGTATCAGCTTCACGGCAGGTTACGATTCTCCTGTAAAAGACTATCAGGTATCAGCTAAAGGAGACAAACTCATACTCAAAGGCATGGGCTCGGAGCATGAGGGTATAAAAGGCGTAATCCGTTTCGAGAACCAGACACAGATTAAAACAGAAGGCGGAAGCGTAAAAGCGGAAGGTAATAAGCTAACGGTAAAAGGAGCAAATACAGCTACTCTCTATATCTCCATTGCTACCAACTTTGTCAACTATAAAGACGTAAGCGCCAACGAATCAAAAAAGGCAGCCGATTATCTGAAATCAGCTATCAGCAAGCCTTACAGTACAGCATTGGCAGACCATATAAAATATTATCAAAAACAATTCAACCGTGTGCAGTTCGACTTGGGTACATCTGCCGCTGCCGGTGAAGAAACCGATGTCAGGGTACGGAATTTCAAAGATGGTAAAGATCAGAGCCTGGTAACATTGCTTTTCCAGTTTGGGCGTTACCTGCTTATCAGTTCTTCGCAGCCGGGCGGTCAGCCGTCTACATTGCAGGGTATATGGAACGACCAGCTTGTTCCACCGTGGGATAGCAAGTACACTATCAATATAAACACAGAGATGAATTACTGGCCGGCAGAGGTTACCAACCTGAGTGAAACGCATCAGCCATTGTTTCAGATGCTACAGGAACTCGCAGTGACCGGACAGGAAACAGCAAAAGTGATGTACAATGCAGGAGGCTGGGTAACACATCATAATACAGACCTTTGGCGTACTACAGGTCCTGTGGATGGCGCGTTCTACGGTATGTGGCCTAATGGCGGGGCATGGCTCAGCCAGCATATGTGGCAACATTATTTATATACAGGAGATAAGACTTTCCTGAAAGAAGCCTATCCTGTACTGAAAGGAGCAGCGGACTTCTTCCTCGATTTCCTCACAGAGCATCCTACATATAAATGGATGGTATCAGCACCTTCCACTTCACCCGAACAAGGCCCTCCGGGAAAAGATACAAGCATCACGGCAGGTTCTACAATGGATAACCAGATTGTTTTTGATGTGCTAAATAATGCGCTGGATGCTTCCAAAGCTTTAGGTTTAAATGATAACGCATACAATCAGAAACTTGAAAATATGATTGCACGCCTTGCTCCGATGCAGATAGGACGGCACAACCAGTTGCAGGAATGGCTGGGTGATTTGGATGATCCTAAAAACGATCACCGTCATGTATCACATCTATACGGATTGTATCCTAGTAACCAGATATCGCCTTATTCGCACCCTACGCTTTTTCAGGCAGCTAAGAACTCCCTGCTTTACCGTGGCGATATGGCTACAGGCTGGTCGATAGGTTGGAAGATCAATTTCTGGGCACGCCTGCTGGATGGCAATCATGCCCAAAAGATAATCACCAATATGTTATCATTGGTAGAACCCGGAAATGATGATGGACGTACTTATCCGAACCTCTTCGATGCACATCCGCCGTTCCAGATTGACGGGAACTTCGGATTCACGGCAGGAGTTGCTGAAATGCTTCTCCAAAGCCATGACGGAGCTATTCACCTGTTGCCGGCACTACCCGATAACTGGAAGAAAGGAAGCATCAAAGGGCTGATGGCACGCGGTGGTTTCGAAATTACATCAATGGAATGGGACGGAGGCGAAATATCTGCCGTAACAGTAACTTCCCGACTGGGTGGAAATATGCGCCTTTGTTCGTATGTGCCATTAAACGGCTCAGGATTGAAAGAGGCAAAAGGTATAAACCCTAACCCTTTATATAAAACAGCAAATATTAAAGAGCCATTTGTCTCTAAAGAGGTCAATCCTCAATACCCGCTATTATACAAAGTGTATGAGTACGACCTGATGACACAACCCAATCAATCGTATACGTTCAGGAGAGGTAAGTAGTTTATTATCTTATTTATAAATCTGAAATGGTATTGCTCATTAGGAGTAGTACAGAGCAAATTTTGTCTATTCTGAAATAACTTAATAATATAAAACAATGAATCTAAAAGCTATTCTTTTACTACTATCCATTGCCTGTTCTGTCTGCCTGACAGCACAGACCCGCAAACATGCAACCACAACCCAGTATCCCAGCTATAAAGGTCTGATTATGGCCGGTTATCAGGGTTGGTTCATCGCTCCGTCCGATGGAGTGATGCATGCCGATGAAAAACAGGTCAGGCTCGATATGTGGCCTGATGTGAGCGAATATGAAAAAACGTATCCTACAGGCTTGAAACTGGCGGATGGTTCCACTGCCCGTTTTTTCAGTTCTACCGATAAAAGTACGATTGACCTGCACTTCAAATGGATGCAGCAATATGGTATCGATGGTGTGTTTATGCAGCGTTTTTGGCATACAGCCCAACCTCAGGCACGTAATAGTGTCCGCACCGAAGTGATAAAAAACGGCTTTGAGGCCGCTTCCAAGTATGGACGTGCTGCGGCTGTTATGTACGACCTTTCAGGATTAAAAGCTTCAGGTGAAGATTGCTCAAGCCTTATCGAAGACTGGAAATTTCTGGTGGATGAACTGAAAGTAACCAACCAGTCAGGAAATAAAACCTATCTGCACCACAACGGAAAACCCCTTGTTGCTATCTGGGGCATAGGCTTTCCGGATAGGCCTTATAATATACGCAATATCGGTATAGAGCGTTTTATTGACTTCCTGAAAAACGATCCTGTGTATGGAGGATGCAGCGTGATGCTGGGTGTGCCTACTTTCTGGCGCGATTTGAATGCCGATTGTATCAACGACCCGTACCTGCACACGGTTATCAGGCAGGCGGATATTGTTCTGCCGTGGACTGTTCAGCGCTTTACCCCGCTGTTGCACAACGATATGGATCGTTTCAGGGATTTGATTGTTGGTGATATGGAATGGTGTAAGCAAAACAATATAGACTATGTACCTTGTGTTACACCGGGATTCAGTTGGCACAACCTCAGCCGTTTCGAGTTTCCTGATGATGTAAAACCTTCGGGTTCAATACCACGGCAGGGCGGACGCTTCTACTGGCAGCAACTGTACACAGCAATCAATGCAGGTGCTTCGATGGTCTATGTTGCCATGTTTGACGAAGTGAACGAAGGCACAGCGATTTTCAAGGTAAGCGATAATCCTCCGGTAAGCGATATTGCCAAGTTTGTAGGTATGGATGGCATGCCTTCTGACCATTATTTGTGGCTCACAGGTGAGGCTACGAAGATGCTACGGAGGGAGATTCCATTGAGTTATAAAATGCCTCAGAGGAAATAATATTTATTGATGTTGTAGGGGCGAACCTGCGTGTTCGCCTACTTCTCAGGCAGACACACAGGTCTGCCTCTACATCAGAATAAATTTCATAGCCTTGCCCGTGCAGAAACAACGCTCGGGGAGCGTAGCCGACTCAATTTCTCCTGCTCGCGCAGATTTCATGTATGTGTGTAGCGAAGCAAAAAATATAGCATGCTCTTTGAACAGGACACGGACAAGATGTCCGCGTCAGCGAGATTCTGATTTTGTTTTAATTGCCTCCACTTTCAAGTGGAGGAATATGATTGTTAATCTGAAATTGGCTTTAGCCAAATCCCTTTTTGACTAAAGTCCTTTTAGATAAATCTTTATCCACGTCTTAAAAGACGTGGTAAAAAATAAATCACCCATGAAAAATTATATATTAACACTATTATTATTAACCCTCTTTGCCTTCCCTTCCAAAACAAAAGCCGCCGAGGGGCAACTCCTGGCAGGAACAGCAAAAATAAATATTACCCCGCAAAATGTACTTCCATTGCATGACTCCGTGTTTGCACGCAGTCTGGTGCTGGAAGTAGGAGGGTTGCGCATTGCTCAGGTATCTGTCGATTTGGTCGGCTTCGAGAGCGAACGTGTAAAAAGAATCTGTAAAGAGAAATACGGTATTTCACAGGTGCTTATCAGTGCATCGCACTCTCATTCGTGCCCTATCGCACTGGCTTTGTTCGACAGGAGCAAGACTTATCCTTCAAATACCACTTATTTTGAAGACCGCATTATAGAGGTAGTAGGCAAAGCGTTGAATGATATGTTTCCTGCCCGGGTTTCTGCCGGGCATCGTACATTTCCTCAACTGGGATTCAACCGCCTGATTATCCGTGACGATGGACATGCAAGGGAATCATGGTTTGGTGATGCACACTACAATGTGGAGAATCCTGAGAGAATACCTTTCGGCCCTGTAGACCTCGAAGTGGGCGTTATAAGGATAGAAGATATGCAGGGCAAGCCACGCGCAATAATGATGAACTATGCCTGCCATTCTGATATTGTATGTTTCAATTATGAAATATCTGCCGACTATCCCGGAGTGGCAGCCCGCAAAGTGGAAGAAGCATTCAATAATGAGGTTAATTGCCTTTTTGTACAGGGGGCAGCCGGAAATGTGGAGTCCCTGCAAATCAGCCGCCGCCGTACAGGCCCAGATGACCCTATCAAATCGGATTATGCGCCGATGGTACGCACAGGGGAATTGCTGGCTTACGAAGCTATAAAATTAGCAAAACAGCTTCCCGAGGGGAGTGACCTCACATCTATGAAAGTAAGGACAGACTCGCTGCATTTTACCGGGCGGTACGACAAGACACTCTCATTCAATGTGCATCTGGCTACTATCCTTATCAACGATAATATACTGATTGCCGCTTGTCCAGGTGAACTATTCTCCCAGCTTCAACTGGAATGGAAAGAAAAGGTAAGGCTGGCGGATGCTATTCCTTTTGTCTTCGGCTATACATGGACAGGAGGAAAATCCCCCGGCTATGTTCCCGATGTCAGGTCGGCGGCGTTAGGCGGTTTCGGTGCCGACCAGAACATTCATGGAATAGAGGTCGGTTCGGGAGAAATGATAATGAATAAGCAACTGGAAAACTTTTATAAATTAAACGGGTTGATGCGCGAGCGTCCGGAGTAGATAGTTACAAGTTGCAAGTTACGAGTTATAAATTATTTACTGCTTACTGTTTAGAAAAAATAAAAATTTTATAAAGCAAATCTTTTTATCTGTGGTTGGATGATTTTAATTATATTTTAGTGATTGTGAGGCGGCTGGTTTTTCGGAATCAGCCGTTTTTTATTAAGAAGTCTAAACTCACCTGTGTTCTTTGCGTAAATCTTCTTTGCGGTTAATCAAGTGGTACACCTGCGGTGTCATACATATATGATATATATATAAAAAACAGCCTAAAAATTGGAACGTATAAAATTTAAACAGTTACTTAAGATTACTTTTACAATTTGCCACTTTTTTCTTTTGTAGAAAATAATTATCTTCGAAGTTCATATTATTCAGCGAATATCTGATGCACATGAATATTATCTTATTACAAACTGACATAACATGGCAAGAACCTGAGACGAACAGGCTTCATGCCGAAGATTTGATCGATTCCCTGCCGGACTCGACAGACCTTATCGTTCTTCCCGAAATGTTTACCACAGGCTTTTGCACTTCGCCCAAAGGCATTGCCGAAAAGGCGGATACTGAAACCCTTACGTGGATGCAGTCTGTCGCCCTCCGGCGGAATATGGCTATTGCCAGCAGTGTAGCCACCGAAGAGGATGGGAAATATTATAACCGCTTCTATTTTGTAAAACCGGATGGCAGTTATGCTACCTATAATAAACGACATCTTTTCACCTTTGCCGGAGAGGACAAAGAATATGCGGCCGGACAAGACCGGGTAATTGTAGAATACAACGGGTTCAGAATCCTTTTGCAGATATGCTACGACCTGCGTTTCCCTGTCTATTCGCGCAACCGTGGCGATTATGATATGATACTCTATATAGCCAGTTGGCCAACGGTACGCCTCTATGCGTGGAATACACTGGTGCGGGCTCGCGCCATCGAAAATGTATGCTATGTAGCTGCTGTAAACCGTACAGGCAACGATCCGGGTAATGAGTATAGCGGAGGTACTGCCCTCTATGACTATATGGGAAAACCAATAGCAGAAGCCGGCACGGGAGAAGAAGCCGTGAGCGGGAGCATAGATATGCAGCAACTGACTGATTTCAGGAAAAAATTCCCTGTATTGCAGGACGCAGATGAATTTACAGCCCCCTAAATCCCCCAAAGGGGGACTTGGGTAAAGCCACTTGAATAACTAAGAGATGATAAATAAAAAATAACTAATACCCTCTCTGTGAACCCCCTTTGGGGGGCAGGGGGGCTTATATAATCACAATGAGAGAAAAACTACTTATGTTAGGCGACCAGGCTATTGCTCTCGGCGCCATACATGCGGGGATAACAGGGGTTTATGCCTATCCGGGTACCCCTTCTACCGAAATAACAGAATTTATACAGGATTCTCCACTTGCTAAGGAGAGAAATGTGCACAGCCGATGGTGTACCAACGAGAAAACAGCTATGGAAGCAGCACTTGGAGTTTCCTATATTGGCAAAAGGGCTTTGGTGTGTATGAAGCACGTGGGGCTGAATGTAGCTGCCGATGCCTTTGTCAATTCGTCTATGACGGGGACGAATGGCGGATTGGTAGTCCTTGTGGCCGACGACCCTTCGATGCACTCGTCGCAGAATGAGCAGGATTCACGTTTCTATGGTAAATTTGCTTTTATGCCGATATTCGAGCCTTCTTCTCAGCAGGAAGCTTATGATATGATCAGGTATGCGTTCGATGTTTCCGAACAATTCGAACTACCCGTACTGATGCGCCTGACTACACGCATGGCACATTCGCGTGCCGAAGTACAAACTTCTGAAATAAGGGAACAGAACAAAATTAGGTTCCCCGAAGACAAGTCACGCTGGGTGCTACTCCCCGTAAATGCACGCAGACGCTACAATGAACTATTGGCCGCACAGCCCGAACTGGAAAAGCTGGCCGCACAATCTACTTACAACAAATACACTTCAGGAAACAAAAAAGGAGTTATAGCCTGCGGACTTGGTTATAACTACCTGATGGAAAACTTTCCCGATGGTTGCGACCATACAGTATTGAAGATATCGCAATACCCATTGCCTAAAGAATTAATCCGTAAGGTGATGAATAATTGCGATGAAGTACTGGTACTGGAAGACGGGCAACCCTTTGTGGAAGAACAACTACGCGGACTACTCGACGAAAGCGGTAAAGTAAAAGGGCGTCTGACCGGGGAACTTCCCCGCGTTGGAGAACTCACGCCCGATAATGTACGTAATGCCCTTGGCTTTGCAGAGCAGCCAAAATTCAGTCCCAGTACCAATGTGGTTCCACGTCCGCCTGCCTTATGCACAGGATGTGGGCACATAGATGTGTACAAGGCTTTGAACGAAGTAGTTGCAGAATATAAAGATGCAAAAGTATTTAGTGATATAGGATGCTATACACTTGGGGCATTACCTCCATTCCGTGCCATAGATACATGTGTAGATATGGGTGCTTCTATTACAATGGCAAAGGGCGCGGCAGATGGAGGTTTATTCCCCTCTATTGCGGTAATTGGGGATTCTACATTCACACATTCGGGCATTACAGGCTTGCAGGATGCTGTAAACTCGGGTGTGAATATTACGGTTGTAATATCTGATAATCTCACTACTGCCATGACCGGGGGACAAGACTCAGCCGGAACGGAACGTCTCGAAAGCATCTGTGTGGGAGTAGGAGTAGAGCAGGAGCATATCCGTGTCATTATCCCGTTGCCAAAGAATATGGAGGAAGCGAAAAAAGTGATTCGTGAAGAAATAGAATACAACGGTGTTTCGGTAATTATCCCGCGTAGGGAATGTATACAGACACTGAAGAGACGGCCCCCTCAATCCCCCAAAGGGGGACTTGGGTAAAGCCACTAGCCCCTCCAACCTCCCCAATGGGGAGGCTTAAGGCAAAGCCACGACAAGAATATGAATATAGAAAGTAAAATGAATATTAACCAATAAAAAATACCCTCACTGTAAGTCCCCTTGGGGGATTTAGGGGGCAAAATACTCTCTCTGTAAGTCCCCCTTGGGGGATTGATGGGGGCTGAAAATTATGAAACTAGACATCATACTATCAGGTGTAGGCGGACAGGGGATACTCTCCATAGCTGCCATAATAGGAGAGGCAGCCTTGGAAGGAGGCCTGCATATCAAACAGGCCGAAGTGCACGGAATGAGCCAGCGGGGCGGTGATGTACAGTCCAACCTGCGCATCTCGTCCACAGAGATATATTCCGACCTTATAGCCAAAGGCACTGCAGACGCCATTATCTCACTGGAACCGATGGAAGCATTGCGCTATCTGCCATATCTTTCCCCGCAGGGATGGATTGTAGCCAATACAGCCCCATATGTAAATATTCCTACCTATCCCGAATTGGAAACTATTCTCGGTGAATTAAAATCGCTGCCGAATGTTATTTTACTCGATGTGGATGCACTGGCAAAAGATGGCGGGGTAGGGCGGTCTACGAATATGGTATTATTGGGTGCTGCTTCGGTCATACTGGGTATGGACTATAGCAAGCTGGAAGAAGCTATTGCCCGTGTATTCGCCCGCAAAGGCGAGGTTGTTGTGGAAATGAATAAAAAGGCGTTGAGTATAGGGCGAGAGGCAGGGGAGAATCAGTTGACAAGGGACAGTTGACAATTATGAGTGACTCTCTTTGTATGCTGATTTATCACCCTCTTTGTCATACTGAGTGCAACGAAACATCTCGTCCCTGAAAAGATAGAATCAAAGAGAGAAGAGATTCTTCACTATCGTTCAGAATGGCAAAGAGAGGATAAAGAGAGCAAAGTATTACTCTCTTTGTCATGCTGAGGAACGAAGCATCTCGATCCTAAAAAGATAGAATCAAAGAAACACGAGATTCTTCACTATCGTTCAGAATGACAAGAGAGGATAAAGAGAGCAAAGTATTACTCTCTTTGTCATGTGAGGGACGAAGCATCCCGACTCTCAATAGAAAATTTAATATAGATTACCCTATGAAACCACTTGGTACACACAACTATTTCGTTTACATTCTAACTAACCAAAATAAGAGTGTTTTATATGTTGGTGTAACAAATGATTTAAGGCGTAGATTATATGAGCATGAACAAGATTCTAAAACAGAAAAGAGTCATTTTACTGGAAAGTATAATCTCTATTATCTGATTTATTGGGAAAAGTTTGAATATATTGAACAAGCTATTGATAGGGAAAAAGAAATAAAAGGATGGAAAAGGGTAAAAAAAGATAAATTAATTTCAGACTTTAATCCTGATTGGAATTTTTTGAATAATGATATATAATTTTCTTTGTCTTGTTGAGGAACAAAGCATTCCGTTCATCAATAGTGACATTCAAAGAGGAAAGAGATTCTTCACTTCGTTCAGAATAACAAGAGAGGATAAAGAAAGCAAAGTATTACTCTCTTTGTCATGCTGAGTGCTCATTATTTACCAATAAACCAAACGATAATGACGATAAAAATCTTTTCTTTGAAAAAAACTCATGGCAGTGTAGCACCAGTTCAACTAATGTTAATATACTTGCTGTTGAGTCTTGCTTCAAAGAAAGGTAGACCAAATATTGGTGATTCTCTTGATAAAAAGAATAATTCCCGGATGGTAGCATACTTGCATTTTATGCCTGTTTACTTCTTTGAGCCATGAGTTT
>NZ_QVMO01000120.1 GCF_010501055.1 Dysgonomonas sp. 521
GAAAGACAAGTTGAGTATTAAAAAGAGGCTATATAAAGCTGCGTTGGATACTCAATATCTCAGGAAACTATTGAAAATTTGATGCGGTTGCCCTGGTAACGGTTGGAAAAATACCGAAGTTTTATTCTAACTGTTAGAGTAATTAGTTATCCTTGTAGAAGCCACCGGCCTTTTTACAAAATCTATCGGATTAGTGGGGGGCGTTATAGTGGGGTATTGTTAGAAATACCCCTGTTTTTTTGACATTTTTATATTTTCTATTTGTAGTAGTTTTGCCGTAATTTGACCCTGTTTTATGGGTTAACTTGACCCTAACTCTGTTTTTTAACTTTGTTTTAACCAATTTCCCATAAATATTCAAACTTAGCCTTACCCCTTTTCTACAAAGGAATTACATCTTTTTCGCCCTAAATACCCTATCAAAGAAAATCAAGGCAAAATCCACCCGAAATATACCGAGTTGTACAAATGGTTTTAAATCGGTCTTTTCTCAAAAACTCCCGAAACCCTTATGCATAAAAGGTTTAAACGTATTTAAACAAAGTGCCGTTTTGTACTTCTTGTATTGAGGGGGGTACTTAGCAACTTTTTTATGCTATTTTTGTATCTTTGAGCCATCTTTCAATAAGTAATGTAGGAACAGACCTGCGTGCCTGTCCAAAACAATGGCGAACTCACTGGTTTGCCCCTACAGCCTGAAATAATAACAAAAAGGTCGGCGACCTTATTTACATATCTAAAGTAATCTGTATGCAGTTAATCGACGGAAAGGCCATATCGGCACAAATGAAAAATGAAATAGCAGAAGAAGTCGCAAAAATAAAATCCGCAGGGGGCAAAACGCCGCATCTGGCTGCCGTACTGGTAGGGCACGACGGAGGCAGCGAGACTTATGTAGCCGCTAAAGTGCGCACCTGTGAAGAGGTAGGCTTCAAATCGTCGCTTATCCGCTTCGAGGACAATGTAAGCGAAGAGGAACTGCTTGCCTGTGTAGATAAACTGAATAAGGATGCCGATGTAGACGGATTTATCGTACAACTGCCCCTGCCGAAGCATATATCGGAACAGAAAGTAATAGAAGCCATCGATTACCGCAAAGATGTGGACGGGTTCCATCCCATCAATGTAGGACGCATGTCTATCGGGCTGCCTTGCTTTGTATCGGCTACCCCGGCGGGTATCATCGAACTGCTGAAAAGATATGGCATCCCTACGCAGGGCAAGCACTGTGTAGTGCTGGGGCGCAGCAACATCGTAGGCAAACCCGTGGCCACCCTGATGATGCAGAAAGGCTATCCGGGCGATGCCACGGTAACGGTATGCCACAGCCGTACGCCGAATATAAAAGAGGTTTGCCAGAGTGCCGACATCATTATTGCAGCACTGGGCGTACCCGAATTCCTGAAAGGGGATATGGTAAAAGACGGCGTTGTAGTCATCGATGTGGGTACTACGCGCGTACCTTCTGCCGACACTAAATCGGGATTCCGCCTCAAAGGAGATGTAGCCTTTGATGAGGTAGCAGTCAAGGCTTCGTTTATTACCCCTGTGCCGGGAGGTGTAGGCCCTATGACAATCATTTCGCTGATGAGGAATACTTTGCTGGCAGGAAAGAAGGAGATTTATAAATAGGCATCCCTCACAACCTCCCCAAAAGGGGGAGGAGAGTTAAAGACGCACTCTCCAGGGTAAGGTGTCACAACATCGTGTCCACCAGATGGCGTTGCTGTGTGAAATACTGGTTTCGCTGAAATTCGCCCGATACGGAAATCTGTGTCGAAAAGCGGATAAGCGATCTTATCCAAAGTCTCTGGCTTTCTAGCACATCAGGATTTCTGCATGACAGGTAATCTACACAAAAAACAGTTACCGAACTCGACTTGATACCTGCTCCCTCAATGTATGAATATGTAGCGTCAAATGATATATTTGAAATATAGATATCCGTTTTCTTACCGAAAGGCGATTCCCCTGCTGAGGCACATTTCTCTAAATCATCAATCAGCCTGAACAGATCCGCCTTTATCTGCGCCACCTCTTTTTTCTCCAACAGGCCCATAAAGGAAAAGTATTTCACTATGCCGATAAAATCTTCCACTATATGCTTGTCTAATATTATAGTAGAATCAATGTTAAGCAGGGCGTCGGCAGCCTGAGCCTGTATATCATATATTTTTCGGGGCAGGCGCATATCCGCCATTTTTCCGGGTATCTCAGTAGGCTTAAGCTGGTAAAACAATATGTACAGATATACTTTAGATATAGAATCGTACCTGCCAAAGAATTCGGCAGGCAAAGCCCGATAGGCCCGGTAAGAAAAACTATGCGGATCGGTTGAAATTTCCTCTATACCCGTTGCTATCTCGGTCAACATCCTGCAAAATTCACCCAGAGGATCTTTCAGGAAGAGAGCCTGCAACTGATAGTCGTACAGTTCCTTATCATCCCCATAGACTAACCTGTCAAAAGAGAGATTGAATTTTTTACAAATCACAGCGGCCTCGTCCAATGTAAAAGGTATTTCGCCCCGAAGCCTGCGATACGCGGCCTCCCTTCCCATAGGCAAAATATCCATCAATGTATTTACTGCTGTTCGTTTTCCGGCATGATTTTTTTTTAGGGCATTTATCAGTTTATCATTTATATAACTCATATACATTTAATAAACGTTTGAATATGTAACGTCTAATATACGGTTTTTTTAACAAAAAGTCAACCTATAACAAAAAAAACTATCCGAATATTACATTTTATTACAATCATGCGAATCAGAGGTTAAATTAGTAGTTGAAACGATGTTTAATATAATTGTTGGATTATGCTGCGCGCAATCACAGATTGCTTGCCTTACTTTTGGCCGAAGCTCCAAAAGTAAGCAAAAAAGCATTGCGCCCCGCTTCGCCGTACGACCCACCAACGGTTTGCCGGCTGAATGAAGTGATGAAAGATTCATCATTGCGATAATTGGCAGACGATGCTTAGAAGCGCCCGCACTTCATTCTACGCCGCCTGCACCGGGTGGGTACCCCGTACGCTTGCTAACGGCGCTGGCTGACGCCTGACGAGGATAGTCGTCTTTGAAGCACTTGGCGTCGCATTGCGGCTCCGCGCATAGGTTCCGCAGGCGGGGCACCCACCCGGTGCAGACGGCGTGAAACGGGATGTTGTCCGAGCCGAAGGCGAGTTTCGTCCCGTTTAGCCGGCAAGCCGTTGGTGGGTCGCCGAGGGACGAAGCGCTAGCCTTTTGCCTTCTTTTGGGCAATGCCAAAAGAAGGGACAAGCCCGGGAGGGCGCGGCAGTTAAGAGCTGCTACTAAAATTTTTAGCTTGAGATGGTATTTAGGTATAAGCTTAAAGAACGTTTTAAGTAGCGAGGGCAGAACAAAAATTTGTTTTATCTTATGCCGAGTCATGCAAAACGACTAATGAAATCCAACGTTTTCGTTAAGTAATGAGTGCAGAATCAAGTTTACTTGAACCAGAACGGTCAACGTAGTTAAATTATGCCATTGCGAGAACGACTAATAAAATTGGGGCTTAATGTCCGTTTTTTTCAGTATCAGATGAAGCTGCTTCCTGTATTTCTTCCTGTACATTCAGGTATGCTTGGTTTTGCACCTGCTGCTTCCCATACAGATCGAAAATATGATTGCGGAAAGATGTATCGCGTTGTAATTTAGTATAAGCTTCTTTCGCCGCTTTTTGCTGGGATTCTTTTTTAGAATAGCCTGTTCCCAAGCCAGCCTGCTCACCTAGTATATTTACAGCGGTCTTAAATATGGGTGTATTGTTTGTGTCGACAAAACTGTCGATGAGGTCGAAACTGACAGATATTTTCTGCTTCTGGCTCCATTCTATCAATCTCGATTTATAGTTCGCCTCCTGTTCGGCCACAGTGTCTATATTCAGGTGCTCCTGTATCAGGCGCTCAAAAACAAACCGTTTAGCAATACGGTATCCCTGATCCAGATATATTGCCCCTATCAGCGCTTCCAGCGCGTTGCCATACATGTGTGTATTGGGGGCTGTGTTCTTCGCAGATGTCTTTATCAGTTTATCAATGCCCAGCTCTACGGCAAGTTTGTTTAATGTCTCACGCTGAACAATCTTGGAACGCATGTTGGTAAGGAAGCCTTCTTTCTTATACTCAAACTGCTTGAATACAATATCGGCGACAATGGCATCGAGGATAGCGTCGCCCAGAAACTCGAGGCGCTCGTTGTTTATCCACCTGCCATCCTTCATTTTTATAGACGAGGATTTATGCAGAAGCGCCTGTTGGTACAAGGTTATATTGTATGGATAGAAGCCGAATATCTTAAAAAAAGATACATAAGGCTCCTTCCCTCTTTTGGGAAGAAGCCTTACTCCACGATATATCTTTTTAAGCACGCGACTTATTTCTTGAACTTCTTTACTATTATGCAAGCATTATGTCCTCCAAAACCAAAAGTATTAGAAAGTGCTGCGTTCACAGTCCTTTTCTCTGCTTTATTAAACGTAAGGTTCAGCTTATAATCAATTTCGGGATCTTCGTCACCTTCTGTGAAATTGATGGTAGGCGGAACTATGTCATTCTGCACAGATAGTATACAGAACATTGCTTCCAATGCTCCGGCTGCTCCCAGCAGGTGACCGGTCATCGATTTTGTAGAACTAACATTCAGGTTATAGGCATGCTCTCCGAAAACATCCTTGATCGCTTTGATTTCGGACGGATCGCCAACCGGAGTCGAGGTTCCGTGTACATTTACGTAATCAAGTTCGGATGGTTGCATGTGAGCATCCTCCAGTGCATTTTTCATTACCAGCTTAGCTCCCAAGCCTTCGGGATGCGATGCTGTCAGGTGATAAGCGTCTGCCGACATACCTCCACCTACAACTTCCGCATATATTTTAGCACCACGGGCTAATGCATGATCCAACTCTTCGAGAATAAGACAAGCGGAACCTTCTCCTATAACAAACCCATCGCGGCTCTTGCTGAAAGGGCGGGACGCGGTCTGAGGAGAATCGTTACGTGTAGATAAAGCGGTCATCGCGTTGAAGCCTCCGACACCTGAAGCTGTAATAGCAGCCTCAGCACCACCTACAACCATCACATCGGCCTTGCCCAGACGAATCTGGTCGAATGCCACAATAGTGCTGTGTGTAGATGAAGCACATGCCGAAACGGTACCAAAGTTAGGGCCGCGAAGGCCATGACGTATCGAAATCAATCCGGACGCGATATCCGAAATCATCTTAGGGATAAAGAACGGATTAAATTTAGGGCCCATATCCTCATGCGAAAAATAGTATCCTACTTCTTCTTCGAAGGTTTTGATACCACCTATACCTGCTGAGAAAATAACTCCTATCTTGTCACGGTTTTCTTTTTCAAGATCCAGTTTCGAATCTTTTATAGCTTCTTCGGATGCTCCTATTGCAAGTAATGTATATCTATCGCACTTACGAATTTCTTTCCTGTCCATATAGGAAGACGGATCGAAATCTTTTACTTCGCAAGCAAATTGTGTTTTAAATTTTGACGCGTCAAAATGAGTAATAGGTCCAGCCCCGCTTATTCCTTTCAGCGCGTTGCTCCATGTTGTAGCTACATCGTTCCCTAAAGGAGTTACCGAACCTAGACCTGTTACTACTACTCTTTTTAATTCCATAAGTAAATATTGGAAAAAAAATTATTTTGCATTTGCTTCAATGTAAGAGATAGCGTCTCCTACTGTAGCGATTTTTTCAGTTTGATCATCTGGAATAGAAATACCGAATTCTTTTTCAAATTCCATGATTAATTCTACTGTGTCAAGTGAATCTGCTCCTAGATCGTTTGTAAAGCTAGCAGTATCAGTTACTTCAGACTCTTCAACACCTAACTTATCAACAATGATTGCTTTCACTTTTGATGCTACTTCTGACATAATTTTTAATTTTGATTAATAATGAATATTTATTTTTTAATTTTGTCGGTGCAAAGTAACAGTTTTTTATCCATACGAAACAAATATTTTACAGATAAAATAGTTAAAATTGCACATTTTTTTTATTTGTGTGCAGACTTAGTAAAAAAATATTTATGATGAATATTGCCATTTTCGCCTCTGGATCAGGATCTAACGCCGAAAATATAGCGAACTACTTCAAAGGTAACAAAGAGGTATCCATATCACTTATTATCTCTAACAAGAAGGATGCCTATGTGCACGAACGGGCAAAAAAGCTGGGTATTAAGTCCGTCACATTTACAAAAAGTGAGTTTGAATCTACAAACCATGTACTGGAATACCTGAAGGATCACGACATAGACTTCATCGTGCTGGCCGGATACCTGCTCAAAGTTCCCGAAAACATACTCCTCGCCTACCCTCACAGGATAATCAACATACACCCCGCCCTGCTGCCAAAATACGGAGGCAGGGGAATGTACGGCGACAATGTGCATAAGGCTGTAGTAGAAGCCGGAGAAAAGGAGTCTGGCATTACGATACATTATGTAAACGAAAACTACGATGAAGGGGCTGTCATCTATCAGGCCAAATGCGCTGTCTTACCCGGAGACACATATGAAGATGTCGCAAAAAAAGTGCATACACTGGAGTATACGCACTTTCCTGTAATTATAGAAGATGTTCTGAAATCGCTCTGATCTAATCCTGAGGGTTGCCTGTACTATCCACAGGTTCGCTTACTTCTACCTCTACATTATTTACTGTTCTGGACAATACTATCGTCCCTCTTACTTCGGTTGGGGTAGATGTCGCTTTTTCCGGCTTAGGCTGTATAGTTTCAGCTTTTGGCTGAGATGATGTTTCAGCTTTTGTTTGTTCTGTCGCTTTTTGGCTTTGCGGTTGCCGGGCAGCCTCCTTCGTTGGCTCTTTTGCTCGCGGCTGAGTGGTTACCGGTGCAGGCCGGGGTGCGGATTCCACTACAGGCTGGGTTTCTTTTTTAGCCTCTTTCTTGTCTTTCCTGTTTTCCCTGTCCATCTTTATCCTTCTTACCGAACGCTTCACCGTATTATCTTCGGCAGGTTTACTTTTTTCTATTGACGGCTTGCTTTTTTCTACTGGCGGCTTGCTACTTTTCGCTGCCGGAGTGTTTCTTTTCGGAGCGGAAGTACGTACATTCTCTTTTTTGACATCCCTTGCTACAGACTGAGGCTGCACAGTCTCTTTGAGTTTCTCTGTCTCTTTGGGTTTCTCTGTTTTCGAAGATGATGCAGCATCCGGTGCAGACGCGCCTCTTCCCCTAAATCCGTTATCTATTTCTCCTCCAAAGAGCTCGGGCACACCTATTTTACGGGCGGCATTATCGGTAACAATGATGCGAACTTCGCCGTTCGGATTACCCGACGATGTGTTCTGTATTTCCATTTTACGTTCTATAATTTCCCCATGAACGAGCCGTCCCACTACATCCGGGTCTACCTGTATATCATTTATAAAATAAGATGGCTTATCGCCATAGTAAGCGTATCGTTGCGCAAGTTCCTCCGCAGATTTTTTCATCATTTCCTGCCGGATACTATCCGCCATCACTTTTGCCTTCTTTTCTTTTTCGCGATTATCTACATTCATTTTCGAAAGGCGGTAACCTAAACCTATATTGCCGGTTTTCAGCAGAGTCTGATCATTCTCTATTTCGCCTATCATCCTGTCGATATCCAACGTAGCGGCCTCTAGCGAGTTATAGTCTGACCGCATATTGGCATATACGGAGTCTGCTCCCGGCAGGTTATTTTTCCGCAGAAAGCCGTTCTCGGGATCCTTCATTCCCCTACCACTTACAATCCGGGTTGTATCATTCGTGGTCACAATGTACTTATCCCCTATCTTTTGGGCATATCCCAATAGAGGAAGTAAAAGCATTGCTATCAGAAATATTATATATTTACGTATATCCATTTGTTTGTGTTTACTTACAGAGTTCACCATATTATACAATAAATAATCTTCTGTATGTGTATATATTGCGCAAATATACAAGATTTTTCGTGAATGATAACGGCTCTTACATATTTTAGTATAAATATTGCTGCTTTTTAAGAAACTGTTACTAAGAGTCTATACTGCCCTTTGTTGTGTCTATCTCTGTTTTAGGCCGTTCCCTGTATGCCGGAGAAACAGAAGGATCGAACTCAAAGAATATACATTCTGCATGTTTGCCATCAGAAACATCTCTTAACGAAAACACCAATATATATTTGTCTTTTATCCTGGTGCAATCTGCGATATGGAGCGTGCCATAAAACGAGCCATTATTTGTCTTACTACTGTATCCGTCCTGCAGCTTAAAATTGTACACAACGCCGTTATATGCCAGTTCATAATACCCCATCTGCAAATTGTTGGGAATAAAACTCCCCTTTCCTCCCGGCATATACGACCCAACAGTGATTCGTCCTGTTTCTTTCAGGGTAATATCATAATTGGTATTTGTCTTTTCTTTTTCTGCGAATAAAGGATATGCGGATATATCCTGTACAATTTTATATTTCTTGAGTTCTGGCAGATTGAAAGACAAATAACCCAGCCCGGATTTGACAATCAGATCATAATCATCATTTCCAAACCTGTAAGTACTATTTTTGTGTTGTCCCAGAAAATCTTTTACCCATCCGGCAAGGTATTTTTCAATTTCATCTTCGAAAATTTTGCAGGCTACAGAATAGATACTGTCACTGCTATCGCTACTCCCATAACTCTCCCTCTTAGGACGCTCCATCCCTGTTAAGACAAACTGGTAACCCCTGTTTTTCAAAACTTCATGAAAAATTTTATTATCCGGATATTTCGACTCATTAACAAAATTTAAGTACGTTTTTTCGAGGTCGAATTTAATAATACTATCTATTACAATATCATTTTTAAAATCATAAATATAAAAGTCGACCGGCTTCTTATAGCCTCCTTCTATGCTGAATATGTGATAGTCATCAAAGGTTCTTGCAAACTGGATATCAGCTCCATCTTTAACCACATTCAACTTGTCGCGCCATTTAAACTTCACAGGTTTACCCGTTTTGTCCACCATCTGATATTTCCCTGATTCACTGTACCGCCTCTCGTAGTAGGTATTTCCATTTATCACATACCTGTAGAAACGATAAAAAGATTCCCTGTCATATTCTATATCTTTTTCCGGTCTTGGAAAAACAACTCTGAGCACAGGCTTTTTCATAGCAGCCAACTCTTCCAGATGATAGTATTCGGGATGCCTGTCCTCTTCGGTTCTGACACAGGCAGTACAGGATGTATAAAGAATAACAAAAAATAATGAAACGGCAAAAGCTTTAAAGATTGGCTCCATACTTGTTTGCGTAAGATGATTTTATAACAAAGATATTAAAATATTTATTAATTATTATTGACTCTATATTATTGAAACAGTCTCTTTATTTTCGTACTTTTGTCTAAAACTAAAAAACAACTATTAAGTATATTATTATGGCAACTCCATCATTTAAGTATCAGGAAACGTTCCCTTTGGGTAAGGACACTACAGAATATTACCTTCTGTCGAAAGACTATGTGTCTACAGCCAGTTTCGAAGGGCAGGAAATCCTGAAAGTAGAGCCGGAAGCGCTTACATTGCTGGCTCAGCACGCATTTCACAATGTCGAATTCCTGCTTCGCCCAGAACATCAGGAACAAGTGGCAAAAATACTGTCAGACCCTGAAGCCAGCGACAACGACAAGTTCGTAGCACTTACATTCCTTCGCAACTCCGAGATTTCGGCAAAGGGTGTACTTCCTTTCTGTCAGGATACGGGAACAGCTATCATCATGGGTAAGAAAGGACAAAATGTGTGGACTGGCGGAAATGATGAGGAAGCCCTTTCGAAAGGTGTATACAACACATTTACAGAAGATAACCTGCGCTATTCGCAGAACGCGCCTCTGGATATGTACAAAGAGGTGAATACAGGTACTAACCTGCCAGCACAGATAGACCTGTATGCCATCAACGGAAACGAATACAAATTCCTTTTTGTAGCTAAAGGCGGAGGTTCTGCCAACAAGACATACCTGTATCAGGAAACGAAAGCATTGCTTACTCCTGAAAAACTGGAACCATTCCTGATAGAGAAAATGAAGTCGCTGGGTACAGCAGCCTGCCCTCCTTACCACATCGCGTTCGTAATCGGGGGTACTTCTGCCGAAACCAACCTGAAAACGGTAAAACTGGCTTCTACCAAATATTACGATGCCCTGCCTACTTCGGGCAACGAAGGCGGACAGGCATTCCGCGATCTGGAAATGGAAGCAAAATTATTGAAGGCTGCACAGGAACTGGGTCTTGGCGCGCAGTTTGGTGGTAAGTTCTTTGCACACGACATCCGTGTGGTACGTCTTCCCCGCCACGGAGCATCGTGCCCTGTGGGTATGGGCGTATCTTGTTCGGCAGACAGGAACATTAAAGGAAAAATCAACAAAGATGGTGTCTGGCTCGAAAAACTGGAGGATAATCCAACACGCCTCATTCCTGAAGAATTGCGCAATGCAGGCGAAGGCGGAGGTGTGAAAATAGACCTGAACCGCCCGATGAAAGAGATACTGGCCGAACTGACCAAATATCCTGTTTCTACCCGCTTGTCGCTTACAGGAACTATCATTGTGGGACGCGATATAGCTCACGCTAAATTGCAGGAACGCATCGACAGGGGTGAAGGCCTGCCTCAATATATCAAAGACCATCCTATCTATTACGCAGGCCCTGCCAAAACGCCTAAGGGTTATGCAAGCGGCTCAATGGGACCAACTACTGCCGGACGCATGGACTCGTATGTAGACTCGTTCCAGTCGCATGGCGGCAGCATGATAATGATAGCAAAAGGTAACCGCAGCCAGCAGGTAACTGATGCCTGCCACAAGCACGGAGGCTTCTATCTGGGCAGCATTGGCGGCCCTGCTGCTATCCTTGCTCAAAACAGCATCAAGAGCCTCGAATGCCTCGAATATCCAGAACTGGGTATGGAGGCCATCTGGAAAATTGAGGTAGTTGATTTCCCTGCGTTTATCCTTGTGGATGATAAGGGTAATGACTTCTTCCAACAGTTGAAACCGATTAATTGCGCTATGTGCTAACATATACAACTAACCAATCTGTTGAATGAATAAACGGATATCACTGTAAATGATATCCGTTTATTTTTTTATTATGATTATTCACAACCCCGCTAAACCTTTATCTAAAATTACAGTCTATCTGTATATAGAGCCCCCCCAACCTCCCCTAAGGGAGGCTTAGGGCAAAGCCAAAAAACAAAAATATGAAAACAAATACGAATCAAGACCCTCTCTGCAAGTCCCCTTTTGGTGGATTGAGGGGGCTATTTGGGGTACTTATCCTGCTGCTGTGTCTCTCGCTTGCTGCCTGCGACAAGGACGACCCTTACATAGAACCGACACCAACCCCCACACCTGACCCTGACCCAAATCCGCCCGCTGTAAAGGAAAATATCGTCTTTAATTTGGATGGCAACCTGATACGTGCCGGAAAGGAGAAATCAGGCGATGCGGTCTTTAATATCAATGGGGATTTTATACGCGCGGGTGAAAAGACGGATGGTGACATCGTATTTAATCTGGATGATAAATTGATACGCGCCGGAAAAGACAAATCGGGTGATGTGGTCTTTAATATAGACGGCAACTATATTCGTGCGGGCAGCAAAACCGATGGGGATATTGTATTTAATATGGATGGGGAGTATGTGAGAGGGGGAGAAGGGAAGGAGAGTATGTATATATTTTCTATTCGGGAATCCTATGGCGGTTCTGGTAGTTATGAAGTAAAAACTGGGGAGCTAGCTCAATGGTATAAAAATGGCAGTGTGCTGTTTTCTATTCGGGAATCCTATGGCGGTTCTGGTAGTTATGAAGTAAAAACTGGGGAGCTAGCTCAATGGTATAAAAATGGTAGTGTGCTGTTTTCTATTCGGGAATCCTATGGCGGTTCTGGTAGTTATGAAGTAAAAACTGGGGAGCTAGCTCAATGGTATAAAAATGGTAGTGTGCTGTTTTCTATTCGGGAATCCTATGGCGATTCTGGTAGTTATGAAGTAAAAACTGGGGAGCTAGCTCAATGGTATAAAAATGGTAGTGTGCTGTTTTCTATTCGGGAATCCTATAGCGGTTCTGGTAGTTATGAAGTAAAAACTGGGGAGCTAGCTCAATGGTATCATTGAAAGAAGCTGTATTATATCTGTATAAATTAAAGACAGGGGATTTATATCCCCTGCATATATTACACCCCCGACCAGCCACTAACACTAACCATACTATCCTCTACTTTATGAATATCGGTTACAGCTACTTTTGATTCTATTTTGATAGATTTTATAGCCTGTATCAGACTTTCGTTGTCTATATTATTTGTTGGTTCTATAACTGGCAACTGTCCTCCGTCAGCTAGCATACTCTTAAAAGAAGGTTGTAAACCCTGGGAAGAACGGGAGAAAAAAGTGTTGAGGTCGTTAGGTTTTAACTCTCGTTTTTGCTCATTGATATATTTAACCAATCCCAGATTTTTATCTGTAGAAATGCGGTTGATAACAAATTCACCTCCTTCTACTTCCATATTTGTACCTTCAATGCGCATACCGCCCTGCGAATGGCGTTTGCCACGGAGAAGGCCTCCATCTTCGAGTTTGGCAAGCTGCTTTGTCATAATGGCTACCTGTACCGCTCCTTGCGCAGCTTGAATAGCGGCTAAGATTTGTCCGATAATGGGTCCTTTAGCCAATGCTTTGGTTACACCTTCGTATAATTTAATATACTATTTACCTACTATTAGATTCAGGGTAAAAGCACCAAAATCGGATACTCTTTTTTAAATATTCCACATATGTATAACATCGCATGTACAGCGTAGCACAGCTTACGTCCACATACGGTTAATAAAGTCAGATCTCATGCGAGGCCTTGATGGATATAAGTAATGGAAAGTATTTATCATTACTTAGTCTCTCCTTACGAATATAAAAGTTTCCAAATATTTTTCATTTCGCTAGCATTTTCATCAGTAGAAAACTATTTGCATTTGGTTGGCAGCAT
>NZ_QVMO01000121.1 GCF_010501055.1 Dysgonomonas sp. 521
ACCCAAACTCTAAAAAAAATAAGCGGATAATTAATGAACTAAAACAATATGGGACTATTGCCGCTTAAAAAAGCTGTTTTTATAACGAACTATTGTACATATGATTATACGTTATTTGCATCAGAGCCCTAAATTAACTAAGTATATAAACCAATTTTATTAATAAAGCAGTATGTATCCTTCATTTATTTTTAACATTTTTATATCTACTCCTTCTGACACACAGAATGAAATACTTAAAATCGAAGATAGTATAGAACAATGGAATACTTTTAACTCTAAAAGTGAAGGAATAATGCTTAAATCTCTAATGTGGGGAAAAGACACTTACCCTATTACAATTGGAGGACTTGAAGGAAGACCACAAGGGATTATTAATAAGCAACTTTTAGAAGAATCTGATATTTTAATAGGAGTTTTTTGGACAAGAATAGGCACTCCTACAATTGATGAAAATGGAGTTGAATATGTTAGTGGCAGTGCAGAAGAAATTGCAAAACATATAAAAGCAGGAAAGCCTGCAATGTTATTTTTTTCCAAAGCAAAACCTGATTTAGAAAAGTTAGGAAAAAAAGAAATGATACAATATGAGAAATTATTATCTTTTAAAAAAGAATATAGACAGTTTGGTCTAGTAATAGAGTTTGGAGAAAATGAAAATCCTTTTCTACGTTCTCTTTCATTGTTAATGAAAGGGAAAGAGATAAAAAACATGATACAAAGACAAGCATATTGGTCGAATTATAAATTAGGGGAGTTTTATAAAACAAGGTTCAAGTATCAATTTGAAGCTGGTATGCATGGCTTATGTACATGGCATAGAGAAACACAGTATTTGTGGAGAGAAGAAAGACCTGGCTTACCTATAAAAAATTTTGTGGTTGTCAGTGAAGAAGTAATTTACAAAACAAAAGGCTTTGTAGTACATTCATTTAGTAAAGATGATAATGAGGGTTTCCAGATATTCATTCCAAATAGAGGGGAAAAGGATATGATGTTGTATTGGCGCATTATAAATAAACAAAATAATACATGGAAGCAGTTAGGTATAAGTGCAATAGAATATTTTTAATTTAGAAAAGGTGAGACCAAAAGTATCAATAATCGTTCCTATATACAATGCTGAAAAATATTTGGGAAAATGTATAGATAGTATATTGTGTCAAACTTTTCAAGATTTTGAATGCATTCTTGTTGATGATTTTTCGTCAGATTCTAGTCTTGAAATTTGCAATAAATATACATTTGATAGTAATCATATAATTTTAATCCAAAACTCTCAAAACTATGGTATACCAACATCAAGAAGAATAGGGTTGAATAAGGCTCGTGGGAAATACATTCAATATGTTGATTCTGATGATTGGATAGAACCTTACATGATTGAACATATGTATAGTAAAGCTAATAATGAAAATCTAGATATTGTATTTTGTGATTATTATAATGAATCCAATGGGGAAATATTATATAAAGAGCAGGAGTTAGAAGGTAAAGCGAAATTGGAAATTATTAAATATATGTCAATATATGATGAAAGGCTAACTTGTGCAGTGTGGAATAAATTAATAAAAGCAAGTATACTTAGGAAAATCCAGTTCCCTATACAAAATTATGCAGAAGATAGATACATTTCTACACAAGTGTTATATCTATCAGAAAGAATAGGTTACATCAAGAATGGATTGTATCACTATGTGCGACACATAGACTCATTATGTATAAATGAAAAATATGCTAAGACAAGGGTAATTGAGGAATATGATATTTGCATCTTAGTTTCTGAATTCTTATTGAATAAATTTGGCTCTCTTAAATATTTTGCCCCAGAACTAACCAATCAATTGAAAAGAGCAAAAATGCGTCTCTCTGAAATTAAAAAGAACAATTAGTCAATATTTTGTGAAATGTTATAGTGAGGTATGTTGTATCATCTCATCCTAATATCCTCTAAAATGATGAAGTTTATCACTTAATAACTCATTTTCTTTGATGAAAGATATGAGGTACTCTTCTGTGATTTTATATTGTATATTATCCTTATCTTTCGTTGCCAATCTTTGTTCTCCATCATTATCTGTTATTTGAAAGCTATGAATAATTCTGTTTCTCTTATCAACTATCTTTTCAAACAAATCTGCAATTGTATTATCAGAATTTCTTGTAATAGTATCTTTTATTGGTGTATTCAATCGCCCAGAAGTTCTATCTATAAGGTCATACCAATTATATTTTGATTCATCATCACTTCTGAGAATATTTTCAATGATAAAAGCATTATTTGAGTTAAAAACAGATATGGCACTTCCTAAAAGCTCTCTGTATTTTTTTGATGGTAATGCTTGTCTTGTATAATCTTCATACATAACTTTTTCTTTATTTCTTTATATAAAGATATTATTTTTTAATAAAACATTGACATTTTTATTAAAATCTCAATAACTCATAAGTTTCCAATAGTTCCTCTTGTCTAAGACCAAGATATTTTCTAGTAGTCTTAATATCGCTATGATTGAATAACTCAGACAATTTCACCAAAGCCATTTCAGAATTATCACCAGCATTATTATACACAGCCCTACCAAAAGTTTTCCTAAATGAGTGAGATGAAATATTATTGATTTTAAGATTATATTTTGTCTTGATTTCTTTAAGAATAACATTCACTCTCTGAATTGAATAAACAGAGTTCTTTTGGCTCATAAAGCAATTGTCTGAAATATTAATTGGATTGATTTTAACAAAACAATCTTGAATATGTTTCTGTAATTGAGAATTGATTTTAACAACTCTCTTTTTACCTGTTTTCTTTTCAATCAATTCAAATGTATCAAAAGTTAGCAACTGTTCCCATGTTAAACCAAGTAAATCACTAATTCGCAAACCAAAGAAACAACCACAGGCAATTAATAAAGATATTTTATAGTTTTGGTTATTATATAATTTTCTTACCAAATTTAGCATTGTGTCCCATTCAAGATAATCAGATGTTGTATTAGAAAATTTTTGACTCATAACGTTCAGTTTTATTGGTTTATGATTGATAGTGAATGTTTTATTTATAGTCTTATTTAATTGATTAATATATACTGTTGTTTATTAGTGTTTTATATAATAACATTCACAAATTATAAAAGTGAATGTTTTTGGTTAATCAATAATTGTAATGAGATTCTCGTATCTAAAACTTCTCCAAGACTGACTTTCAATATCGAAATACGCTTGACAGCTATAATATTTTCGTGCCTCTCCATTCCCATTAATATTATTTATAATCACTTTTTCAAGTAATGTACCCCATGCCTCTCGAATTGTACCATCCTTCTTTTTATATAAGAAGTGAGCAACACCATTTATCATTTTTAGTTGTAACAACTCTATCAACGATGATGTAGATAGTGAATCATTAAGATTATATCCTTTAAGCACCATTGTTTTGGCTCTGTCTAATACTGCGAGTTGATTAATAGTATTTTTCATATCTTGAATTATTAATAGTTTAAAATCTTTTAGTTACGTTCTTAGGTTCTCCCCATCCATTAAGGCGATAAACAGCCTTAACAGCATCCTCATAATATCCATAGTCCTCAATATGGCGAGCAGTTGAGCTTGTTTCTGTAACTGATGTATATTGATATACTGCCCACATATTGCGCTTATGACAGAAATGATATAGACCTACTTTTGCTTTCATAACTTCTTTTATTTGTTATTTGATCACGATACAAATATATGACATATATTTAATATATGCAATAAAATAATGAAGGAAATATTACATTTATTTATTATTTGTCATATTTTAGCTATGTTTGCACAAAATATAATCCAATGGAAAAAGAAAATAAGCAGGAAAGAACTGTTATTCACCTTGAGATGGATGGAAAGCATTACTATTTTGGTTCAATAGCTAATATTTTTGAGTATTTTGATTCTGAGATTATTGGGATATCGTATGGCAGTTTGCGTAATTATGGGCTGTCAGCAGATAACCCATATCAAAATAAGAAATGTATAATTAGAAAAGGTGTGCTGTTGGCAAAATCAACAAATCGAGGTAAGAAAACAGAATAGCAATTTATTCTTTCAGTGATTTTGAAATACTTTTCAATCCCTCCCCAATTTCATCTAACGCATCAGAAAGGATTTGGATTTCTTTCTCATTTAGTTGGTACTGTTTTCCATTAATAACATCTGCATTCAATTTGTGATATAACCATGAATGGGTTTTGCCAAAATATATCTTCGCAATAGTGGATAAAGATATATATGGCAGGATGGGAGCTAATTTCCTTTTGATTGTCAATAGTTCAGCCAAATTGTCATTTTTGTGTAAGATGAACAGATATTCAGTAACTGTCTTTGACCTGTCCTGTAAATTTCTACTTCCCCTATATGCTAAATACTCGATTTTCTTGATTTTCAACTTTCCATGTTTGGACAAGATATTTATCATTTCTTCAGAGCTGATAAACCCTTCGTTACTATAAGATATAATCAAATATTCTGCTTTTACCTGATTTATAAGACTTTCGAATGTTTTATGGATTTTGTTCCTATAATTATAATTGGATTTATTACAATTTTTGGGGATACCACTAATTTTACTTATATTTTCATCTAATGTATTTAAGCAAATAGTATTCAAAATGTGATAATTACTACTATATGAATGTTGGTTATATGGACAATCTATGTATGCAATATCAACTAATGGTAAAGCGTTTACTAACAAGTTTGCATCTTCCATATAAATCATTACATTACAATCAAAATCTGAAAATATAGGCTTTTTCACTTCAATTTTACCTAATATCCTTGTCAGGGAGTTTTCTCCTTTACCACCGAATTTCCCAATTCCATTATCTGTGTAAAAACCCTTAAAGACCCCACTTGTATTAGTGTGAACACTTGCTTCATAAAGTAAGGGTGCAAGAAAATATCTTTGGTATTCAATAGGTATATTGTTTATCTCATCCCTGATTGTATCTATGATTTTTGCATTTAGGGATGTGTAAAAACATCGTTCCCCCTTTTTGATATTACTATCATCTTGGGGAGCATAGTTGCTATATATTATTCCATCCTCCTTAATGGATGCACTTAACCTATTGATTATCTGATTATAATGTAATTTATATTTTTCTGTATCAAAGTCTGACTTATTGGTTAAATAACATTCGTTGATAATCTTGGAATATAATTCTAAGTCATTTACATACAAATTATTGGAGTGCTGCTTCAACATGCGAGCTACCACTCCTGAACCACTGAACAAATCAATACAATCAAGTTTGTTTTTTTGTAATTTGGTTTTTATCTCGATAACAGCTGTTTCAATATGGGGAAGTAGAGTGCGTTTATTGCCCAAATAGGTTATGACTTGCATGGTTAGAAAATCCTTATTCTCATTCATAATTACAAAAATATCATATATATGTGATATTTCTAAAAATGGTTGATTTTTTATTATCGATGAGGATTTGTTTTTATTACCTTTTGGTAATATTTTTATAGCATGAAAAAAAGCAAAATCAAAGATAAATTAGAGGATATATTACCAATTATATCACTTTCTTAATGATATATTCCTAACATTGTTCAAAGGTTTACGAAAAGATGGTAAATATAGAAGGAGAATTGATTTTAAGACAATTAGATGTATCCTGAATAGAGGATTATTTGAAATAAGTAATTAGTTAAAATAAGAATTTACAATTTACTTATTTTAGCAACTATCTGGACTTAAGTAAATTACGATGATTTTATCTTTAAATAATTTGCAGGGATTAAATTAATTGTTAATCTTTGCATCATAATTTAACCAATTATCAAAGAGTTGATAGGTTAAAGGACATTTAGAATTCTAAAAGCGTTTAAATATTATCCTTGATTGGGGAAATTCTGGTAAAATTTCAAAACAATACAACAGGGGATAATAGGCAAGGACGCTCCATCACTTATATTCGTATAGGCGATGGGGCTGTTTGCTTATTCTGTTGTATCAGTTTACCAGAGCTGCCCCAATCAGATAAGTTTACAGTTCCCATCGCTTTTTTATTGATTGCCTACTTGGGGACTGATAGGCAACATAAATTTATCTATATGAAAAAACTTTTTATACCATTGTTAATGGTATTTGCTTGTGTAAACATCTATGCACAGGACACACGAAACTCTTGGCAAGCCAATATCTTGTATGGCTCGAAGATTAAAACAGCAGGATTTGGAGTAACCTTTAACCTAACAGGAAAAAAGCATGAATTTTCGCCATCTATCAATGTTTTCCTTCCCAAAGATGATGTCAAGGTTAGAGAAATTAATTTTGACTACCATCGTCTTTACAACATTGGCGAGAAAGTTAGAGTATTTCCTATTATTGGGTTTGGGTTAGCTGTATGGGATGGCTTTGGTGGAGAAGGAAACAGTGCCCTGGGTGACAATGATACAAAATTTGGAGCTAATCTTGGTATTGGTGGTCGTTATACGCTTAATGAGAGATTTGATGTAGGATTTCAACTAAAATATAGTGCCATGTCTTCCTCAGGTTCGCAAACTGTACCTATGGTAACAATTTCCTATAAACTTTAATCACAAACTGAATTTATATATAAAATTATGAAAAAGAATTTACTGTTTATATTATCAATATTCATTTTAAGTATCTCACTTATAGCTTGTAGTGACGATGATGAGAATGAAGGGACAGAAGAAACTGGTAATAATAATGCGCCTCAATTCATTGCTTCTCGAAACTATACAGATTTTGAAACTTATTATACAACTGAGGAAAAAGCTACTTATACTGAAAGTAGCAATAAATTAGATATAAGTTTTGAAATTGGTACCAGTAGATTTGAAATTGGAGATAAAGTGTATGTACAAGCATATTACAAGCTCTTATTCAAATTTTCTGTTGATATTAATACCTTAAAGGTTGGCGATGAATTACAGAACAAAATAGAGGATAACTATACTGATATCAAGTTTACAGATTATGCAGGTGGAAATTATGGACATGAGAACTATATTAATGGTGGCAAACTTATTGTCAAATCTATTGATACTACTAACAAGAAAATATCAATAGAATTTCAGAACTTAGATATTTGGCGAGACCAATATTATCATAGTGGAGATAATAAGAAAATGAAAGAGTTTATTATCAAAAGTGGAGTATTGGAATTTCAATATAAATGATTATCAATAAATTACAATTACACATTAAAGGGTTGCTGATATAGCAACCCTTATTTTTTAGAAATTTTTTAATTACATACATTGGATTATCAACACGCTCAATATTTATATTAAATAAAACATTAACATTTTGTTTAATCTGCTTATAATTAGCGCATTAAGCAAGAATTCTCATTATAAATAATTAATCAGTAAGCATTACTAAACGTGTCATTTATACCATAATTGATTATAATATATAAACTAATTTCAAAAATATATTTTATAATTAATTAATACATAAAGGAAAACCCCATAGATGTGGGGTTTGTCAGGGGTGTTTATTAATACCCTAGGATTAATACAAAATATCCCATATTGATACATCCTTACCATCAGATTTAAAGCGAATAACTGAATTTAGGAAATACAGGAATGCTTCCATAAGAAAGCCCTTATTCCATAATAATGGCTCAATAAGTTCTATTTGATAGCTCTCCAAGAATTTTTTAAAATTGTCATTTGTAGTTCTAACCTCTATCCTATAAATTTTATTAGGATTATCATAGTAGTCAATTATATAATCTTTATCACTGTTATTTAGGCATTCGCTTAGTTTATCATAACTACAAACTATTGTCCCATTAGATTTATTATTAATAGCTTTTTTCTGCTTGAAATAAATCGACATATATTTATATCTATTCATATCTCCTGAATGGATATACTCAATTTCAGGACGATTTTCTTTTCTATTAAGAATAGTTTTGCCATTCAATATGGTAATAATATCTTTATTCCTTAGGTGTTGTTTTAATTGCATATTCCGGCGATACCCACCCAGTGATTCCGGTGATACCCACCCACTCACTGTGCAAATTAGTCTGACAAAATTACCGTTTTTTTCTTAAGC
>NZ_QVMO01000122.1 GCF_010501055.1 Dysgonomonas sp. 521
TCAATGCTAACGAAATAAGACTTATGGGTAAACTAGCTAAAAAACACAATTTTATGATTGTCAAAACGGATATAATTTAAATGACGTCATTGGTAACGGAGTGAAACATCCCGTATCTGGAAGGTCGAGATTCTTCGTTGCACTCAGAATGACAAAGAGAGTAACAATTTGACAGAGATGTTTTACTTATGACACACCCTCATTTTTATATTCTTCAGTGCAAGTTTAGCGCAGCGTAACTTGCGCCAAGACAGGTAAACAGAGAGATCCTTCACTATCGTTCAGGATGACAGGGTATAAGATTTTCTTAACTGAATAACATTGCAGGTTTGCCTCTACGCCAAGCCTCAAAAAAGCTACATTAATTGTTATTAATGCGAATCAGGGGTTGAAAAGCACAGTAACTTATTGTCCCGAAGGGACTGAAGGTGGATAACCACGGACAAAACCCGTGGCAGGAACTGGCTGGAAAATATGTCTCCGTAGGAGGCAAATAGCGAAAATCAATCCCATTCGCCTCCTACGGAGACGGCCTCTCCCTATCCGGTTGTACCCGTAGTTATCCATATTAGCCCACTTCGTGGACTTAGAACCCTGACTGCAAAACAGAAGGTTGATTTATAATAGTATACTGCAACCCTAAGCAACCCTTGATTGGCATTATTATTTAAAACTATAAACTATAATCATTGAAAATGTTAAGAATTACACTTAAAACACAGCTACTGTAAAAAAAGCGATACCTTTGCACCTGATTATGAAAGAATACCGCCTGACAGACTGGCTGCCTACCACAAAAAAGGAAGTGGAACTGAGAGGATGGGACGAACTGGATGTCGTCCTGTTTTCGGGAGATGCGTACATAGACCATCCGTCCTTTGGGGCGGCAGTGATAGGGCGTATCCTTCAATCCGAAGGGCTAAAAGTGGCTATTGTTCCCCAACCTAACTGGCGGGACGATTTGCGCGACTTTAAAAAACTGGGCAGACCCCGCCTTTTCTTCGGGGTAACAGCCGGAGCTATGGACTCGATGATAAACCATTATACCGCCAACAAGCGGCTTCGTTCCGATGATGCCTATACTCCCGGCGGAAGGTCGGATATGCGGCCTGACAGGCCGTCAATCGTTTATTCGAATATACTGAAAGAGCTGTTTCCCGATGTACCAGTAGTGCTGGGTGGAATAGAAGCTTCATTGCGCCGTGTGACGCATTACGATTACTGGGATGATAAACTGCATAAATCGATTCTTGTAGATTCCAAAGCGGATTTGCTGGTATACGGAATGGGAGAATTGCCCCTTAAAGCGATTGTTTCGGAGTTGAAAGCCGGGAAATCATTCGGTGAATTGAAAGGTATTCCTCAAACGGCTTATCTATCTCATACCATTCCCGGTAAAGAGGCTAATGATATTTTCCTCTTTTCCCACGAAGACTGCCTGTCGGAAAAGCTAAATCAGGCGAAAAATTTCAGGATTGTAGAGGAGCAGTCCAATATGACAAACGCTTCGCGCATCGTACAAACCTATGGCGATTCGGCTGTTATTATCAATCCTCCTTATCCGCCCATGAGCGAAAAAGAGATTGACGCGTCTTTCGACCTCCCCTATACACGGTTGCCCCATCCCAAATACAAAGGGAAATCCATTCCCGCTTTTGAGATGATTAAGTTTTCCGTAAACATGCACCGTGGCTGTTTTGGCGGGTGTGCTTTTTGTACTATATCCGCCCATCAGGGTAAATTTATAGCCTCACGTTCCAAAGATTCTATTCTGAAAGAAGTAAAGCAGATTACGGAAATGCCCGACTTTAAAGGCTATCTGAGTGACCTGGGAGGCCCTTCCGCCAATATGTATAAAATGAAGGGAAAAGACGAGAGTATTTGCAGCAAGTGTAAACGCCCTTCATGCATCTATCCCAAAATATGCAAGAATCTGAATGTAGACCATTCTTACCTTCTCGATATATATAAGGCTGTGGACGAAATGCCCCGTATAAAGAAATCGTTTATCGGTAGCGGGGTAAGATACGATATGCTACTCTACCGCAACGAAGACAACCGCCTGAATAAAATTTCGGAGGAATACACCAAAGAACTTATACTGAATCATGTCTCAGGACGACTGAAAGTAGCGCCCGAACATACGTCCGACAAGGTTCTCAGTTATATGAGAAAGCCGGGTTTTGAACAGTTTTATACATTCAAGAAAATATTCGACAAGATAAATAACGAATGCGGATTGAAACAACAGCTTATACCTTACTTTATTTCTTCGCATCCGGGATGTACCGAAATTGATATGGCAGAACTGGCAGTTGCTACAAAGCCGTTGGGATTCAGGTTGGAACAAATACAGGATTTTACGCCGTCGCCAATGACGGTTGCTACCGAAATCTATTATACAGGCTATCATCCATACACATTGGAAAAGGTATATACCGCCCGCACAAAAGAACAGAAACTCGCCCAGCGCCAGTTCTTTTTCTGGTACGATAAGGACTACCGCCCGCGGATTATTAAAGAACTGAAACGGTTGAAGCGGGAAGATTTATTAAGGGAATTATACTGATCCCATTTGTTAAAGATGCCACTCAGGATTTGAGAAATGGCTTGAAAAGCCAAATCTTCATAACCGCGGGTCATCGCCTGCGGAAAAAGGACGGGCAATGCCAGCTGTCTGAAAGACAGGACATACTGTGTGTCCTGCCGCTTCGGGCAGGGGGAGTGTAATTGCCACTTGCTGCGTAAGCTACGCTGCGCTTGCATACGGTTATGAAGATTCTGCCTTTCAGGCAGGTGTTGGGCTGCTTTCAACCCCTGATTCGCATGATTTATCGATTGTGTAGGGGCAGACCTGTGTGTCTGCCCGGATAAATGGGACGAACACACAGGTTCGCCCCTACTATTCGTCTGTTTTCAGGGATTCCATTTCTTTTTTTACTGCTTCGGGCTCTGTCTGCATGCGGTGGTAGAGAAGCAGTTTTTCCAATTTTGTATTCTTTTCTGCTAAGGTAAAGGCTTGTTCGGCAACGTAATTATTTATAGTTTGCTGGCTGCCTTCCTGAAACGTTGAATTATTATTTCCTATACCCCCATCTTGAATATTCTGAGTGTAATCATCTTTATTATAAGTTCCTGTCCCCCCGTTCTCTACATTCTGTGTATAATTATTAATAATATATTTAACAGTATCCTCGTGACTATATGCTTTTATCATTTCGGGAGTAACGCCATGTCCCAATCCTTTAGCCAGACGAACTAACGTTTCATCGTCAACATCCGCCTTACGCAGGATATTGGACAACTGGCTTTCGGAATAGCCCGATTTTTCAGCCAGTTCGTTTTGCTGCAAGCGGAATGCCCGCATCAGGCACTTTATATTTTCTCCTAAATGGATGTTTTCGTTCAGTTCATCTTTTTCCATATCCTATATTCCTATTTTGAAGTATAACAACGTATTACAGAGAATGTTTTTCTAAATCGGGGGAAGAAAATTATCCTATCCTGAAAGAGAATTTACAAATCTAACGAAATTATTAAAGAAACTTTTAACAATCGGCAGTATTTTAGGGCAAATCATCAAAATTTCATGACGGGTATCGTAGGAGCGAACCTATGTGTTCGCCCTTGTTTCGGGCAGACACGCAGGTCTGCCCCTACAAAGTGGAATAGCTATTATAATATACTGAACACACAAAGCAGATATACATTTATTTTTATTGACCGAATAAGAATAAACATTATCTTTAACACTTCAAAAAAACACACCTTAAAGATATAATGAACCATAATTAAATATAAAGCAAATGCGAATCAGTTATTTCTATTTATTCCTGAGCTTGTTAATTTGCCCAAGCATCTTTTCTCAGGAAATTAAGCCCGGTGTATTGTATAAAATAGCCAGCCCTTCGGGTTTTGTCGTTGACAATCTGGACAATCCGGGAAATTCGGCGAACCTTTATCTGTCAAAAAATGAAAAAAACAGGGAGGGACAAGTCTGGAAAATCGAAAAACAGGAAAACGGAAGTTATTTGATTTCCAATCCGTTTATCGAAAAGAGTATTGATAATAACGGGGTTACCGACGGAAAAGGTAACACAGTCATTCAATGGAGCAGCAGTGGTTCGAATGTAAATCAGCAATGGAACTTCAATATGACCGGCACAGGCGCTTATATGATAGTGCAGAAAAACAGCGGAATGGCTTTGGCTTTCTCTGGCGAAGATGCTGCCGGTGCGGCTATATCGCAGCTTCCTAACTCTTCTTTGGCATGGAGGTTAATACCGACCAATGTAAAAGCGCCTAAAGTGGAGAAGCAAAAGCCGAGTAAGAATGATTGGGAAAATGAGACAATCTTCGCTATAAATAAAGAACCCGGCCATGCTACATATTACCCTTTCCCCTCACTGGAGAGCCTGAAAGCGGATAAAACATTTGATAAACCGTGGGAAGAACCTGCATCCCCGCTTTACCGTTCGCTGAACGGCAACTGGAAATTCAACTGGGTAAAACAGCCGTCTGAGCGTCCTGTAGATTTTTATAAGATGAATTATGACGTGTCTTCATGGAAGGAAATCCCTGTCCCTTCCAATTGGGAAATGCATGGGTACGGAACACCTATATATACGAATATAACTTATCCGCATAAGGATAACCCGCCGTTTATACAGCCTCAAAAAGGTTATACTAACGAAACGGAAGTAAATCCGGTAGGCTCGTACCGCCGCGATTTTACAATTCCTGCCGACTGGGACGGTAAGGAGATATTCCTGCACTTCGATGGGGTATATAGTGGCATCTATGTATGGATAAACGGCAAGAAAGTAGGTTACAGCCAAGGGGCAAATAATGTTGCCGAATTTAATATTACAGATTATGTGAAAACCGGGGATAATACAATAGCCGCAGAGGTTTACCGCTGGACGGACGGAAGCTATATCGAAGATCAGGACATGTTCCGCCTGAGCGGTATCCATCGCAATGTATTCGTATTTGCCACGCCTAAAGTACATGTGCGCGATTACTTTTTAGAGTCGGCGTTCGAGGGGGATGATTACAGTTCCGCCACATTTAAAGTAAAAGCCTCTGTAAAAAATTACGATAATAAATCGTCACTGCCTGCCACGGTAAACGTATCCTTACTGGATAACAAAGGAAAGGAAGTAGCCAGCCTGAGCCAACCTGTAGAGGCGCTGGGCGGAGGAAAAGAGCAGGTATATGACTTGCAGGCTACTGTAACGAACCCGTTATTATGGTCGGCTGAAAAACCAAATCTGTACACGGCAGTCGTTACGTTGAAAGACAACAAAGACAATGTCGTGGAAGCGATGTCTTCAAAATTCGGCTTCCGCAAAATAGAGATAAAGAATAAGCGCGTTTATATAAATAACGAACAAGTCTTCTTTAAAGGGGCTAACCGCCATGATATTCATCCTCAGTTTGGGAAGGCGGTTCCTGTAGAATCGATGATACAGGATATACTGCTGATGAAGCAACATAACCTGAATACGATACGTACAAGCCATTATCCTAACGATCCGCGTATGTACGCGTTGCACGATTATTATGGATTGTATGTGATGGATGAAGCTGATCTGGAAAATCACGGCAATCATTCTATCAGCGATATGCCGAGTTGGATTCCCGCTTACAAAGACCGGATGGAAAGAGTTATCCAACGCGACAAGAACCATCCGTCCGTCATCTTCTGGTCTCTGGGAAATGAAGGAGGAAACGGAGCCAACTTTGATGAAATGTATAAGGTTGCCAAGCTGCTCGACCCTTCACGCCCTGTCCATTATGAAGGGAAGAATGAGGTAGCGGATATCGATTCGCACATGTATCCGAGCATGTCGCGTATGGCCGCGTTCGACCAGCAGGATACGGATAAGCCTTACTTCCTCTGCGAATACGCCCACTCTATGGGGAATGCCCCGGGCAACCTCGCAGAATACTGGGATTATATAGAGAACGACTCGCAACGCATGATAGGCGCCTGTGTATGGGATTGGGTCGATCAGGGTATCAATATGTACGGCAAGCCCGCCAATCAATATTATCTTGGCGGGGACTTCGGAGATAAGCCGAATGACTTTGACTTTGTATGTAACGGGCTGACCACACCCGACCGGAGGGTTACAGCTAAATTACTGGAAGTAAAGAAAGTGTATCAGTATATCAAATTCAAACCGTTATCGGCAAGTACCGGTAAAATTGAAATTGGGAACAAATATGATTTCATCAACCTGAATGAATTTAATATCAGTTGGGATGTACTGAAAGACGGGGTGAAATCGGAATCGGGAACAATAAGCTCTATCGATCTGGCTCCGAACCAAAAGACCGTTATCACGATTCCTTACAACAAGAATCTGGATGCAGGCAGTGAGTACTTCCTCAATGTATATTTTACATTGAAGAACGATGCCAGTTGGGCTAAAGCAGGCCATGAAGTCGCCTCCGGACAGTTTGCGCTGACCGAAAGGCAGGCTCTCAACTCGGTTGATGTTTCTTCTATGGGAGACATCAAAGTATTTAAAGAAGGGGATAACCTGACTATAGGCGGATCGGATTTCAAAACCGTATTTAATACTGCTACAGGTATGATGACATCCCTACAGTATAACGCGAAGGAAATTATTTACAATCAGAACGGGTTCAACCTGAACTGGTACCGTAGTGTAAACAACGACAAGTATGCCGACCAGAACTATTATCCTACGGTAAATGACAAGCCTATGTTCACTTATCAGGTATCTCCTGATAATAAATCGGTAACGATCTTCTCTTCTACTATGGCAACTATAAACAGTCCGAAACCCGCAAGAATCCCATATAGCCTGAAATATGTGATATACACGGATGGCACGATAGATATAGACGGCAGCTTTACCCTGCCTGAGGGCAATCCGTTTATTCATCGCCTGGGATTGCAGGTAGTACTGCCCGAGGGTATGGAAAATGTGCAGTATTATGGACGCGGCCCTCACGAAAACTACTGGGACAGGAAGCATTCGGCATATATGGGACAATACCGGACTACAGCGAAAGGTATGGAACAGGAACATTATGTGAGATCGCAAAGCATGGGCAACAGGGATGATGTGAGATGGGTAGCAATAACCGACCAGAATAATAAAGGGATAAAGATATCGTCTAAAGACAGGCTGGGTTTCAGCGCCTTGCATTTTACCGATCAGGCCTTATGGGAGGCCGCACATGATTTCAAACTGGATGAAATCCGTAAGCCTGAGGTGTATCTCAATCTGGATTGCATCCAGGAGGGATTGGGTAACGCGAGTTGCGGGCCACTTACATTGCCTCAGTATATGATTCCAGTAAATCAGAATCTAAGTTATTCGTTCAGGATACAAAATGTGAAATAAGCGAAGGATATGATAATAATGAGAGCTTGTTGTTGACACAGACAACAGGCTCTTTTTTTTATTTTAGGAGGAATAAGTCATAAACATTGTTACAACATTTTCCATATTGTAGCATGTAGGGGTAGCGGCTTGTCCCTGCCCGTTTCCTGCGACTGCGGGCAACCACAAGGGATTGCCCCTACTTCCCGAAATGTGGTTAACTTCTTTCGTCCCTTCTTTGTAAAGATTCTGCAAAATATTTGTAAATCTAAACTTTAAGTCCTATGTTTACCTTTTAGTCATAAGTTGATTGTTTTTTAAAAGAAAGGATTGCGTATGGGGAGACTTATCATTGTTTGATCATTAAGAAAAATGGATTTCTTATAGTTTGTAACAGATTAAAACTTAATTATCATGGGAAGGTATAAGAAATGTAGGACAATACAGAAGATTTCATACGGTGTGTTCTTTCTATATATACTTATTTTAGCAGTGGGCAAGTTCAGCTTTGGCGAATATGTGGAGTATGTCCCTTATTTTATTACGATTCCGTTTATTCTCTATTGTGCTGTAATGATTGTTACAGAGGTTATGGTTCGTAAAAGTAAAGATACGAGATTACTGAAAGAAAACAGGGCAACCGCATCAAAATTTCATCATAATTTGTAGAAATGTTATCTTCGCTTCATGAATAGATTCATCTCTCCCTATTTTGCTGAAGTTACAG
>NZ_QVMO01000123.1 GCF_010501055.1 Dysgonomonas sp. 521
TGTACATAGGAAGTGTTATGTTTTGGTTGTTTAGCGATTACTAAACTAACACTTCCTTCTGTTTTTAACAATTTTAAATTAGTCAAGACGACTTCTTTGCCATATACTGTGAAAAAATTTGAATATTCTTTATTTTAAACTCAAAATAATATTTCTTTGTCATTTAGAAGAAACTGTTTAAATTTTTATTCGTTCAAATTTTTAGAGATGTTTATTTACATACGCTTCGCTCCTGTGACCGTTGGTTGAGTTGATAGAAAGGAAAAAATAGCCGAAAACAGCCTAAAAATGAACGAAGAAAAAGATATAATAAAATATTCGTATAAAATTTAAACAGTTTCTTCACAGTACATGACAAAAATTATTCAAACACGATTTGGAGACGATGTAGGGGCAGTGGCTTGTCCCTGCCCGCTTGTCATCGTTTACGGGCACCCACAAGGGGGATGCCCCTACAACAGGATATAAAATTTTGTCATGTACTTAGCAGTTTCTTATTTAAATACAACAATAATGCTTCGGAAAATCATAGAATGGGATAAAGAGTTGTTTTTGTTTCTTAACGATAAACATGTCAGCTGGCTCGACCCTGTTATGCTGTTCTTTAGTTCGTACATCTGCTGGATTCTTGTCTGCCTGCTGATGATTGCGATTATCTATTTCAGGCTAAAGATATGGAAGAAAACCACAACCATCTTTTTCCTGCTTTCTGTAGGAATGAGCGCCTTGTTGACAAACATCATCAAATTTATGGTAGAGCGTCCCCGTCCGATCCACAATGAGGCTTGGACAGATACTATACATGCAATAGAGAAATATAGCACAAGTACCAGTTTCTTCTCCTCGCATTCGGCTACGACTTTTACGATGGCTGTCTTCTTCCTGATGGCATTCCGGCACAGTGCATTTAAGTACTATGGCTATTTAGCTTTGCTCTGGGCTACTATTGTAGCATATAGCCGCATATACCTGGCCAAACATTATCCTATAGATGTCCTTTGCGGAATACTATTCGGTATCACAATGGGGATTGTAGGGTATAAATTACTGGAATATTATACAAATAAAAAGACAACTCTAAGGCCTTAGCCAACGCCTTACCTTCCTTTTTTCTAATAATGAGTATATTTTCAAAAAAACAGGAAAAGCTCTTCCTAATGGATAAAATAAGCGGAACAACACAGAAGGATAAACATTCTTCTTCCCTTTTTCAATCCCCCTTATAATCTTGCGGGCTACCGTTGCGGCATCCTGAGCCGGGAAAGGAAGCGGGGTTTCAGCTTCTCCGGTTGCCTTATCAAAGAACTCTGTGCGGGTAGCTACCGGATATACTGCTGTAATACATACATTTCGCGATTGCTCGTAACGGTATGTACGGATGAAATGGTGTAAAGCAGCCTTTGTAGAGCAGTATAAGGAATATGCAGGCAATGATACCAGCCCTGCTCCTGAAATAGTGCAGGCAAAAGCAACCGTCTTCCCGCCCCTGTCTTTTACCAGCTTTTCGAGAGAATATACAGGCGAAAACACATTCAGGGCATAGATATTCTCAATATGCTGCCAATCGGGATTGTCCAGCTTTTCGAGATATGCGAATCCCGCGTTTGCTATAAAAATATCAATATCGCCAAGTGTCTTGCGCGCATAACCGAAAACGCTGTCAACACCATCCTTGTTGCTTACATCGGCAGCAAAGGGATAAATCACACCTTCTATTTGTGGTATAGTATCTATATGGCGGGCTACGGCGACCACTCTGGCCCCGGAGTACAAAGAGAGGATATAGAGCATCTCCTTCCCTATGCCGGATGACGCGCCTGTGAGGATAATATTTTTGCCCGACAGGTTCATCGCTTATGTTCTTATTTTATCGAATCCTTCTCCGTAAACCCCACGGACGGTACTTTGTGATATAAACGCCCTCTCATCTATGCTCTTTATCAGGCGGAACATTTCGATGGCTTCCGTACGCTTTGCAAGGACTATAATAACTTTAGACGGCTTCTTGGAGTACCATCCTGTACCATCGAGCACAGTACATCCGCGATGCAATTCCGTATTGATCGCATTGGCGATGGTTTCATATTTTTCGGAGAAAATAAATATTTGTACCGACTGGCGAAATCCATTGATTACCATATCGATACAATATGTCATCACGCCCATTACAATCAGTCCGTAAATAATCGTATGGTAGTTGTGAAAAACAAAGAATGAACAGCTGATAATAAAGGAGTCGAAAAGTAGCATCCCCCGCCCGAAAGCGATATTCTTATATTTATTGATAATGGCTATGGCAATATCAGTACCTCCGGTACTACCGTTCGAACTGAATACCAATCCGATACCGACCCCACACATCATACCCCCGATAACCCCCGAAAGAAGAGGCTCGTTCTTTACAAGCGGTTCTGTGATATAGGTCTGGCAAATGGTGAGCAAAAAAGTAAGGACAATTACCCCGTAAATAGTCTTAACCATAAACTTAAGACCCAGCAGTTTCAAGGCTGCAAACAACAAGACACAGTTGACCAGAAAGTAAGTATATTGCAGTGGGATACGGGAATTAGTCGCATATTCCACCAACAGGGCTATACCCGTCAGCCCGCCTGTAACAATACCGCCGGGTTTTATAAATCCGATAAGCCCGATGGCATAAATAGTAAGTCCTAAGAATATCAGCGCATAATCTTTCCAATAAAAATCCTTTAAATATCTTTTGGGCATGGTTCTTTATTTACATTGATTGTTCTATCGTTAAATAAGTCTCTTTCTTTTTATTGTAAAACACATATACATAGGATGTATCGTGCCGCATTGGCGAAATATCGAGCTGACCGACAAACAACAAAGGTTCGCCTTCATCGAAAGGCCAGTCCGGTTCCTGAAGCCATTTTGGTTTTTTCTTCAGGCAATCCAATCCTTTTTTCTGAATTTTGATTTCTTTGGCTAATTTGTTTTCAAACAGATCCGCTTTATGAAACTCAATTCCTCTGCTTGTAAGAAAGTCAGCGATGATAGACTGACTGTTGAATAAGTCCTCTGTGTTCTCAAAATTCCGGTTAACAAGGTAATAATAGAGGTTAACGGCCTCTGCCTTTGCATAGGCAGGTAAATCAAGACCGGAGGATAATAAATCCTCCAGGTCTTTATTATTATAGAGATGCTGCTCTAATGCGGAGGCATCCAGTTTTCCTTCAACAAAGTTTTTTAATATTTCCAGTGATAACATTAAAGAACAATATTCACTATTTTTTTGGGTACTATAATTACCTTCTTAGGAGTTTTCCCTTCAAGCCATTTTGCTGAATTCTGGTGTTCAAGAACTGTTTTTTCTATTTCCTCATTGGAAGCATCAGCCGCAAATTCGATATTGAAGCGTGCCTTGCCATTGAATGAAATAGTATAGTTAACAACATCTTCTACCAGATATTCTTCATTAACGGCAGGCCACCGGGCATCACATACCGAAGTCGTATTGCCTAACGCGTGCCACAACTCTTCTGAAACAAACGGGGCAAACGGGGCAAGTACAACAATAAGTTCCTGTAAGATCGCCCTCTTGCTGCATTTAGCAGATGTCAGTTCATTTACACAAATCATAAACGCGGAAACTGACGTGTTGAAAGAGAACAACTCTATATCGGAAGAAACCTTCTTTATTAGCTTATGCAAAGCTTTCAGTTCCTCTTTTGTTGGTTCTTCATCAACTACAGCAAACTCTTCGCCTTTGTAGAAAAGGTTCCACACCTTGCGCAGGAAACGGTGGACACCATCGATGCCATTCATATCCCACGGTTTAGACTGCTCCAACGGCCCAAGGAACATTTCGTACATACGTAGTGTGTCTGCGCCATACTTTTCGGCTACATCATCTGGATTTACTACATTGTGGTATCTCTTACCCATCTTTTCGATAGTCCATCCGCAAATGTATTTGCCATCCTCAAGGATAAATTCGGCTGTTTCGTACTCAGGTCGCCATGCTTTAAATCTGTCTATATCAAGCACATCGTTGCTGACGATATTTACATCCACATGAATCTCGGAAGTCTCATACTGGTCTTTCAGGTTATACGATACAAATTTGTTAGTCCCGTTGATACGGTATACAAGACTGCTTCGTCCCTGTATCATCCCCTGATTTATCAGTTTCTTAAACGGCTCATCCTCGCAGGAAACATTTATATCGTACAGGAATTTATCCCAGAAACGGCTGTATATCAAGTGTCCTGTAGCATGTTCGGTACCACCGATATACAAGTCTACATTACGCCAGTATTCATCTTTCTCCTTCGATACCAGTTCGTCCGGATTGTACGGATCCATATATTGAAGATAATAGGCGGAAGAACCGGCAAACCCCGGCATCGTATTCAGTTCTAAAGGAAAAATCGTTTTATTATCTATTTTAGACGTTTCTACAACAACCTGATTTACTTCATCCCATGCCCATTTGGTTGCACGGCCTAACGGCGGCTCTCCTGTTTCGGTAGGCAGGTATTTATCCACCTCCGGCAATTCAAGAGGCAGTTTATCCAATGGCAGCATATAAGGTAACTCGCCCTTGTAGTACACAGGGAACGGTTCGCCCCAGTAGCGTTGGCGGGAGAAAATAGCGTCGCGCAGACGGTAATTCACTTTTACCCGTCCCAACTGATTCTCCTTTACATATTCTTTAGTCTTTTCAATCGCTTCTTTTACAGTCAGTCCGTTCAGAAATCCTGAATTCATCATGATACCTTCTTTGGCGTCAAAACTTTCCTCGGATATATCACAGCCTTCGATCAGCGGTATGATTGGCAGATCGAAATGCCTGGCAAAGGCATAGTCCCTGCTATCGTGTCCGGGTACAGCCATAATAGCGCCTGTACCATATCCGGCAAGCACATAGTCGGATATCCAGATGGGGATCTCTTTCCCGTTAAACGGATTAATGGCATAGGAACCTGTGAATACGCCCGTAACCTTACGGTCGGCAATGCGGTCGCGTTCGGTACGGCGTTTTGTAGCATCCAGATATTTATCTACTTCGGCTTTTTGTTCAGGTTTCGTTACCTGATATACATATTCGCTCTCAGGAGCAAGCACCATGAAGGTAACTCCGAAAATAGTATCGGCGCGGGTAGTAAAAACAACCACCTCCCCTAAATCCCCTCCAAAAGAGGGGACTTGAGCTTCGCAAAAAGCCTTTATTTTTTTGAGGACATTGTCTGTATCTGCTATTACTTCTTCATTTGAAAAGCGAAGTATCTTATATCCAAGCTCTTCCAATTTAGCTGAACGTTGTACATCGTATTCCTGTTGTGAAGGATCACTATGATATCCTCCGTCAACTTCAACTATTATACTTTTCTCAAAACATACAAAATCTACAATGAATTGGTCTATTAGATGCTGGCGTCTGAATTTATAGCCAATGCCTTTGTTCCTTAGCATCTGCCACAACGCATTCTCCGCTTCAGTCGGACTTTTTCGGCTCTTCCTCGCGTTATCTATATTAGCATTCCAATCCAATTTGTTTGTAGTATAATTAGGAGGCGTTGCATTCCCCCCTCTTTTGGAGGGGGACAGGGGGAGGTGTATTTCCGCTCCCTCGCTTCTGCCTATCCAGTTGCGTTGCGTCTCTTTGATGGAATCACTCCAGTCTATCCGATCAAGCCCGTCCAACAAACGCTGGGCATAAGCCGAGACGCGCAGACTCCACTGACGCATCAGGCGTTGCTCTACAGGATAGCCGCCACGTTCCGACAAACCATTGATGACTTCATCGTTTGCCAATACGGTGCCCAAAGCCTGGCACCAGTTTACAGAAGTTTCGCTACGGTAAGCTATGCGGTAATTGAGTAATATTTCTTGTTTTATCTCCTCCGAATAGGCTTTCCATTCTGCCGCGGTAAATTGCAGTTCTTCGCTACATGCGACATTTAAGCCCTCCGACCCTACTTGTTCAAAGGCTTCGATAAGTTCAGATATGGGACGTGCCTGCTTTTCATCGTTACAATAATAACTATTGAACATCTGGATAAACGCCCATTGTGTCCATTTATAGTAGCGTGGGTCACAGGTCTGTATTTCGCGGCTCCAGTCAAAAGAGAATCCGATTTTATCCAGTTGCTCGCGGTAGCGGTTTATATTCTGTTCTGTTGTTATGGCAGGATGTTGCCCTGTCTGTATCGCATATTGTTCGGCAGGAAGCCCGTACGCATCATATCCCATCGGATGAAGGACATTAAACCCATTTAGCCTCTTGTAACGCGAATAGATATCAGACGCGATATATCCCAGCGGATGCCCCACATGCAACCCGGCCCCTGATGGATAGGGGAACATATCGAGCACATAGTATTTAGGTTTGCTTTTATCTTCCGTTACTTTGTAGGTCTTGTTGTCAATCCAATATTGATGCCAACGTTTTTCTATTTCTTTAAAGTTGTATTCCATAGCCAAATTTCTTGCAATTTTTACTGGCGCAAAGATAGTTATTTCTTCAGATTTATGCGAATTTATAATATGAATCGATATGTAAAACCGACAGATCTTACTCTATAATAGATATGGATCAGTTTTTAACTCGTTTAAATTATATGTTCTTTAATTTTTTGCATAAAGGCTATCCTAGGCTAAATACTTTAGTCGTAACTCCCTACTGCCCCGCCCTTGCGGGACGTATGCACGGAGCCGCGATGCAATGTTAAGACAGAGGATAGCCCTCAATGTCATTAAGTTAAGCTTTTTTCCTCTTTGTCATGCTGAGGGACGAAGCATCCCGTGTAAGCAAAGTGCTTTTAAGAAAAGAGATCCTTCACTATCGTTCAGGATGACAGGCTATAAGATTTCTTTAACTTAATGACATTGGGATAGACGACCCTATTTGTCAGGCGTCAGCCAGCGCCGTTAGCCAGCGTACGGGGTACCCACCCGGTGCAGGCGGCGTAGAATGAAGTGCGGGCGCTTTTAAGCATCATCTGCCAATCTGTAGAACGATGAATCCATTATCACTTCATTCAGCCGGCAAGCCGATGGTGGGTCGTACGGCGAAGCGGGGCGCAATGCTTTTTTGCTTACTTTTGGAGCTTCGGCCAAAAGTAAGGCAAGCAATCTGTGATTGCGCGCAGATAGAAAAGACCGATTTAAGTAATGGAATTGAACAATAAAAATAGTGTCACTTTTTCGATTTAATTGATTGGTAAATAGTTATATGTTTTTTTGTAAGCTGTCACTTTTATTTTTCATAATACTATTATCCGTAACAAATACTCTTTGTCATCATTCCATCGGAATGATTCGCTTGGTAAATAATACCTAACGGCATAAAAAACACAAAAGGATAAAAAATGCGGATAATTAAATTGTATAATACAGTGCTTTTCTTTATGCTTGAAATGCAAATGACAGAAAGAGTTAAGTGTTTTTATATTTATTGACTGATTATAGAATTCAAGGTTAAACTATTTTTCATACCTTTGTTGGCTGAAAAATAGAGATATTCGCATGGCCAATACAAAACAGCAATTTGAACATGTAATAGCAATATGCCGCACTCTTTTTGCCAAGAAGTTGAAAGATTACGGCGCTTCATGGCGCATACTTCGTCCGCAATCAGTTACTGACCAGATATTAATCAAAGCAAAACGTATAAGAAGCATCGAAGAAAAAGGAATGAGCCTGATAGATGAAGGGATTGCCCCCGAGTTTATCGGTATTGTAAACTATGGCGTGATTGGCCTTATACAACTCGAACTTGGCTTTAGCGATAATATCGACATTAGTGAAGAGCAGGCTCTGGCTTTGTATGATAAGCATATAACGGAGACAAAAGAGTTGATGTATGCCAAAAATCATGATTATGATGAGGCGTGGCGTTCTATGCGCATCAGTTCTTATACCGACCTTATACTGACAAAGATATACCGTACCAAGCAGATAGAGGAGAATAAAGGAAAGACTATCGTATCGGAAGGTATCGATGCCAATTATATGGATATGATAAATTATTCTCTTTTTGGTTTAATAAAACTGGAATTTCCGGACGATAATAATATTAAGGAGTAAATGACTAGTAAGAAAGATATAGCGATAAAGGGTTTAGTTGAAATTTCAAGGATTATACTTGGAGTGACGTTTATATTCTCCGGTTTTGTCAAGGCTGTAGACCCTTTCGGTACAGCATACAAAATAGAAGATTATCTGGCTGCATTTAATCTCTCGTCCCTTTCCTTTCTGGCAATGACAGGGTCTGTATTACAGGCGGTCGTAGAGTTTGCGATGGGAGCCTGTATGTTGTTCGGCTTATACCGCAAATGGAATTCGCGGTTGACGCTTGCGGTTATGGTTTTCATGACATTGCTTACATTGTATCTGGCTATAGCAAACCCTGTAGAAGACTGCGGTTGCTTTGGCGACGCCCTCATTATTACAAACTGGCAGACATTCTACAAGAATATTGTCCTGCTGATATGTTCCGTTGTAGTTTTTATATATTGTGAACGCATCAGTAACTTTTTTACAGGGAAGACGTATTGGCTGGCATTTTTATACATATTCATCTTTATCGGATTGTTTACATTCCGCAACTACCTGTATGATCCGCTTTTCGACTTCCGCCCATATAAGATAGGTGCCGATATTCCCAAGTCGATGAGTGTGGAAGAAGGTAAAGGCCGCGAAGAAAAGACCTTTCTGGTTTATTCTAAAGACGGAGCCGAACAAGAGTTTACAGAAGATAATTATCCGTGGGAAGACAGTACGTGGGTCTTTGTCCGTATGGATACTAAAGTTATAAAAGAGGGCGAAAAGCCTCTGATAAATGATTTCTCTATAAATAAACTGGTGTTTGATACGGAAAAAACGCAGGTTGAAACCCAGTTGGATATAACACAGGAAGTATTGTCCGATTCCAATTATGTTTTCCTGATGATAACCCCCTCGCTCACCAATATGAATATGTCGTATCTGAGCAGTTTCGAGGATGTGGCCAACTATGCGAAGGACCATAATTATGGCTTTTTCTGTGTAACGGCGTCAACCTCGGATGAGATAATGCAATGGTCGAAGGCGAATACCATCAACTTTGACTTTTGCATAGCCGATGGGCGAATGTTGAAAACGGTTATCCGTTCCAATCCCGGTCTTATCCTGTTGAAAGATGGGATCGTAATCAACAAATGGGCGGATATAAACGTTCCGGCCGAAGAGAGCCTGACAAAACCGTTGTCTGAACTGGCGGATGGGCAATTGACGGATGTAACCGCCGAAGACAACAAGAATGTCTTCTATGTGTGTGTCGCGTTTTTCCTGCCGTTGTTGCTGTTAAAGGTATTTGACCTCCTGCTTTACCGGAAGATGAAAAGAGAGAAAAAGAACGAAGTATTAAATGAAGAGGAAATAAAATAATATTAATCAATAAAAACAAATAGTTGAATCATGAGAAAGAATATTGTTGCAGGAAACTGGAAGATGAATAAGAACCTGCAGGAAGGTGTAGCGTTTGCTAAAGATCTGGAAGCTGCTTTGGCCGGAAAAACATTGAAATGTGATGTAATAATCGGTACTCCGTTTATTCATTTGGCAAGCGTGGCTTCATCTACAAAATTAGGCGTTGCCGCTCAAAACTGTGCCGATAAAGCATCAGGCGCTTATACCGGAGAAGTTTCTGCCGCTATGGTTGCTTCTACAGGTGCCAAATATGTTATTCTCGGACACTCTGAACGCCGTACTTACTATGGCGAAACAGATGCTATATTGAAAGAAAAAGTACTGTTGGCTCTGGCTAACGGGCTTGCTCCTATCTTCTGTATAGGCGAAACAAAAGAAGAAAGAGAAACGAATGTACACTTTGACGTTGTAAAAAGACAGACAGTAGATGCATTATTCGAACTTTCTGCGGAAGATTTCTCTAAGATCGTTATCGCTTACGAACCTGTTTGGGCTATCGGTACCGGACTTACCGCTACATCGGCTCAGGCTCAGGAAATGCATGCATTTATCCGCAAGACGATTGCAGATAAATATGGAAAAGAAGTAGCGGACAATACTTCTATACTGTATGGTGGTAGTGCCAACGGAGGTAATGCAAAAGAACTTTTTGCCTGCCCCGATATCGATGGCGGACTTATAGGCGGAGCTTCTCTTGACGTAGAGAAATTTATACCGGTTATCGAAGGATTCTAATATATCTATACTGCACACGGTACGCTTCTGTGCAGGGTTGACGGGTAAACAGGTAGGCAAGTAAACGAATCGTTTCTTGGTTAAGGTGCTTAATGCCAACCGGTTGTTTGGTAAAAAGTGTCTTATGTTTCGTATCTTGTCAACTTTTACAACTCACAAGATAAATTATTATAATTTGCATAATATGTTGTGGATATCTCAGTTGAGAGTCCACAGCATTTTTCCATAATACGTATGAAAAAAAGTTTTTATATTTTCTTTTTCTTTGCATTGATTTCGGCTTGCGCATTCGGACAAAATGATCAGAAATCAATTGTTGACGAATTGAACTCATCCAGATGGGGGCAGGGCAACGTGAAAGTAATGCAGGATGATCTACTTCGGGGTAAACTGGCTGTCAGCAGTACAGATCCGCTTGATTCCGTTGGTAAATCAACGACACATACATCAGCCAATACAAATGTGCCTGCCGGAACCAAAGTAAGAGAATATAAAATTCAAGTCTTTATGGGGAACAATCAGCAGCAATCCAAAAGGGAAGCAGAATCGAAACAGGCGCAGATAAAAAGCGCCTATCCCGAATTGAAGACTTCAGTTTCTTTCCAGTCCCCGTTCTGGCGTTTACGTGTCGGCAACTTCCGTACAAAGGAGGAAGCCCAGGCTATGATGCAGGATATGAAGCGGACATTCCCTTCATTCGGGCGGGAGATGACTATTGTTTCGGAAGTTGTGAAGCGGTAGAAACTATATAAATAAGTAATGCAAGAAGAAAAAAATATAGACCTGTTGGCGGAGCACTATAAGGGGGTAATATCCTTACTGGGCGAAGATGCAGAACGTGAAGGTCTGGTATTGACACCTCACAGGGTAGCCAAAGCAATGCGGTTTCTGACTAAAGGTTATAATGAGAACCCCGAGGAAATTTTAAAAAAAGCCCTGTTTAAAGAAGATTACCGCCAGATGGTAATCGTCAAAGATATTGATTTTTATTCCTTATGCGAGCATCACATGCTCCCGTTCTGGGGAAAGGCGCATGTAGCCTATATCCCTAACGGGCACATAACAGGTTTGAGCAAGATAGCCCGTGTGGTTGATGTTTATGCCCGCCGTCTACAGGTGCAGGAACGAATGACCCTGCAAATAAAGGAATGTATCCAGCGGACATTAAACCCTTTGGGGGTAATGGTTGTTATAGAAGCTCAGCACATGTGCATGCAGATGCGGGGTGTTGAAAAACAAAATTCGACCACCACCACGTCTGATTTCACAGGTGTGTTTAATCAGGCAAAAACAAGGGAAGAATTTATCAACCTTATAAGATAAAAGTGTTCAGGTGTAGGAAATGCAACGGGGTTTTCTTCTGAACAGAAGATTATCTCGTTTTTTTGATTTCGGCTTATGTATTTGTACAATATCCATACTCACGCTGTAGAACCATCTGTAGATTATCAGGTAAGATGCATCTTAAATACATATCCGGAAGATTTCTATGAAAAACGGGAACTGTATCCGGATAGTTGGTTTTCGTGTGGCATACATCCCTGGAACGCCGAAGGCTCGGAAGGACAGATTGAAGTATTGAAAAAAATTGCAGAGCTGCCCGGTGTGGTTGCCATAGGAGAAGCCGGACTGGATAAGCTCAAAGGTGCGGCCATGCCCGTTCAGATGGAAACGTTCAGGAGGCAGATCGGATTGGCGATAGCAGTTCGCAAGCCACTTATTATACATTGCGTGAAGGCATGGGATGAGTTGATAGCTTTGTATAAAGAATATGAATATGGGGAAATCCCGTGGATCATTCATGGTTATAGAGGAAATCAGGAACAGACAAAGCAACTGAGTAAAATTGGTCTTAAGTTCTCGATAGGAGAAAAATTCAATCGAGACGCCTTAAAGTATATTCCTCCGGCAGATATTTTTTGCGAAACAGATACTTCTGATGTGACTATTTGTAAGGTTTATGAAAATATTTCCGAGGTTATAGGGCTAAATAAAAATCATTTTGCTACTTTAGTAGCGGGAAATGTCAATAGAACATTTAAATAAATAACAAAAGTATAAAACACTGTCAGGTAGGTTATGATTGATGTAAATGCTCATATCTTATTGATTTATACCGGAGGTACAATCGGGATGGTTGAAAATCCGGTCACAGGTTCTCTCGAACCTTTCGATTTTGCGCACTTGAATAATCATTTACCTGAATTACAGCGCTTTAAATTTCATGTAGATCATTTGGTATTTGACCCTGTAATAGACTCTTCGGAAATTACCCCCGAGCATTGGAAAAAGATGGTACATATCATCGAGGATAATTATGATAAATATGACGGGTTCGTTATATTGCATGGTACCGATACGATGGCATATACAGCTGCAGCACTTAGTTTTATGCTCGAAAATCTGCTCAAGCCGGTAGTTCTCACAGGGGCGCAATTACCCATCGGAAAATTGAGAACCGATGCAAAGGAGAACCTGATTACCGCTTTGGAGATAGCCGCAGATAAAGACAATCTCGGTTATCCCGTTGTGCCGGAGGTTTGCATATTCTTCCAGAATGATTTATTACGAGGTAACAGAAGCACTAAAGTGAATGCTGACAATTTTAATGCTTTCAGGTCTTATAATTATCCGAATTTGGGTAAGTCGGGGATACAGATCAGATATGACCGCAAAGTGATCCATCAGCCCGATTACGAAAAAAAGACCATCTTTCATTACAGGCTCGACAATAGGATAGCGTCACTGAAATTATTTCCGGGTATTGATAAACAGACCGTTGAGGCTATTCTGACATTGAAAAACATAAAGGCAGTTATCCTCGAAACCTATGGATCGGGAAATGCGCCATTGTCCCCGTGGTTTATCGAACTGATACGCGAAACAGTAAAACGTGGCGTTATTATCGTCAATATATCGCAATGTGAGATTGGGCTCGTCAATATGCAACGGTACGAGACAGGGCGTGAACTTCTGCGCGCGGGAGTTGTCAGCGGTTTCGATGCTACTTTCGAAGCGGCTTTGGCCAAACTGATGTTCCTTATAGGCCATAAATATGACAAGGAAGATATAAAAATAAGGATGAGGGTTCCTCTGATAGGAGAAATATCACGATTGGAAGATAGGGAAAATGAAACGATATGAAAATCTGAAACTACTCTCGGAGAAAGCAAAGCCGGTATTTCAGGAATATTATAAAAAGAACAAAAGGCGGCTCTCTAAGATGGATACTATCGTGCATCAACTTCATGCCGACGTTTCCGATAAGATAGATTGCCTTACCTGCGCCAATTGTTGCAGGTCTTTGGGGCCGGCCATTTACGATAAAGACATAGAGCGCATGGCCAAAGCATTGCGCATGAAGCCATCCGAGGTAGTATCAAATTATCTGCGGATAGATGAAGACGGGGATTATGTCTTCAAAAGCATGCCTTGCCCTTTTCTTATGCCGGATAACTATTGTTCCATCTACGAGTCCAGGCCGAAAGCTTGTCGCGAATATCCACATACCGACAGGAAAAATTTTGAACAAATATATAAACTGACCGTTAAGAATGCAGATACTTGTCCGATAGCCTATGAGGTGCTTCGTGGGCTTATGGATAAATAAGAGCCAATAATAAAATTTTCGCTAAAATTTGAACAGGCTCTAAATGTCTGATATAAAGTCTATTCTATGAAAACGAGCATGAGCCGCTATTTGTCAACGCGTATTGTGATCACCAATGATAAGAGCAGGCTTTAAGCATGTGAGTTTCCATACATTCATCAAAAATAAAATTATCGTATGAGAAAACGGCTCATTTTTCTTTTTTTATGCTTACTTACTATTCCTGCTTTGCATTCACAAAATGAGTCGGTTATAGATTCTATACCCCCGGTAAGGCAAGATGGAGACACAACATCTACTAAAAATCTGGGAGACTTTATCTCTCATCAGACAGACGCTATTGTTGGCTCTCTGTTTGGTGCTTCCAGGCAGCTCAGCAATGCGGATAGTATCATAAATAAATTTGATGCCCTGCCTTCATTTGGCATATATAAAGACAATTATTTCATTGTGGGGACAGATATGTTTAAGAAGCCCACTAAGATGAACTCAGATGCGAAATTTCAGGTCAGCATACGGCACCGGTTAACCAATAGTACATTGCCGTTCAAAACATATTTCTTTCTCACATATACACAAAAAGCATTCTGGGATGTTTTTCAGGAGTCATTCCCTTTCAGGGATTTAAACTACAACCCGTCTTTGGGTTTAGGGCGGGCATTAGTGCGGCACAACCGTTTTTTAGGAACTATCTCATTGCAATTCGAACATGAATCTAACGGAAAGAATGGCGAAGACTCCCGTAGCTGGAACAAGGTCTCTTTCAGCACATATCTTACCCTGAATGATCGTTGGACTTTTCATTCTAAAACCTGGATACCTATCGTAGATGGAAAAAATAACAAAGACATTGTAAAATATTCCGGGTGGGGGCTTATTGGTATAGATTATTCCAGCCCCAAGAAGAAGTATAATTTTGGTTGCGTTGTAACAAAAAGGGGAGGGGTCAATTTAAATGCCAATATAATAGCAAATTTCTCGGTACGATTATTTAACGATGACAATCAATTCCTCTTTTTAGAATATTATAATGGGTATGGCGAGTCGATGTTGGATTATAAGCAATACCGCCAACGGTTACGGCTGGGTATTGTTATTAAGCCAAATTTCATAAGTATGTATTAAAAGTCACTTTATTATTCATTTTTTTTGTTGAGTGTAATCTGTTTGTAATGAAGTGCCTGTCTATTTATTCCTCCAATTTCTTCAAAATAAGTTTTAATTATTTTCCTTTAATATTTGGATTGTATTAAATAAGTTTTTACTTTTGCACCCGCTTTACCGCCATAAGCGACCCTTAAGCGAGAGGGTTTGG
>NZ_QVMO01000124.1 GCF_010501055.1 Dysgonomonas sp. 521
AACAGGATCGTGCGCTGAAATATCTTCATCAATCCTACCAGGAAAAAGTAGCGTTTGATTGGGTATGTACGGACGAAAATGTATCTTTGACATAATAATTTTTTGAATACCTGAAGTTAGCAATACTTTAGGAAATAGCAAAGACCGAGCTTGGGAAAGTTCGGCCTTTGTGCGTAAAAAAGAGGGCATGTCTATTTTGACACACCCTCTTTGCTTCGTTTTGCTACTCTTCTTAAGTGGTGCCACCAGAAAGAGAACTATTATTGTATCTCTACTGATAATCAAGCTTTTATATTTTCTTAAATTTGGAATCCCACACGATTTAGCACACGATTATTTTTCATCGTTCTGCTTGCTATTTGCATGATTTCTGTTGTAAAGGTAGGAAAAATATCTATAATAAAGAAAATTTCTTTCAAGATTTTACTTGAAAAGAGCGTTGTAATCAACTGATTAACAGATGAGATAATTGTATTTAGCATAATAAACTAATAAGAGCACAACACAATAAACTAATGGACACATGACAATACCGCATCATCAACTATTTTGCTTATATCTGCTTTTAGCTTATCATCCATACTCAAATTTCTATTTTGTCCTTCCTTTGTTCCGAAACCATCAGTTCCGAAATGCGCATTTCGGAACTGAGTTATTTTGTAATCGAATCTACAAATTCTCCATTTTTTTTATTTTGTTTCTATTATGCAGCATAAATAGTGCATTATGGAAATAAAATAACGTATTAAGATGAATTAAGGACATTTCTGTTTTACCAACAAGACGAAAATATGTTGTTTTTGTTCTGTACACAAAACAAAAGAGCTTTTTTATTCACTTGCTGGGCAACTTATTCCCGCTTGTTTTGTGACTAATAAATAATTTGCAATAAAGGACACAATTTGTACATCAACGCAAATTATTTATATGTTGTTTTGAAGATAATATACTGAATATAAGGATGTAGACAAAGTGAAATTATAACAGATTAGTGTTCGAAAAAAGTATTTATAGGCTTAAAATTGAGAAAGATGACTACATCTCCAAAATTTTATTTATCTTTGTAACCGCCGTAACCGTTACGGATGTAACAAAAAAATGAAGAGCATGAAGTTTTATAACAGAACAAGCGAATTGGCAGAGCTGAAGCGGATACAAAACTTATCCTTCAGTGATCACTCTCGTCTGACTGTAGTAACAGGAAGAAGAAGGATTGGCAAGACAAGCCTTATCATGAAGTCGGTTGAGGATTTGCCAACTGTCTATCTGTTTGTCGGTCGTAAAAGCGAAGCAACGCTTTGTGCTGAATTTATTCCGATTATCAGTCAATCGCTTGATACGTTTGTTCCTGTAGAAATACGTACCTTCCGATCATTGTTTCAATATCTAATGGAGCTGGCTTCACAGAAGCCGTTCAATCTTGTCATTGACGAATTTCAGGAGTTCTATAACATCAATGAATCGGTGTATAGCGATATGCAAAATATCTGGGATACTTACCGCAAGAAATCCAAAATGAATCTGATAGTATCCGGCTCTGTTTATTCCTTGATGCAGAAAATATTCCAGAACAACAAAGAACCACTATTTGGTAGAGCAGATAATATTATCAAACTATCGGCTTTCGATTTAACCACGCTGAAAGAAATTATGCGTGATTACAATTCCAATTACACCAATGATGACTTGCTCGCTCTCTATTCCTTTACAGGTGGAGTTCCCAAGTATGTTGAGTTGTTCTGTGATAACATCACATTGAGCATAGATGAAATGATCTCATTTATGGTTCGGGAAAACTCTCCCTTTACCGATGAAGGAAAAAACCTGTTGATAGAAGAGTTCGGGAAAAACTATGCAACCTATTTTTCCATTTTAAGTGCTATTTCGGGCGGTATCAATACGCAACCCGAAATAGAAGTCGCATTAGGAGATAAAAGCATAGGCGGTCAAATAAAACGATTGATTGAAGATTATAATATCATCATTCGCCAACGTCCTATATTGGCAAAAGAAGGAAGTCAATCCGTTCGATATGAAATACAGGATAACTTTATCAGGTTTTGGTTTAACTATTTCGACCGTCATCGCTCGCTAATAGAGATAAAAAACTTTATCGGTTTGCAGGCTATCATCAAATCTGACTATCCGACTTATTCCGGTGTCATGTTGGAAAGATATTTCAAACAGCAGTTTGCCGAAAGTTTCCAGTATCGCGCTATTGGTTCGTGGTGGGAACCTAAAGGCAATCAAAATGAGATTGATATTGTTGCCCTGAAATTGGAGAAAAACCAAGCAGTAGCAGCAGAAGTAAAGCGACAAAAGAAAAATTTCAAACCAGAACTATTGGCAGCAAAGGTGGAACATCTTAAAAATAAGCTATTGCCTAAGTATCAGATTGAGATGGTTTGTTTGTCGTTGAAAGATATGTAGATTTCTTAATTATCAACATGTTACACTGATATTTACTTAACCTCGTGTCTAAAAGAAGTTAAAGTCCTACTTTAATGGGGCGTAAATGGGAAGTATTAGCATCTTCTGCTTTATTATTGAGAAAAATTCCGCTATTGGCTTTTTTAATCCGTTTTTTTTGTACTTTTGCTCTCTGAAAGTTTGCATAGTCCTAAAATTATGATAGAGAAAGTGTCTATAGAAAATGTCTTGTCATTTAGAGATGAAGAGACTTTGAGTTTCGTCGCCAAGAAAGAAAGAAGCGAGAAAACTAGTAATCAGCTATACAACTCAGTGGAGTTAGTCAATGGTGTTCCTCTTCTGAAGTGTGTGTTTTTCTTTGGTAATAATGGTGCTGGTAAATCCAATTTTATATTTGCTCTAAGAAACTTTGCGGAGTTGGTCTCATCTTTCAAGAAAAAACGTAATGAAAAAATCCCATATGCTCCTTTTGAATTTGATGACCAAACTAGAAAATCACCTTCAAAAATGTCAATATCTTATCATATTAAAGATATTAGATACACATATAGAGTTGATTGGGATGAAAATTATATTCGATATGAAAAATTAGAAAAAAAAATAGGACGTGGCAAAGATCGATGCATATATGAAAGGTTTTACAACGAAATGCAAGACACTACAGAGATTATTTTTTCTGATGCAAGTATTGATGATGATACTCGTTATCAGTTAAAGCATAGCACTATCTCTAACACCACTGTGTTGTCTGTCATAAGCGAGCTTAATGTACCTTGTACTGTTTTAAAAGATAATTTTGATTTTTTCGATAGTTCCCTAAATGTAACTCCAATGCGTGGGATATCGTTAACGGGAGGACTCCCTGTTGGGAGGAGTGCAAAGGAGGTTGTTTGCAAAGAGGTTATACTTGGTTTGATTAATGATATTGGTATCAATATAGTTGATTTTGACATAGTAAAACATGAGCTTCCTAAGGAGCTATTGGAGAAATTGAATTCTATTTTCACATCAGAAGAAATAGAAAAAGAGCGCTATCAAGAAGTAGCAACTTTTATTCATCATACTGAAAAATATGGGAATAAATTATTATCAGAGAGTGCTCAATCTGATGGTACCTTGGCTATTATAAAATTAATGATAGCTTTCTACCATACAGCCATAGATGGCGATTGTACAATCTTAGATGAAGTTACAGTTGGAATCCAACAAAAAGCTTTTAGTCGGTTATTGAAATTCTTTTTAAACATAGCAGGTAGATCGCAGCTAATTTTTGCGTCACATGATTACAGTTTATTGGAATTTGAATATATGCGTAGAGATTCAGTAAGGTTCTTCTCTAAAAACTTGGACGGGGTTTCATCTGTACAAACAATAAACTTGAAAAATGTACATAAGAACCTCAATTTTCGCAAATACGTTTTACAGAATAACAAATGGGGACAATTACCCCAGATGTGCGATGATGATACTTGGGTGGAACATTTAGATAAATATCGAAATAAAATATATCATTTGCAATAAAACAAGATAGCGGTAAAATTTAAAAGAATATCCAAATTGGATATTCTTTTTTTATAATAAGTGTGTCGTAATTGAGGATATTACCGCTATTAAATATATTTAACATACAAAAGCTTGTGTGTTAGAAATGTTTTTTTGAATCTTTGTGAATATTAACATAAAAATGTAAATAGAAAATATATTCAAATGAGCGTAACAAGCATTTCTTCCAAAAACAAAAATCTTCTTTGGGCAGTATCTGCCGGAAGATGTGAATATGCAGGATGCAATAAGGTTCTGCACACAGACATTCTGACTAACAAAAAGTGTAATAGTGCATACATAGCCCATATTGTTGGCGATGAGTCGACCGGGCCACGAGGAGATGTGAAACGGTCAAAGCTATTAGCAAATGACATTAATAACTTAATGCTACTTTGTGATACACATCACAGAATGGTAGATGCGGATGAAATTACATATACTGAATCCTATCTTCTTGAAATGAAACGACAACATGAAGAACGCATCAAGCGAATAACGGATATCGCTCCCAATATGTCCAGTGAAATAATTCTATATGGAGCAAATATAGGGGTTAATAACTCTCCTTTGTCCTATCAATCGGCAAATGAAGCGTTGTTATACGATTATTATCCTGCAAGCGATTATCCGATTGAGTTGGGATATAAGAATGCTTCTTTAACAGATGATATGGACGCTTATTGGATCACTGAAGAAGCTAACCTTTTTACGCAGTTCAATCTGAAAATAAAGCCACGATTGATGCAAGGCAATACTGACCACTATTCGGTGTTTGCAATTGCTCCGCAACCATTACTTATAAAGTTCGGAGTGTTATTAAACGATCTGAATAATGTCAAAGTATATCAGAAACACAGAGAGCCTTCTACATGGAAATGGCAAACTGCTTCTTCTGATATTGAATATATTCTTCGCGAACCAGACGACAAAACGAAAGTTCCGGTTCTTGTATTTAGCATGAGTGCGACAGTAACATATGATAGAATACAAAAAGCGTTGGGGAATAATACAAGTATATGGGAAATCACCATAAACGGTGCTCCTAACAACGATTTTTTAAAAACTGAAGCATTACTGTCTGATTTTCGTCGAACTGTCCGACATGCTTTCGATAAGATCAAATCATATCACGGTTATACGGGATTACATATTTTCCCAGCTATGCCCGTTTCTGCATCCGTTGAATTGGGTCGAGTTTGGATGCCCAAAGTCGATATGCCAATGACGATATATGATGCGAATAAGGAGAAGAACGATTTTTACATGACAATAACAATAAAATAAATAGATATGCTTACGCAAGAAGAAAAAAAACAATTCAGTGAGATTTTAGAAACACTCGGCGAAACATTGGACATCACAGAAACCCAATATAAAGCCGCAGTTAGTAGTTATGGCGCAGTAGGCGAATGGTTGGCGAAGCCGGAATCATCACTTGCTCCATATAAACCGATCATTCGTCCGCAAGGCTCATTCATGCTTGGAACGATGATTAAGCCCGTTTGTGAAGATGACGATTTGGACATTGATTTAGTATGTGAATTGACAGGAAAAAATCCGCAGTGGGCACAATATCATCTTAAACAGGCGGTCGGGAATAGGCTCAAAGCTAACGAAACTTACAAAAATATGCTTGACGAAGAAGGGAGAAGATGTTGGACATTGATGTATTCCGATAGTGCCAATTATCACATGGATATACTACCGAGCCTCGTTTGTAACGGGTATAATACTGTACTTGAAAAGGCTTTTTCGGCTACAGCGTTGGACAAAGATTACGAATCATTGGCAATACGTATAACAGATAATAAACAAAGCAATTATTATACTGATACGGTTGCTGAAAATTGGATGAAAAGCAATCCATTCGGTTATGGTAGATGGTTTTTCAATGCAGCCGATGTTACCTCACTGCGTAAATCCATAATGTTGTCGGAAGCTGTAAGCCCCGTACCAAAGTATAATAAAGAAAAATTACCACTCCAGCGAGTTGTTCAAATTCTGAAACGACATCGAGATATGATGTTTAACGGAGATGAACACAAACCTATTTCCATTATTATTACAACTTTGGCTTCAAGGACATACAACAAAGAAACTTCTGTCATAGATGCGCTGACAAATGTAGTTGCCAATATGCGAAACTATATAGAAAGTCGCTATGATCCGAATACAGGTAAGATTGTAAAATGGATTCCGAATCCGGTAAATCCCGAAGAAAACTTTGCTGACAAATGGGTGGAACATCCTCAAAGGGAAAAGAAATTCTATAAATGGCTCGACCAAGTTGAATCAGACGTACAAGCCATTGTTCAAAAACGAGGGTTGCAATATATAGCCGAAGCAATGAAAAAGCCTTTTGGAGAGCAGGCTGTTACAAAAACGTTCTCTACTTTAGGCGAAAGGAATCGTAATCTTCGGGAAAGTGGGGTGTTAAAAATGGCAGCAGGTACAGGTATTCTTAGCACAGTAGGTAATGTAGCCGCAGCCGCACATAATTTTCATGGTAATGACTAAAAAGAAACGAATTTCAGTACATGCTCAAGGGGGAATGCTTCGGCATCTTTTCCCTGATTCTACTTTGAAAATCGTTGGATATGATAAAGGGCTAATTTGGGAAGGAAAGCTTCAACCAACTAATTTAAGCATAACTTACAATATTAAGGTAGAGTATAATATAGGATGCAACCCTAATATATATGTACTTAGTCCAAATCCCTTGCCTTTGGCTAAGGATGCGACTAAACTCCCGCATACCTATAATCACGAAAAACAGCACTTATGCTTGTATCATAGGCTCATGAATGAATGGAATGAACGTAAAATGATTGCAAAAACAATTATTCCGTGGACGAGCGAATGGCTGCTTCATTATGAGATTTGGGTAACCACCGGTACTTGGCATGGTGGTGGAATACATTAAACGTGGTTAATAAAGTCAACCATAAAGTGAGAAAACGACTTTAAGCAAGAATCAATCCACTTGCATTGTTTGGATTGAAAAGCAAATTTTGAAAGTTATGGCTAAAAAAGTTACAGGTAAAGCCGCTGCTTCTGCCGCTTCGAAAGTTTTGAGAGATGGAAGAACAAGTGCTACGAGCAAAACTGCTGCCGGAAGCGCACTTTCTCAAAGAGAAAAAAGCAGTAAAAAAGGGAAGTAAATTTATTATTAATTATAATTTTTATATTTATGTTAACAACTAAAATGTTTGGAAGCTCATTTTCTGAAACAGAAAAGCGAGCTGTGTGGAACAAGGGTATAGTTATTTCTGGATATGATCCAGATGAAGTACGAAAAGATAGATGTGGTGCATGGATCCATTATGACAAATATGGGGATACAACAGAAAACGGTTATGGGTGGGAGATTGATCACATTAAACCAAAATGCAAAGACGGCACAGATAATTTATCAAATCTACAGCCTCTCCACTGGCAAAACAATAGAGCAAAAGGAGATGATTACCCAGCTAATGATTATTGTGTAGTAAGTGCATCAAAGTAGTTTTTATTATTCGATAAATTAATTTGGAAATAATTATGAACAGAGAAAAGGATTGACAAAAAATGTCTGTTTTTATCAATCCTTATATTCTCACTTTTTAGATTTGTTAAACACTCCTCTTATAGAAAGGATGAATAAAGCAATGCTTTTAGGAGATTTACTCTTTTCGTAAGCGAAAAGGAAGAAATCTTCTAAAACCCAGAGGGCTTGGCATTGCTGTTTCAGACTTGGAATATACCTTGTTTCACAAATCTAAAAAGGATTATCCCTGCCTGAATCCTCGTTTCGGCTTCTTCTTTGTTTTCTTTTTTATCGGAATTTGTTCTTCCTCCTTATTGTTCACATCAGGAGTAAGCAAACCCAATGCAGAGGACAGACCTAAATCGGGGAGATTGAAACTTTGCTTCTTTTCAGTACCGTTTGAAAGGTTGTCGTCTTGTTTATATACAACCTTGTTTTCATTGTAAGCCTTCGGTCTGCCTCATCTTTTACAAGATTTATATAGTTTTTACCTTTACGGAGAGATTTAACGATAAATTAAGGAGCCATCAGTTTAT
>NZ_QVMO01000125.1:0-2416 GCF_010501055.1 Dysgonomonas sp. 521
TTTGTTGGTTGTCATTACTTTATAGATTTTGGTCAATCTACTAAGATATTGATAATCAGCGAACTATCCAAATTATTTAATACTTATTTTTTTGAAAATCAATTGATTATATCAATTTATAACGAACTATTGTGATAATATCCTCTACTGATTGAAGTGTTTTCGGATTAGGTGTAAAATGCTCGAATAGTTTTTCTTCCCGGAATAATTCCGGGTTGTTTGCGCACCGGTCATTATACAGCTCATTTTCTACCTCTTCGATGCAGGCTATAATATACATTGCAAATCCTTTCATGCACAGTTGATTTAAGTGTTTATACTATTATTGCAATGTATATATCCCTTAAAAATCTGAATTATAAGCTATCTCCGAAATTTGTGAGTAATCTAGAATTCTTTATTCGTTCTTCCTTCTCGAAGTTTGCAAGATAATGTTCAGTAGTCTTTAAGTCGTTATGACCGAGGCTTTCGCTGATGTAAGCTATATTCGCACCACTTCTCTTAAGCACTGTTGCGAACGAATGGCGGGCCGTGTACGTAGATATATTACGACGGCCTATTCCGACTGCTTCTGCTATTCGTTTGATACGCTTATTGATACGTCTGGTAAGTTCACGGGTAATCGTTTTTCGTTCCAATGCTGTCTCGTTTCCGGTCAGATATGGGAAAATATAGTTATCACCATCAATTGTATTGCCCCATTTTTTAATAATAGTCCCCATTTCAGGAGTTAAAGCAACTCTAATCCTTTTTATGCTCTTGCTCGTTCGCTCTGTTTTTTGACGGATAAAGCATATTTCGCCATCGTTGATATCTGAATATTTGAGTTTTACGAGGTCTGCAACATTGATGCCATTACACATGTAGATAAATATCCATAAGTCCTTATATTTCTCTGTTACTTCCGTTTCATCCGAGAAATTGTAAATCTTACTGATTTCCTCTAAACTCAAAGCCTTCTTTGTTGCTTCTCCTGTTTTGATTTCGTACCTATCCTTGCCAAACGGATATTGACTTTCTTTGATTACTCCTACCTTTTTTGCCTCATTCATAAGAGCCCTGATATTACGCATGTGCATGCCAATTGTAGTATGTCCTTTGCCTGTCCGCAACCAATATGCCTCACATTTCTTTAGCCACTGTACTGTTACCATATCGAACAGTACATTATCTCCGGCAAATTCCGAAACCAGCCTTAATGTCTCTTTATGTAGTAGCATTGTCCCAATACGTTCTTCTATTTCCAACTGTACTATTTTAGAACGGATTGCATTTGTGAGAGTATCGCCGGTTGACTTGCCTAAACGGGTATTCAGAATATGGAAAGAGAACTCTCCTTTTTCTGCAAGTAGTTCTACATTGTCACGTACCAGGTAAAAGCTATTCTCTATATCTTCACGAATTTCTTTATACTGACGTGATTTGAGTTCTGGTAATTTATCCCATTCATCTTGCGTAAGTTCTTTACCTGTTGAGTAATACTGTCGTACACGCTTGTAATTGACACGAATTTTTACTGGGTATTTACCTCTTGAATTAATCCTTCTTGTATCAATCATTACACTGATTTTGATACCATCTTTCGAATAAGAATACATAACTATTTTCCTTTAATTGGTTAATAGTTAACATATCCTCAAATTTGCTGAAATATAAGTTGAGACTCGGTTCCAAGTATTTTTGAAAGAGGTTTTTAGATAACTTTGGCACTATATATTTTCAATATTTGCTGAAACGATTTCTTGAATTGAGCATATACGGATAGTGAATTCTTTATTATATAAGATTTTAAAGTATCAATGGTTTTTGAAACACGGTATGATTTGAAACGATTTCTCCAATTGAGCATATACGGATAGTGAATTCTTTATTATATAAGATTTTAAAGTATCAACGGTTTTTGAAACACGATATTATTTGAAACGATTTCTCCAATTGAGCATATATGGATAGTGAATTCTTTATTATATAAGATTTTAAAGTATCAATGGTTTTTGAAACACGATATTATTTGAAACGATTTCTCCAATTGAGCATATATGGATAGTGAATTCTTTATTATATAAGATTTTAAAGTATCAATGGTTTTTGAAACACGATATTATTTGAAACGATTTCTCCAATTGAGCATATATGGATAGTGAATTCTTTATTATATAAGATTTTAAAGTATCAATGGTTTTTGAAACACGATATTATTTGAAACGATTTCTCCAATTGAGCATATATGGATAGTGAATTCTTTATTATATAAGATTTTAAAGTATCAATGGTTTTTGAAACACGATATTATTTGAAACGATTTCTCCAATTGAGCATATACGGATAGTGAATTCTTTATTACATAAGATTTTGAAATATCAACGGTTTTTGAAACACGATATTATTTGAAACGATTTCTCCAATTGAGCATATA
>NZ_QVMO01000125.1:2426-8815 GCF_010501055.1 Dysgonomonas sp. 521
ACGGATAGTGAATTCTTTATTACATAAGATTTTGAAATATCAACGGTTTTTGAAACACGATATTATTTGAAACGATTTCTCCAATTGAGCATATATGGATAGTGAATTCTTTATTATATAAGATTTTAAAGTATCAATGGTTTTTGAAACACGATATTATTTGAAACGATTTCTCCAATTGAGCATATACGGATAGTGAATTCTTTATTATATAAGATTTTGAATTATCAATGGTTTTTGAAACACGGTATTATTTGAAACGATTTCTCCAATTGAGCATATACGGATAGTGAATTCTTTATTATATAAGATTTTGAATTATCAATGGTTTTTGAAACATGGTATGATTTGAAACGAGTCTTCCAAATTGGCCGAAAGGGGGTAATTAGGGGTTAAATATACACACAATCACAAATAGGCAATTCCGCTAGCTGTGTGCAATTCACGTGCAACAAAAAAACAAAAAGAGCTACACTTGCGCGTAACTCTCTGATTTTTAAGTGGTCCCACCTGGGCTTGAACCAGGGACCCCCTGATTATGAGTCAGATGCTCTAACCAACTGAGCTATAGGACCGGATTTTCGGCGGTTAACCCGAAATCGGATGCAATATTACTGCTTTTTGCTGAATTCAGCAAACTTTTATAGAAAAAACAATTCGGCAAATTCACTTATTCTTTCCCAATTACTATACTAATACATTTTATATCAGTAGCATATAGTAAACTTAGAAAAAATATTTTTTTTACATCTTATACTACAGATAAGAAAGACAACACACAGAACAGAAAATAGAAAATAGAATAAGTATAAAAAAGGATAACAGTCCCTTTTGTTTCAGGCAGAGCAAAGAAATGAGCCAGTAACAGGGAACCCACACCAAGTGAGATATACAAATTCACTATCGGGGCAACATTCAAAAAGACAGAAAGCAACAAAGAAACCAGAGTAACAAAAGTAAGTAATGAAAGACAAGCCCTTATTCTTATTTTATCTTTATGCCTGTTTATATAATTATCAGTAATAATGATACCCAGTAGAAAAGCAACAATTCCAAGAAAAGTCCAGGTAATAGCATTGTAGTTTAGGAAAGGAAGTTCTATCAATTGATGTACATTACTACCACTTAAAAACGGAGCCTGAAACTCATTTAAATTATCAGTAAACAGATAAAATGAGAAAACAGGAAAATAGATTATAAAGAAACCAAATATAGAGGTCAATAAAGATTTTACATCAAAGCATCTCATTATAATAAGCCCAAGCCACATGAGAGGAATATAAACCAACAGAACAGGAGTGAACAAGCTGCCTAGAGATAAGATAAATGTAATCTTAAATGCCGGAAGAGACCTCTCAGAATCATTATACGATGAGAATAGTAAAGATACAACAAGAAGCATAAACAATACTCCGATATAAGCAGGAGAAATCCATATTAACGAAGGATGGCAGCTAAACAATAATATGATAATGGCAGGAGGCAATAGAGTACGCCTCCTTATCAGTGCAGAATCTGTATTAATATGAACGACAGACATTGCCATAGATCCAACAATAACACTACTACCAATCAGAGAGTATAAAGAGTTGCCTGAGAATGCACTTAATAGCTGCCATAAGTACCCTCCTGAGACATCCATGTCTACAGCAGATTCATCAAAAGATGTAGCAAACAGAATCCGTAATAGTATAGAAAATATTATAGAAAAAATAAGGATTCCTCTACCTTCCGCTATTTGGTTTTTATAAAATCTGGGAACTGCCGCCATATTTATTTAAGATCGAAACCTATATCTTTTCTATAGTACTTTTTGTCAAATAATACCTTTTCTGCATTCTCAAAAGATACAGATAATGCTTCATCCTTAGTCTTACCATACGAACTGACAGCGATAACCCTGCCTCCACTTGTGAGTACCTTACCACCGTTCAATTTAGTTCCTGCATGGAAAAGTATACTTCCTGAGACTGACTCCAGACCTGTTATCTCTTTATCCTTTTCATAATCTCCGGGATACCCCCCGGACACCAGCATCACGGTAACAGCATACCTGTCATCTATTTCCAATGATCTATCTCTTAGCGTACCTGTAGCTACTCCTTCCAATAAAGATACCAGATCCGACTTTATGCGCAACATTACAACTTCAGTTTCAGGGTCTCCCATACGCACATTATATTCTATTACCATTGGTTCTCCCTCAACCTCTATAAGACCTAAGAAAATAAATCCTTTATAAACGATATTATCCTTTTTGAGCCCCTCTATTGTCGGCATCACAATACGCTCCTCCACCTTCTTCATGAAAGTATCATCAGCAAACGATACAGGCGACACAGCACCCATACCTCCCGTATTCAGTCCGGTATCTCCCTCCCCGATACGTTTATAGTCTTTCGCTACCGGTAATATTTTGTAAGAGTCCCCGTCCGTTAACACAAACACTGAACATTCAATCCCCGACAGAAATTCTTCGATAACGACAGTCTTACTGGCAGCACCAAACATACCACTCAGCATTTCTTTCAGTTCGCGCTTAGCTTCCTCTATATTATTTATAATGAGAACACCTTTTCCGGCAGCTAACCCGTCAGCTTTCAGCACATAGGGAGCACTGAGTTCTCCCAAAAATTGATATGCTTCGTCCAACTCATCTATCGTAAAACTCTTATATCGGGCTGTAGGAATATTGTGACGCATCATAAACTGCTTTGCAAAGTCCTTACTGCCTTCAAGTTGGGCACCCTCTTTCGACGGGCCGATAACCGGAATATTTTTCAGTTCACTATCATTCACAAAAAAGTCATAAACACCTCTTACCAAAGGTTCTTCGGGCCCTACAACAACCATACCTATACCATTACTTAAAACAAAATGCTTTATAGCAGGAAAATCTGTTGCCGATAAATCTATATTCTTTGCCACCTCATGTGTACCTGCATTGCCGGGGGCGACAAAAAGCGTATCAAGTTTATTACTCTGCTTCATTTTCCAGGCCAGCGCACTTTCTCTGCCTCCGTTTCCTAATAATAGTATATTCATAAATTTGTGGTTATAAATCTTTGAGCAACAAAGATACATGATTATTTGATTAACATGAAATCAGAAATATTTATTGTAAGTTTGTAACCCCAAAAAACTGAAAAAAGATTAGGATGCTGGAAGAAAAAGGTGTTTTTAAAAGGGCTGAACTCTTGTTAGGCAATAAAATGATGAACAAAATCGCCTCGGCAAGGGTTATTCTCTTTGGTGTGGGAGGCGTTGGCAGTTGGTGCGCCGAAAGCCTGATCCGAACAGGAGTGAAACATCTCACTATAGTGGACCCGGACAAAGTTTGTGAAACAAATATCAACAGGCAACTCATGGCTACAACCAAGACAGTAGGCCAATATAAGGTTGACGTATTAAAAGCCCGTCTGTTGGATATTAATCCAGAAGCTGAAATAGAAGCCATAAATGGAATATATAGTGAGGAGACATCCGAATCTTTTCAACTCCATACTTACGATTATATAATTGACGCTATAGACAGCCTGAAGCATAAGACGCATTTAATACTTACTGCTACACGCACTAAAGCCAGATTATACTCATCGATGGGTGCCGCGCTGAAAATGGATCCTACACGAATTAAAGTCGCTGAATTTTGGAAAGTAAGCGGATGTCCCCTAGCAGCGGCTCTCCGCCGTAAGATGAAACAGGGGATAAAACCGGCTAAGAAATTTAAATGTGTATATAGTGATGAAATTCTGGAAAATAAAGGATTAAAATATGAAAATGATGAATCGGAAAGTTCCGAATTACTGAAACAACATAACCCCAGCATCAAGGCTCAAACAAATGGCACCTTAGTACATATTACGGCTATCTTCGGTTTTACTCTTGCCGGATTAATCATACAGGACATTTGTAAAGAATAATAACTTAGAAACTGTTTAAATTTTATTCGTTCAAATTTTTAGAGATGTTTATTTACATACGCTTCGCTCCTGTGACCGCTGGTTGAGTTGAGAGAAAGGAAAAAACAGCCGAAAACAGACTAAAAATGAACGAAGAAAAAGATATAATAAAATATTCGTATAAAATTTAAACAGTTTCTTAATATTACAGCATTATTTATCATCTTTGTATCAATAAATTAAACAATAGTATGGACGAATTAATTATTAATTACAACGGAGTATCTAAAAATAAAAGAATCATATATATAATAATCGGAACCTATCTAGCCGCATTCTCCCTTTATTTTTGTATTACCGAAGGAATTGCCAGCCGCTACGGAATTCTATTCTTTTGTGCCCTTGGTGGCTTTGCCCTTGCAGCCATATTATTTCTTAGCAATACATTATGGATATCGGGGACAACATTATCCATCGATACCAATACAGTAAAGCCCAACATTTCCGGACAAAATAAATCTGCAATAGATTGGACAAATGTAAGTAGTGTTAACATAGGTGTCAGCTATGTTATTTTCTTCCTGAATGGGGGACAGAAACAACGAAAGCTAGACCTTTCTGTTTTAATTTATGATGATGTGAAAACCGTAAAGGGAAAAATAGTAGAAGTCTGCGAATATAAGAACATTCCATATCACAACGATTAAACAAAACAGTGGTAATCGGAACATAAATAGTAAATATGTATGGAGAAAGATAACACATTGCACATTGCTGAAATACCTTACGAGACCGGAGCTTTGCGATTTCGATACTCCCGAAAGATGTCAGAAGATAAAACTAAATGGATAAGAGATGGCTATTTCGAAGAATACTATGAGAATGGAAACATTGCGTCACATGGTAATTATCAAGATGGTTTAGAAACCGGACTATGGACAGATTATCATGAAAACGGCATGAAAGCAGCCGAAGGTCATTACGAAAAAGGGAAGGAAGCCGGCATTTGGAATTATTGGGATGAAGATGGCAATATCGAAGCATCTGAAGATTTTTTATAAGTCAGTCCGAAAACCCGGTTGCAAACAACTCAACTGAAAGCGCATAAAATACATTGAATTTTCGCATAAAAAAAATCAGCCGTTACAGATTGTAAATAACGACTGATTTTTTTTATAACATAATGCTTTATGCGAATCAAGGGTTAAAAAGCACAGTAACTTATTGTCCCGAAGGGACTGAAGGTGGATAACCACGGGTAAAACCCGTGGCAGGAACTGACTGAAGAATATGTCTCCGTAGGAGGCAAATAGCAAAAANAAATGTCATTCGCCTCCTACGGAGACGGTCTATTTCTACCTGCTTTTGCCACGGGCTTTACCCGTGGTTATCCATATTAGCCCACTTCGTGGACTTAGACCCCTGACTGCAAAACAGAAGATTGATTTATAATAGTATACTGCAACCCAAAGCAACCCTTGATTCGCATGCTTTTAATAATAGCACTATTTTTTACCAAAATTACGAGACACATAAGGCAGACAAGTGTAAAGAGCTGAATGCCAATACTCCCAAGTATGCCCTCCGTCGCGTACACGAAATTCGAGAGGGATGCCCGCTTTATGCATTGCCTGCACAAATCTGATATTAGAATCGAAAAGGAAATCATCATCACCACAATCAACAAACCACCTTATTGAACGGAGTTCATTTTTACGCGTATCATCCGATTCCTCTACATATTTCACACAATCATTTTCGTAAACAGATTTATTAAGAAGGTATCTTTTATTATTCGGATCTTCGTCCGGCTTTTCCACGGCAGGGCGCGACATTAAGGCACTCATTGCATATACCGCCCCAAACAAATCACTGTGCTTTTGCCCATAAGCAGTTGCACCGCCGCCACCCATCGACAATCCGGCTATCGCACGGTGTTGCTTGTCTCCGATTGCACGGTATGACTTTTCTATATACGGTAAAAATTCAGAGAAGAAGAAAGTTTCGTATTTCCATCCGGGCATGTCGAAATAACCGTTCCACACACCTGCATTTATATCGCCTCCTGCATTTGGTGTTACAATAATCATTTCACAGGCTTCACCTGAAGCCATTAACTGGTCTATTACGTCTTTCACATGTCCGCGTTCGGTCCAGCCTTTATTTGTATCCATCAGGCCATGCAACAAATACAGAACCGGATACTTTTTGTTTGTATCTATTGAATAGCTTTTGGGCAGAAAAATATTGTAATCACGATCAGCTTTTAGGACATTACTATAAAGCGTACCTGTCTCCATCCTGCTCTGTGATTCCTGCGATTGCGCAGCCACCGATACTGTAATAAGAAAAATAATACTAAAACACAGCTTTTTCATATCTTACATAATTTATCAATACTGTCCTAAATAAAAATAGCATTTCCAAATGCCGGCCTGCAAATATGTTCAGGCGATGGTTCAGCTATATTCTGGAAAAAGTACCCCC
>NZ_QVMO01000126.1 GCF_010501055.1 Dysgonomonas sp. 521
ATAAATACTTTGAGCCTGTCCAAAGTATCTTCCAGTAAGAGGATTGCTTCGCGTGATTTCTCAATGATGCTGCTGCCAGTACCATTTTCAATACACCTGAGACTCCGCAAAGCCTCGTCTTTCATTTTCGTTACAAAATCAATCATAAGCTTCATTTTTAGTTTGTGAATAAATGTATGAACTATCACAATGCCCTAAAGGACACTGTTTCCCAGTTTCCTGATTTTCACTTCACTTTGCTTAGCTTATTACTTCTTATTTTGCAATTTATCCCTCATTATCCACATCTACAGCCTCACCACTCACTTCAACAACTCCTTCAACTGCGCATACCGCCCCCTCACGATACCATCCTTATCCGTCAGGATGAATGTAGGCGTACCCACGATACCGTAATTGCGAAAGTTAGCCCCGTCGAAACCCTTATAGTCGCACAACTTGTCTGCCCAGGGCAATCCGGCAGATGTCTCCGCGTGAACTTCTTCGCCAATGTCGGCAGCAATGGAGATTACACGGATGCCATTATCTGTCAGTAATTTATAATTCTTTTTCAACTGTTCCAACTCATAATGACAGTTGCCACAGCCTGTTTCGTAAAAGACAATAAGGCTAAGATAGGGAACGAACGAACTGTCGCCCACTACAATCTCCGGCGCAGGCTGCCCGTTCAACGGCATGGTCAGGTACTCTGTGCCCAGCTCCGCCAGCAGGTAATCCTTGCCATATTTGCTGAACATACGGATAAACGACTGCGTCAGTTCGCGGCGCAGAGGGATATCAGTTATCTTGTCGAGCATATGTTTGCTATCGTTCAATAGAAGGCTGTCGTTACCCAGCGCCGACTCGTACCAGAGCTGTAGCATGGGTTGCCAGAAACCGCTGGTATACAGGTCGTGGAAATCCAGCTCCTGCGAAACGAAGCGGTGCTGCTCCACTACAATGCTATCGGGATGGGTATCCAGCGAACGCCCCATCCCCGACAGGCAGCCCAGCATCTCCACCATACGGGCGGCATACAGCGAACTTTCTTTCATCTCCTTCCTGAGCAGGCTGTACCTGGCTTTCAGCTCGCTAACCTGTTGCCAGTGCACGGAAAAAGGAGATGCCGTGCTACTTGCCGAATTCATCGCTGCATTGTAGTCGCTTATTATCCGGCTTTGGCGGGAAAAGAGCTCTTGCAGGTATGCGTTTTCAACCGAGCCCGAAAATATACCGCTGTCGGGTTCGCTGTCTTCTTTCACTGAGAGATTCTTCTCCCCGTTGATTATCATATTGATAGAGGTATGGGTGGTTGGCACCGAGAGGTTACCCACACCACAGTACGATGCATAACTGGCAGGCAGTGTAAACGATGCCTTGCCTACCGAATCGAGCCTGCCCACAGCCACCGTATCACGGGCAGTACCCTGTTTCAGGGTGAAAACATATTGCAGGTAGTTGCACGAGGGCAGGTCTATCTCGATGGTTTGGGCAAGGGCGCCCCCGGAAAATAATAGGAGGAGCCCCACCCAGCCTATACAAAGGACTGATGTACTGAATAAGTATCTTATTTTATTATTCATTATTTTTCTTTAATTCAAATATTTAAGGTCTGTTTAAGTATTAGCACCCACCCCTTAGGAAACTTGCTTTCCTACAAGGAGGTTGGCAAAATAGCTACAAGTCTTTGACACAACGAACGGCAAAACCATATGAACGGTCGAAAGCGTTAGCAGTGTTAACACTACCATTACCAATGTTTATGCGGTATGATGTTGTGCCTGTGATGGAACTAGTCCAGTAAAGACCCAACGAGCCTTGGTAGTAAAGGTTGCCATTTTCGCCACTCCGATGACCACTGAAAGGTATAAAGAGGGTTGTCTCTTCTGTGTCGGGCTTAATTTCAACTCCAGAACTATACTTTATGTTTATTTTAGTACCATTGTAGAAACTCCATGAATTGGCTGTCGCATTGTTGAGAGAACCTTGAACAGTCCCATCTTTGTATATACTTGCCCATTCGTCTTGCGATGGCAAGCGCCATCCTGTATCCTCATCCTTATTATATGTGCAGACATCTCCGTCACTGGCACTTTTAGCCCAAAATTTCCGATAAGTACCATCTTCTTTGTAGTGCGCACATGGGTCGTTCTGTTCAAAACGACCTGTTCGCCACAACAGATTAGCAGTAACTGTGTTAAGCCGGTACCAATAGTTTCTTGATGCATGGTAGATAAACTTTCCATAAAAATCTGTTGACGTTTCTATTATTTGATTGAAAGGGCTAGCGATATCCATATTAGTACAAATGCTGCCACTACCCATATGGGGTACTAAATCACTAAGATTATCTGGCATCTTTTGTGTGTTAGTAGGAGTTCCTCCACTGAACAAACGTTTTTCGTGTCCGTCAGCAATACGTCCCCATTGGAAGAGGCTACCCCATAGAATCTCTTCATCTGGTATATAAGTGTGTTTGTTATCACTTGCATTGGTAAAAGAGCCTATTTCGTAGGTCTTCTGATCGTTTATGGTAATACCTTTGTATGAAGCAGTACCAATATCTTTTCCTGCACCCAAGTTAAAGCACATAAAGGTTATCCACTCCCCTTGAGAGTTCTTGGCACCACAACCTACAGCCACTTCGGCAATGTTGGAAGTCAACACCGCACCCTCCGAACTTGTTGCCACACAGTAGAATCTATAAAAGCCAGTGAAGTTAGCATTACGGGTTGTACCCTTTAGTACTTCGGGTGTGAAAGTTGAAGTAACCTTAGAGCCATTTGATACGTTCTCTACTGTGCCATTTACTGTTTCTATGCCTAACGGGTCGATGGGTTTAATGATGCGTGCATGCACATTATTGCCCATTATCTGATACCACTGGAATGTCCATGTGCCATCACCTTCTACAGTGATGGACAGTTTTGGAGCCGGGATTTCGATCGTTGCGATGCCCGTTTCATTGAATGTAAAAGGTGCTGGTTGTTCTTTTATTGTCGCCGGAGAGATAGTCTTCCGCGAGGTAACCCACATCGTACCATTCCATACATAGATGTCCGGTTTGAGGACTTTATTTGGGTCAATGTTTGAAGGGTCATTTGTTATATTGTATACCATCAGACCTGCATGACGTTCTTTCAGCGAATTGGTATTAACTATATAATCGGGGTCGGTTTTTTCGATGAAAGGTTCTAAAGTAGTGATATCTTTCAGTTGGACACGAGGCAAGAGTAATCCACCATCGTCTTTTGTTACAGTTGCATTTTGGGAGTCTGAGACAGATGTTCCACTTGCCTGACGGGCTTTTAGGTCGAGTAAAGCTCCTCGTGTAGGCTTTAGGTCTGAGCCGAAGGTTACTTGTCCGCAAAGACTCACTGTTGTGGTCAGCAGAACAGTGAGAAAAAATATTTTATATTGTTTCATAATTGTTTTGTATTTAAAATTTACTCCATTCCCGCGAAGGGTGCTTTAAACCTTTCTTAGAGAAGAGGTTTGGAGAGGCCGATAATTGTTAACTATAACTTTTCTTGTAAGAAAAGTCGAGGGGTGCTATTTTTTTAGTCACTTTTGACACAACGAATAGCACTGCCTGACGCGCGAGTGGCACTGTTAGCCGGAGCAACCTTATTTTCGTCAAAAAACAGGATGTATGCACGATCTTCACTAAAAGCAGAAACACTCCAATAGTAGCCTTCTGTACTCTGGTTTCGAAGTGATCCATTAACATGATGACGGAAGCCATTAGCAGGTAGAAAAAGGGTTGTGGTTATGCCATCAGGTTTGATTTCGTAGCCCCGACTATAGTTTGTAGCAGTACCATCATACCAGTCCCAGTTATTGGCCAAGGCATTACCTGAAGCACCAGATACTGTTCCACCCCTGTATATACTTGCCCATTCGTCCTGCGATGGTAGACGCCATGATGTATTTGTATCTTCACAAACGCTCTTAGAGGCAGGCTCTGCATCGTTGTACCAGAAATCCTGATAAGAGCCATTATCTTTTAAGAAATGCGCACACGGGTCGTTCTGCACAAAGCGGCCTGTGCGCCACAACTGTATTTGCTTACTATTACCAATAGGATTCCATGTTGGGTTTCCAATTATAAATTCCCCATATCCGGGCGTTCCACTTTTTACCTGTTGCCAAGGGCTTGGTATACTTTTATCAGGGCAGAGAGAACCATCTGAAATATTAGCTATTAACACTCCACTATAGAGCTCTGTGTTCGATTTACGTTTCTCCTGCCCGTCAGCTATGCGTCCCCATTGGAAAAGGTCGCCCCATACTACTTCTTCATCTGTGATATAGCTATGTGTGCCGTTTGCTGCATTAGCAAATGCCCCTATCGTATAGCCTTTTTGTCCCTGTATGGTAATGCCATTGTATGAAGCAGTACCAATACCTGCTCCTGCTCCGAGATTGAAACACATAAAAGATATCCATTCTCCCTTGGAGTTCTTTGCACCACAACCCACGGCCACCTCTGCAATATTAGAGGTTAGTTCCTCTCCCAGCGAACTTTTAGCCACACAGTAGAACTGATAGAAACCTGCATTGTTGGCATCACTGGTAGGTCCTTTTAGTATATCGAGGGGGTACGGTCTGAATGTCTTTTCTTTATCGGTATCGTCTATTGCTGTCACAGTACTACCCTCTTCACTATTACCAATAGGTGCACCAACACGTATATGTCTATTACGGCCTACTACCTGATACCATTGATAAGTCCAGTCTCCCAATCCATCTACTTCAAATGTAAATTCCAATTCTCCTTTTTCTGCTTCCTCATTCCCTGTTTGGCAAAAGGTAAAGGGTTTAGGGTGCTCTTTGATGATAGCCGCAGCTTCGTTAGCAAATGTAGTCTCCCATTTTTTGCCATTCCACGTGTAGACTCCCGGATAGAGTGCAGCACCTGAACCATTATTGGTCAGATTATAAACCACCAGTCCTGCTAACCTCTCCTTCAGGTTGTTAATATTATCTTTAAATTCGGAGTCGTTGGCCGGAATAAAAGGCTCCAGAGTATTGACGCTCATCAGCTTCACCCGAGGCAAGAGTAGTCCTCCATCACCTTCTCGTACGGTTACATTGTTTTCGTCGGATGCAGAACTCAGCAGAACGTTATCCTTCGCCTGGCTGGCTTTCAGGTCGAGCAAAGCTACCCGTGTGGACGGTAAGTTCGATCCGATGGTTATCTGTCCACGGAGGCTCATTGTAGTAGTCAGCAATGTGGAGAGAAAAAATATTTTGTATGGTTTCATATACTTTTTATATTTAAAGTTTCAAAATTTAGAGTCTCAAGATTAGTTCTACTGACGCAGATATTTTATCCATGTTTTGCTCAAAGAACAATAATTGATTTTTGCTTCGCGACACACAAACTGGAGGTTTGCGTGAGCGGGGTATTAGTTGATTATTTTTTCTGTAGAGACAGATCTATGTGTCTTACCCATTTTGCCCTATTGTTTTATACTATCGAACACATAGGCTCATCACTTGGCATTACGTTGTTAGCTATTCCTAATGCAGCGTATGGCGATACCAGTCGAGCGATTAGCACTGTTAGCAGGTGCAATTGTGCCCCTATCAAAAAACAAGTGGTATGCATTCGTACTGTTAGCAGTAACAGTCCAGTAATAACCTTCTGTACCCTGATTGTAGAGTAAACCATCGTTTCCGCTCCGGTTGCCATTAGCAGGTAGAAAAAGGGTTGTGGTTATACCATCGGGTTTGATTTCATAGCCTGGACTATAGTTTGTTGTTGTACCTTCATGCCAAATCCATGTATTGGCCATAGCATTACTTGAGGAACCTGGAACTGTTCCTCCCCTATATATACTTGCCCATTCGCCTTGTGTTGGCGTACGCCAAAATGTACCTGTATCTTGGCAAGCTTCTCTATCAGGATAACTAGTAGCATCAGGTTCTCCATCATACCAAAATTCTTGATAATTACCATCTATCTTATAATGTGCACATGGGTCGTTCTGCACAAAGCGTCCTGATTTCCACATTGCGTCGGCAGAAGCCGATGACACACTAGTCGGAATCCAATTTGAGGCTCCATAAATAAATTTTCCATGCCAGACGTCATCGTAGCGATTTACTTGATAGTAAGGACGGGGTGATTCTGAAGTCCCTGTACAGCGTTTTCCTAAGAGTACAACACTTGATAGTTCGTCGTCATTATATTCTTTTATATTAGTAGGATCTCCATTAGCAAACAAACGTTTTTCGTGTCCGTCGACAATACGTCCCCACTGGAATAGGCTACCCCATACGTTTTCTTCTCCCTCTATATAAGCGTGTTTACCAGTTGTAGCATTAGTAAACGTATGAATAGTATGATTTTTCTGCTGCTCTATGGTAATGCCATTCTCAGCACCCAGATTGAAGCACATAAAAGATATCCACTCCCCATTAGTGTTCTTTGCTCCACAGCCGACCGCCACTTCAGCAATATCAGAGGTCAGTACAATACCTTCCGAACTTGTTGCCACACAGTAGAACTTATAGAAGGCTGAGTTTCTGCCGTGGAGGGTTATGCCCGGATATTCGCCAGAAGCATACTGCCTAAACACTTCAGGAGTGAAGGTAGGCGAAGTATCTCCTATGCCTCCTACTGTGCCATCCGATTTATTGATGGGAGTACCAAGACTCACATGAATATTGTTTCCCATTACCTGATACCATTGGTATACCCACTCACCTGGGCCATCAACAACGAAAGTCAGCGACTTGTCTTGCGGCTCTTTGCCCGTTTCGTAGAAAGTAAAAGGTCGGGGTTGAGAAACTATCGACGATGCAGCCTCATTGACGACCTCAACACCCCATTTCTCGCCATCCCAAACATATACACCTGAACGTAAAATTTTGTTTGGATCAGTATGTGACTGCTCTTTTATATTGTATACCATCAGGCCTGCCAAACGCAACTTCAATTGGGTATTATTGTAGTCTGCGTCACCGGATTGTATAAAAGGATCTAAAGTGGTAAGATTTTCCAGCTCCACACGTGGTAGTAGTAATCCCCCATCACCCTCAGCAACTGTGGTATTAGCATCATCAGTCACTGATGGTAGCTTACCTGTGGTCTGCCGGGCTTTCAGGTCGAGCAATGCTGCCCGTGTGGGTGTGATATTGGACCCCACGGTCACCTGTGCCCCGGCAAAGGAACTGCATAGCAAAAAGGCTATCGTGGCAAGCAGTAACCGCCAATGAACCATGATCTTGTTTTGTGTTTTGGTTGTTTTCATAAAAGCAATTTTTAAGCCACCCCCTCCCGGCCTCCCCAAAAGGTGAGGAGACCGGAGAGATGGAAAGATGAATAATACACCTCACCCCAACCCTCTCCTGTGGAGAGGGGGAAGCAGAGGCTCTGTTTATTATATTTAAATTTGAGTTGCTTTGACCGCCTCGCGCTACCTCCCCTTTTGGGGGAGGCAGGAGAGGGTGTATTACGGGGAGGCTCCGCCCTACTACTTTCGCAAGCGGCGGGCAGAATAAGTAAAGACAAATAAGACAACATTGTTGAAGACAACAAGACGGTAAGTTCGCCTCCCCGGATATTTATAATAATATATACAGTGTTGTTAAAACCGAAA
>NZ_QVMO01000127.1 GCF_010501055.1 Dysgonomonas sp. 521
AAAAAGCGGAGGAAGTTTAGACGCAGGGCAGCAATAGAACCGGTTAACGCACATCTCAAATCAGACTTCAGAATGCATGAAAATTATCTCTGTGGGGAGAGGTATGTCCAAATCAATGCTCTTCTAAGTGCCACAGCCTGGAATCTCAAGAAATGGATGAAGAATCTCATTTCTTGGCTATATAATAAATGCTGCCAACCAAATGCAAATAGTTTTCTACTGATGAAAATGCTAGCGAAATGAAAAATATTTGGAAACTTTTATATTCGTAAGGAGAGACTAAATATAACTGATAATAGATTCTTAGAGATGTTGGATTCTATAATATTGAGAAAAGCAAATAGAGAAGCGAATTACATTTATACAATATCTATTCAAAAAGATTCAGAAGTTGATGTTTACTTAGCTAGAATTCATTCTGTTCCTATTAGATTTATTGACAATATTAAGCTCTTAGGATACTTTTATATTGGAAATTCTCTTTTTATTGTGAAAAATGGGTGTAACCCTGATAATTTATTTGTAAATTCAAATAACAAAAAATTATTCAGCTATACTATTTACGAAAATTATAAAATAATTACAGAGGGGTTTTCTTCTTGGTTTTTTCTTTACATATATAAAAGAGATATGAGATTTGTAGACCTTCCTGAGATACTAATAGATAGATTGGGGTTTTCGACTTGTGTTAACGATGAATCACCTTCTGCATCGGGCTAACAACAAGGCTTCGCCTTGAATAGTAATAAGATATAATCCTGTCCTTGTCATCCCTGGCAGGATTATTTATCTTATATATGAGTTCGTTTAAAAGAAGAAAAGTAACAAAGAAAAACAGCGAAAAACCTGTCACGTTTGTCACTTTTTAACATTCTTACTATATTTACATCAGTACTAAAAAGAGTTTTAGTCTATGGCGGCTATATCGAAGGCACTACCTATCATTTCTATCTGAATGACCATCTGGGCAATAACCGTGTGGTGGCTAATGCCAGCGGTACGTTGGTTCAGAAGAATCATTATTATCCTTTTGGTTCAGTCTTTGCAAGTACTACAGGGGCAGGGAAACAGCCGTATAAGTATAATGGCAAGGAGTTGGATGCAATGCATGGGTTGAATTTGTATGATTACTCGGCAAGGTATTATGAGAGTGGTATAGGTAGGTTTACGAGTGTGGATCCACATGCTGAAAATTATTATAGTTGGAGTCCGTATGTGTATAGTTATAATAACCCTATACGTTATATAGATTCAACTGGGGAAGGACCAGGAGATGTAATAAGAGGTATAGGGGAAGGATTTGTCGGCACATTTAAATCTATTGGCAATGCTATTGCCCATCCTATAGAGACTGTAAAACAGGCATACAATAACCACGAGCAAAGTGCTCAGGCACGTGTAGACCAAATGAAACGTGGTGATGTAGGCGGAGCCTTACTAGGGACAATAGGAGATGCTACTGTCCGGGTAGGCGATATGATGACAGGAGGGCAAGTCTCCATAGGAATCAATACAGTAAATGCGCTATCATATGACTTAAATGGAGGAGATGGTTCTGCAACGGGACGAGTGATTGGCGGTGTAGCGGCTGATGCTGCAATCGTTGTAACCACTGCGAAAATGGGACAGGCTGTTTCATCTGCTTTTAAAGAAGCTAGTGCAGTGGCTAATTCAACGGTTGCAGGCACAACACTAAGTACTGCTGAGGCATCTTCTTTATCAAAGAATGTTCATGGAAATTTAACTAATGGTACTTATACTGTATCTCAAGAAGCAATGAAGAAACATGTTTTTGGTGGGGTACAAGGTAAGAGCCTATTCTATCCAACATTAGATGCAAATAAAGCAGTATTGAAAGCTGCTGAGTTTGCAGATAAAAATAATCTTTGGTTAAACAATAAAGCAAAGGTTCCTGTCACGAATACAAATATAGGAACATTAGGTAATGGACAGCCTACTAATATAATTAATGTTTATAAAAATTCTAAAAATACTATTCATGGTTCACCTGGTAGATAAATTATTATGAAAGATATAACATCACTAATTGAAAAGGCCTTTACTCAAAATGTATTATGGCGTAATAATATTTTCTATGAAATCTTGGAAGAATTTGTTTCTAATCAAATAAAAGTTTCCTTTTGGGAAGAAGAAGAACTTTGGGCTCAAATATTTTATAATGAAACAATAGCAGGATACATGTATGTTAAGTACCCCATTGTACTTCTTACTAAAGAATACTATGAATCACTAAATGTATGTTTAAATAGATATGATTATATATCAGTAATTAAGGTCGATTCATTTTTTAAAGAATATTTATTTATAAAAGAAAATGTTTTAAAAGAGGTATTTAATATTACTTTTGGAGGTAAATTAATATCTGTAGAGAATTTATGGTTTTATACAAATAGTGTTTGATAATCTCCTGTTCGTCGCAAGCTCCACCTGCGCCGGATTAAAAATAAGGCTTTGCCTTGAATAATAAGATATAATCCTGTTACTGTCATCTTTGGCAGGATTATTTATCTATTATAATATGAGTGCGCTTAAAAGAAGAAAAGTAACAAAGAAAAACAGCGAAAAACCTGTCACCTTTGTCACTTTTTAACATTCTTGCTGTATTTACATCAGTACTAAAAAGAGTTTTGGTTGATGGCGGTTACATCGAAGGGACTACCTATCATTTCTATATGAATGACCATCTGGGTAATAACCGGGTGGTGGCTAATGCCAGCGGTACGTTGGTTCAGAGGAATCATTATTATCCTTTTGGTTCAGTCTTTGCAAGCACTACAGGGGCAGGGAAACAGCCGTATAAGTATAATGGCAAGGAGCTGGATGCGATGCACGGGGTGAATTTGTATGACTATAGTGCAAGGTATATGGATAGTCAGATAGGTAGGTTTACGAGTGTGGATCCGCTGGCGGAAGAATACTATAGTTGGTCACCATATAGCTATGGTTATAATAATCCATTAAGACATGTAGATCCTACAGGAGAAGGTCCAATTGATGCAATAAAAGGGTTTATACATGGTTTATTAAGTCATGATCCGAATAAACCTTTATCTGATCAAGATTATTCTTTAAATACATTTAATCAAAAAACGGATGCAGAAAGAGTGTCTTCAGATAATTCTGATTATGAAACTGGTCGAACAGTTGGAGTCGTAACCTCTGAAATAATGGATTTTATTGTTCCTGGAGGAGGAGGGAAAAAAGCTGTTAAATATGGATCGAAATTGGGTAAAAAAGTACCAAAAGCTGCTAAGAAGTTAGAAAAAGCGATTGAAAATCTAGATGATGTTGCTGAAAATGTAGTAAAGAAAGAAAAGCCAACTCGAAATGAACGTATAGCCAATAAGAAAAAAAGAAAGAATCGCCTAAAAATAAAAAACAAGAGTCTGTAGATTCAGAAAATCAAGAAATAGTAGGAGGGCACAGAAAGAATAAATCCAAGAGAAAGAGAAATAAACATGAAAGGGCTGATACGAGAAGAGATATGGATCAAAATAGAAAAGAAAAAGGAGATGCAAGAAGACCTTATTAATAATATAAATATGGATGATTATAAAGTTTTTTCGATAGGAATTAAAAACTGGGAAGATTCACTTTGTGGAATAAAGATTAGTGAAAGTGATGAGTGGATATTGATAGAGAATCTTATAGATTATTCAATTGATGGTTTGGGTATAATAAATAAAAAATATATCAAATTTATAGATAGGACAGAACGAGAGATATTAACAGAGGATGTTTTAAAAGCTAATCATCGTTTAAAAAAGCGTGAAATATCTATACCATTAGAGAGTAATTCCATGATAGAATATTTATATAAAAATAAAGTGATTTTTCAAATATCATTAAAAGATAACTCTTATGTTTTTATTGGAATGATAGAAAAGATATTAAAAAAATCATTTTATATTAAAAGAATTAATGCAAAGGGTATTTGGATGGATTCTTCAATGTTGTTTAGGATAGAGCATATTAGGTCGTTAGAGTTTAATACAGACTATATAGATGCTTTGTTAGTATATAATAAAACTCTGGTGAAGTAGTTTTTATCCTGTCTCTCCGCTCCCGCTCGCGCAGACTTCCAGTCTGTGTGTTACATAGCAATAAATAGATTTAATCCTGCCATTGTCATTATTGGCAGGATTATTTATCTATTATAATATGAGTTCGTTTAAAAGAAGAAAAGTAACAAAATAAAAACAGCGAAAAACCTGTCACCTTTGTCACTTTTTAACATTCTTACTATATTTACATCAGTACTTAAAAAGAGTTTTAGTCGATGGCGGCTATATCGAGGGCACTACCTATCATTTCTATCTGAATGACCATCTGGGTAATAACCGTGTGGTGGCCAATAGTAGTGGTACGTTGGTTCAGAAGAATCATTATTATCCTTTTGGTTCGGTCTTTGCAAGTACTACAGGGGCAGGGAAACAGCCGTATAAGTATAATGGCAAGGAGTTGGATGCGATGCATGGGGTGAATTTGTATGACTATAGTGCAAGGTATATGGATAGTCAGATCGGTAGGTTTACGAGTGTGGATCCGTTGGCGGAGAAGTATTATAGTATTAGTCCGTATGTGTATGTAGGGAATAATCCGTTGAAGTATATTGATCCGACAGGAATGTGGATAATGTTAACGGATTCAACTAATAATGTTAATTATAGGTATGACAATGGTCAATTATATCGAGAGCGAATGAACTTACGAACCCGAACATTGGAATATGTTGCTTATACGCCTGAAACTGGAAGTTTTTATGAAGGAGTGCTTGACGCACTAAATCAGTTAGCCAGTACTGCTACAGGACAATCATTAATAGATTTTTTCTCCAATGATCAAAATAATATTGGGATCGCGACAAACTCTATTGCAGATGGCTCCAATGGGAATCATATAGCTTTAGGAGAACAAGGATATCCTACTATTTTTATGAAGTCTAATTTACAAGGAAGTAATATTCCAACCCAAGCAGGTATACAACAAAGTCCATTCTGGTTGGACTTGGGACATGAGTTAGGTCATGGTCATGACAGGGCAGTGAGAGGTAATGATGCTGCAACAGCTACAAGAGATGGATTAGTAACATCTACAGGTTTTATTCTGACAAGAACAGAAGTCTATGCCACATTTAGAGAGAATCAAATGCGAAGAGAAGCAGGGTTACCTTTACGGACTCATTATTTATCAAATGGAGTAAGAGGGGTTGGTCCTGCTCTAATTAATTCCGCAGGGCATAGCACATTCTTAAGAACACCATATTTACCAACGAACACATTACCATCTCCAAGAAGAAAATAATATGAAGAAGTATCTAATAATATTATTTATAGTTTTATTCTATTCAACCAATTCTCTAAATGCTCAAGACATGAAAGGATTAGAACAGATGAGAGAAACGAATAATACTATGCAGAGGTCTAAGCAAATAAAAGACTATTTTTTTAATAAATCTTCTGTAGATTATTTACATAATGTTTTTTTATACGAAGCAAGGAAAAAGCTATTGAATGAATTAAAAACATCAGACTATAGCATGGATTCCCTTATTTTTGTTGAAACTTATAGTCAAGAAACGCCTAGTTATACTTGTTCTGTTTATAAATCTGACAATATTGAATACTTAAATATATACATAGAAAAGAAAATACCATTTAAAATTGAGTATCTCAAGCCAGACAGAAGTTTAACCCAATATGTTATAAAAGAAATAAGAAAAGGAAATTTAGATTCTATATTAGAGCAAGGTAAACAATCTAATATATATCCCATAAGTTATTTATATATCACAATTGCTATAAAACAAGGTAAAGATTATAAAATGAAGTTATATACAACCAAGTGTTTCCTTATAAAGAAAGAAAAGTCCGAACAGAAGGCTGATTGCAGTAATTAACACAGTCCGTTGTAGACCTCCGTTCATCGCAGACTCCGCCTGCGTCGGGCTAAAATAATAGAAATAAATAATCCTGTCACTGTTATCCCTGGCAGGATTATTTATCTATTGTATGAGTAAGGTTATACAAAGAAAAGTAACAAATAAAAACAGCGAAAAACCTGTCACCTTTGTCACTTTTTAACATTCTTGCTATATTTACGTCAGTACTAAAAAGAGTTTTGGTCGAAGGCGGCTATATCGAAGGCACTACCTATCATTTCTATATGAATGACCATCTGGGTAATAACCGTGTGGTAGCTAATGCCAGCGGTACGTTGGTTCAGAAGAATCATTATTATCCTTTCGGTTCGGTCTTTGCAAGTACTACAGGGGCTGAGAAACAGCCGTATAAGTATAATGGGAAGGAGTTGGATGCGATGCACGGGTTGAATTTGTATGACTATAGTGCAAGGTATATGGATAGCCAGATCGGTAGGTTTACGAGTGTGGATCCGCTGGCGGAGAAGTATTATAGTTGGAGTCCATACAGTTATGTACTTAACAATCCGTTACGAAATATCGACCCATTTGGTATGGATGTATGGACAACCAATGACCCGGAGGAAATAGCCAGGGCATTACGACATTTACAATCAGTAGCAAGCAATGAGACCTCAGACCCATTTGATTATGGAGGTTGGAATCGCATGACAGATGATGAATATAAGGAACATAATAAGGCTAATTCACTTTCTTTCAATGATGACAGTTTCGACTTCAATATCAATTTAGATGACTATCAAGGTAGTTTTAAGGTTGGAATGCGTAGTAAAGAAACGAATTATGCTTATATTACATCCACTAATTTAGATGCTCTTTTTGCACCGGATGGAGAATATGATGAAAGCTATAACCTCTCAGCAACGGATTTAGTTGGGCCATCTATGATATTATTAGGACAGCCAATAAAAGCATTAAAACCAATCGGAGCATTAGGGTCAAAGCCTGGTTCCTCCATTGCATCTTATACTTTGTCAAAAGCAATACCAGTAAGGTTTACTCAAGTTTTGGGCAAACATACAGGCACAAAAGTGGCCACAACATTGGGAACAAATACAATTGGGCGGGCTCTCGGCCGTGGTATTCCATATGCAGGTTGGTTTTTAACCTCTTGGAGTATTGGACGAGAATTAGGAACAAGATATGGCGGAGACGCTTGGGTTAGAAGTTATAGGCAAAACCAGCGATTAAATAGTTACAAGCCCCTTGTTGGAGCACCTAAATAAAATAATTATGATAGACAATGAAGTAAGCCCAGAATTATGCTCTTTTATAGAAAAAGAAAGATGGAAATATCCTTTTAAATTGACTTCAAATATAGATATTGAGAAAGATTTAAAAATTACAGGAGATGATGCTGTTGAATTTATAATCGCTTTTGGAAAAGAGTTTGATGTAACAATAGTTCGTTATAAAAACAGCTTTTTTAAGCGGCAATAGTCCCATATTGTTTTAGTTCATTAATTATCCGCTTATTTTTTTTAGAGTTTGGGT
>NZ_QVMO01000128.1 GCF_010501055.1 Dysgonomonas sp. 521
TGTACATAGGAAGTGTTATGTTTTGGTTGTTTAGCGATTACTAAACTAACACTTCCTTCTGTTTTTAACAATTTTAAATTAGTCAAGACGACTTCATTATATTATTAGGAACTCCTCTATGCAATTTTGGACAAAATTCTTTATCAGAAGAGAGAAAAAGTGATCAAATAATAGTAGATTCCATTTTTGAACATCGTATAGAATCTCTGAAATCAACAATGAAAATTAAGGATATATATTTATATACGGAAAGGCCGATATCAAAAGAGGATTCTTTTTTCCTTGAATTCTTCTATTATTTATCTGGTGTATCTATTGGCCAGGGACATGATGGATATGCCGTAGAACCTATATATGTTACATTGAAAGATGTGAAAGAAATAGAGAGTTGGTATAGAGAAAATAAGGAGAAAATTACACTTGAACATATAAATAAAATTTTTATTCTTATGAAAGAAGTTGACTCTATCCATAAAGACATTGATGGTTTTGAAAATAAATATGACAGTATTTCTTATCAATTAAATTGTTTAAGAATAAAATAGTATTTTCCTCCGTCTGGCGTAGGCTTCGTCTGCGCCGGATTAAAAATAAGGCTTTGCCTTGAATAATAAGATATAATCCTGTCATTGTCATCTCTGGCAGGATTATTTATCTATTGTATGAGTAAGGTTATACAAAGAAATGTAACAAAGAAAAACAGCGAAATCCCTGTCACCTTTGTCACTTTTTAACATTCTTGCTATATTTACATCAGTACTAAAAAGAGTTTTGGTCGATGGCGGTTATATCGAGGCACTACCTACCACTTCTATATGAATGACCATCTGGGAAATAACCGTGTGGTAGCAAATAGTAGTGGCACAGCAATTCAGAAGAATCATTATTACCCTTTCGGTTCTGTTTTTGCAAGTACTACAGGGGCAGGGAAACAGCCGTATAAGTATAATGGCAAGGAGTTGGATGCGATGCATGGGTTGAATTTGTATGACTATAGTGCAAGGTATTATGAGAGTGGTATAGGTAGGTTTACGAGTGTGGATCCGTTGGCGGAGAAGTATTATAGTTGGAGTCCGTATGCGTATTGCCTAAATAATCCATTACGATGGATTGATAAAGATGGTCGTGACCCTGGCGATCCTTTCAAAACAAAAATAGAGGCGGCTAATGATTTTGCTAAATATTATAACGGAACATCTATCTCTATGAATAAAGAGTTTGCTTCACTTATATATAAGAATTCAAACGGATCTTATTCATATAATGTTGCAAGAATTGGAGGAACCGGTTGGAGTATTCCTAATCTTGATATACCTGAAGGAACAACAGAGGCAGCCGGTATTCATACTCATGGAGCAGACTCTTCAGAATATGGAGAAGGTAGTTACAAATTTTCAGATATAGATACAGATGGTGCAGATGATAGGGGAAAAAACGAATATCTCATAACCCCTGGAGGAGAAATGCTTGAATATGATGTAAAATCGAAAAATACGTCAAACCCTGTTGGCGCAGCAAAAGATATACCAAGTGATCCAAATTCTAGAAAAAGGGTAAATGAAACTGATGCTAAAGACACAAAGCCACATTATATTGATGTACAATATTTGACTGACCCAAATAGAAGAGTTGTAATTGAGCATAATAAACCAGAAAAAAAATAATTATGAATAATTATGAAAAAGAAAATAACTTCATTTTTAGTTGTTATATTTATAACACTAAATCTTCATCCACAAAAATCCGAAGAAATCATTAAAGATGATTTAAGTATGGAAGCTACTTTGAATGATAACGAAACGAGAGATTATGTTCCAAATGAAGAAACAGCTAAAAAGATTGCAGAGGCTATTTGGATACCTATATTTGGAGAAACACATATTCTTGAACAAAGGCCTTATAAAGTGAAATTAATCAATGATGTTTGGATCGTTGAAGGACTTATACCAGAACCTTATCGTTATGACCCAAATGTTAGAGGTGGAGGTGCCTATATTGAGATTCGAAAAAAAGATTGTAAAATATTAAAAGTAATGCATTATAGATAACTCCTCGTCCTTCGGATTTGCAATCCGAAGGTCAATCAAACTAGGATTTATAATCCGTAACAAATAAAAATAATCCTGTCACTGTCATCCCTGGCAGGATTATTTATCTATTGTATGAGTAAGGTTATACAAAGAAAAGTAACAAAGAAAAACAGCGAAAAACCTGTCACCTTTGTCACTTTTTAACATTTTTCCTATATTTACATCAGTACTAAAAAGAGTTTTAGTCGATGGCGGCTATATCGAAGGCACTACCTATCATTTCTATATGAATGACCATCTGGGAAATAACCGTGTGGTGGCTAATGCCAGCGGTACGTTGGTTCAGAAGATTCATTATTACCCTTTCGGTTCGGTCTTTGCAAGTACTACAGGGGCAGGGAAACAGCCGTATAAGTAAAATGGCAAGGAGCTAAATGCGATGCATGGGGTGAATTTGTATGACTATAGTGCAAGGTATATGGATAGTCAGATAGGTAGGTTTACGAGTGTGGATCCGTTGGCGGAGAAGAAGTATTGGATTTCTCCTTATACATATGCACGAAATAATCCGTTAAGATTTATTGATCCAACAGGAAGAGAAAAGCTAAATGGGATGGGTACTAGAAATGGTGGATCAGGAATAGCTCGTGCCAGAGATAATGTAGATAATGGAATGATACACATTTATGGACATGGGAGTCCAGACGGGCTTACTTTTGTTGATATTAGAGGAAATGTTTCCATGATTAAGAATGCAAGCGATTTACAATCATTATTAACCAGATATAGTGCAATATGGAATAATCGATTGCCAGGTGAAGAATTAATAATAGTACTACATTCTTGCAATACAGGGAGTATTATGGATAGAGGAGCAATAACTTTGGCTGAAAATATTTCGGTAGATATGCCTAATGTTGTGATTGTAGCACCAAGTGATTATTTATATATTTCTTCTGCTAGAGAAATAGTTACTTCTGAAGATCAAACAAAATATGGGAGCTGGATATATTACAGAGAAGGTATACCTATATATTCAGAGGAAGGTAATAAAGATAATAATCCTGATTTAAAGCATTACAATAGGCCTTCACATTCTAAAGGCAATACAAAAGAAGAACAACGAGCTAAAAGAGATGAAGGACTTAATCAAGGACAGCAAAAACCAGATGAATATAAAAACTGGGGTAATCAAAGAAGATGGTTCTATGATACATTTGGATTTTAACCGTTATACTTAATTATTAATTACCAGATGAAAGTGATTATATATTATATTACATTATTTATATTTTTATTTATTTCATGTAAGCAAAATAAACATCTTGCTGAATATAAAAATGTAGATATAAATAGAGTAAACCTTCTATTGGATAGCATCAATAATTCTATCAAAAACGAAGTGATGGAATATAGCGATTCGATAATAAAATCTCTTGATTTTAAGCATCTGCCAGCCAAAATTACAGGTACTCTTTATATACCCGAACGAGAAGAATCAGAGTGTCTTGATACCGCTGATTTCTTTTACCTGATAAAAACAATTGAAAATAGAAATATAGAAGAATATCTCTATAGCTTTGAGCGAAGGTCATGTTCAGAAAGATTTGATTATACGCCTTATGCATTATATATGGCGACAGTTACTAATAATGCAGAAGTATCTTTGTCTGTTTATGAAAGTTTGTTTTCTATAAATCAATCTAAAAGAAAAAATGTAAAGATAATAGATGATGATATCTCTCTGGACGAATTGACCGAAAAACAGCGAAATTTGGCATTATATTATTTGATAAGGTCTTATAAATTGGGGGAGAAAAAAAGGACTCTGATATTTTTGTCTTATTATTTTGAAGAAGGCTTATATTTTTTCCCGAAAGATCTTTCTATTGCTTATAAGTTAGAATCCATTTTGTTGAAAGATGATGGAATGGATTATTGGCCGGGTACGGATATAAAAATTGAATAAGTCTCGTTTCGACAAGTGTTGCCGAGCAGGGTAAGCAGCCGTATAAGTATAATGGGAAGGAGCAGGATGCGATGCATGGGGTGAATTTGTATGACTATAGTGCAAGGTATATGGATAGTCAGATAGGTAGGTTTACGAGTGTGGATCCGTTGGCGGAGAAGTATTATAGTTGGAGTCCGTATGTGTATGTGGCGAATAATCCGATTAATGCAATTGACCCAAGAGGAGATAGTATTTGGTATACTATAAATAATGATGTGGTTACTCTACATTACACAGCTAAAGTCATTAATAATTCGAGTAGTGGTATAAATGTTAATAAACTTGCGAAAAATATAAGTTCAGGTATATCTGAAGCATTAGGTAGTGAAATTACTATCGATGGGAAAGATATAAATTACAAACTGATATACAAATCGCAGGAGTCTTATCAATGGATGATGTTGCAGATTCAGACCATTTATTTGTTGTAGCTGACAATTCTAGTTATGGAATATATGGAGCGACAAATGAACTTGGAGGAAAAGTTATGCATTTGAATGAGAGTAAAATCAATGGCTATTTTAGTTATAATACAAGATCCGCTGTTCATGAGGTTGGGCATTCAATGGGATTAGAACATCCTGATCCTAAAAGTATAGGGTATACCCCTTCTGTGGACGTTATGGTTCAAGGAGGAGACGGTACAAAATTTACAGGAGGAGATAAGTTTTATTCATATAAGAATTGGAGAGCAGGGAAGCTAAATAGAAGAGTAAATAGTGCGTCAACTCCAGATGGAAGAAGAATACCTTACCCTGTTGTTAAAAATGCTGGTCAGATAGGAACAATATTCCAATATGGCTTCCGATATAAATATTAAAAATAGCAAATATGAAGAAAAAAATATTCATTACTGTATCAATATGTATATTGATAATAATTATATTTCTTTCAACCGTTAAGTGGAATGTAGATATATATATGGAATCGACTCCCCCACCTCCACGTGACAAAATAGATTTAAAATTGTCTATAGATAATGAAATTGTATTTAATGATACATTGTGTAGAAATCCGTTCTCTTTTCCGACACATTTTAAATACCCAATGCATACAGGCTTTCATACAATCTCATTAAGTTCAAATAAAGCTAATATACAGATAGAAAAAGATGTCTTTATCTTTTTTTATCACCATTTAGCTATATATTATTTGGGATATGACACAGCAACTTTTGAACCTATTGTTCATATAATTAAAGGAGCAGGAGCGTTTGGTTACGAATAGATAGTTTTTTTCTCCGTTCAGCGTAGGCTCTACTTTCGTCAGCCTAAAATTAAGGCTTTGCCCCCGTTCAGCGTAGGCTCTACCTGCGTCAGGCTAACATCAAGGCTCCGCCTTGAATAATAATAGAAATGAAATAATCCTGTTACTGTTATCATTAGCAGGGTTATTTATCTATTATAATATGAGTTCGTTTAAAAGAAGAAAAGTAACAAAGAAAAACAGCGAAAAAACTGTCACGTTTGTCACTTTTTAACATTCTTACTACATTTACATCAGTACTAAAAAGAGTTTTAGTCGATGGCGGTTATATCGAGGGCACTACCTATCACTTCTATATGAATGACCATCTGGGCAATAACCGTGTGGTGGCTAATAGTAGTGGTACGTTGGTTCAGAAGAATCATTATTATCCTTTCGGTTCGGTCTTTGCAAGTACTACAGGGGCTGAGATGCAGCCGTATAAGTATAATGGGAAGGAGCTGGATGCGATGCATGGGGTGAATTTGTATGATTATAGTGCTAGGTATATGGATAGTCAGATAGGTAGGTTTACGAGTGTGGATCAGTTGGCAGAGAAATTCTACTCATGGTCGCCATACGTTTACACATTTAATAATCCGTTAAGATTTACTGACCCAACAGGCGAAAATCCTATTGATGAAATCTTGAAAGCACTTAAGCAAGTCGGAAATGAAATATTAAGTTCTGTAGGATTAAGCGGTAAACAAATACAATCTGATAATCCGGCTGTGCTTGAAGATGCTTCGCAAAAAAGGCAGGAGTTTACAGAAACTATGCATACTGTAAATGAGACAATGTTGTCTGTTGTTCCAGCTGGTGATGTGGCATATAAAGTTGCAAATGATAGAGAAGTAACAACAGGCGATGCAGCTTGGGCTGCGGCAGGTGTTTTGCCTGTAGGAAAAGTGGCAAAGGGCGTTGGCACAGCAGCAAAAGGAGTTAATGCAGCGGCAAAAGGAACAGCCATATGGTCAAAGACTAAAAACGCAAGTGCAGTAGAAAATGCTCTTGGTCACTGGCAAAAGCATGGTAAGGAATTTTCTGAATTTCAAAATGCAAAACAATATGTTGAAGGAGCAAAAGACTTTTTGCACAATTCTCCATCAGGGACACTAATGAAAACAAGGCCAAATGGAGCATCCTAAAATATAACCAGAAAACTAATACATTTGGGGTAATGGATGCTACTGGTACTTCACGAACAATGTTTAAACCAACAAATGGTCTTAAATATTGGCATAAACAATAATAAAATCAATAAATTATATGAAAGAACATCATTGCAGAGTATGCGGTTTGTATATTGAAGATAAACCTTGGGGCGAAAATGGGAGATGCCCGACTTATGAGATTTGCTCATGTTGTGGCGTGGAATTTGGGAATGAGGATTACACTATTGAATCTACAAAAGAATATCGCAAGCAATGGATAAAGAAAGGTTGTCAGTGGTTTAACTCAAAAAAGAAACCTGAGAACTGGAATTTGGAAAAGCAGATGCTAAATATTCCTGCTGAATATAAATAATATCATAAAATTGTTTATTATTAGTAATCAGTCATTACCGTATATCTTCTGCTCGCGCAGACTTCCAGTCTGTGCGTTGTACAGCAACAATAAGAAATAATCCTGTCACTGTCATCATTGGCAGGATTATTTATCTATTATAATATGAGTTCGTTTAAAAGAAGGAAAGTAACAAAGGAAAACAGCGAAAGACCTGTCACCTTTGTCACTTTTTAACATTCTTGTTATATTTACATAAGTACTAAAAAGTCGCTCCTTAAAAAGCACATAATAAGCTATTTACCAACAAATTAAACCTTCAATTATTTGCTTAATATTGCAGAATTTCGTATCTTGAAGTCCTAAAAGCTTGCAAAAAATGATAGGAAAATCACCGGATCAAAATCAGGGCGACTTGTTCCGACCACTCCTGACAGACTTCATAGATATGAATCATGAGTTGGTTCAGTTGGCAGAAAAAATGGATTGGGGTTCATTGGAATCGGAACTCGGCGTGTTTTACAGTAAAGTTGGTCAACCCTCGATTCCGATTCGGATGATGGTCGGATGCCTGTTGCTTAAACAGCTCTACAATTACGGGGATGAGACTTTGGCAAAAGCCTGGGTGAT
>NZ_QVMO01000129.1 GCF_010501055.1 Dysgonomonas sp. 521
TCAATGCTAACGAAATAAGACTTATGGGTAAACTAGCTAAAAAACACAATTTTATGATTGTCAAAACGGATATAATTTAAATGACGTCATTGGTAACGGAGTGAAACATCTCGTATCTGGTAGGTCGAGATTCTTCGTTGCACTCAGAATGACAAAGAGAGTAACAATTTGACAGAGATGTTTTACTTATGACACACCCTCATAGAATCATAAAAGTAGGGACGGCTCCATAAAATAAATATGAAAAGTTCAAAATCCTATCCTGATAAGGATTTCTTCAACTCTTCCAATCTTTCCTTTGTTTCGGGCGAAACAACATTTATAACCAGTCCCTGCGGTTCGCTTTCGGTGTTTCCCGCCCTAAGGCCTGATATCCGCGATATGGCGGCAGTACTGTAAACGCCCACACATTCGCCCTCCGACTGATGCTGGCGGATAGCCATTCTCAGGTGCTCGGTAGCCGGACCGAAAGTTGTACTGGCCTCGTAGCCTGCAAAGGTCTTCGTACTGATGCCGCAAAAGACGCACAACCCCTCGATGGTGTAAGGGCGGCTCATGGGAATCTCAATCGTTTCTCCCGCCCTTGTACCCGAACGTATCAGTTCGGTCTTGTGCCAGGGATTGCTGTCGCACCAGTCGAAGTACTTGTATGCCTGTGCAAGGAAGCAGCCCGGGCTTTCATACCTTATCTCCTGTCCGTCTTTTCCACGGCTTGCATAACAGGTTTTGCGGGCTGCCATTACTTTCCATTCTTTGCACGTTTCTTACTCGCCTTTGCAGGCGCGGGGTCAGTTGCCTGTATTTCTTTGGATGAAGCATCCGCCTGTGCGGGCTCTCCGTCCTCAGGCTGTGCGGCAAGCCATGTTTTCAGTTCCTTTACTTTGCGTATAAGGCAACTGGCGCACGACTGGGGCGCTTCATCCTTACCGAAAACTTCGTTATACAACCCGTATATACGGCTCATCGAATAACGGTGGGTCTTGTCTACTTCGCTTATCAGCTTATGAACTTCCGATTTTAATGCAGGATTACTCATTTTGTTACTTTTTTACTGTCTATATATTTAACTATGAAAAAAACGATAAAGGCAATGCCCACTCCTATACCAAACAACGGCAGCGACCGCCCGATAAGGGCGAACACGCCCGTCAGCATCCATGCGAGGTGGAATGTAAGGCAGGGGCGGCAGTTGAACGGTTTGCGGTCGAAGAAACGACCCAGCAGGGGAAGCTTCAGCGAAAGCACCGCCCCCCAGTAAAGGGCGGCGGCGATGCACAGCAATGTGCCTGTGACGATGGTTCTGATTTGTATTGTATCCATATATAATAAGATAATTTTGTAAGAATTTCACGCAGGATTTCAGGGGTAATTTTTGTGTTTTATATACAATAGAATACTATATCTTTGAATTTTAATCAGTTATTTATTTTATATTGTAGGGGCAGGCAAACTCTGCCCCTACAAATACAATATTTAGCAATTCGCAGAGAATGATATTGGTATAATTTTTATTATATATGCGAACCAAGGGTTAAATGTGCTGTTTTTTGTCCCTTTAGGGACTGAATGTTGGTAGAAAGAAGCTTTAACCGGTTAATTGCGTGCCGTCAGGTACGCAATATCTACAGAACAATTCACATTTTGTACCTGACGGCACAAAAAAACGAATTTCATTCATGTTTCTACCAATATGATGTGCCTAACGGCACATTTAACCCTTGATTGCAGTATACTATTATAAATCAATCTTCTGTTTTGCAGTCAGGGTTCTAAGTCCACGAAGTGGGCTAATATAGATAACTACGGGTAAAACCCGTGGAAAAATCGGATAGGGAGAGGCCGTCTCCGTAGGAGGCGAATGGCATTTGTTTTTGCTATTTGCCTCCTACGGAGACATATTCTTCAGCCAGTCCCTGCCACGGGTTTTGCCCGTGGTTATCCACTTTCAGTCCCTTCGGGACAATAAGTTACTGTGCTTTTTAACCCATGATTCGCATTATATATGCGAATCTCTTTCTGATTTACATAATTTATAAAAACCGGACGTTGAAAATGCTAAAAAAACTTGCTATATCATTTCCTTCTATTATATTAGGGGGAAATAAATATTTTTTATCTACCTTTGCGAAAATAATATGGGAAGATATCTCGCTTTAGATTATGGTACAAAACGGACTGGTATAGCGGTTTCGGATACACTAAAAATAATAGCCAACGGACTGACTACCGTGCCCACCCATACGCTGCTTGACTATCTGAAGTCATATTTGGAAAAAGAAGATGTGGAACGCATCATTGTAGGTTTGCCAAAGCAAATGAATAATGAATATTCGGAGAATATGAAGCATATCCGTCCGTTTGTTAAGAAACTGCAATCCATCTATCCGGACATGCCGATAGAATATTACGACGAGCGATTTACATCAGCCTTAGCACACAGGACTATTTTAGATGCAGGTTTAAAGAAAACAGACAGGCAAAACAAAGCCCTTGTGGATGAGGTGAGTGCGACAATTATTCTTCAGGGATACATGGAGAGTTTACGATTACAAAACAAATAAAAACAATGATTTTACCAATATATTTATACGGGCAACCGGTTTTAAAAAAGGTTGCGAAAGACATCACAAAGGATTATCCCAATCTCAAGGAATTTATTGACAATATGTTCGAAACCATGTACAATGCCGATGGCATTGGGCTGGCAGCCCCTCAGGTAGGGCATGATATACGCCTTTTTGTGATCGATCTGGAACCCTTAGCCGAGGACGAACCCAAGTATTCGGGTTTCAAGAAAGTATTTATCAATCCCCAGATAGTAGAAGAATCGGGCGAACCCGTAAAGATGGAAGAAGGCTGCCTCAGTATACCCGGGATAAACGAGATGGTAGAACGCAAAGAAAAAATACGTATACAATATTTTGATGAAAATTTTGTTTCTCATAATGAAGTCTATGATGCCTTTTTTGCACGTTGCATCCAGCACGAATATGATCATATAGAAGGAAAACTGTTTGTAGATCATATTTCGGGGATCAGGAAGCAACTGATAAAAGGGAAGTTGACCAATCTGATAAAAGGAAAAACAAATTGTCGCTATAAAGTAAAACCAGTACAATCCAAAAACTGAGAATCCCGTTATTATGAAAAGTGTGACCAAGGTGCTCATAATACTAGTTTGTATTATCTCCAGTCTTAGTTCTTGCGTAACAAGTAAAGATACAGACTTCTTACAAGATATAAAACTGAAATACCCGGATGCGACAGTCAAGCCGGAAGAATACCGTATAATTCCGGGCGACCAATTGAGCATCGTAGTCTATGCATGGGATGAAAAGACACGGACTCTTTTTTCCAGTTATTCTCCCCGTTTTTCAGGGCAGGGTATCAGCGACCGCACAGGCGTAGATGCTTATTCTCAGGCGCGTGGGTTGGACGATGCTGCCGGTGTGCCACCTGTGACTGTATATGCCGATGGTACAATTACATTCCCGTATATCGGCAAAATCTACGTACAGGGACAGACCGTGCTGGAAATAAGGAATGTAATATCCAACAGGCTGGATGCTTTTGCAGACGGCACCACAGCCGAAGTTTCACTCTACAACCGCTATTTCAGTATTCTGGGCGAAGCCGGGGCAAACCGTATCGCCATGCCGAATACCACGATGACCATTTATCAGGCCTTGTCTATCGCCAACACGATAGGAGCGTATGCCGACAGGTCGAAAGTAAGCGTTATCAGGCAGACCGAAAGCGGATCGGTAGTGAAAACCTTCGACTTGCGCAGCAAAGATATTATCGATACCGAATTTTACTATATACAACCCAACGATGTGTTATATATGCCTCAGATGAAACGTAAGTTCCTGGGCTCAACAACTACATTCGCCGGGCTGTTTGGATTGTTGACGGCAGTAGCAGGGGTAATTGTATTTACACTTAGAGTATTTTGATATGAAGTCTATACTATATTATTTATTATCAGGTTTTTTGTTGATAGGTTTATTCTCTTCCTGTATATCGAGCGAAGAAGTGAATTATTTGCAGAACTTTAATATGCAATACCCATTGCAACCTTTTACAGAATATAGGCTGGCTGTCGACGACAAAATATCATGCTCCATATCCACCAGCGATGAAGAAGTCGTTCTGGCATTCAATAGCGTTATCCGCCCAGACCAGAGCGGAGTAAAGGCATATATTATCTATAGCGACAGTACCGTAATACTGCCATTCTTTGGCAAAGTGAAGATTGCCGGGCTCACGGTTCAGGAAGCAGAAGAAAAAATACAGAGATTTATGCAAGAGTCGGTTCTTGACGCACAGGTTAAAGTAACCCTTTCAAGCAACTATTTTTATATTCTTGCATCTAATAAACAGGGATTCTACTCGGTGTACAAAGACAATATGACTATTTACCAGGCGCTGGCCATATCCCAGCAAACTACGGGTACTATGGATTTGTCGAAAGTAAGTATCGTGCGCAAAGACGCAGAGGGCAATTCAGTGGTAAAGGAATTTGACCTCAGGACACAGGATGTGATACAGTCCGAGTATTATTATGTCCGGCCTAACGATTTGATATATTTCCCTACAAATAAGAATTCATTCTTTAATATCGAATCCTTGGGTACATTTGCCTCAACGATGATGATACCTTTAAATTTCCTTGTGTACACTGTGATGTACGGATGGTAACATATAAGAGAGAGAAAGAAAATAATTGTTTTAGTGACATAAACCTGTTATGATAGAAAATAATAAACCTGCTGTTGATTCTGACCCGTATTTCGAGGAAATAAAGAGTAAAACGTCTTTATCCTTCGACTTTGTCCTGTGGTTTTACAGGGTATTGAAATACTGGTATCTGTTTGTGATTTCGGTAGTTCTGTTTATGGCATATGCATATATAAAGAATAAGTCGTGGGTGCCGTTCTATAGCATTCAGGCTATGATTATATTAGAAGACAGGGGTACGGCAAGCGTAATGTCCGGTGCGGTACCTTTGGGTAGCATCCTGCGTAATACCGAAAACCAGCGAATCGTACTGGAGTCGTACGGTCTGACCGAAAGGGCGGTGAAAAACCTGCCCAAGAAGATGCATATCGACTATTATATCCAGACCCGATTCAAGTACATAAGCCTCTACACCGATTCGCCTATAGAGATAGTCATAGACAGCCTCGAGCTGGATGTGAAACCCCAGACATACGGCTATGCGTTCAATGTTACTTACGTAGACCAGAACCAGTGTAAGATAAGTTACAAAGACGACCCCGAAAAAGATACCGAGGAATCATTCAATGTTGTTTTTGATACACCCATAGAAAATAAGTTCTTTAAAGGTACTATTAAAAAAACAAATACCTTTAAACCTGATTTCATTCCTTTCAGTTTCCGCTTCTTTACCAATGGCCAACTGGTGGGAATGTATATGGGACGTGTGACTACAGCTCTCAAGGGAGATAACTCCACGGCACTTACCGTCAGCATGTACGGTACAGACCCTGCTAAAGATATCGACTATCTGACCACGCTTCTTGATGAGTTTCAGGATTATAACTTAACCCTGAAGAATCAGCAGGCAGATATGACCATTAAGTTCCTCGACAGCCAGATAGAGATTATTAACGACTCGTTGAATATTTCGCGCGTGAAACTGGAGAAATTCCAGAAAGAAACAGGGGTATACGAAGTGTCTTCCCAGACGGTAAGACGTGAGCTCGATGTTGCCGATGCCGAGAGGGATGAACTGGCTATGCGTGAAAAAACCGTGTTGCTGGCAACCCAGAAGATCAAAGAAGCTATAATGGGAAGTACCGAGCTGATAGACCCTATAAGCATCGGGCTGACTACAGAGATAAAACTGGCAAGATATGTAGAAGAATACAATCAGGAGCTGGGTAAATCCAAAAACCTGGGACCCAAGAGCCCGCTTTATATGACCTCCGTCAACAAGCTGAATGAAACCCGTGTGCAGATATTGAGGGAGTTGCAGCTTATTCAGGTAAAATTGCAAGACCGGAAAGACATGCTGGTAAAAAAATATCAGGGACTGGATGTGAGGCTCGACAACCTGCCTCCTCAGGAAAGAGACCTGATAAAATACCAGAGGGAATACAATGTAAATGAAATGTACCATCAGTTCTTAACCCAAAGGCAATACGAAGCCAAGATTCAGCGCGCGTCCAATACTCCCGACAACTTTATATGGGAATATCCGCGAATGATGGGCGGGGCTATGAACGGTTCCGAAAAGAGTAAGAACTATATGTACTTCTTCCTCATAGCCCTGGTTATACCGTTAATCTTTGTAGTAGTAAAAGAAGAATTGCTCAACTTTGCCATAACCACAAAAGAAGAATGCGAAAAAATATCAGGACTGCCTGTTATAGGGACAATAGAAAATATATCGAAGAAACTCTCTAACGGTGTGGTGCTGGTAAAGAACTATCCGAAATCCAGTTTTGCCGAATCGTTCCGTAACATGAGGGTTCGTCTCGAATATATGGCTCAGCGCGAAAATAAGATTACCGTATTGGTTACATCCACAGAGCCTGCCGATGGTAAGACTTTTATCGCTACCAATATAGCCTCCGTTTACCAGTTGATGGGCAAAAAGGTTATCATAGTCGACTTAGACCTGAGACGCCCGTCTGTGGCTAAAACACTACAGATCGATTCCACAAAGGGTATATCCAACTATCTGATAGGGCAGGTAAGCCTCGATGAAATCATTGTTTCGCATCCCGACTACGGATTCGATATTATTCCGGCCGGTACGCTGCCTCCTAACCCGAGTGAGTTGATAAAGACGGCTAAAACAAAACAGTTGCTTGAGCATCTGAAAGAAGAGTACGACTATGTAGTGATAGACTGTAGTCCGGTGGGGCTGGTTTCCGATGCCTACATATTGTCGGCTATGGCAGACACCACACTGTTTGTAGTACGCCGTGCCAAGACAAACAAGTCATTCTTCAAGAGCGTGATCACACAGCTGGAATATGACGGAGTAGAAAATCTCGCATTGGTATTCAATGATGTGAAGGGTCGCGAAGGATATTACGGTACATCGCGTTACTATGGCGATAAGACCTATTACCTCAAGAAGAACTCTTACTATCATGACGATTACTTTGAAAACTAAATTTGTGTAATATAACATTTAGTTGTGGGGGCGTATGCAATACATCCCTCACATAAAAACTAAAAAATTTTAGTACATGACAAAAAATCTATTTTACTGACAATCAGCAAAATAGATGGTTGATTTTTTGGATAAGACCTTGATTTTTAGTATCTTGTAAAGA
>NZ_QVMO01000012.1:0-9399 GCF_010501055.1 Dysgonomonas sp. 521
TCAATGCTAACGAAATAAGACTTATGGGTAAACTAGCTAAAAAACACAATTTTATGATTGTCAAAACGGATATAATTTAAATGACGTCATTGGTAGGGACGAAGCATCCCGTGTAGGCAAATTGCTTTTAAGAAAAGAGATCCTTCACTATCGTTCAGGATGACAGGGTATAAGATTTCTTTAACTTAATGACATTGGTATAAATTCTGCTCGTCAGGCGTCAGCCAGCGCCGTTAGCAAGCGTACGGGGCACCCACCCGGTGCAGGCGGCGTAGAATGAAGTGCGGGCGCTTTTAAGCAAGATTTCCCAATCTGTAGAATGATGAATCTTTCATCACTTCATTCAGCCGGCAAACCGATGGTGGGTCGTACGGCGAAGCGGGGCGCAATGCTTTTTTGCTTACTTTTGGAGCTTCGGCCAAAAGTAAGGTAAGCAATCTGTGATTGCGCGCAGATAGAAAATAAAAGAACACATAATTTAAACAAAACGAAATACTGATTAACATTATTAAGTAATCAGTAAAAATTAAAGCAATATTTCCAGATGATAATTTGTAGAAACAAAACAGTGCTCTGAATGCCGTTAGGCATTATCGCTTGGTAGAAAATAAGATCAGGAAACTGGTCGCATTCCGATAAGAATGCGTCCTCTTGCAGGCAATTCTCTTTTCTACCGGGCGATTCATTCCTAAGGAAATGATTTATTCTAGCAAGCTTTAGCCAAATAGAGACAACCGACTGATAATGTGCAGACAAAGTTCTTTATTTGGTTTTTCTTTTGGACGACAAAAGTCATTGATAGGCACAGGAGTGTACTAAACTTTTTTATCTTTGCTTATCCGAAACTCAGGTTATAAGGTATCAATAAACACTTTAATACTACTTTCAAATAAAATACAATGACAAGAAACAACCTTTACGCACTACTGATACTCACATTGATAATCTCGTGCGGCAGTAAGAACAATGAACGGAAAACCGGTGCGGGAACGATAGCGGAAACAGTATTGAATGAGCCGGAGCCTCAAACAGACATCATTTTAGATACAATTGTACTTCCGTACGTATATAACAATGAGGGAGTGGAAATATTCCTGCCCGGACTGTATAGGAACGATGAGCCCTCCGACTTTGCCCACATGCTCCGTGAAGAATGGTATGAGCTTTATCAGGACAGCGTTTCCAAGAACTATTACTTTGTAGAAGCCGACCTTGATATAAACAAGTACGATGACGACTGCATGGGCTTAGGCTACCAATCTACATACGTTAGCAGCAAACGCGACAGGGATGACTCGAAATTATTCGGTCAGGCTATTCTGTTCATCAAAGGAATAAACGCGGGCGACTCACTGGTAAACAGCGTACATCTGAAACAGAGGATGGTATGGGTTGGCAACAGGATGCCTTTCGGGTTGAGCGGAAAACAATACGCGCTGGAAGCCACGGGGCATGTTACCGAAGACAGCAGCATACACCGCAACGAAGAGGGATTGCTCGTCAAATGGGAAGATGTGCTTAATTACAAGCTGTACCTGGTATCGGAACAAGACGGTAAAGAAAAAAGGGAACTACTGGTAGCCATACCCAGCTTCAATGACAAAAATGTAGAAATACTCTTCATCGGCGATTTAGATCACGACGATAAGCCGGACTTCGTTTTCAGTACAGCCCGCCATTACGAGTCGGCTAACGTTGTACTCATGCTTTCGTCGAAGGCAAAAGACGGCGAATCGGTCAGGTGCGTGGGCGAATCGGGCTACAGCTTTGACTGCTGACATATCCGGCTAGCAGCGAACCAGTTGACAAGAGATAAGTTGGTAACTTAACTGCTCGCACCTTGTATCTCGCACCTTGTATCTCAATAATTCATAATTTATTTACATTATTAAAACGTTTTATTTAAATTTGCAGCGAGTTATAAGACTTGCACATACTTATGGATGAAAAAGAAAAAACGACAAAGAATAAAAAAACAAAGAAAAAACGCAACGCCAAGAGGATAGTAAAAGCCCTGTGGGTTCTTTTTGCATGCTTCATCGGGGCGCTTATCGTCATATTTTCCCTCATCAGCGCAGGGGCTATCGGCTACATGCCTGATGTGGAAGAACTGGAGAACCCGATCGACAAATATGCCTCACAGGTATATTCCTCCGATGGCGTACTCCTTGGTACTTATTCCCTGGCAAAGAACAACCGCATATATTCGAGTTACGAAGACCTTTCCCCATACCTGGTGCAGGCGCTGATAGCGACCGAAGATGCCCGTTACTATTCACATTCGGGTATCGATGCATACGCCTTGTTGAGGGCTGTGGTCAAAAGAGGTATCCTGATGCAGGAGAGCGGTGGAGGAGGTAGTACCATTCCACAGCAACTTGCTAAACTCCTTTATTCGCCACCATCCGAAAACTGGGTAGAACGTGTATTCCTGCGCAAACCCATCGAATGGGTCATAGCCGTGAAACTGGAAAGATATTATACCAAAGAAGAAATTGTAAACCTTTACCTCAACCAGTTCGACTTCCTCTACAATGCCGTAGGCATCCAGTCGGCCGCACAGGTGTACTTCAACAAAGCGCCTAAAGACCTGAACATAGAAGAAGCCGCCACACTGATAGGCATGTGTAAGAACCCGTCTTACTTCAATCCGAGGAGATACCCCGACCGCACAAAAGGCCGCCGCAACGTGGTACTGGAACAGATGTACAAGAATGACTACCTGACAGAACAGCAATACGATTCGCTGAAACAAAAAGACTTGACGCTCGACTTCAAACGGGTAGACCATAAAGACGGACTGGCTCCCTATTTCAGGGAATACCTGCGTATGGCTATGACAGCCAAAAAGCCGGATAAGGCCAATTACGCCTCATGGCAGATGGAACAATATGCACTAGACTCCATCAACTGGATAACAAACCCGCTTTACGGCTGGTGCAACAAGAATAAAAAGCCGGACGGCTCTTTTTACAACCTGTCTACCGATGGGCTGAAATTATATACGACCATCGACTCGCGCATGCAGCAGTATGCCGAAGAAGCGATGGCCGAGCACCTTAGCAAAGAGTTGCAGCCCGACTTCGACAAAGAAAAGAAAGGACGTGCTTACGCGCCGTTCTCCTACTCGGTAGCCAAAGAAGTGGATACACTGATATACCGTGCCATGAAGGTTACCGACAGATACAGGGGCCTGAAAAAAGAAGGCATGTCTGAAAAAGAAATCTACCAGATATTTAAGAAGCCGGTAGATATGAAAGTCTTTTCGTGGAAAGGCGAAGTAGACACTACCATGACCCCGTGGGACTCTATACGCTATCACAAAGGCTTCCTGCGCTCGGGATTCATGGCAATGGATACCCGCAACGGAAATGTAAAAGCATACGTGGGAGGTATCGACTTCAAATTCTTCCAGTACGATATGGTAAATATGGGACGCCGTCAGGTGGGTTCCACTATCAAGCCGTACCTGTACACCCTGTCGATGGAAAGCGGGATGACCCCGTGCGACCAGATGCTGTATGTGCCCCAGACCCTCGTTACCGAATCGGGACGTGAATGGACGCCTCGCGGAGGACGGGCTTCGAAGTTCGGCGAAATGGTAACTATCAAGTGGGGACTGCAAAACTCCGACAACCTCGTTACCGCATACCTGATGGGACGTACATCGCCATACGCCTTTGCCCGCATGCTGCACTCGTTTGGCATTACCGGAAAGATAGACCCTGTAGTCTCCATGGCACTGGGTACACACGATGTATCCGTTGCCGAAATGGTAGCGGCATATACCTCTTTCGCCAACAAGGGAATCAGGGCAAACCCGGTGTATGTAACACATATAGAAGACACTTACGGAAACATTATAGCCGATGTCGCTTTCTCGCCGAGGATGGATGAGGTATTCAGTGAAGGCACTTACGTGAAAATGCTGGATATGCTCCGTGGCGTAATCGATGGCGGTACAGGAGGACGTATCAGGCGCAATTATGGCATCACCGTACCGATGGGCGGTAAAACAGGTACAACACAAAACAACTCTGACGGATGGTTTATGGGATTCACACCAAGGCTCTCCACTGGCTGCTGGGTAGGCGGCGAAGACCGCTCGATACACTTCGACCGTACCAGTGACGGGCAAGGCGCCAGTATGGCGTTGCCTGTAGTAGGGCTGTTCTTCAAAAAGGTATTTGCCGACAAATCGCTGGGATACAGCCAGACCGACAAGTTCGCGTCCATACCGGGATACGGTGTATGCGACAGGGAAGGCGGAGACGAACTGGTGCCCGATGCACCACCACCTACACAGATAGACGACATGTTTAAATAGTTACGAGTGACAAGTAAAAAATTAAGAATTAAATATTTACTGGTAACTGTCCACTGTAAACTGTTGATTGTAAACTGTAAACTATTGACTGTTGACTGCTAACTGAATACGCTATGCTGAAATACTTTTATATTGACGATATATCAAAGGCTCAATGCGGCCCCTTTACTACAAACGAACTATTGCGTAAGGACATACGTCCCGGCACGATGGTTTGGCGTTCGGGGATGGCAGACTGGGCTGAAGCGGGAACTTTGCAAGAACTGAACTTTTTGTTCGGCTCCAAGGCTCCGGTTGCACAGGAGGAGAAAAAGATGGAGTGGCCGCCACTGCCCCGTACTCAGCAACCACAACAGCAATCGTCATCCAATCAGCAACCCCGGGCGAATAATAGCCCACAGCAACAGTCGTACAACCGTCAGCAGCAATCATATAATAACAACCGCCAGCAACAGGCTCCCCTCAATCGCCAGCAGCAGTACCAATACTACTATGACGAACAACGCAAATGGGACGGGATACTGCCTATGCCTAAAAACTGGCTGGTAGAATCTATACTGCTAACCATATTCTGTTGTTCGCCGATAAGCCTCGTTGGTATATTTTATGCTGTCAAGGTAGAGACACTCTACGGGAAGAAGGACTATGAAGGGGCACAGGATGCTTCCGAGAAGGCTAAGCTATGGACGCTGTGGGGTATCGCATTCCTGCCTGCTGTTTACATAATACTGATATTTATAGGTATGCTCGTATAATATTGTTCACCTCATCCCACACCTGCACACAGGGCTACAAACAGGTAACGGCTACGTAGAAATTCCACCTTAATATTTTCCTCATGATTTACCGTATTGCTTTATTCAGCTTATTTTTAGCCATATTAGCCGGTTGTAACAAAACTACAGCACCAGCCGACAGGGATACTTTTGTTTTGGAAGGCTTTGTTAAAGGCAATGAAGTGCCTGAAACGATATACCTTTCTTACTATACGCAAAAGAACGGCGAATGGTATGAAATCCTTGATTCGGCTAAAATCACAGGCAACAAGTTCTCTTTCAAAGGAAAACTGGATGGTTTGACATTAGCCAATATGGGTGCGGACAACAATTATATCGAATTCTTTATCGAACCCTGCGATATGAAGCTCGATATAGATATGGAACGTCCATATATGTATGAGTTGACAGGCATACAGGCAGACAAGGAGAATACGGAACTGCGGAAAGATGTAATGCCTTATGATAAATCTTTATCTGAAAAAGTAAAAGTTCTCGATAAGCTGGTGAAACAAATCAATTCACCTGATATTGCTTCACAGCCCCATGTACGGGATAGCCTGGTGGATATGTTGCACAAAGGTGCCGATGAGGCGCGCCTTATCAATAAACAAAAGCATCAGGCGTATGTCGATTTTGCATCGAAGCACAATACATACCGTATAGCCCCGGCATTGCTACACCGCACTTCTTCTTTCGGTTTTGTAAGCAGCGACACGCTTCTGGCGGTCTACAACAGCCTTCGCGAAGAAGGTAAAGCCTCGCTCATGGGGCAACTTTCGCACAGGCAGATTCTGGAGCAAAGTATACGCCATAATGCCGCCGTTGGGGAAATAGCTGCTGATTTTACACGAACAGACACTATTTCGGGCAATGTAATCCGACTATCGGATTACAGGGATAAAAGTTTTGTCCTGCTGGACTTTTGGGCAAGCTGGTGCGGCCCGTGTATAAAAGGGATACCGACCCTGAAAGAAGTACATCGTAAATATAATGATAAACAATTACAGATTATCGGCATTTCTTCGGAGGAAGACAAAGCTGAATGGATGAAGGCTATAAAGAAGCATGAATTAGGAGAATGGCCTCAAATATCGGGGCTTGTTTATGCCGATGGACGCCTGTTTGATACAGAAATAGGAGACGCCTATGGGATAAAAGGTTTTCCTACCTATATCCTGATAGATAAACAAGGGAAGATAGCCGGCATCTGGAATCAACTTGGTGCAAAAGAGCAGGCTACACTGGATAACCTACTGAATAACAAATAGCATTGCAAAAACCGGAGACAAAATACCTCTATCGGATTATCGGAATAGCTGCCTTACTGATTATAGGAGGTGGTATTTATTACTTTTTCAGCCCTGAGGAATCGGTGTATTTCCCGCAATGCCCTTTTCATCGGCTGACAGGGCTCGACTGTCCCGGTTGTGGTTCGCAGCGGGCTATACACCATTTACTGCACTTGCAGGTAAAGGATGCTTTCGTGAGCAATCCTCTGTTAGTTTTGGCTATACCCTATATTTTGACGGGAATCTTTTTTGAATACTTCGGCGGTAAAGAGCGGTTTCCCCGGCTACGGAAGATATTATTCGGCAAAACGGCAATAATCATAGTCTTAGCCGTTATTATATTTTTCTGGATCGGGCGAAATATAGTATAATCTGTGAAATTGTTTAAAGCCTGTTTAAATTTTATTCGTTCATTAATTTTTTGCATAAAAGCCATCTTGGTTTAAAACTTTTATCATCTGATGCTCTGCTGATACAAGATACACATTGCACCAGCTTGTTATTATAGGAAATAATAAAGGGAAGCATTCTGTAAAATACTTCCCTTATGGGCTTTACATATACCGTTACCTTTATTTCACTGCTTCTACTGTATAACCCTTGGCTGCCAACTGTGCCAACAAACCTTCCTCGCCTGCCAGATGCAATGCACCTACAGCTATCAGGCTCGATTTATCGGCCATTATCTGAGGTAGCTTTTCCAGCCATTTGTCGTTACGGTCTTTGTTGAGTACATTTTGTTGCTCCTTCGATACTTTACAAGGGTCGTCAGGATTGTTAAAAGCCAGATTGTACATATTGTTCAACTGTCCGGCTCTATAATACGTGTTCAGCTTGTCCAACAGATCTTTGGCAGTATCATTGTTTACTACCGAACATACCAGAGACTCAGCCTGATCTTTCAATGGTTCGGCATCGAACAGGGCATAAATCTGATCGTCAGCCGTTTCCAGTCCGAGCGTAGCTTTGCCTTTCTCTGTGGCTATACGCTGCACATAAGCATCTATAGCCTCATGCGCCATCGGGTTGAATTCAGGATAAAGCTTCGTGTATGTTGTTATCGTATATAGCATCGATATCATGCCGGGTTTCATCTGCCCCAGCTGCCCCAATCCGACAGTGAATAGCTTTATCAGCCCTTCGTCCAGCTTCGCATAATCTTCGGCCGACAACAGTTTATCGTATGATTCTCCGGCAGGCATCATCGCCGCTTGCTGCAGTTTTACCTGCATGGCTGCCTGGTCCGACATCAGCAATTCCCCTACAGTTTGTCCTGTAGTCTCCATCGCTTCCTTCAAGCCCGGTATGCTGTCTACAAAACTTAGATGTACCAGATGATGCGTACCCAGTATGTAAGAGGGTTGCGAAAGCCCGTTACCCGACACTTTCCAGAGCAGGGCGTTGTTGTACTTTGTTTCGTTCTGGGCTGCCAGTGTTGATGTTACAACAAACAGGACAATAGCTGCGAAAGTGGTGATAAGATTTTTCATGTTTATAAATTAGTATTTTAAATTAATCATTGTTATCCTTTTCGAAATATTCTATTTCCTTTATAGATTCCTGTATTTGTTTTATATTATTGAAATACATATACTTATATAAAATGAAAGAGAAAGCGACCGTAGTTATTATCATAACGGCAAACATTACGATCAAATGTGTAGTATCAAGAAAAGAACGTACATGCTCCGAATCGTTGCCGAATGCTTTTCCCAGAAAACCCGGCATCCCAAAATACAGGTATGGTACAAAAAAAACAACAAGGCATACTACCCCAATCATGATTTCATACAGTATCGTTTTCTTATATTTGGTAATGGCTTTCGATACTTCCAGTATTCCCATTTCGGACAAGTTTACAGCGCCCATGAATTTAAGTTTTCTCCGTTGCCAGAAAAAGCTGTATATCATCATGATAAAGTATATTGTGCCGGGAATATAGTGCATGTAAAAAAACAGTATCCCTGCAAAGAAACAAGGTATGAGAAGCCATAAGAACAGCTTGTCGTATTTAATCAGTCTTTCAAAGGCTCCCTGTCCTTTATTATCCAACATTTTCTGAATCTTACATTCATCTATTGTCGGCTTAATTTCGGTTTCCTGCCATGTCTTTTTTATATTATCTAAATCCATATCATTAGTTTTGTTCGTCCGACATCTGCTTCAACTTATCTTTTATGCGGCTCAGCTTTGTAGCTACATTTGTCACAGAGAGGCCTGTAATCTCCGCTATGTCTTTATATGGCTTGTCGTCCAGGTAAAGCAGTACCAAGGCTCGTTCTATTTTCCCCAATTGGTTAATCAACTTATACAGCTCTTGTATCTGTTCGTTATTATCTACCACATCGGGTATATCCATCGATATATCCACATAGGTCACATTCTTTTTGCTTCTGCGATAAAAGGATACGCATGTATTCAGGGCGATACGGTATATCCACGTCGAATGCTTGCTCTCTCCCCTAAACGACGCGAAGCCTTTCCACAGGTTCAGCACCACTTCCTGATAGAGGTCGCCGATAGGATGTTCTTTGTCGGCATAAAAGGAAGTGACCTTATAGATGATACCTTCATTCTGGCGTATCATATCTAAGAATTGCGCGTCACTTTCCCGTATTTCTTTCATCTATCAGAAGCGTTTTTATTATATGTCGCAAAAATGTCCGGTTTGTCACAATATTATGATTTTTTTTCAAAATATTTAGAGCCTGTTTAAATTTTAGCGAAAATTTTTATTGCAGGTTCAGGTCAATAGTTCTTAGCAATTTTTTTATGCTCTTTTTACCGTATTTTCCCCTCCTGTGACCGTTGGTTCAAGTAAACTTGATGCTGCCCTCATTGCTTAACGAAATCGTTCATTAATTTTTTGCATAAAAGCCATCTTGATTTAAAGCTTTTATCATTAGCTCCCTGCTGCCGCGCCCTCCCGGGCTTGCCCTTCCTTTTGGCATTGCCCAAAAGGAAGCAAAAGGCTAGTGCTTCGTCCCTCGGCGACCCACCAACG
>NZ_QVMO01000012.1:9420-116817 GCF_010501055.1 Dysgonomonas sp. 521
CCCGTTTCACGCCGCCTGCACCGGGTGGGTGCCCCGCCTGCGGAACAGATGCACGGAGTCGCGACGCAATGTCAAGACAGAGGATAGACCCTGCAAATCGGGCGTCAGCCAGCGCCGTTAGCCAGCGTACGGGGTACCCACCCGGTGCAGTCGGCGTAGAATGAAGTGCGGGCGCTTTTAAGCATCATCTGCCAATTATCGCAATGATGAGATTATCATCACTTCATTCAGCCGGCAAACCGATGGTGGGTCGTACGGCGAAGCGGGGCGCAATGCTTTTTTGCTTACTTTTGGAGCTTCGGCCAAAAGTAAGGCAAGCAATCTGTGATTGCGCGCAGGATAATCCAACCGTTCTATTAAACATATTTTCAACATCTAACTTGCATTAGCAATAAACTATAGATAGTAAAATAAAAAAAAGAATTGGTCTATTACTACAAATTTGAAAGAAAACATATACCTTTAAAGTCAAAACACCATCATGAAAATAATAAATCTTTCAGATCAAAACACTATTCTTAATCGTTTTGTCAGCGAACTGCGCGATGTCGACATTCAAAGGGACAGCATGCGCTTTAGAAGGAATGTTGAACGCATAGGGGAAATTATGGCTTATGAGATAAGCAAGACTCTCAATTATTTCCCGATAGAAACCCAGACTCCGCTAGGCACTTCCGTAACCAATGTCCCCGTAGATTCTATCGTAATAGGTACAATATTGAGAGCTGGGCTGGTCTTCCATCACGGCTTTTTAGAATGTTTCGACAAAGCGGAGAATGCATTCGTTTCGGCTTACAGAAAGTACAGGGAAAATCATCAGAGCTTTCATATCCACATCGAGTATATAGCCTCTCCGCAGATAGACAATAAGGTACTGATACTGACTGACCCGATGCTGGCTACCGGCGGCAGTATGGATCTGTCCTATCAGGCGCTACTGACAAAGGGCGAGCCTAGCCATGTGCATATAGCGACGATTATAGCAAGCCAGCAGGCGATAGAATATTGCGCACAGAATTTTCCACAGGAGAAGACGACAATATGGGCGGCGGCAATAGACCCTGGGCTCAATGAATTTGCTTATATCGTCCCGGGATTAGGCGATGCGGGAGATTTAGCCTACGGCGAAAAGGAATAATATTTAGTAACAGTTTAAATTTTATACGAATATTTTATTATACCTTTTTCTTCGTTCATTTTTAGGCTGTTTTTGGCTGTTTTTTCCTTTCTCTCAACTCAAATAGCCCGCTATTATCGTTTCGAGGAAGCAAAAAGCATCTCTAAAACAGCTCTAAAAATTTGAACGAATAAAATTTAAACAGTTACTTATTATCCGAACATAAAAAAGAGACAGGGAATACCTGTCTCTTTTCAGTTATATAATATCAATTTAGTTCCGTTGCGAGTATAACCAAGCGGTCTCGTATTTTGGATTTTCCTTGCGGAAAGTCTCCAGATAAGATTCGGCCTCAGTTTTATCGGAAAAAGATGCTACTGAAATCCGGTAACGTCCACCCGACTCCACGATGTCAACATTATTCCATCCTCCTGACTTCATCTTTTTCAAAAGCCGTTGAGCATGCATTTTATTGTCTTCTCCTCCAACTATAATGTGATATGTACGCAGAGGCGCTTCTTCTGTCTCTGTATTTTCAACATCCGGCACCACTTCTTGTGTTGGCTCAACTATCGGTTTATTCGTCAAAGAATATACAAAGCCAGATTGTTGCACGTTTTTAACGCCGATATTATCATTTACAGTTGTGGAAGGCACAACGAACAACAATAGGGCGGCTACCGCAGCAGCTACACTACCTGCAATATATCTGACCGGAAAACTCTTCCTTTGCACCTCATTACTCTGTATAATACCAGCCAAAGAGTTTAATTCAACTGAAGTAAGCCCATAAAAATCGGGTAGTATAAAAGACTGTTTAGCTTCAAAACCGATCTTTCCATCCTCATTAACGGACAATTTGCCTAATTTACCTATCTCTACAGTTTTATGTGCCGACAACTCCTGCTTCAGCATTTTTACAAAATCTTTTATCCTCTGTAAAGCAACGTTATAGGGTAAATTCTCGTCTTTTTTATAGTATGAGGTTATAATACCATCATCGTGCCTTATATCTGGATTGAAGACCACATCAAAGCCGGGAACTTGAATTCGGGTTCCAAACGTTGACGATGTCTCTTCCCTGTTTATAATAAAACCGCCTAATTCGGGTATTATTACGCAATTATGGATGGGCAGAGCGAATTCTAAATATGTGAATACTTTGTTTTCCATACAGCAAAGATAGTGATATGTTGCTGAAATAAGAATGAAGCATCGTTCTTTTTTTTGAGAAAAAGTTAACAGCAAGGATTCGGAAGAATCTCCGAGAAAAATTATACATTTGAAATCAAATTATTAGATACAATATGAATATTGAAAAAATTATTACCGAACAAATCCAAAAGTCGATATCCGTAAAGCAAGCTATTTTATCAAATACCGAAATACTGAAAGATATAAAAGACGCGGCAACAATGGTTACAGAAGCTTACCGGAACGATGCCAAGACGCTTCTGGCCGGGAACGGAGGCAGTGCAGCTGATGCTCAGCATATTGCCGGCGAATTTGTAAGCAGGTTCTACTTCGACCGTCCGGGAATACCATCGATAGCCTTATCCACAGACACTTCTATCATCACTGCCATCGGGAATGATTATGGTTTCGACCGTCTTTTCGAAAGACAGGTGCAGGCACAGGGGAAAAGGGGAGATGTATTCATCGGCTTAACGACATCCGGCAATTCCGAAAATATAATTAAAGCCCTGCATGCTTGCAAAGAGAAAGGCATACAATCAATCATCTTGACAGGGGGAAACGGGGGGAAAACAGCTGATATTTGCGACATTTGTATAAAAGTTCCATCGAAGGAAACTCCAAGGATACAGGAATCCCATATACTTATTGCACACATCATCTGCTGTATTGTAGAAGAGGAATTATTTGGAGATTTGAAGTTATCTGAGTAACTGTTAGGTAACTTCTCGTTCTGATTTTTAGAAATGTTTTTGAGATAATTTTTACTTCCGCCAAGCGATAGTAGCGGGCTACTTGAGCTGAGAGAAAGAGAAAATTAACCGAAAACAAGCTAAAAATTAACGAAGAACTCTAGATCTTTTTCAGACGAAAACCAATTCGTGAAATTTCCTAACAGTTACTTCGGGAATGATAATTATATCAGACATGATATGTATAACATTGTAGTGTCTATAAAATATATGGATAAGGTTGCTTTAAGCTAAAAAAATAGCTACATTTGTAGCGCCAAAAACGGCAAGTATTATATCTTTATACATCGATCGGCTCCCTAAATATCAACTATTTAAAGCTTGAATATTGGGATATAATAAAAAAGGAAATATAGTGAACAGGTTATAATATCTTCATATATTATGAAGATATCAGATTAAGTATATATTTAACACTAAATTGAGAAAACGCAATTTTAATTTATTCTCAACTAATTTAACTGTATGAAAAGAGTTATTCTTTATTTTCTAATTTCGCTATTTTCAGTGAATGTATTGCTCGCACAGATGTCAGACTCACAGGTCATTGATTACATAAAAACAGAAGCAAGCAAAGGCACATCCCAACAAGCTATAGCCACTGAGTTGTTGAAACGTGGAGCCACTCAGGATCAGCTATTGAGAATAAAAAACCAAATGTCTCAACAGAATCAAACTACCACAACCTCAAGCGCTTCGAACAGAACAACTACAACACAAGCATTACGATTAGATTCTATAGGAGAAACCTTTGCTGATCAATCACTATATGACAATACCTTTACCGGAAAAAAGTCTAACATCTTCGGCAAAAATATATTTAATCAGAAAAACCTCACTTTTACTCCAAATGTCAACATACCTACTCCCGAAGATTATAGATTAGGACCAGGTGATGAAGTTGTAATTGATATTTGGGGAGCATCTCAGGCTTCTTTACGACAAACAATCTCTTCGGAAGGGAGTATTGTTGTTGACAGACTAGGCCCCGTATTTCTTAATGGCATGACCATAAGGGAAGCCAATTCTTTTGTTCAACAAAAATTTGGTTCCCTCTATTCCGGCATTGGCAGCGATGGAGGCTCTTCCCAAATAAAACTGACACTAGGACAGATACGCACCATCCAAATCAATGTATTAGGAGAGGTCAGTGTTCCCGGAACTTATTCCTTGTCTTCTTTATCATCCGTTATGCATGCTTTATACAATGCCGGGGGTATCAATGACATCGGTTCTTTGAGGTCAATTCAACTATATCGCAAAGGGAAACTTGTGAAAACGATAGATATATACCAGTTTCTACTTAATGGAAACTCCAGTGGTGACACACGCCTGTCGGATGGAGACATAATAATGGTTCCACCTTATATTTCGTTAGTGGAAATATCCGGCAAAATAAAACGTCCGATGTTTTATGAAATGACAGTAACAGAAACCCTTGCTGATTTGATAAGATATGCAGGGGGATTTACCGGAGATGCATATAAAGACAAAATAAATCTCTCCCGGAAAACAGGAGAATATAATAAAGCATACACCGTCAATTCTAAAGATTACGACAACTTCATTCTTGAAGATGGAGATAATATTAAAATAAGCACTGGGCTAAACCTGTTCGACAATCGGGTTGAAATAGCAGGAGCTGTTTACAGGCCTGGCTACTATGAGGTAGGAGAACAGATAAAGACAGTAAAGGACCTGATAGATAAATCAGGAGGATTAAAGGGAAATGCCTTTTTGGACAGGGCTATCCTTACCAGAGAAAGGGACGATTTAACGTTTGAAACCTTACCTATAAATTTGAGGAGCCTTCTTAAAAACAATGCGAATGACATCGCTCTGAAAAAGAATGACATGTTATTTATTGCCTCTGACAGTGTGCTTGTTGAATATGGGAATATTACAATATATGGAGATGTGACTAACCCTGGCCAATACAAATATTCAGAAGGGACAAGTATTGAAGATATGATAATAAAGGCCGGAGGGCTTCTTAATTCGGCATCTATGGCAAAAGTCGATGTTGCAAGAAGAATCATTAATCCACTAAGTAATGAAAGCCCAAGTACTATTGCAGACATCCATTCATTTCAAATAAAAGACGGACTAATAGTAGATGGAAAATCTGATTTTATCCTTAAACCATACGATCAGATTTATATACGCCGCAGTCCTGGCTATATAGTACAGCGTAACATCAAGGTTGACGGAGAAGTTTTATATCCGGGGACATATGCCCTAAAAGAGAAGACCGAAAGGCTTTCGGACATAATAAAACGGACTGGAAACTTGACTCCACATGCGTTCTCTCAAGGTGCCAGACTGATAAGAATGAAAACCAAATTGGAAATGGCTGAACAACGGAAATCGATGATGGCACTTTCCGCTGGACTAAAGGACTCTATTTCAACAGACCTACTTGATATCGAACAGTTCTATTCAGTAGGTATCGAATTAGATAAGGCTATTAGCAACCCTAGATCGGAATATGATCTGGTTTTACGGGAAGGAGATCATATCATCATCCCTGAATATGACAATACAGTCACCATTAACGGTTCTGTTATGTATCCAAACACAGTATTATATAAGAAGGGAGAGAAAGTTTCGTATTATATCGACCAGGCTGGAGGATATAGCGACCTGGCAGAAAAGAAGAGGGCTTATATCGTATATATGAATGGGACGGTAACAAAGGCAAAAGGTTCCAGCCGAGATGCGATACAGCCAGGCTGTAACATTATCATTCCGGCAAAAGAGAATAAAGAGAAGATGTCTCTAGCTCAAATTATAAGTTTAGGATCTAGTGTTACATCTATGGCATCCGTGGTTGCTCTATTAATAAACTCGCTGACGAAATAAAAGAATGAGGAGTAAGCAAGAAAATATAGATTTGACCTAACCGGGAAAGAATACATATCACTGAAATAAACCGGATAATGTGCAATACCATTATCCGATTGTATCCGGATCACTAGTTATTGATAGTACCAATATAGTTTGTGGTTCATACTCTAAACCTACAAGATTTGCAACTTATTAGATTGCAAATCTTTGTCTATTTAATAATATCTTTAAATTGCAATTTCGTTATTTCCATGTCCCACACCATCCACATCCCCCACACCTCTTCCAAAGAAGAAATCTACATCTCCCTCCTACCACAACTCAAAGGGTTACTGGAAGGAGAGACCGATACCATCGCCAACTTTGCCAATGTATCGGCAGCATTGAAGATGACTTTCGGCTTCTTCTGGGTAGGATTCTATATCGTAAAAAGAGAAGAACTCGTATTAGGTCCTTTTCAGGGCACTATAGCCTGTACACGTATCAAATACGGCAAAGGCGTATGCGGAACCGCGTGGAAAGAAAAGAGAACGGTTATAGTAGAAGATGTCAATCAGTTTCCTGGGCATATAGCCTGCGATGCCGCTTCGCAATCTGAGATTGTAATACCCTTGTTCGATCATGATGAAGTGATTGCCGTATTAGACATCGATAGCAAACACCTCAATCATTTTGATGAAACAGACGCACATTACCTCCAGCAGATAGTGAAACTGCTGGAATTGTGAACTTTAATCGTTATATTAAAACGGGAACAACAAAGGCAGAGCCAGTATCATTACAATACCCATTATTAGCTGCAACGGCAAACCTACTTTAATATAATCCATGAAAGTATACCGTCCGGCTGTCATTACCAGTGCGTTAGGAGGCGTAGAGAATGGCGAAGCAAAGCACATACTAGCAGCCACTGCCACCGCAAACAAGAACGGATAAGGACTGACGCCCATACCTACAGCCGCCTTCAATGCAATCGGTGTAAACAGTACAGCGGTCGCCGTATTGCTGATGAACATAGTAAGCAAGGAAGTACAGAAATAGATACCGGCTAACAGAGCATAAGGCGCTAAAGTCTCTCCGAATGTATCAACCCCGAGTTTGCTAACCAGTCCTCCCGATATCATCGTATCCACACCCGTATTCTGGAATGCCGTAGCCATCGGCAACATAGCCCCTATCAATACCACACTTTCCCAGTTGATACTATTATAAGCTTCCTCCACATTGCGCAGGCATCCGGTTATTACCATCAATACAGCGGCAACCATAATAGCGATTACAGAAGGTACTATCTCGAATACCATTGCTATAACCATCAAAATCATTATACCCGCGGCAACAGGAGCCTTTTGGTCAAGGGTTACCTTAGCAGCCTCTTTCAATGGTTGCCCTACAAGCACCAGATCATCCTGCCTGTCATCCAGATTAGCAAGGTCTTTCCAAGTACCTTGTATCAGCAACGCATCCCCCGAATGTAGCTTAGTGTCTTTAATATCCTGCATCCTGTATTCGCTCTGGCGCTGGATACCCAATACATTTACATTATATTCTTCCCTGAACCCGATTTCGGAAATCGTGCGGTTTATAAGGCGCGAATTAGGCATAATAAATACTTCTGCAATACCCGACTCCTGAAAATCAGAGAATGCCTCAGCGTCATTTACCCTTTCAAAAAAGAGGTTATTCTCCGATACAAACCTTTCTATATTTTCTATATCCCCGTGGCAATACAATATATCCTCTTTCTGGATTATCGATTTGGGACCGGCAACCTCTTCCACCATATTCTTACGAAAGCGGGAATTACCCGTCCTGCGCACAATTTTACTGATACTTATATCATATTTTGTAGCAATCCGCAATTCCGCCAATGTTTTATCCAATAACGGAGAATCATACCTTACCTCAATCCTGTACGACTGCTGTTGCAACTGATACTCCTGCGCCAGTTCAGCCAACGTCTTGCCTTGTTTCTTCTTATTCGACGAAGATTCGTTCTTCGACACCAGTAAGCGGCTCAGGAAGAAGAGGATTACAACACCCACACTCAACGCGATGAAACCGATCGGAGCAAAAGAGAAGAATGACAGAGCCTCATATCCGGCATCTATCAATGCATTCTGGATCACAAGGTTGGGAGGCGTACTGATCAGCGTAAACATCCCCATACTACTGGCAAAGGCCAGAGGCATAAGGTAACGGCGCGAACTTATATTCGCACTGGCAGCCATACTCACAATTATCGGCATCATTACGGCAACCGTCCCCGTATTACTTACAAAAGCCCCGATGGAAGCTGTAACCAGCATGACCAGAACAAACAGCTTATTCTCATTATTACCCGCCGTTTGCAGAATCTTACTGCTTATCATCTTAGCCAGTCCCGTACGGAAAATACCTGCCCCCACGACAAACAGCCCGACCATCATTATCACTACCGAATTGGAGAAACCCGCAAGTGCCTCCGAAGGTGTCAATATTCCGGTTAAAGCCAAAGCCAGCAACGCGCACACCGCAACCAGGTCGGAACGTACCTTTCCCCGCATAAAGAAGAATGAGGCGACTAGGAGAATAGCTAATGTAATATTTACAGGGGATAATAATGATGAAAACTCCATGTTGTGTATATTGTTTATAATTTCCTTTACCTTTTAGCAAGAATTACAAAGATAAAAAATACTGAATCACTATGCGAATAGATATTATTAACAACGTTAAAAAGATAAGAATTGTTTATAATTTTTCACTTTCATTGAGGACTGTTCCTTCAAAAGAATAACAGACACTCTAACATCCCTTACAAGCTCTAAATATTCATAACTATTTAATTATAATAAACTTACAAAATACCCATCCTTCAAAAAGTGACAAAAGTGACACCTTTTTCACTTCTTTTTCCTGTTACTTTTACCTCAGAAAAGAACCCTATATACAGATAAACTCAAATACTACGGAACAAGTTCCGTAGGTTGAAAGGTAAAAGGATAAATCCTTTTGCGTTAATGCCTGTTTAAAAACAGGGGTTTTCTTTTCCCACCCTTCCAGGGTTTGGGAAAATTCATCCGATGGCTTGAAAAATAAAAAAAGAAATATACAAAAAGAACCGCTAAGGCAATCCCTTGCAGTTGCCCAAAAGCAAAACAAACAGACAGGGACAAGCCACTGCCCCTACAAAGGCCTGAAAACAGGACGAATAAATTTTGGAGGGTTTGTCCTATAAAACATTTTATTTCAATCTTTGGCAAGCCTTTTGTTATATACTAACAAACACCAAAATAAGTTGAATAAATCATTGTACAGGATTTATTCTCTGTTTTCCTGTTATCAACTGATAATAAAATAAATACAAGATATGAAAGAAGAAAATTCTGAAATGGGTTTTGACAAAGAGGAAATCGTAGATCCCGAAAACCTGACAAATAATCAGGCTGAAGAAGCACCAGAAAATGACGTCAATGACAATGTGACCGACTGGGAAGTAAAATTTAACGAATTGAGCGATTCGTACCTTCGCCTGAATGCCGAATTTGACAACTATCGCAAACGTACGCTCAAAGAAAAAGCTGAATTACTAAAATCAGGCAGCGAAAGGGTTTTACTGGACATTATTACTGTAGTAGACGATTTCGAACGTGCACTGGATAATATTTCCAAGACGGAAGATATAGATGCTGTAAAAGAAGGCGTAGACCTGATATACAGCAAATTCTCAAACTTCCTGACCAAGCACGGTGTAAAAGAGATTGAAACTATCGGCCACACATTCGACACCGACAAGCACGAAGCTGTAACCTCCATACCGGCTCAGACAGAGGAAGATAAGGATAAAATCATAGACTGTATACAAAAAGGATACACACTGGATGATAAAGTTATCCGCTATCCGAAAGTAATAGTTGCAAAATAAAACAAGAGGAAATTCAGATGGCAACCACAACTAAAAGAGACTACTACGAAGTGCTGGAAGTAACCAAAAGCGCGACTTTTGAAGAAATAAAAAAAGCATATCGTAAAAAAGCTATCCAATATCACCCTGACAAAAATCCGGGGGATAAAGAAGCCGAAGAAAAATTCAAGGAAGCAGCCGAAGCTTACGAAATATTAAGCGATGAACAGAAGCGCGCCAAGTATGACAGATACGGACATGAAGCTCCCGGCGGATTTGGAGGTGGAGGCGGATTCTCTATGGATGATATATTCTCTCAGTTTGGAGATATCTTTGGCGGACATTTCGGAGGAGGATTCGGTAGTTTCGGCGGACAACGCGGCCCCCGGGCAAACAGAGGTTCAGACCTGCGGGTTAAAGTCAAATTGTCATTAAAAGATATAGCCTCAGGCGTAGAGAAAAAAATAAAAGTCAACAAGTTCGTTGCCTGTACATACTGTAAGGGAACCGGAGCCGACAACGGCACTGCATACGAGACATGCTCCACCTGTAAAGGCTCGGGAGTAGTGACCCGTGTGATGAATACGATTCTCGGACAGATGCAGACCCAGTCGCCATGCCCTACATGCAACGGGGAAGGCAAGACCATCACAAAGAAATGTTCTCACTGCTCGGGAGAGGGAATCGTTCGCGAAGAAGAAGTTATCGCCATCAATATACCTGCCGGAGTGGCGGAAGGAATGCAGCTGTCGATGAGTGGAAAAGGGAATGCTGCCCGTCATGGTGGCATCAACGGGGACTTGCTCATCGTAGTAGAGGAAGAAGCGCATCCGGAGCTATTCAGGGACGACAACGATGTCGTTTACAATCTGTTGCTGACAGTTTCCACTGCCGCCCTCGGGGGCAGTGTGGTAGTGCCTACAATAGACGGAAAGGTAAAAGTAAATATAGAACCGGGAACACAGCCGGGTAAAGTGCTCCGCCTGAAAAACAAAGGTTTGCCGAGTATCAACCGCTATGGAACGGGCGACTTGCTCGTCAACATCAGTGTTTATATCCCTGAAAACCTGAGCGATGGCGAAAAAGAAACGCTTACAGGCTTGGAAAACTCTCCGAATTTCCAGCCAAGCAAGTCTGTGAAAGAAAAGATATTCTCTCACTTCAGAAGAATGTTCGACTAACGCTGAAAAATTAATATATTGCTGAATTCTTGATTATAGGTAAATAAATCAGAATTCAGCTTTTTTTTATTAATATAGCAGAGTTTAAGTTTTACCCCGAACGCGTCTTTCTCCAAATTTTACGGCCTATTCTGAATACAAAGTATAATAATACAATAACAAGGATGAAAGCAATAACAGGAGCAATGAGCGACACACCAGTCATTACGGCCGCGCCCGCTGTTTCAGTAGTACTGACAACAGGGTTCCCGATTCCTCCCGTAGTGGCAGTAGATGCTACGCGTGTTCCCGCGAAAGCAGAACTTACGGCCGCAGCCGTGCCTCCGCCCGCTATCAACACTAAAGCCCATTGAGGAAAGGATTCCAGACCTGCAAATTGACTTGCAAAAAGAACCGAGCCCGCAATAGTAGCTAATGGCACCGACAGTGTATCCAGCAGATGATCTATATATGGAATGTAATATGCAAGAATCTCCACTACGGTAGCAACACCTGTGGTGATAAGGGTCGGTAATTCAGCCATCCACGAAAGTGAGTTGTTGTGTATCACATCAATCCAGCCCATATAAGAAGCCAGACTGACGAAAAACATTGGAAGAAATACACGGAAGCCCGTAGCTGCCGCCAGTCCGATACCGATGAAAGCGCTCAAGACGTATCTCCATTCGGAAAATTGCTGAACAAATTCTAACATGGTCAATGCTCTTTTTAGTTTAATTATTGTTGTATCCAAAGGTAATCTTTTTTGCAAATAATTATAAAAGCCTGTTTAAATTTTATGCATCAAATAAGATATCACTGTTTTTCTGAAAGATGCATTGTTCATAAATGTTTATATTTGCAACTTCGCCGGATAAAATATTAATATAATGAATAATGTCAATCAATAGTTGATAAGTTAAACGTTCTTTCATTTTTTATTCTGCGCGCAATCGCAGATTGCTTACCTTACTTTTGGCCAAAGCTCCAAAAGTAAGCAAAAAAGCATTGCGCCCCGCTTCGCCGTACGACCCACCATCGGCTTGCCGGCTGAATGAAGTGATGAAAGATTCATCATTGCAATAATTGGCAGANCCCACCATCGGCTTGCCGGCTGAATGAAGTGATGAAAGATTCATCATTGCGATGATTGGCAGATGATGCTTAAGAGCGCCCGCACTTCATTCTACGCCGCCTGCACCGGGTGGGTACCCCGTACGCTGGCTAACGGCGCTGGCTGACGCCTGATTTGCAGGGGCTATCCTCTGTCTTGACGTTGCGTTGCGACTCCGTGCATCTGTTCCGCAGGCGGGGTACCCACCCGGTGCAGGCGGCGTAAAACGGGATGTTGTCCGAGCCGCAGGCGAGTTTCGTCCCGTTTAGCCGGCAAGCCGTTGGTGGGTCGCCGAGGGACAAAGCACTAGCCTTTTGCTTCCTTTTGGGCAATGCCAAAAGGAAGGGCAAGCCCGGGAGGGCGCGGCAGCAGGGAGCTACGACTAAAGTATTTAGCCTAGGATAGCCTTTATGTAAAAAATAAAAGAACGTTTTAAGTAGCGAGAGCAGAACTGAATTGAAAATTCATGTTATGCCGAGTCTCGACAAACAACGTTCACAGGAGCGAAGCGTATGTAAAACGACTAATGAAATTGAACCCATAATTTAAACAAAACGAAATACTGATTCGCATGAATAAAATAACATTTGCAGACGTAAAAAATTCTCCCGAAATAAGGACATATATAAAGCAGGCTGACACTTCGCTGGCTGCCATGGGATTTACCGAACACAGTTTTGCCCATGTTACCAGATGTGCAGAAGTAGCCGGAGCCCTGCTTTGCGACCTCGGATATGCCGCCCACGATGCAGAACTGGCTAAAATAGCCGCGTATATGCACGATATAGGGAACGTGATAAACCGTGCCGACCATGCACAGAGCGGCGCTGTAATGGCCTTCCGTATATTGGATAAAATGGGAATGCCCGCCGAGGATGTAGCCACGGTAATCACGGCTATAGGCAACCATGATGAGAAAACGGCTTTTCCGGTCAATGCCGTAGCGGCTGCCCTTATCATTGCGGACAAAACAGACGTGCGCCGCAGCCGTGTACGCGACAAGGAAACGATCTATTCCGATATTCACGACAGGGTAAATTACGCGGTGGAAAAGGCTGAATTGAAACTGGATAAGGAGAGTAAGACGCTAACCCTCTACCTGACTATAGATACGGAAATAAGTGCCGTGATGGATTATTTCGAAATCTTTACCGAACGCATGATATTATCCCGGAAAGCGGCCGTTTTCCTAGGATTGAGCTTTAAGCTGAATATAAATAATACGACTATACTGTGATGCTGTTGAATGATAAATAGTACGGAGCGAATCAAACGCATAAATGACTTCATAAAAAAAGCAGTTAGCCCCCTACTAACTGCTTCATTTTAAACAATATTTTTATCCTTATTCTTTCACTTCCTCAAATTTCACATATTCCCCCTCATCCTTGGAGAATATTTTCCGGTGTTTTTTTGCCGAACTATTATGCTGGCTTCTGCTGTTCTCCCTATGAGACTCACTATTAGCCTGATATGCGGAATGTGAAGACGGCTTACCAAATATAAATGACGATACTCCTCTGATCAGAGAGAAAACAAACATCACTCCAAATATAACAATGGCACATATGACGAATAATATAAATGTCATTTGTTCTGAATTTTATGAGTTATACTATAAGAAACTGTTTAAACAGATTCTAAACAAATATACCAGCTTATCTGATAAAAATAACATACTCCGGAAATATAAGGTTTGGTCGTTTCGTTTATTTAACAAGACTTTAGCATTGTAAACAATATCAGAGCATTGCCCAGCCTTCGTCCTGCAGGATAGTATGTTGTGCCAGAATACTGCATCCGATGAAGATCAGGATGATACCTCCCAGAATATTCAGGCGGAGGTTGTAGCGTTGCCCTACTTTGCTGCCGAACACAACCCCCAGGGAAGATACGACGAGAGTCACGATGCCTATAATGATAGCCGGAGCGAAGATATCCATCTCGATAAAAGACATGGACAGCCCAACCGCGGTGGCGTCTATGCTGGTAGCGATACCAAGGCTGAGCATTACTTTAAAGTTTAACGGATTGAACGGCGCACTTTCTTCTTCGCCTTTCAGGCTGGTATAAACGACCTTTGCCCCCAGAAAGAATAGTATGCCGAAAGCGAGCCAGTGATCGTATTTGTCGATGTACTGCACAAAGGTAGAACCTATGTACCACCCGAAGACAGTCAGGCTCATTTGCATGAAAGCCAGCATTCCCGCTATTTTCAGCACATTGACGGTTTCGTGATTCTTTATGATAGCCCCGCTGGTTAATGCTATAACCAGGCTATCCATAGACAGGCCTATTGCGAGTATGATAATCTGTACTATTTCCATTCGGTAATATCAGCAAGCGGCTTTCTGTTTTTCTCCGGTCTTATACTCTTTTCATTATCAATGTATCCCAGAGGAAATATGGCGATGGCTTCCTGATGAGCGGGAATATCCAGTGCTTCCCTGAGTATATCAGGATTGAAATTGCATACCCAGCATGTTCCCAGACCGATTTCTGCCGCGGCAAGGCAAATGTGTTCTGCCGCGATGGCTGCATCCACATCCCCAAAATCTTTATTGTCCGTATTTTTCCTTTTCCACGAGGTAGAAGAATCTTTGCAGACAACGATGTGTACAGGTGCGGTCTTAAACCATTCCCTGTCGTAGGATTGCTGTACTTTAGCTTTTATATCTTCGCTTGTCACCACATAGAACTTCCACGGCTGGAAGTTACAGGCCGATGGAGCCAGACGCGCGCAATCCAGAATGTAGTTTATTTTTTCCGGCTCAACAGGTTGTGCCGAATACGCCCTTACAGAGTAACGGCCTTCGATAAGTCCTTTTAGTTGCATTCTCTATATTTTCCACGCCACCCCTGCCTTACCCAAAAGGGAAGGAAAGGGCAAGGCCGTCTATTAATCCTTCATAAAATACCCTCTCTGCACTCCTCCCTTTTCGGGGGGAGGTCGGGAGGGGGTGCCGTTTTTACAGTTCCTCTTCTATCTTATAGTTATTCCTGTCGCTCGAACTGCGGGAAACAATTTCTCCGAGGAATCCCGCAAGAAAAAGCTGTGTGCCCAGTATCATCATCGTCAGGGCAATATAGAAGTATGGAGAGCTGGTAACAAGCGGATGGGCTATACCGTTGCTCATCGCGTATAACTTACTGGCTCCCACTATAATGGCAGCTATAAACCCGAAAAAGAACATGACCGTACCCCACAGGCCGAAGAAGTGCATCGGCTTGCGTCCGAATACGGATAAGAACCAGAGAGTGAGCAGGTCAAGATAGCCATTCACAAAACGGCTTAGCCCCGCAAATTTGCTTTTGCCATACTTGCGTGCCTGATGATGTACTTCTTTCTCCGTTATTTTTGTAAATCCTGCAATCTTTGCCAGATAAGGGATATAACGGTGCATATCGTTGTATATCTCAATGCTCTTTACTACATCTTTGCGGTACGATTTCAGCCCGCAGTTGAAGTCGTGCAGCTTTACGCCCGATACTTTCCGTGCAGTAGCGTTGAACAGCTTGGTAGGTATGGTTTTCGATATGGGGTCGTAACGCTTTTTCTTCCATCCCGATACCAGGTCGTAGCCGTCTTCCTTTATCATCCTGTACAGTTCGGGTATTTCGTCCGGACTATCCTGCAAGTCGGCATCCATAGTGATAACGACATCGCCTATAGCCCTTTTAAATGCGCAGTGTAACGCAGGAGATTTGCCGTAATTGCGGCGGAAACGGATCGCTTTTACGTTTTCATCGGATTTTTTCAGCTCACAGATTATATCCCATGAATGGTCTTTACTGCCATCATCTACAAAGATGATTTCGTAAGAAAAACCGTTTTCGTCCATCACCCTCTTTATCCAGGCATATAGCTCGCCAAGCGATTCTTCCTCATTATACAAAGGTATTACAACAGATATATTCATAGGTACATCAAGTAACGGATAGAATTAAAAAAACATTACCAATATTATAACTTACCCTTATTTATTTTCACTACAAAGTTTAAAACAAAACTGAGGAAAAATCCTAAGAGTATATTTTTTACAAATTCGATCGCAATATAAAAGAGTTTATTAGAATACAGAACAGTAACGATCTCTTTTGCCTGTTCAAAGTTAGTCTCAGTGCCTATTCTGGGCATGACTTCTATACTTTTCATCAGTGGCTCTATCATACGGTTGAAATACGCGGGATCGATAAACTGATAATGGGCGAACATCATGGCACCCTCCAGGAATGACGCATAAAAGCATGTCATAACGGTAAATATAATGCATTCCCACGCCCCTTTGGGATTATCAGGGTCTGACGTCTTAAACTTGTAGTAGAACATATAGACAATCAGCAACGTAACGATATTGAGCAGATAGAATAAAAACGCAAACCTGTCTGAAATACCGATACCTGCCACAATAAGGAAGAGATACCTTACTACCCAGAATGCACCCAGCAACAGGCCGTAATGCATTGCATACCTGTTGATCACAGAGAAATTCTCACCAAGACTTTGATTATTTGCCATAAGTGATGCAAATGTAAGAAAAAGTAAAGAATTATGGATTAAGAGTTATGAATAAAACACCCCAGCCTTACCCTCCCCAAAAGGGAGGGTAAGGCTGGGAGGGGGTGTCCTCACTCCTGTCCTACAGCAAATCCGTTGGCAAAGAATATGCCGTTACCATCCAGTTCCAGAGTGTAGGTGTTAAAAGTACGATTGTCCGTGCTGTCGAAATATTCTATCGAATCTATCTTTTTCTTCCGTAGTTTCCTATCTACTTTCGAAAACCTGTATAATATAGTGCTGGTATCCAGCTCGTCTATTTTTACTCCGGCATATCTCTTGTAGTTTGCTGTTGCAGACGGATTGGCCGAAACCCACCCGGTAATGCTGTAGACCGGATGGTCGGCTGTCAGGGTCAGTGTAAGCTTCTTATTCAGTTCGTAGTGTATCGTGATCATCTCCGATGCCGAATGTTGTGCCGAATGGATCTTTACAACCCTCTGCAATTCATCTCTTTTTTTCACAGGATTCCACACCAGTACTTTCTGGCCTACCTTTATCTTCTCTATGGCCAGCTCCTTCATGTCGTCCATCATTATCTTCGTACCTTCCGCCAGGCAATGTACATCCATGCCATCGAATGTGATTTCACTGATAGCCGTATCGTCATACTTATCGCCTTTATACACCTCGCTTATCATCATCTTGAGGCGTACAGGAGGCATATTGTCATCGTATTGGGATACGCCGCCCGCTCCTTTGCGGTTTGGTATAGGGTGGGGTAAATCAAACTGTTGTAGGTCGCGGGTATCGGCCAGGCTGACTACCATCAGCAGCTTATCGTTTTCATACACATTCAGCGTTTTTACCCGCGAATTGTTTTTCCATGTAGCCGCGTTTTTATTATACCCGTTCGATATGGTAACACTTGTCGCGCGGGGCGCATTATAGTCGAATGTGAATTCTACATATTCGCCTATGCCATATCCCTTTACACCTTCTACCCATGCCGTGCGCACATCATCGTCGCCTATCGACTCCGCGGTGTAGACATTGCCGCCCTGTGAGGCTAAAGAGGAAGATACCTTCGTGTCGTAGTGCGCGCCGCAGTACCAACTGCATCCGGGGCCTATTACGCTCCAGGCTGCTTCCATGTCGTTATATCCCTCGGGATAATAAGGGTCGTACTTTTTCATTAGCCTTATCTCTTCCTTATTCAGGCTTTCAAGGTTCTTATTCCCTTCGTTCAGATTGTCTATCAACTGTACATATTTATTATAATCGGGAGACTCTCCGTCAAATGCTGTATTTTCCAGTATTTTAGCTTTAACGGTTTCTACTGTTTGAGCAGATGTGATGCTACAGGCAAGAATTGTGACCAGTAATAAAATAAGGCTTCTTATCGGTTTCATATTGGCATTATTTAGTAGAGTTTGTTTTGCTGCAAAAATACAAATTAAAATAAAAAAGTGCAAATCGCCATGATTTGCACTTGGTTATCTATGAATTGAATTAGAGCCTGTTTAAAATTTATTCCGCAGGGCAAAAGCAGTTACTTAGTTCGCTTTCTCTTTTTCTTCTTTAACACTGAGGTCTAAAGGGTCTTTTACTTTTTCTTTCAGCAGGGCTATGTCCAATACCTGTTTGATATCGTCCACATAGTGGAAAGTAAGGCCTTTCAGGTAAAGGGGCTTTATTTCTTCTATATCTTTCTTATTCTCTTTACATAAAATCAACTCCTTTATTCCGGCACGCTTGGCAGCAAGTATCTTCTCACGGATACCTCCCACAGGCAACACTTTGCCACGCAGGGTTATTTCTCCGGTCATAGCCAGGTTTGACCTTACTTTGCGCTGGGTAAATGCCGAGGCCAGCGAGGTCACCATGGTTATACCGGCAGACGGCCCGTCTTTCGGTATGGCTCCCTCCGGTACGTGTACATGCACATTCCAGTTTTCAAAGATTTTTTCGTCTATGCCAAGCAGCTGCTGCCCATGCGAGTGAAGGTACTCTAATGCAAGTACGGCCGACTCTTTCATCACTTCTCCCAGATTTCCGGTCAGGGTCAGCTTGCTTCCCTTTCCTTTGCTCAGGGATGTTTCGATGAATAGGATTTCGCCGCCAACCGAAGTCCATGCCAGTCCCGTAACCACACCCGCGTAATCATTGCCCTGGTACTGGTCTTTGGTATATTCCACAGCGCCGAGGTATTCGTGCAAGTCTTCCGGATCTATTACTTTTTTGTATTCTTCTTCGGAAGCTACCTTACGTGCTACTTTACGCATTATTTTGGCTATCTTCTTATCCAGTTCGCGCACGCCGGATTCACGGGTATAGCTTTCTACTATTTTCTCTATCGTCTTTTTAGGTATCTCGATGGCATTCTTCGCCAGTCCATGATTCTCCAGTTGTTTTGGTATCAGGTGGCGGCGGGCTATCTCTATCTTTTCTTCGATGATGTATCCGCTCACATCTATCAGCTCCATACGATCCAGCAATGGCTGGGAGATTGTAGAGAGGTTGTTTGCCGTAGCAAGGAACATCACTTTCGACAAGTCGTAATCGATATTCAGGTAATTGTCGTGGAAAGTCGAATTTTGTTCAGGATCTAATACTTCCAGCAAGGCGGAAGAAGGATCTCCTTTGAAGTCGTTCCCTATCTTATCTATCTCATCCAGTACGAATACGGGATTTGACGAACCTGCTTTCAATATATTCTGAACAATACGTCCGGGCATGGCGCCAATATAGGTACGGCGGTGTCCGCGTATCTCCGATTCGTCGTGCAATCCACCCAGAGAAACACGTACATATTTCCTGTTCAGAGCCTTCGCTACGGATTTCCCCAAAGATGTTTTACCTACTCCCGGAGGGCCATACAGGCAGATAATGGGCGATTTGAGATCGCCTTTGAGTTTCAATACGGCCAGATGCTCGATAATACGCTCTTTTACCTTTTCCAGCCCGAAGTGATCCTGATCCAATACTTTTTGCGCATTTTTCAGGTTGAAATTATCTTTGGTGTATTCGCCCCAAGGCAAGTCGAGCATTGTTTCGATATAGGTGTACTGCGTAGAGTAGTCGGGAGACTGGGGGTGCAGGCGTTCCAGCTTGCTCATCTCCTTTTCGAAGATAGCCGCCACATCCTTACTCCATTTCTTCCTGGCTGCCTTTAGCTTGAAATCCTCCAGGTCGGCTTGTTGCGGGTTTCCGCCAAGTTCGTCCTGAATGGTTTTTATCTGCTGCTGAAGGAAGTATTCTTTTTGTTGCTGGTTCAGCTCTTCACGGGTTTTCATCTGTATATTGAGCTTCATCTCCATCATCTGCGTTTCGCGGTTCAGGATAACAAGTAAGCGATAAGCACGCTCCTTGTCGTCGTCCACTTCGAGAAGCGCCTGTTTTTCAGAGCCCGAAACAGGCAGGTTTGCACAGCAATAGTTAACCAGCACCGAAGATACGACATCTGACTTCAAACGTTGTATAAACTCTTTCGGTGGTTCGCCATACATACGCAACATCTGAATCATCATGTCGCGGATCGAATCCAGCAAGGCCTTGTATTCCGTATCGTTTTTAAGGACAGGAACACCTTCCTTTATTTCGTAACGCCCTTTCAGGAATGGCTCGGTTTGTGTCAATTCTGTCAGGCGGAAACGTTTCTTTCCCTGAAAGATGACAGTTATATTTTCGTCGTCGGGCAACTCAATAACCCGTATAATCTCGCCAATGACACCCATCGAATACAGGTCGCTTAATTCAGGGTCTTCATTTTCTGCGTCTTTTTGGCAGACGAGCCCGACATATTTACCCCTCAGGCGGCTTACACTCTTTACCAGCTTCAGTGATTTTCTCCGGGCGATAGATATAGGCATACTCGTTCCCGGAAAAATTACCGTATTGCGAAGCGGCAGAATGGCTAATTCCTCCTTAAGGTCTTTTTCGTTTATATAGCAATCCCCGTCATCGAAGTCATTGGATATGATTGAAATAACAGGTTCGCTATTATCTTCGAGTCCGAGTAAATCTTTCTTTTTATTAAACATATTTAAATACCTTGTTTTTATTGAATTATAATCCCTTAATGAAAAGGGCTGTAAAAATACAGATTATTAAGTAACTTTACTTGTATATATAACAAAATTTATGCCACAAATGGTTATCGATTTTTTAAATGGCTGATATAAAGTAAAGATGCATTGGTCAATACATTACTTTATCCATATTCTTGATATACTCATGCTGCGCATTGAAGAATGAAACCTGAAGCATCTCGTTCGATTGAGTAATCAGAGCCGAATATTTTTCAGAGATTTGAGCCTCTAATCCGGCGATAAGCCGACTCCCGGCTCAGATCGAGCAGTTCCATAAGATATGAGACCGGAGTCATATTATTAGGTACTGAAAGCAGTATTCTGGATATCAGTTTTTGATTTAGAGTCTGTTTAAATTTTGCTATAAAATTTAAACAGTTTCTCAATCTTCGAAGACTTCCAATGAAAAATTGTCGCCATCATATACTCCATAAGAAAAGAACTTTATCCAATCTCCCAGAATAACAATACGGCTCGATGCCGACAGCATCAGGTCGAGCATTATATGACGATGCCCGAAAACAAAGAAATTGATGTTAGGAGCCAGCCCCAAGTGTTTTTTAGCATATAGTACCAGATGCTCCTTGTCTTCTCCAAAGTAGTCCGGCATCTCGTCATTCTCGCGGTTATGGTTCGACCACCATTGCGCGAAGCCTACCGTCCAGCGGGGATGGATAGCGGCATAGGCCACCCGGCATATCTTGTTATGAAAGACAGCGCGCAGCACCTTGAACGACAAAGAATCGTCACCCAGCCCATCGCCATGTGCCAAAAAGAATTTCTTGCCATAAATCTCCCTGACCAACGGCTGTGTATGTACGATCATACCACATTCCTTTTGCAGGTAATCCGTTACCCATATATCATGGTTCCCGATGAAGAAATGCACTTCGATACCCATATCCGTCAGCTCGGCTACTTTCCCCAGAAAACGTACAAAACCACGCGGAACGACATTCCTGTATTCGAACCAATAGTCGAAGATATCTCCCAACAGGAAGATAGTCTGCGCGTCTTCTTTTACCATGTCGAGCCAGCGGCACAGCTTCCTTTCCACTTCATGCTGCGGGAAATAACTGTCTTTAATCTTTACTGACGGCAATGTCATCATCTGCTGCTTTACCATCGTTTTCTTATGGTAAGCAGAGCCTAAATGTACATCGGATAAAAAATAAACCTTCTTCCCCACCCTCTGCCTTTTATAAGAATCCTAATTCAAGCTTCGCTTCCTCGCTTAGCATATCCTTGTTCCACTGAGGCTCGAATGTAAGGTTTACAATCACATTGTTTACCCCCGGTACCGACTCGATTTTATACCTCACATCTTCGAGTATAAAGTCGGCTGCCGGACAATTAGGCGCGGTCAGGGTCATTGTGATTGTCGCATTTTTATCATCATCGATCTCCACTTCGTAAATAAGGCCCAGATCGTATATATTGACAGGTATTTCAGGGTCGTAAACCGTTTTCAGCATGTTTACTATTTTACCCTCCAATTCTAATAAATTACTCATAAATCTGTTTTTTGTATCTGTTATAAACGTTATTCTTCGATGATAGTTTATAATCACTCTACATTGAGTTGCAAAAGTAATGAAAAAAGATGATTATCCGAACAGTACCCCATCCATGTAGTGTACAAAATTGGTAACCCTTGTCGTAAATGAGGCTGCTTGCCTAAACCGGCGCGCAACATTGTGCCTGATACGGATTACTTGCCCGTTATTATCGTTTCGAGGAAGAACCAACGGTCACAGGAGCGAAGCGTATGTAAATAAGCATCTCTAAAACATCTCTAAAAATTGGAACGAATAAAATTTAAACAGTTACTCAAGAAAACAAAGCTTTTTTCGGCAGGCTGACCCAAAATAAGAAAGCATCCGAAACTTTTTCTTCGTAAAAAGGAAGGAATGCGTTAAAAATATGTTTTGCAACATGTTTTATAATAATTTTTTTTTAACTTTGCTAATAGATATTTTACATTATCAGTTTGTATGGTGGCAGAGAGTAGTAATGTTATTAGTTTGTCGGAAAGTATTCCTGAAATATGGAATCTGTTAACAGACAAAGAACAATCCCTGATTGCAACAAATGCAAGGATTATGGACTTCAAAAAAAATGAAGTAATATACAGGGAAGGGGAAATTCCGATGGAATTGATGTGCCTGTGTAAAGGTAAGGTAAAAATATATAAAGACGGTGTAGGGGGGCGAAGTCAGATTATACGCATGATACGGCCGACACAATACTTCGGTTACCGTGCTTTTTTTGCAAACCAACCTTATGTGACGGCGGCATCAGCCTTTGAGCCTTCTACCATTTGTTTCATCCCAATGAATCTTATCAACGAAATCGTTTCCTCCAATTCCGGACTCGGATTATTCTTCATACGCGAACTGTCTACAGATTTGGGTATTGCCGACGAAAGAGTTGTAAACCTGACCCAAAAACATATCCGCGGACGACTGGCCGAATCATTGATCTTCCTTATCGAGAACTACGGGCTGGAAGAAGATGGGGCTACCATCAGTATCTACCTCTCGCGCGAAGATCTTGCGAACCTGTCAAATATGACGACCTCGAACGCCATCCGTACGCTATCAACCTTTGTTGATGAGCACATTATCACACTGGACGGGCGAAAAATAAAAATCATAGATGAAGAAAAGCTCCGGAAAATAAGTAAAATCGGATGATTACCCGAATCGCTCATAAGTATCTGGACTACCAGTACAGAGAGGTGGACAGGTTTATAAACCACCCCATAAAAACACAAGAGAAGATACTCGACTATCTGCTCAGGAATGGTGAGCAAACACTTTTCGGACAACAATTCAACTTTTCAGGCATAAGGAACAAAGACGATTTCAGGAAACAAGTTCCCATTTTTCATTATGAGGATTTGCGCCCTTATCTGGATAAAATACTGGTAGACAAGCAACAAAACGTACTCTGGAACAAGCCTGTGAAATGGTTTGCCATGTCGTCGGGTACTACCGAAGACAAGAGTAAGTATATACCGGTCACTCAGGAATCGCTCACCAAAGGACATTACAAATGCGGAGAACAGATGCTTGCCATTTATGGCAGGGCAAACAAGGATGCCCGATTCTTCTTTGGTAAGACACTGGTTCTTGGCGGCAGCAAGCAGATAAATAATATAGGCGATGGTATCTTCACGGGAGATATCTCCGCCATCCTTATCAAGAACCTGTATTTCTGGGCAAAGTTCAGCCGTACACCCGAAAGTATATCTCTCCTGCCCGACTGGGAAACAAAGTTGCAGGCACTGACTGATTATGCCATCAGGAATGATGTCCGCGCATTTATGGGTGTACCATCATGGCTGCTTGTCCTGCTGAAGAAGATAAAAGCTGATACCGGACGCGAGCTGACCGATATATGGCCTAACCTGGAAGTATTCTTCCACGGCGGGGTCAGCTTCACCCCTTTCGAGGAACAGTATAAGAAGCTGATACAAAAGCCGGATATGTGGTATTGGGAAACCTATAACGCATCGGAAGGTTTCTTTGGCGTACAGTTTGAAGAAGGCTCAAAAGAAATGCTGCTGATGCTGGATAGCTGCATCTACTACGAATTTGTGCCCATGAGCGAATGGGATAAAGAGAGTCCTAAGACTCTGACGCTGGATGAAGTGGAAACCGGACAAAACTACGCCATCATAATCTCTACCAACGGAGGCCTGTGGCGGTATATGATAGGCGATACCATAGAGTTCACCTCCACAAATCCCTACCTGTTCCATATCACAGGACGTACCAAGAACTTCATCAATGCCTTTGGCGAGGAAATCATCATAGACAACGCCGAAAGAGCCTTGTCGGAAGCTTGTAAGGCTACAAGTGCGCAAATAACGGAGTATACGGCTGCCCCGGTCTACTTCGGCGATAATAATAATGGCGCTCACGAATGGCTGATAGAATTTGCCGTAGAACCCCACAGCCTCGAAAAGTTTGTTCAGACACTGGATGAAGCATTGAAGAAGGTAAACTCGGACTATGAGGCAAAACGGTCATACAACCTTTCGCTAAATCTGCCCATTGTAAGAAGCCTGGCGAAAGGCACTTTCAACGAATGGTTGAAATCAATCGGGAAGTTGGGTGGACAGAATAAGGTGCCGCGGCTGTCTAATAACAGGGATTATGTGGACAGGCTAAAAGCTTTTGCCGGACAGAAATAATCCCAAAGGATACTTTTCTCACGTCAAAAAAGCTAACTTTGCAGCTTACGGCTTTAGAAACCGTTTAGATTCACAAACAAAACAGAGTATTTAACCACTCAAAACTATTACATATGGAAAAGAAAGATAAAAAGAATCTGTTGCCTACACTACTGGCAAAAGTAGATACTACCTCCACCCGGTTCAGGGCGGCAATACAGGATTACCTGAAATTCTTTAAAGACTCGCAGGGCAGCTTCAAAGGCATAAAGAAAACCTATGCTCCACGTCCCGACACGATAGACGAACCTTCGGAACGCCAGAACAAGATAGTGGTTACCACCGTAAAGGAAAAACTGGACTGGTTTGTAGAAAATAACACAGAATACCTTCAGGATATATTAAACATAGAAGCTACCAATGCCACAGGTACAGCCAAAGCTGAACTGAAAGTAGGTGACAAATCCTTCGGGGAGCTTTCTTCACTGGAACTGTTGCGCCTTAAAGGTTTTTTGGAATCGGCCGATTTTGAGAAGATGTATGCGAATCTGCCAGTACGTTCCGACAGCGAGATCTGGACGAAATCGGAAAATGAAATGTACATAAACCGCGAAATATATGAAACTCCTTTGCAGAGCGGTATAAAGAAATCGACCGAAAAAGTGAGTTATATACTCGAAGACCCGAACCTGAGCAACCTGAAAAGTGCAGATGCATATAAGCCGCAGGTAGCTGTGAAAACAATACCAATCGAGCTGGGAGACTACACTATACAGAACTTCTCGGGAGAAACATCGCAACGCGAACGTGCCGAAATACTGCGCCGCCGCAGCGAATTGCTGACTGCAGTTGTTATTGCCCTGAAAGAAGCTAATAACGTAGAGATAGTGGAATCGAAATTCAGTGCGAAAGGCTTTTTTGAATACCTGCATACAGGAAAATAAAATACTTGACTTTAGCATGAGGCTCAGCATTAAGTTTATCCAATCCTAGATAGTAAGCATTAGTGTCGAAGTCAATAAGCTAAAGTTTAGCCTGATGTTAAGAATTTAGGTAAATCAACCCAATATTAGATGGAGGTTCGATTCCTCCTTCCCCCTCAAAAATGATTTAAAGATTTGGAATTTAAAGATTTCTAGATTAATTTTTAAATGATGAAACTTTAAATCTTTAAATAGAAATTCTGGGGGAATGGCAGAAATGGTTTATGCATAATATCGACTAGCTTCAGCATAAGTTTATCTAAATAATTCTTAAACCCAAAGGGGCAACATAGGAGATTTTGTTGCCCTTTTACATCTAGCCCACAGGCCCGTACGCAAATGGCATAGCGGCTTTCTCCTACCAGAAAATTGGAGAGAGTGGTATCGATTCTAGGAAGATATGTGGAGGTTCGAGTCCTTCCGGGCCTACAATGTAAAAGGATACATCTAAATATTATTAACCCACATTTTTATAAGAATTGCTTCCCCCTTGAATAGAGAGTGGTGATTAGTTCTGAAAAAATCATCAATAAGTTCATATGTTAAGGCTTTATTGTTATATTTGCAACGATTAAGGAGGAAATCTAAATTATATTATTGAGTCCAAATTACGTGTATTGATAATCAACTTATTACCTTAATGTAAGCTAATTCATGAAATTGTGAAAATTGATCGTCAACGTATTGTCCGTAATACAGGGATGTTATATATACGTCTGTTAGTAACTATAGTTGTAGGCCTATTTACTGTTCGCTTGCTTCTACAGGCGCTAGGTACAGAAGATTATGGTATATTCAACCTTGTTGCCGGACTGATTACATTATTCTCATTTGTTACAAGTTCGATGAATGCAGCCACAAATCGTTATCTGGCTTATGCTTTGGGAAAAGGTGATCATATTAGGTTCAATCAATTATTTAGTTTAACATTTATTGTATATGCAATTGCAGTATTAGGTGTTACAGTTATAGCAATACCTGTTGGATGGTGGTTGCTTAATTATCAATTGACTATTCCCGCAAACAGATTAGATGCTGCAAACTGGGTGTTTTTCTATTCAATCTGTACTTTTGCAATACGAATCTTTACCATACCATATATTTGTGCTATCAACTCTCATGAGCGAATGGGAGTTTATGCATGGATGAGTATTTTTGAATCAATACTTCGCCTGTTTGCTATAGTTGTGCTTTGGTATATTCCTTTCGATAAACTTTCAATATATGGTCTAATTATATTTTTTCAGGAGCTGCTTATATTCTTTATGTTTCGTATATATTGTATACATAAATTGGAAGGCTGCCGGTTTATTTTTTATTGGGACAAAACAACAGTTAAAGAGTTGTTTTCCTTTACGGGTTGGAACTTTCTGGGCAGCTTAACAGCAATGCTTCGCACCCAAGGTATAAATATTCTACTTAATATTTTCTTCGGCCCGATAGCAAATGCGGCCAAAGCAATCTCAGACCGTATAAATTCAGTAATCCAATCATTTATTGCAAACTATTACGCAGCTATCACACCTCAGATAACAAAACTTTATGCATCAAATGAAAAAGAACAAATGAAATTGCTAGCATATAAAAGTTCTAAATTTTCTTTTTTTTTGATGTGGGTTATGTCATTGCCCCTTATTTTAGAAACTCCATCTTTAATTAAATTGTGGTTAGGAACAACTTCTCCTCTCTGGAACAGTTTTACCCGGCTCACCTTACTCTTTCTAGTCTTATTAATTTTTGAACCTCCTATTACAAAAATGATAATGGCGATGGGACAGATACGCAACTATCAGAGTTGGGTTGCTATTATTACCTTACTTTCGCTGCCTATTTGTTATATATTATTTAGCATGGGTTATTCTCCTGAAACTTGTTTTTATGTATTGATTATCGTTTACATAATAGCATTTATCCCCCGGTTGCTCATTATGAAAAGAGATCTAGGTTTTTCTATTATGGAATATCTGGTTCAAGTTATAAGACCATCTTTACTTGTAGGTTTCATATCTATCTGGCCTCCTATAATCATACAGTATTTGCTACCTGACGATTCCTTTATAAATACAATATTAGTTGTAATAAGTGCAGTGTTCAGCATAACATTTTGCGCATTATTTATAGGTATGAATAACACAGAGCGGATATATATAAAAAGAACCGCATTACAGTACATAAACATCATAAAACATCATAAAACATCATAAAACATTATAATGATAAACTATAGCATCATAATACCCCACCTAAATATACCACAGCTACTTCAGCGTTGTTTAGATTCAATTCCTCGTCGCAAGGATGTCCAAATTATAGTAGTGGATGATAATAGCGACCCAGCAATCGTTGATTTTGAGAAGTTCCCGGGATTAAATGATGCATCAGTAGAATTGGTCTTTTCAAAAGAGGTAGATAAAGGAGCAGGATATGCCAGAAATATTGGAATGGAAAAAGCTATTGGCAAATGGGTACTTTTTGCCGACGCGGACGATTATTTTGTTGCTAACATGCTCGATATTTTAGATAGTTACAAGGATGAAGATATGGATATTTGTATCTTTAGACCTGGTTCTAAAGAGCCTGTCACTAAAAAAAGAATACTCGGTTATAATATTTATCTAGATGCATATTTTTCTGGAGATATAACAGAAAGGGATGTCGCATCTCTATATCCTGTACCATGGAGTAAAATGGTGTCAAGAGATTTTCTGCTGAAAGAAAATATAAAGTTTGAAGAAGTTCTTTTTAGTAATGATATATTATGGAGTACAAAAGTAGCAGTTTTTGCTCAAAAAATAATATGTTCAGATACTATTTTATATATTGTTACAGCTAGAAATGGAAGTCTTACTACTATTCGAACAAGGGAGGCTTTGCAAACCCGCTTTGAGGTATCTTTAAGGCGTAACTTATATGTACGATCGATTGGGGAAATAGAGCATGAAGCTCCTATAATGCATTCATGGCTTATTCCAACCATGCAAACTGATGTTTTCTTATTCTTTTCAATACTTGCTAAGATTTTGAAAAAAGGAATGATTCATTCAGGGAAAAGAAAACGTGAGATATTGTACAAAATGGATAAAAGGTTCAATAGACATTTTTATAAGCATCCATATCTCTATATCATTAGCGTGTTTCTTTTTGCCAGGCCTTGGAAAGTACTGAAAAAATATTGCAGACCAAATATTGGAGGTTAAAAAGCAAAAAAGGATGACCATCAGCCATCCTTTTTTATTATACTCTTTCCTTACTCACAGCAAACTTGCCGCATCCGCATCCAGGAACCAATACAGATACCCTTTCTTCGGATCTACCTTTGCGGCAGGATACTTATCCTGAAACTGATTTCTGTTCTTGATAATGTCTCTCACCTTTTCGGCTTTACCTTTTCCTGTAGCAAGGAACACGGTGTATTGCGCATTGTTGACTACCTGCCCGCTAAGGCTTACACGTTTCATCTTACTTTCGGGGTGCTCGCCTATCACGCAGATTTCTTTACTATCCCACAGAGACAACTGGTCGGGAAAAATAGAAACGGTATGGCCATCATCGCCCAGTCCCAGCATAATCACTTCGAAGCAAGGAAGGTTGCGGCGTTGCAGGACACGAGTTTCCAGTATCTTGCTATACCAGTCGGCTTCTTCCTCCGGTTCATTCTCTCCATGAATACGGTAGATGTTATTCTTAGGAATTTCGGGAACCTTGTCGAACAAATGGTCTTTTGTCATCCCATAGTTATTCATCACATTTTCGGGTGGCACGCAACGTTCGTCGCCCCAGAAGAAGAATAAACGGTTCCAGTCTATTTTATCTTTACAGTTTTCTGCCCAATAGTCAAACACGACCTTTGGTGTAGTTCCACCCGACAAAGCGATGTTAACACGCGGATATACATCCATTAACTTTTGAATGAATGCCGTAAAGCCCTCACTAAGGGCGGTAGCATCCGGATAGATGTTGATTTCTTCTTTTATCATAGTTCACAATATATGCCATCATCTGATAGGTTTTTACATGGGTACCGCCATGTCAGGTGTTTGCCTTCGATAAGGTCGTCGGCGCAATTCGGCCCCCACGATCCGGATGGATAGCCATGTAGCGGTGCATCAGGATTCTTTTCCCAGAAATCGAGCAAAGGCTGCACAAACTTCCATGTAGCTTCCAGTGCATCGCCTCGGATATATAGCGTAGAATCGCCTATCATACAATCGAGCAGCAAACGTTCGTATGCCTCAGGCAGATAGGTGTCCTGTAGCTGGGAATAATGGAAGTCCATATTTACATTTTTTACCTGATAACCGCTTCCCGGAACTTTCATCTTCGTTTTCAGCAGGAGGCCTTCATCAGGTTGTATGCGTATAACCAACTGGTTTTCCTCCTGACTTAAGTCTGCACTCTCAGGGAATAGCTTCTGCGGAGCAGGCTTGAAATGTATAACCACCTCTGATACTCGTGTAGGCAGGCGTTTTCCTGTGCGCACATAAAACGGCACGCCGCCCCAGCGCCAGTTGTCGATGAAGAGCTTCATAGCAACATAAGTTTCTGTACGGGAATCCGGGTCTACATCTTTTTCTTCACGGTAACCTTTGGCATACTTGCCTTTAATATTTGCAGCCATATATTGTCCGCGAATAACGTTCTTAAACAGATCATCGTTTGTCATAGGACGCAATGCCTGGAATACTTTCAGCTTCTCATTACGGATAGACACCGAGTCGATTGACATCGGCGGCTCCATCGCCACCAGAGCTACTACCTGCAACAGATGGTTCTGCACCATATCGCGCAATGCACCGGAGTGGTCATAGTAGCCTCCACGATTTTCCACTCCTATATTTTCAGCAGCAGTTATCTCCACATGACTGATATAATTCCTGTTCCAGAGCGGTTCGTAAATACCGTTAGCAAAGCGGGTTACCAGCATATTCTGCACCGTTTCCTTACCCAGATAGTGGTCGATACGGTATATCTGGTCTTCTTCATAATCCTGTTGCAGTGAAGCATTTAATTCTACCGCCGACTTGAGGTCGGTACCAAAAGGCTTTTCTATAATAATCCGTCTGAAGTTTCCCTCTTCCTTATTCAATCCCTGTTCTGCCAGAAATTTAGGCACGAGCGGATAAAGCGAGGGCGGTGTAGACAGGTAGAAAATATAATTACCATCCGTACCTGCCTCTCTATCCAGTTGTTCCAAACGGTCTTTCAGTTTGGAGTACTCTTCGCCATCATCCGTATTTATTGCAAGATAATGCAGCTTCTGAGAAAAAGCATTTAGTTCCTCATCCGAAGCATCTTTTGCTGTGGCGAATTGCCTGATACCGTCCTTCATCTTATCACGGAAGGTATCATCTGTAAACTGTGTACGCGCAACTCCCAGCACTGCAAAATTCTTTGGTAGCGAATTTTGCTTATGCAGGTCAAAGATAGCGGGTACCAGTTTCCTGTATGTCAGATCACCAGAGGCCCCGAAAATAATCAGAGCCTGGTTTTGAGTTGGTTTTGATTTCATTTGCCCCTCCAATCCTCCCCAGGGGAAGGTTTTAAATTAGCATTCATTATGAGCCTGTTTAAATTTTAGCGAAAATTTTATTATACCTTTTTCTTCGTTCATTTTTAGGCTGTTTTAGGCTGTTTTTTCCTTTCTCTCAACTCAACCAACGGTCACAGGAGCGAAGCGTATGTAAAAAAACATCTCTAAAACATCTCTAAAAATTTGAACGAATAAAATTTAAACAGTTTCTCAGTCTTTCTTGATCTCGTGTCCGCCAAACTGGTTACGCATAGCAGCAAGCAGTTTCATGGCATAAGAAGACTCCTGTCTCGATTCGAAGCGTGTAAAGAGTGAAGCTGTAATCACATGGGCAGGCACATCAAAGTCCATAGCCGTTTGCACTGTCCAGCGGCCTTCCCCGCTATCGGCTACATAGTCTTTTATTCCATCCAGGTTTTCATTTCCTTCCAGTGCGTTGCCAATCAGTTCGAGCAGCCATGAACGTACTACAGAACCCTGCATCCATACTTTCGATACTTTCTCTAGGTCTACCCCATATGGCGAGTTCTTCATTATCTCGAAACCTTCGGCATAAGCCTGCATCATACCATATTCGATACCATTGTGCACCATTTTCACCATATGTCCGGCTCCGCTTTCGCCACAACGCATATATCCATTCTCAGGGGCAAGGCTTTTAAAGATTGGCTCAGCAAAGTCACAGGCTTCTTTGTCGCCGCCATACATCAGGCAGTAACCGTTCTGAAGTCCCCATACGCCACCGCTGGTACCGCAGTCGAGATAATGGATTCCTTTTTCCTTTACCTTCTTGCCTCTTTCTACAGTTTCGCGCCAGTAGCTGTTTCCTCCGTCTACAATTATATCGTTCGGATTAAGTAATGTGAGCAGTTCGGCGATGTTTGCTTCCACCGGTTTGCCGGCAGGCACCATCAGCCATACCAGCTTGCGGCCTTCCAGTTTACTTACTAAGTCACTCAAGCTTGATGCAGCGATAGCTCCTTTGGCTGCCGCCTCGTCCACCTCTTTCTGGGTAAGGTTATATACTACGACTTCATGTCCGTGATTCAAAAGGCGTTCAACCATTTTGCCGCCCATCTTTCCTAATCCTACAAATCCAATTTTCATATTATGATATATTATTGTTTGTGATTTTATATAATTAACAAGCAAATGCCTGAAAAGTTAAATTCAAAACTATGCTAAGTTACAATTTTTATAATTAAGTATGTTAAATACATTCTATTATTATATTTATAGTTATGTATAAGAATTGGAGACCAGACATTTACCATAATACTATGTAGTATAAATTTATTCTATATCAACAATCAACGTATTATATTTATCTATAATTCTGTTTCGAATAATTCATGCCAACCAGTAATAGAACAAACTCGGAGAATGCTAATTGATATAATTAACAAAAAAGAGCAATTAGATTAAAAATATTTAATGGTTCCCTTTGTTTTAGCTAATAATATACCCAGTTTCGGGATTTTGATACTATCTTTGTGCAGATGAGGGATGTTTCTGTCTATCTAAGTTTATACTTCTATAGCTATACCATGTTGAAAAACAGGTGTTCCCGCTAAAAAAGAGTTAATGGTATCTATCATTATAAATGGATTGTTTATTGGTTTTTTATCTTCCGCACCTATGGGGCCGGTGGGTATGTTGTGCATACAGCGAACCCTGAACGAAGGAAAAAGACACGGACTGTTTACAGGACTTGGGGCTGCAGTAGGCGATATGCTGATAGCATTATTAGCTATTATCGCGGCCTTAGGATTGGGCTTTAGTACTGAATTTATTCAACAGCACGAAGGTCCGCTAAAGGTTGTAGGCAGTATCGTCCTTATTGTATTCGGATACGTTGTTTACAACAAGAACCCCTCGAAGAATATAACAAAGCTGAAAGAAAACTCAATGTCATTCTGGAAAGTATTCGTTTCTTCCCTTATCCTTACCATATCCAATATAGCTACGCTCTTCCTCTATATAGCCCTTTTTGCCCGTTTTAATGTGATTGACGCCGACAAACCTTTCGGGTACGACCTTATTACCATCTTATTTATAGGTATAGGCGCCATATTGTGGTGGTTGCTTGTGACGTACATTGTGAACAAACTACGCACCCGTTTCAATCCGAGAGGGCTTCAGATATTTAATAAGATAATTGGTGTGCTGCTGATTGGCCTTGGGGTTGCGGGTATTATTACCGGAACGCTGATGGGCATTGACTTCTTCTGATCCGGTCAGTTCTTCAACCTGATTTTTATTCCATAATAACGAGACATCAATACTTCCGAATACGGGTCTTCGCCATGTATATATGCGCTCCCGTTGTATTGCTCAAACACACAGGAATCCAAACCTTTCGACTTTGCTTCCTCTATTATTGCTTCACGTTGGGCTACTATATCCCCATAGTTTCTGAGATCTTTTATGCTTAAATAAAAAGTGAATACGAAGCTGATTAAAGCTACTGAGATAACGGAAAATCTGACCTGTCTTAAAAAACTATTCCTGTAATCGAGATGATAGATACAAATACCTGTCGCTATAATCAGGAACGTAACGACACCGAATAGCGCCCTTCGCGGAAACGATGGTGATAACAGCATCGCATACACTGCGGCCATTGCTGCAATCCCGTATATGAAAACAAGTTTCAGGCGGCTTTCCTTTTCTCCTTTCGGAAAACGGTTATATACAATGAGCATAACAAGGCTGACGAGCAGGAGAGGCCCGCTATAATAGAAAAGGGTCAGCGTCCATGTAAACAGGCGGTACCCCAAAGTGTACAAATTAAGCGATACCGAATCGCCTGCCCTCATATAATTGCCGGGAGCCAGTATCATGACGGCAAATCCGGCAATAGCGCCAACTAGCCCGCAAACTGCCCAAACGGGCACCTGCCATTTACGGGAACGAAAATAGACGATATATAATATTCCGCCCAGGATCATTGCCGCCGCGGTATTCTCATTTGTCCATCCGGCCAATATGCCTAAAAAGAGAATGCATATTGAGGCCACAACCCGAAACGGAGTATTGGTATGTTTAGCTTCATACAGGCGATATGGCAACAAAAAGAGTAAGATAAGGCATGTGCCCCACAGGTAGTTAGCCGAACCGGTTATCCACAGGATAGTATCTCCAAAAACAGGCTGCAGGAACCATATAGCCATATTTATCAGGATAAACAATGAAATACTGCTTTCCCTTTTGCCCTTTATATGCAAATAGATAAGGAACACATATCCAAGATAAGCCAGCGAATTCAGCAGGTCGGCAATACAGGACGGCAGCATCAGCAATGCCTGCGCGATAAAATGTACCACGCTTCGCCCTCCCCATAAATAGTAGTGGTTGACCTGCGAATGTATGATGTCGCCAAGGGAGGATATGCGCCCTTCTTCGCCGTAAATATACAGATAAGCAAAATCGTCGGAAATAACAGGGGTAAATATATTCAGCAGGAATATAGCTGAAAAACATACAAGCAGCACAATAGTCCAGCAAATAGGCCTTCCCACTTTTGAGCCTGCAGATGCATTGAGGAATGCATCAAACTTATCATACGTTTTGCGTATAAAAGAAATCCCTCTCTCAAAAGCATCCGACTGAATATCCATCAATGAAGTAATTTAATCAATGCAAAATTACGATAAAAAATAAAAGCAGCAAGTTATAATTCTTGCTGCTTTTGATTTAATTATATGAGATTACTTTTATCCGCACTTAGAAGCGCCACAGTTTGTACACTTCATACAGCCTTCCTGATATATCAGTGTTTCGAGTCCGCATACAGGGCATTTTTGTCCTTTAGCTTCGGTTTCGTTAGGCAGGTACTTTTTGAGGGCACGCTCAACACCGTTTTTCCATGTATTGATCGTTTCGCTGTTCAGTTCCAGCCCCTGTACCAGTTTTACAACCTGGTCGATAGGCATACCGTAACGAAGCACTCCTGATATAAGCTTGGCGTAATTCCAGAACTCCGGATTGAATTTTCCATTCAGGCCTTCGATTGTAGTCTTATACCCTCTTTTATTCTTGAACTGGAAGTCGTATGAACGTTGCCCTTCATCATTCATCGTCTTGATAATGACTCCGTGGTTTACATTCTTCGGTAAGACGAGTCCCTCATCGTCATCGGACAAACCTGTGAAAATTTCGTACGGGCGCCCGTCCAATAAGCCGATAAAGGCGATCCATTTTTCTTTGTTGTTCTGGAATTTGATAACATCAGCCATCAATTCGCGTGGACGTTCCATCACTATTTGCGGACGTTCGTAGCAGTCCCCGCAGTCTTCTTCCTCCTTCTTCTTGTCGCTGTCGTTGGCAATGAGTACACCCGCGCGCGAGCCGTCACGGTAAACGGTGCATCCTTTGCAGCCGCTCTTCCATGCTTCTATATATAGCTGGTTTACCAGATCTTCGGATACATCGGCAGGCAGGTTGATGGTAACGCTGATGGAGTGGTCTACCCATTTCTGTATACGTCCCTGCATTTTCACCTTTTGCAACCAGTCCACATCATTCGATGTAGCCTTGAAGTATGGTGATTCGGCCACCATCTTTTCCACTTCCTCGTTAGTATATCTTTTGGCTGTAGGGTATCCTTTGCTTTCCATCCATGTTACGAATTTGTGGTGGAATACAACATATTCTTCCCACGAATCGCCATTTTCGTCTATGAAATCCACACGTACATCCTTGTCGTTAGGATTAACCTTGCGGCGGCGTTTGTAAACAGGCAGGAATACAGGTTCTATACCCGATGTAGACTGCGTCATCAGGCTGGTGGTGCCTGTAGGGGCTACGGTAAGACAGGCGATATTACGGCGTCCGTATTTTTCCATATCTTTATATAGCTGAGGGTCAGCCTCTGCCAGACGATTGATAAACGGATTGTTTTTCTCGCGATTAATATCGAATATTTCAAATGCGCCGCGTTCTTTTGCCAGCTCAACCGACGAGCGGTATGCGGCAATAGCCAGTGTGCGGTGTACTTCTTCGGCGAAGGCCGTAGCTTCCTCCGTTCCGTAACGGAAGCCCATAGCGGCGATCATATCCCCTTCGGCTGTTATGCCTACTCCTGTACGGCGTCCCTGCAATGTTTTTTTACGTATTTTTTCCCAAAGATGCCTTTCCGGCCATTTTACCTCTTCTGTTTCGGGGTCGTCTTCTATTTTTTTCAGGATTTTATCAATCTTTTCTGTTTCAAGGTCGATAATATCGTCCATGATGCGTTGGGCAAGCCCTACATGTTTCTTGAACAGTTCGAAGTCGAAGTAAGCATCCTTTCTGAACGGATTAACGACATACGAATACAGGTTGATTGCCAGCAGGCGGCAACTGTCGTAAGGACAAAGCGGAATTTCGCCGCAAGGATTTGTCGAAATCGTTTTAAAGCCGAGGTCTGCGTAACAGTCCGGAACAGATTCCCTGATGATGGTATCCCAGAATAATACGCCCGGTTCGGCTGATTTCCATGCATTATGAACGATTTTCTTCCATAACCCAGTGGCATCGGTATCTCTTATGGTTGTCGGATTTTTAGAATCTATCGGGTACTGTTGTGTATATTGTGTGCCGTCTACCACAGCTTGCATAAACGCATCGTCAATCCGCACCGACACATTGGCTCCCGTTACTTTTCCCTCTATCATTTTGGCATCGATAAAGGACTCTGAATCAGGGTGTTTGATAGATACACTCAGCATCAATGCGCCACGGCGTCCGTCCTGAGCGACTTCCCGTGTAGAGTTGGAATATCTTTCCATGAACGGCACCAATCCTGTAGATGTAAGGGCTGAATTTTTTACAGGAGACCCCTTCGGGCGGATGTGTGATAAGTCGTGCCCTACACCGCCTCGGCGTTTCATTAGCTGCACCTGCTCTTCGTCGACACGTATAATAGCCCCGTATGAATCGGACGGGCCATCCATCCCGATCACAAAACAGTTTGACAATGAGGCTATCTGGTAATTGTTGCCAATGCCGGTCATCGGGCTACCTTGTGGTACAATATATTTGAAATGATCGAACAGACCATACAGGTCTTTGTTCGTAAGTCCGTTCTTATACTTTGCTTCGATGCGGGCTATTTCATTAGCCAGACGCCAATGCATGTCTTCCGGCGACAATTCGTAAATATTGCCGGTCGCATCTTTCAATGCGTATTTGTTTACCCATACTTTAGCGGCAAGTTCATCGCCGTCAAAATAACCTAATGCTGCATTATATGCCTCATCAAAAGTGTAAGCCTTCTGTGCCATCTATCTATATTTTATCTTTTTTAGAAAATTCTATCTTGTGTGAGTAGCATTTTGTTTTCCCGATGCAATATTAGTCATAATATAAGGATGAAACAAACGTTATAAGTTTTATTTATTAACAAAAACAAAAGTTTTCCATTTCAAAATGTAATTATTTAATATACAGGATTTTAAATTTTACTGTTTAAGAAAAAGTTTTCCAATTTGATTTTTGTATGGATAAAAAATTAAAACAAAGTATTATAGATAAAGTTTATGAAATAAGCAAAAAAAATAACCGGAAAGATTATTTTAACCTTTCCGATTATTATACAATTAAATTAAAGTAACTGTTTAAATTTTATACGAACATTTTATTATACCTTTTTCTTCGTTCATTTTTAGGCTGTTTTCGGCTGTTTTTTCCTTTCTCTCAACTCAACCAACGGTCACAGGAGCGAAGCGTATGTAAATAGCCCGCTATTATCGTTTCGAGGAAGAAAAAAAGCATCTCTAAAACATCTCTAAAAATTTGAACGAATAAAATTTAAATAGTTACTAAGTAACTGTTCCTTATTTTTCTGCGGCTATCAATTCAGGGTCTATCATGATACGCCCGCAATATTCGCATACAATAATTTTCTTACCTATTTTGATATCCATTTGCTTTTGTGGCGGTATCTTATTGAAGCAACCTCCACATGCGCCACGCTCGATACACACAACTGCCAAACCATTACGCGCACTTTTACGGATTCTCTTGAACGCGGTTAAAAGACGAGGCTCTACTTCCGCCTCTATATCTTTTACTTCTTCGCGAAGCTGTTCTTCCTGCTGCTTGGTTTCGGAGACGATACCCTCAAGCTCTTCTTTCTTCTGAGCGAGGTCGGCAGAACGCTCTCCAAGGAAAGTTTTGCTTTTACTTATTTGCTCGGTAAGATTTTTAGATTCCTGAGTAAACTCACGCGTACGTTTCTCGGAAAGCTCTATTTCTAAAGTCTCGAATTCGATTTCCTTACTCAGGTGGTCAAACTCGCGGTTGTTACGTACATTATCAAGTTGCTCTTTATATTTGGAGATTTTAAGTTCGCTGTCTTTTGCTTTTTGCTTCTGGTGCGAAACAGCTGTATCAGCTTCCTTCAATTCAGTTTCGTATTTTTTGATACGTGTTTCAAGGCCGATAATTTCGTCTTCAAGGTCTGCTACTTCGAGAGGTAGCTCTCCGCGAAGGATCTTGATATTATCTATTTCAGATAGCTTCTGTTGCAGGGCGTAAAGCGTTTTCAGCTTATCCTCTACCGTAATTTCTTTTTCGATTTTTTTAGCCATAGGGGTATTTATTAATGAATTATTATCATAAAAAAATGCAGTAATCAGACAGTTTATTATCTTCTTACTACATCATCCGTAATAAACGGGAGTATATCGCCGCCTGATTACAAATACTTGACAGGATTCGCGTCAAACCCTGACATATATACTACAAAGGTAGGATATTTTTTTGAAATAATATCAAAGAATATATTCTTTGTGAATATTTCAGATTCGTAATGGCCTACCACTGCGAGTAATATCTTGTCTTCCACATCATAGAAGTCGTTATACTTTGCTTCCCCCGTTATGAATACATCCGCGCTGTACGATATTGCCTTGGGTATAAGGAACGCTCCGCTGCCACTACATATGGCCACATCACGCACAGCCTTCCCCCTCAGCTGCGAGTGCTGCAATGTGTTGAGGTGGAAAGTATCTTTTATCTGGTACAGGAAGTCTTCTTCATCCATTTCTTCGGGCAAGGTACCTACGATACCACTGCCGGCTTTTTCCCATACATTCTGCAATGTGTAGAAATCATAGGCTGGTTCTTCATACGGGTGCACAGATATCAGCGCCCGCTGTATTTCGGACTGCCTGTAAACAGGAAGTATCATTTCTATACGGGTTTCGGGTTCGGTATGGAGTTCACCTGTTTCGCCACAGTATGGCTTTGCCTCTTCTCCCGCCCTGAATGTACCTGTACCTGTTATATTATAGCTACAGGAATCATAATTGCCTATAGAACCTGCTCCGGCGTTAAACAACGTATTGCGTACAAGCTCGGCGTGTGAGTGGGGCACAAATGTGACTAGTTTCAGGAGTTTATCTTTTTGCGGATCTAATATGCGTACATGTTGCAGGTTGAGCATATCGGCAAGGTAACGGTTGATGCCTTCGGCCGCGTTATCCAAGTTGGTGTGTGCGGCGTATACGACTATATCATGCTTGCATGCTTTTATCATACAACGTTCTATATAGTTTTTCCCGGTCAGCGACCTGAAGCTACGGAAGGCAAGCGGGTGATGCGAGATAACCAGATTGCAGCCAAGGGCTATAGCTTCGTCTATTACGGCTTCTGTAACATCTATACAGACAACCGCTCCTTTGGCTTCCTGATGGATGTCCCCTATTTGTATACCACTATTGTCGAACCCTTCCTGTAAAGGGATAGGGGCAATTTGCTCTATTGCATGCAGGATTTCTTTTATCTTCATAATTCAGGCTTTTTCAATATCAAAGATAAAGTTTTGGAAGAATAATTACTAATATTAGAGTATATATTCAATAAAAGAGTAAGATGCATATTTTTAGGAGTTTTAGTTGGAGGGTGTGTCATAAGTAATTTTCACTTTCATTTTGTCATGTTGAACGGAGTGAAACATCCCGTATCCGGAGGGTCGGGATTCTTCATTGCATTCAGAATGACAAAGAGAGTAACAATTTAATAGACTGTTTTTACTTATGACACACCCTCATAATAATACAGATAGAAAACGACTTTAGTCAAAACATTTTGGCTAAAGCCATTATCTGATTAGACTATTATCCTCCAGCTAAAGCAGGAGGCAATTAAATAACAGAGAATAAACCATATATAATCTTATTGAATATAAACTCTATTGAACTATAAAGAATAGAAAGAATCTGTTATTGATGACAGTAATGGTATAGAATTCAGGCTGACAAATACCGGATGATACGGCGAAACTCTTAAAGTAAAAAGAGCAGTAAATTGATTGTTACTGCTCTTTCTTATTATATTAATTCCAATATCAAAACTCCGCGTTATTCGGTGTGCGGGGGAACGGTATCACATCTCGGATATTGGCCATACCTGTGATAAAGAGGATAAGGCGTTCGAATCCTAATCCGAACCCTGCATGTGGGGCTGTCCCGAATTTACGGGTTTCCATATACCACCAGATAGGGTCGGTGTTCATTCCCAGTTCCTTGGTGCGGTTAACCAGCTTATCATAATCTGCTTCACGCTCCGAACCTCCTATTATTTCGCCAATCTTAGGGAAAAGGACATCCATGCCACGAACGGTTTTGCCGTCTTCGTTCTGCTTCATATAGAAGGATTTGATCTCCTTCGGATAATCGGTCAGGATAACAGGGCGTTTGAAGTGTTTCTCTACCAGATAACGTTCGTGCTCTGACTGAAGGTCTGCTCCCCAGTAGACAGGGAACTCAAATTTCTGTCCGCTCTTTTCCAATATCTCTACACCCTCGGTATAAGTAAGGCGTACAAAATCGTTTGCAATAACGAAATTGAGGCGTTCTACCAATTCTTTATCAAAGTGCTCGCTAAGGAAGTCGATATCATCTTTGCAATGTTCCAGTGCATATTTTATCAGATACTTCAGGAAATCTTCTGCCAGATCCATGTTATCATTGATATCATAGAAGGCTACTTCCGGCTCTATCATCCAAAACTCGGCAAGGTGGCGCGGCGTATTTGAGTTTTCGGCTCGGAAAGTAGGCCCGAAGGTATAAATAGCGCCAAGGGACATTGCTCCCAGTTCGCCTTCAAGCTGACCCGAAACAGTCAGGTTGGTCTGACGGCCGAAGAAGTCTTCGGAGTAGTCAACCTGCCCTTTATCGTTACGGGGCGTATTATTAAAGTCAAGAGTGGTTACCTGAAACATCGAACCCGCACCTTCTGCATCAGAGGCTGTTACGATAGGTGTATGGAAATAGAAAAAGCCGTTATCGTTGAAGTACTTATGAATAGCATAAGACATGTGATGACGTATACGGAATATCGCGCCAAAGGTATTTGTCCGCGGGCGCAGATAGGCGATTTCCCTCAAAAACTCCAACGAGTGTCCTTTTTTCTGCAACGGATAGGTTTCAGGATCTGCCGTTCCGTATATTTCTATCGTATCGGCTTGTATTTCCATCGTCTGACCTTTTCCCTGCGATTCTACCAATGTGCCTACAACATGGATACAAGCTCCGGTTGTAACCGGCTTGAAGAATGCTTCTCCAAATTTTTCGACATCGGCAACAATCTGAAGATTATGAATTGTAGACCCATCATTAAGGTGAATAAAGCTCACATATTTATTACCACGGATAGTCCTTACCCATCCTTTAACATCTACAGTCGCTCCAAATTCTTTCTTCTTCCGGAGCAAATCTACAATTTTTGTTCTACGAATACTTTCCATTTTTGTAAGTGTATAATAAGAGCATACAAAAGTAATAAAAGTAACGCTTCTCAGCGAATCTTTATTCCGTTACTTTTATTTTTAGCCATGAAATATATTTAATTATAAAAAATAAGCGTAAGGTAATCCTCACGCTTATATATTATTTATTCAAAGGCTCCCATACGAAGCATGTTTACCTCTTTTTCTGTCAGATAACGCCACTTACTTCTTGGTATATTCTTTTTAGTAAGTCCGGCAAAGTATACACGGTCGAGCTTTATTACCTGATAGCCCAGTTTTTCAAATATACGGCGTACTATACGGTTACGTCCCGAGTGTATTTCGATACCTACAACGTTCAATGTGTCTTCTGACTGATACGCTATAGAGTCGGCATGTATCTCTCCGTCATCCAGTTCTATACCATCAGCTATAGCCTGCATATCTTCGATGGCTACATCACGGTCAAGTGTTACCTGATAGATTTTTTTCTTCTTAAATTTAGGATGCATCAGTTTCGACGCCAAATCGCCATCGTTTGTCAGCAGCAACACCCCTGTCGTATTCCTGTCGAGACGGCCTACCGGATAGATGCGCTCGGGGCAGGCATTCTTAACCAGATCCATTACCGTAAGGCGGTTTTGGGGGTCGTCGGATGTCGTCACACAATTCTTTGGCTTGTTCAGAAGGACATAGACTTTACTTTCGAGACGTACGGGTTGGTCGTGGAATGTAACTAAATCGCCACGGGTAACCTTAGCCCCCAATTGATCGACAACCTCTCCGTTTACCTTCACTACACCGGCTGTGATAAAGGCGTCTGCCTCACGACGGGAACATACTCCCGCATTAGCCAGATACTTATTCAATCGCAACGGAGTGTTCGGGTCTATATTTTCTTTATACTTTACAGGCTTAACCAGTCGCTTGATACCTTCGGCTCCTCTGCTTCCACCACGGTTGATGGATGGCCTGCGGTCATTATTGCCAAAGTTGCGTCCACCGCCACCATAGCTATTACCGCCACGGTTGCCGCCGCTGCCATAGCTATTGCCACCGCGGTTGCCGCCTCCATAACTGTTGCCGCCGCTACGGTTACCGCCTCCATAACTGTTACCTCCATAACTGTTACCGCCACTACGGTTGCCACTGCCATAGCTGTTACCGCCGCCACGGTTACCTGAATAGCCGCCACGATTGTCGGAATAGCCACCGCCACGATTATCGGAGTAACCTCCACCTGACTGACGTTGGTTTCCATACGAACGGCGTTCATCGCTGCTCCTGTCATAAGAAGGTCTTGACTGACGTTCCGATTGATAAGATGATCCTTGCCTGTCCCTGTCTCCACCCGTCTTATATGGATTCCTGTCTTTTCCACGATCTGTATTGATATCATACGCCTGTTTACGTAGGTCACCTACACGCGCACGTTTCTTTTTTGCCGGTTCTGCTCCATTTGAATTGTTTTCTGATGATGAGTAACCATCCCGGCCTTCTCTATCATTTCCATTTTCTGTCACCATTGTTTTCCTTTTGTTTAATTATAATTTAATTTTTTTTGATAACCTCACGGTTATCGGTTAATTTAAATTACACCCCTGTATAAGTATGCGGTGTAATCTTTCTCAGTTCGTCTTTCACGGCCTCACTTACATCCAGCCCGTTGATAAAGCCGGCAATAGAATCTGCCGTTATCACGCTATTGGTACGGGTAAGTGCTTTCAGGGCCTCGTATGGTTTAGGGTATCCCTCGCGACGCAATATCGTTTGTATTCCTTCTGCCACAACAGCCCAACAGTTGTCCAGATCCTTAAATAACATGTCATTATTCAACAATAATTTATCTAGTCCTTTCAATGTACTTTGTATCGCTATCGCAATATGCCCTATAGGTACGCCCACATTCCGCAGGACTGTAGAGTCCGTCAAATCCCTCTGTAAACGCGACACCGGCAGTTTAGATGCCAGATGTTCCAGGATGGCATTGGCTATTCCCAAGTTTCCTTCCGCATTTTCGAAATCGATAGGGTTTACCTTGTGCGGCATTGCCGATGATCCTATTTCCCCTTCTTTTATCTTCTGCTTGAAATATTCCATTGATATGTATTGCCAAAAATCACGATTAAGGTCTATCATGATTGTATCGATACGTTTCAACGCGTCAAAAACGGCTGCCAAATTGTCATAATTTGAAATTTGCGTAGTCCATTCTTCTCTTTCCAAGCCTAACTTTTCGGAAACGAACTTGTTTCCAAAAGCTTTCCAGTCATATTCGGGGTATGCTACAGTGTGAGCATTATAGTTTCCTGTTGCTCCTCCAAATTTTGCAGACAGCGGAACGGATTTGAGCAACTGCAACTGGGTTTCGAGGCGGCTCACAAAAACCATAATCTCCTTGCCTAAGCGTGTAGGAGACGCGGGTTGCCCATGCGTTTTGGCCAGCATAGCCACGTCAGTCCATGCTGTCGCCTGATTTCTCAGTTTCACTATCAGTTCATCGAGGAGTGGGTAATATACATCATTCAGGGCGTCTTTCAGAGAAAGAGGAACAGATGTATTGTTTATATCCTGGGATGTAAGTCCAAAATGGATGAACTCTTTATATTGTTCCAAACCTCCTAACTCGTCGAATTTTTCTTTTATAAAATATTCAACGGCTTTCACATCATGGTTTGTTACTTTTTCCGTTTCTTTTATGCGTAAAGCATCTTCTTCCGAAAAATTATCAACAATATTTTTCAGTTTTGGAAAAACAGACTTATCTATATTTTTCAACTGAGGCAGAGGCAATTCGCAAAGCGCAATAAAATATTCTATTTCAACCTGTACGCGATACTTAATAAGGGCATACTCCGAAAAATAATCTGCTAGTTTTTCTGTTTTATTACGATAACGACCATCTATTGGCGAGATGGCTGTCAAGGAGGTTAGTCTCATTTTTATGTTATAAGTACTTTTGTGTTTTTTAATATTCCTTTCTTGAAATTCTCTTTTTCGATATCACTATTTACTTCGAACTACAAATATATAACAAATATTATTTCTAACGGCTTATAAGACAAAGAAAGTGGCTGTTTTTTTATCTTTTTCACACACTGAAAAAGATAAAATAGAAACCGCTGAATTATTTACCTTTATATTCCAATTATTTTCATACTTTATGAACGGTTTGCGACACATAAAAAACAGACTCTAAGTAACCGTTCCTTTCTTTTTACGGAAAAAATTTAAATAGTCCCATAGTTATTTAATGTGTCAACAATCTTATTCAGTTCTTCTTTCGTCAAAGACGGATAGAGCGGAAGGCTCAACACCTCATCCTGCAATTGTTCGGCGACAGGCAGGCTCAAGTGGCTCAGTTCGGCATAAGCCTGCTGCCGGTGTATAGCATGCGGATAATGTATCTGCGTTTGTATACCGTTATCGGAAAGATATTGCTGAACCCTGGCGCGCTCTTGGCAACGGATAACGAACAGATGGAACACATGGCTATCCCAGCCCTTTACTTCCGGCAGGATAAAAAAATCATTCTTTATGTTTTCCATATAGAACCGGGCTATCTCGCGGCGCAGGGCATTATCTTCATCAATATATCCCAGCTTGACGGAAAGTATGGCCGCCTGTAGTTCATCAAGACGGGAATTCAATCCTTTATATTTGTGTATATATTTTTCGTCCGATCCATAGTTCGACAAAGCCCTTATGATGCCTGCCAATTCCTCATCATTAGTAGTAACTGCCCCGGCATCGCCCAGCGAACCAAGATTCTTTACAGGATAGAAGCTAAATGCCGCCGCATCGCCAACACTTCCGGCTCTCCGCCCGTTGTATATCGCGCCATGCGCCTGAGCAGCGTCTTCAATCAACAGAAGACTGTGTTGGTCCGTTATCTCCCTGAGTTCGTCCATAGCGGCCACTTGCCCGTAGAGGTGGACGGCAATCACGGCTCTGGTTTTGCCTGTTATCTTTTCCTTTACTGAAACAGGGTCGATATTATATGAACCTATGTCACAGTCGGCCGGCACAGGTGTCAGTCCGGACTGGGTAACGGCCAGAGCCGTAGCAATAAATGTATTGGCAGGAAGGATTACTTCATCACCTTCCTTTATTTTACCTAACTGCATATACCCCATCAGTATAAGGCGGAGAGCATCAAGCCCGTTGCCCACCCCGACACAATATCCTACACCACAGTAAGATGCAAAATCTGCTTCAAAGTAATTATTCTCGCGTCCTCTGATATACCAGCCCGAATCGACAACACGGGATACCGCCTCCTTTGTTTCGGAAGCATATCGCTCGTTTTCGCGTTTCAGGTTAAGGAAAGGTATCATTTTTTTAATTATCTTTCTTTGCTTCACAACGCACAGACCAGAAGCCTGCAAAAGCACTGTTTTTATATTTTTCTGCAATTTCTATAAGCCTTGCAAAATCGACTTCACTCATTTCATAAAATTGTGAATAATCGCTTATCCATCCTCTGGTTATTACATAAATCTGCCGGTTCTCTTTTTGGATATAGAGCCATGCAACACTTTCGTCTTCTCCGGCTATCCTCAATGTAAAATCAGCCTCAGATATCCATTTGTCTTTATCCGGTTCTATTGCTCCGAAATACTTTGCACCTCTTATAACCTCCAATATTTTTTCCTGATCCGGTTTCTCTATATTGGATTTATCTATCACATCGAAAGGGTCATATTCTGTACTCCCTGCCTCAACAGACATAACGGTCTGCCTAAAAATTACCGGATTAGATAGCATTACAAACGTATTATCACTTACCTGCCTACTCCATTGCCCCTTGTATATATCATCTATAGGTATTTTTTTCACAAAGATACTATCTGTAGTATTTATCAGGTCTACATATAAGAGAATCTCTCTCGATGAAGAATTATATGTGTATTTTTTTCCTGAATAACTATAAATATATGGAGCATCATGCAATTCCCCGTTCTCTGTAATATAAACAGACTTTGTATTAGAATTTTTCTCATTGCCATAATAAAATTCCCCATTCCCGGCAAAATAGAATGTTTCGGCACTAATGCGCCCTATTATCGGGCCACCCTCGCTATTCGTCCACAATTCTCTTTCATACTGCGCATTACACTTCAAACATGAAAGAAACAAAAAAACGAGTATACTTATATAAAAAATATTTATTCTCATTACTATAGTCCCAGCATTACCCTCGCATTCTGCACAGCGGCATCCGTTACAGTAGAGCCGCTCAGCATCCGGGCTATTTCGTCAAGCCGTTGGGCATCCGACAACTGAATGAGATGAGTAGTAGTAGCCGCTTCGTCATCCGACTTATACACCTTGTAATGCACTTTGCCCTTCGCCGCTATTTGTGGCAAATGGGTAATGGCTATTACCTGCATACTCTTGCCAAACTCGCGCATCACTTCGCCCATCTTATCGGCTATCTCGCCCGAAACTCCCGTATCTATTTCATCGAATATGATGGAAGGCAATGCCGTAGCGCCCGCGATCATCGACTTGAGACAAAGCATCAGACGCGAGATTTCGCCGCCGGAAGCAATATCAGCCACGGGTTGTAAAGGCACATTCTTATTTGCCGAGAACTGGAACAACACACTGTCCATGCCATATATATTCGGATGCTCTCCGGCTATAATATCACACTTGAAGCGGATATTGGGCATACCCAGATAGGCAACCCTGTCGGTCAGTTCCTTCTCGAAACTACCGGTTATAGCCAACCGCTTATCACTCAGCTGCTGAGCCAAAGCCAGCATTTTTTCGTGTTTTTCGCGCACTTCCTTCTCTAGCAGTACAACCTGTTCGTCAGAAGACTCTATACTTTCTATCTTTCGCTTAAACTCCTCATACAAAGCCAACAGGTCGGCAATAGTCTCTACATGGTACTTTTTCTGTAAGGTATAAATTATATCGAGACGCGACTCGATAAAAGCCAGGCGTTCGGGGTTGAACTCCACATCATTGGCCAGCTTGTCCATTTCGGAAGCGAGGTCTTTCATGTCGATGTAAGCCGTCTGTAAACGCTCCGAAATCTCATCTGATTTTGAATAAACCTTAGCCAGTTGCTGCGCCGTGTTCAGGCTCTCTTTAAGCTCCGACACGATACCGCTGTCGTCATCCGACAGTAGGCTATGTATCCTGAATAACGCGGATTTAATATCTTCGGCATGGGTAAGGGTTTCCTGTTCTTCTTCCAGTTCTTCCTGCTCCCCGTCCTGCAAAGCCGTCTCTCTCAGTGATTCGATCTGGAAACGCAGGTAGTCTTCTTCTTCCTTGCTTTTCTTCACAGACTCCTTCAATTCATCCAATGCCTTTTCAGCCTGCTTGTAGAAATGGAATGCCTGTTGATATTTTTTCAGCAACTCTTTATTTCCCGCCAAAGCATCCACTACCTGCATCTGGAAACGGGTATCGGACAACAACAGGTTTTGATGCTGTGAGTGTATGTCGATCAACTGGCTGCCCAGTTCTTTCAGATCGGTCAACGACACGGGGGAATCATTGATAAAAGCCCTCGACTTACCCGAAGACAGGATTTCGCGACGGAGGATATAGTTGCCGGGGTCGTACTCTATGCCCTTCTCTTCACAGAAGGCTTTAAGGTCATAGGCCGAAACGTCAAAAGCTCCTTCTATCACGCATTTGCTTTCTCCTTGCTTGATAGCCTTGATATCGGCACGCTGCCCGAGTATGAGCGATAATGCACCCAGAATAATGGATTTACCGGCTCCTGTTTCGCCGGTTATAACAGAAAAGCCCTGTTCGAAGTCTATTTCGAGGCTGTCTATTAGCGCGTAATTCTTTATGTATAGTGACTTTAGCATATAGTAGTTATACCAGTCCTTCCTTGCCTCCCCAAAGGGGAGGTTATAGCCCCTCCTATGGAGGGGTTGGGGAGGCCTTAAATTTTACATTCAATACGACTATCTCCGATATTGTGCCAATCCTGTATTGAGGCCCTGCCAGCCCCAGGCCGGATGACACATATATATGTGTATTCTCTTTCTTCTTATATCCGAAAGGCAGTTCGTACATAGACCTGACTTTCATGCTTTCGGGTACCAATCCCGTGTTATATATCATCGAGCTTACCGCCATAATGGTATTCACCGGAAAAAACTGCCCATTGTGCGTATGTCCGTACACGGCTATGTCGGCACCTGCGTCTACCTCTTCCTGCAAAACATGCGGTTCATGGTTCATTACGATAACGGGATAGTCCTTATTCACACCCTGCATTATTTCGGGTAGTTTTTTCCGCGTTTTGCACTTGTCGTCTTCGCGCCCTACCAGATAGAAAGAGTCCGCGATCAATACCGTTGTATCCCTAAGTACTGTCATTCCCGCCTTTTGGCTCAGCCATAGTATCTTCTCGTCTTCCGCCTCTCCCAGTTCGATGTACTCATGATTGCCTGTGGAAACATATACGCCATAAGGAGCTTTCAATCGCAGAAATTCGGTTTCCATCTGTTGCTCGTACAGGGATTTGGCGTCATAGTCTATTATATCGCCTACCAGCAGTATCAAATCGGGCTTCTGCTCCATTATCTTATCCACATACATGGAAATAATCTTCTTGTCGATAAGGTAGCCCGCGTGTATGTCTGTAGCTACAACTATACGGAGGTCTTTCACATGTGGAGAATGTTTTTCTACCGTCAGGTTCATCTCGGTGACTACCGGATTCCAGAACCTGTAACTACCGTACCCCATCGTAGCGATGACGATAAGCAAAGATGCACAAAAATAAATAAGTCTGGGCTTTCTGGATGCAAAATCGAGTGAAAATATTTTTTTCTTCTTGTTTATATATTTTATTAAGTCATATAACAAGAGGAGTACCGTCATATAGATGGTAAAGAGCATCCATGTGGTTCCAACCCAGGCAAAGGTATGAAGCGCATCGAAAGGAAGGTACTTGGATGTGAAGAATCCGATAAAATAGATTATCAGTTCTGCTATGTAAATAGCTGTGTACGGAACTTTAATAAGGTTCTTGTCAGGCAATGCCTGCCAGCCCCTCCAGTAGATATAAGCACTGAGGAATATCTGAACGATTATGGCATTAAAGAAGACTCTCATATAAAGGCACCCCACCCCGGCCCTCCCCAAAAGGGAGGGGGAGCAGAGAGGGTATTATTATTGGTTCATATTCATTTTGTTCATTCTTTCATATACTTTCGGGGCTTTGCTAAAGTCCCCCTTGGGGGATTTAGGGGGCTACTTATTTACATCTATTACAACATATTCGGATTGTGTACCTATACGGAACTTACCGCCCCATATCCCGATACCGGAACTTACATAGATATTGGCATTGCCTTTCTTTATAAAACCATGATCGCGTTCATATATTTTATTCGTTATCAAAGAAATCGGCCAGACCTGTCCCTGATGTGTATGTCCCGAAATTTGTATATCTATACCGTTTGCCTCAGCCTCTTCAAGGTGGTAAGGCTGATGGTCGAGCATGATAACAGGTTTTGCCTGATCCAGTCCCGCAACTAACTCCTGCAACGGTTTACGTGAAGGATTCGACCTGTCGTCGCGTCCGACAACATAAAAACAACTGTCGACCAGCGCCACCGAATCCCGCAGCACCTTTACGCCGGCTTTCTCCATAAAAGCCTCGCTTTCCTTGAATCCGCTTATATATTCATGGTTTCCTATACAGGCATAAATACCCATCGGGGCTTTTATCTTGTGGAATACCTCCGCATAGCGGCCTTCGTTTAACGGACGGACGCTGTTATCTATAATATCGCCTGCTATAAGTACAATGTCGGGATTCTCGGCATTTATCAGGCCTACCCATTTTTCAAACTCCTTTTCGCCAATGCTATACCCCAGATGCAGGTCGCTTATAGCCACAATGCGCAACGACCTGGGTGCAATAGTATCACCAAAGGTTTTATAAATCTGAATGGGCAATTCAACCCTTACTTTCCACTGGTATTTGAGATAACCGCAAATCATCAGCAAAGCTATAAAGCCGACCATCAAACCCAATCCCGCCCAATTGTCTTTGGTGTAGCGGGTAATGGCGTCGCTCGGCATAAAATGCAACAGTTTGTTTGTCAGTCCGAACAGATCTTTCGCCGCCATCACAATAAAGAAATACAACATGATGAAAAGCCATGCCGTACCTACTTTATACAAGAAGGATGTGAGGCCAATAGGGAGCGAATCGCCTACAAGGAAAGAAATAAAAAAGGAAGTGACTGCTATGACAGCAAACGATACGAGTATTACCTTGCCTGCGGCAGAGGGTGGCATCGCAATCCAGAAATGCCTGAATACATAATAATTAGCTAGAATATAAACGACAAAGACTATTATAAAAAACATTGGTTTCATTTATGTGTTATTGTTGTGCCAGTCATATTTAAGGTTTAAAGTTCAACATTTAAAGATTGGAAGTGCCAAGTTTTTAAACATTTAAACCCTAAATCTTTGAATACACCTGTAAAGGTGCAAAGATAAAAAATCCTGATTATTAACATTTCAGTTTATTACAAAAAAAGAGTAGCCGGTGTGACCACTCTTTTTTCTATTTCCTTTATATTCCATCAATTGCGTCGTCCTAATGCAATCATTATATAGTAAATCAATGTTGCCAAAGAGCCGATAGCAGCTATCACATAGGTATAAGCAGCCCATTTGAGAGCGTCCTTTGCCATAGCATGGTTGCCGGTATTTGTTATACCTGCCGTATTCAGCCAAACCAATGCGCGGCTACTGGCATTTATCTCCACCGGCAGGGTAATAAAACTGAATACGGTAGTCATCGCAAATAAAGCTATACCTACCCATATCAACGCCGGGAAAACATTAATCATAAATATACCTGCAAGTATAACCCATGTAACAATATTGGAAGCAAAGCTTACCACAGGCACCAGCGCCGAACGCATTTTCAACGGCCCGTATTCATAAGCATGCTGTACGGCATGTCCGCACTCGTGGGCAGCTACTGCCGCCGCCGCTACACTATTGCTGGCATATACTCCTTCGCTCAGGTTTACTGTCTTATTAGAAGGGTTATAATGGTCGGTAAGCATACCGCCCGTAGAAACTACTTTTACGTCATATATACCATTGTCATGCAGCATCTTTTCGGCTACATCACGACCAGTCATCCCGCTGGATAACGGAATTTTGGAATACTTGTTAAATCTGCTCTTCAACATCTGCTGAACAACAAAACTAGCTATCGCTATCAGTATTAATAATATCCAACCTATAGGCATAGTCTATTCTTTTTTAATGATTTTAAATTCTAATTTATAAGTAAATAAACAAAAAATATGCCAATAGGGTTTATGTCATGTAATATACTGAGACCTCACTCACATTTCTTAATTAAATTTGACTTATTTTTCAGTTTAACCGCAGGGATGTATTGCCGGGTTTGGTGGGCGAAAGTTTATTCGCCCCTACACAATATGTTATTTCCTTATAATCGTTTGCGCCCTGTCGGGCCCTAGTGAAACGATGCTGATAGGCACTCCGAGTTCTTTTTCCAGAAATGAGATATAATCCGTAAATTCTTTCGGGAACTGGTCTTCTTTCAGCATCTTTGTCATGTCGGCCTGCCAGCCTTTCATTTCCACATACACAGGTTTGATGCGGTCATCTACCTCGAAAGGAAATTCAGATACTGTCTTCCCTTCTATCTCGTAAGCCACACAGGCTTTTATTGTTTCAAATGAATCGAGCACATCGCTTTTCATCATGATGAGCTGGCTTACGCCGTCTACCATAATGGCATAGCGCAAGGCGACTAAATCTATCCAGCCACAACGGCGCGGACGTCCTGTAACGGAGCCGAACTCGAATCCGAGTTTGCGCAACTGGTCTCCCGTTTCGTCAAACAGTTCGGTAGGGAACGGGCCGCTGCCTACTCGTGTGCAGTATGCCTTGAAGATGCCGTATACTTCGCCTACATTGCGTGGCGCTATACCAAGCCCTGTACATGCTCCGGCGGTAATGGTGTTCGATGAGGTCACAAACGGGTACGAACCGAAGTCTATATCCAGCATTGTTCCCTGCGCTCCTTCCGCCAGTACTTTCTTGCCTGTACCCACCGCGTTGTTGATGAAGTGTTCGCTATCGATAAATGTAAACTCTTTCAGTTTGGCAATACCGTCGAACCACTCTTTTTCGATACCTGCCAACGCGCTCGTATCAAAGTTATATTGATTGAGTATCCTCAGATGTTTGGCTTTAGCCGTATTGTACTTCTCTTCGAAGTTGTGGAGTATATCCCCCACCCTAAGCCCGTTGCGGCTTATCTTATCAGTATATGTAGGGCCTATGCCTTTGCCGGTGGTACCTATCTTAGAGTCTCCTTTGGCTGCTTCATAGCAGGCGTCGAGCAGGCGGTGGGTAGGCATGATGAGATGCGCTTTTTTTGATATATACAATCTCGATTTCAGGTCGTGCCCCGATTGTTCCAACGCTTCTATCTCTCCTTTAAACAAAGCGGGGTCGAGGACAACGCCATTGCCTATCACATTCAGTTTATTACCTTGGAATATACCGGAGGGAACGGAACGAAGGACATATTTCTTGCCTTCAAACTCAAGTGTATGACCAGCATTGGGGCCTCCCTGAAAACGGGCTACGATTTCATAATCAGGTGTCAACACATCTACTATTTTTCCCTTTCCTTCGTCGCCCCACTGTAAGCCGAGCAATACATCTACTTTCATGTTTTATCTATTTGTCATTTTTTAAGTCGCATGAAATATCCCTGCCAATAACATTACCAGACATTCGCAGTACCGACATTTCATTTTTTCTTATTAATACGGGTACTCTTATTTTCTGTTACTTTCGCTTTATTCTTCTTTTCCTCTGCATTTTTAGACCGCATGCACTTGTTGCAGATACCATAAATATACATGCTGTAATAGCTGATTTTGAATCGTTGCAGCTTTTTCTGCTGCGCCGGAGTAAAGAGGTTTCCGTTCTTATGCTCTTTGACCTCGCCACAACTCAGGCAAATAAGATGATCGTGATTTTCATTGCCGAAAGCGCGTTCATACTGGGACACATTAGCTCCAAACTGATGCTTTACCACCAGTCCGCAATCAAGCAATAGTTCTATCGTATTGTATAGCGTCGCGCGGCTTACCCTGAAACTAGACTGCTTCATCGCTTTGTAAAGGGAATCCATATCAAAATGCCCTTTGGTAGAATAAATGTGCTCTAGTATTGCGTATCTTTCAGGGGTCTTACGATGCTTATTCAAATTCAGATAATCAGTGAATTCGTTTTTGACCTGCTCTTTAAGTTTAATGTTATCCATTTATAAAAATCTGATCTGAACAAAAATACATCTTTTTGAAGAATAAACAGTGGTATAATCCGGAAAAAAAAGGAAAGTGTTCAAAAATTTATTTATCAAAGACATACCCTGCATAAAGTAGAAAAAGAGAACTCTCCCGAGCTCTCTTTTTCAGAAAGGAAATCAAAAAGAATATTAATAAATATTCAGGTTAGTCGAATTATCTTTTTCATTGAGTGCAGTACTTCCCGCTGTTCCGGCTTCGCCGTACTTATACTCTATTGTTTTTATCTTTGTATCTCCGCTAAAGTCTGTCCATTCTATATCGAATGTTACTTTATCGCGTCCTGATGTCAGATAGGGAGTAAGGTCGAACGACACATAACCATTTACACCATAGTGTTCGGGGTCTCCGTTCCTGTTGTGCCTGAATTCCAGTTTTACGACATCATCTAATGTTGAGAGATCGGGTCTGGCAGATACCATATTTATCAAATGAGCCTTGGTTTCGCCGGTATTAAAGCTGAAATAGATATTCATATACCCTCCACTTGCCCATATCGAATATACCTTGATCGGATCGTATCCTATACTATCTTGTTGTACCTCATCATCGGGCGCTATATAAGCAATTTCCTTTGTCAGCACATCGGTAAACCCGTTCAGCTTAACAGCATGATCGTAACCATCAAATTTATCGGATAATATAGTATAGTTTATAATAGCTCTGTCATATTTAGGCTTCAGATTTATGCCCACCGGCGCTGCAACCCAAAGTTTCTCTCCGCTATCTAAAGTAAAATCGTATGTATTCTCTCCTACTTTGTTTACTGTTACCATCGACCTCCAATACTTGTCAAGGGAGTAACCATCATCGGAGCAAGAAGTAAATCCTATTGCCAGAACAAAGCAGAGAATCTGCATTGAAAATAGTTTCGTCGACTTTTTCACGACTAAAGTTTTTACTTGAATTTAATTGTTTACTTTCTTTTTACAATTAGTAGATACCATTTTAACCCTATCGTTGCACGAGAAAATCTAAATAATTGTTAAAAACGATTCTTTTCAGGAAAAGCGGTACTCAATCTTATCTTTTTTGCCTGAAAAAGTCCTTCATAAGGGTAGCGCATTCTTCTTCCAGAACGCCTGATACTACGGTGGTTTTAGGATGCAGGATAGAGGGCGAAAATGTGGAGTAGCCTTTTTTAATGTCTCCGGCTCCGTAAACTATCTGCGCTACCTGCGACCACAATAAGCCTCCCGCACACATAGGGCATGGCTCTACTGTAACATACAGGGTGCAGCCGGTCAGGTATTTCCCTCCAAGCACATTTTCGGCTGCGGTAATAGCCTGCATTTCGGCATGTGCCGTCACATCGTTAAGGGTTTCGGTAAGGTTATGCGCCCGTGCTATAATACGCCCCTGGCAAACGATGACTGCCCCGATAGGGACTTCGCCCTTGTCGAATGCCTGACGGGCTTCATTCAAAGCCTGACGCATATAGTATTCGTCGTTGAGTATAGATGGGTTCATCGGCGCATCTCGTTTTCGCCAAACAGGGTAGGATAGTCCTGGTCTAGGCTTTTGAGTACATGGGCAATGATAGTCTCGCGGCACCAACGGGAACGGTTAGCTATCTTATACTTCTTTATATACGAAGCTATAAGGGCATACTCCTCTTCATTCAGCGAAAAGAGAAGATGTTTGGTACGGTTGCTGTGCGTTCCTTTCTTTTTCGGTTTCATCATTGCAAAAGTAAGTACTTATCTGAATATGTGAAAGTATTTTGATAAGAATATCGGCTACCGGTCGCCTAAATCCCCCGAAGGGGGGGAGTAGCCTTCCCTTTTGGGAGGTTGGAGGGGCTTTATCCTCCATCTTCGTCAAAATTAATCCGTAACTGAACGGCATCGTACCACCCTGTTTCATCGTCACTGTTTTTCAGTCCGAGGCCAATCAGCCGCACTTTGGGAGACAAGTCGACAAGCTGCAGGAGTTCGAACCCCGCCTTGTAGAATGTTTCGTAGTCGGAAACGGCTTCCGCAAAGGTTCTGCTGCGGGTAATCATCTTAAAGTCAGCATATTTGATCTTCAGAGTGACAGTCCTGCCCCTGAATTTTTTCTTATCTATATAATCGAAGGCTTCACGGGCAACTATATCGAGTTCGAAAGCCAGTTCGTCCAAATTGTCAATATCCCTGTCGAAGGTGGTTTCTGAACTGACGGACTTCCTTATCCGCTTCGATTCTACGGGGCGGTCGTCTATGGCACGGGCGTTCTGGTAGTATATATGTCCCGCCTTGCCAAAGACGGAGACCAGTTCATTTTCGGAGCGTTGCTTCAAGTCCCAGCCTGTCTTTATCCCTAACTGGTGCATGAGTTTTGCCGTGACCTTGCCCACCCCGAAAAACTGTTCTACAGCCAGCGTTTCCACAAAATGCTCGGCGACTTTGGGCTTTACTACAAACAGCCCGTTGGGCTTGTTCTGGTCGGAAGCTATCTTTGCCAGAAACTTGTTGAAAGACACGCCCGCCGAAGCCGTCAGGTGGGTGGTTTCGTATATTTTTTGTTTTATCTCCCGCGCTATTTCGGTAGCCGAAGCTATTTGCTTATGGTTCTCGGTCACATCGAGGAAAGCCTCATCGAGGGAGAGCGGCTCCACCAAATCGGTGTATTCGTGGAATATATCCATTATCTGCCGCGATACGGACTTATAAACATCGAACCGCGCGGGAACAAATATCAGGTGGGGACATTTGCGCAGGGCGGTCTTGGAGGCCATAGCCGAACGCACACCGTAACGCCGCGCCTCGTAACTGGCTGCCGCAACCACGCCACGCGGCCCCGCATATCCCACAGCAAGGGGCTTACCCCTGTATTCCGGGGTGTCGCGCTGCTCGATGGATGCATAAAAGGCATCCATATCTATGTGGATTATTTTTCGCATTCGGTTTATTTTTACTAAGTAACTGTTTAAATTTTATACGAATATTTTATTATACCTTTTTCTTCGTTCATTTTTAGGCTGTTTTCGGCTGCTTTTTCCTTTCTCTCAACTCAACCAACGGTCACAGGAGCGAAGCGTATGTAAATAAGCATCTCTAAAACATCTCTGAAAATTGGAACGAATAAAATTTAAGCAGTTACTAAAAAGTGACAAAAGTGACAGTTTTTTTCTGTTTTTTATTGTTACTTTTTTACTAGTGCTTCGTTGGTATACCTTCACAGAACTGTTATTCGTAATGTGAAATATTTGGTTCTGCCAATTTTAGCTTCGCTGATTTTCAATTCAATCATTGTCACTTTTTTTTAAGAGTAATTTTTTGTTTCTGTCATGCTGACGACAAGAAGCATCTCTTGTCTCGTTCTCCTTTGAGCAACGAGATACTTCGTTCCTCGGCATGAGAAAGAGAATGTAGCATTAATTATTAATGCAAATCAAGGGTTGCTTTGGGTTGCAGTATACTATTATAAATCAACCTTCTGTTTTGCAACCAGGGTTCTAAGTCCACGAAGTGGGCTAATATGGATAACTACGGGTAAAACCCGTGGAAAAAGCGGATAGGGAGAGGCCGTCTATGTAGGAGGCGAATGGCATTTGTTTTTGCTATTTGCCTCCTACGGAGACACATTCTTCTGTCAGTTCCTGCCACGGGTTTTACCCGTGGTTATCCACCTTCAGTCCCTTCGGGACAATAAATTTGAACGAATAAAATTTAAACAGACTCTTATATAAGATAAAGTTAGAGAAAAAAAGTAACGTGAACAGCTCAGAATATGAGAAAAATATATTGTTCAAGTCCTCGCCCTTGAGTTAGACTATTAGAAACTGTTTAAATTTTATTCCAACGTTATATGCTTCACTTCAATCTCTTTATGGAGGAAGATGGTCGCGGCTTCTGAAAATTTTTCGGGAGATTCGGTTGTAAAGTAACGTGTTGCCCCTCCCTTTGTACATACATTATCCATATCGGGATGGCGGTGGAGATAGTCCTGCAGGCTGCGGGCTATATATCCTCCCTGAGGCAGGGCTGTAACGCCGCCGGGCAAGAAACGCTTAATCTTATCCAACAACAACGGGTAATGTGTGCAGCCGAGAATAAGGGTATCGATCTGCGGGTCTTTGGATAATATATTGTCAAGGTTCTTCTTTATAAAATAATCCGCTCCTTCGCTCTCGTATTCCCTGTTCTCAACCAGCGGAACCCACATAGGGCAGGCCTCGCCCGTTACCTTTATGTCAGGGAAAAACTTGTTTATCTCCAACGGGTACGACCCTGATTGTATAGTACCTACCGTACCCACAATACCCACATGACGGCTTTTGGTTACTTGTCCGACGATTTCGGCTGTAGGGCGTATTACGCCAAGCACCCTTTTGTCGGGGTCTATATCAGGGAGGTCATTTTGCTGGATAGTACGCAGCGCCTTTGCCGAAGCTGTATTACATGCCAGTACAACAAGGTTGCAACCCATGTCGAACAGGGCTTCGACTGCCTGTTTGGTAAATTCATAAACAACTTCAAACGAACGCGAACCATAGGGCGCACGGGAATTGTCGCCGAGATAGCAATAGTCATACTCAGGCATAAGGGCTTGTATTTCCGACAGGATCGTTAAGCCGCCATATCCTGAATCAAATACACCAATGGGACCGGGTTTAAGCATTCGTTTTTGTTTTATACAGATATAGTGAAAGCCGAGCGCAATCAAGCTTGCTTGAAGTTGCCGAGGCGCATCCTATATTATGCAAAGATAAATACAATATTGGAGGTAAAGAGATAAGAGCCTGTTTAAATTTTATACGAATATTTTATTATATCTTTTTCTTCGTTCATTTTTAGTCTGTTTCCGGCTGTTTTTTCCTTTCTCTCAACTCAACCAGCGGTCACAGGAGCGAAGCGTATGTAAATAAACATCTCTAAAAATTGGAACGAATAAAATTGAAACAGTTATTTAGTCATTTCATCCAGCGTGTGCCCCCAGTCGTACTCGTTGATATGCTCCCCAAAGGCCTTGCGGGCAACATCCAAAACATCTTTGTCGAGTTTAATATCCGTTTCGTACAGGTTACTGACCGTGTTTTCGAGAGCGATCAGCCATTCGTTAAGTTCGAGGTAATACCGTGCATCTTTTACCAGAAAACCGAGGTATTCTTTCATGGGTACTACCTTTGTGATAAGTTGAAATGAGAGAGCTTTAGTCCGGGCTTCTTCTCCCTGTGCTACTTGTTCGAGCAAGTCAATAAATTGAGTCGTCAGTTCTTTATTCATTTTCTTTTTCTATTTTGGCACAACCTTTATAAATATGACCCCTGAAATTAATAAAAATTTCGAAAAAAGACACTTCTTCACATATACAAAGTTCACAAACCTGCTGTTCGCGGGGAAAATAGGAATAGCCTCTCACAAGTCCATATATATTCTCACCTTCGCATCCGAACATAAAAGAGAAGCTGTTGTCGATAAAATCGTTGACATCTATCTTTAGTTTGTATGAGGACTTTCCTGCTTCGGGGTGGGTAAAGGTTAATAAATGCTCTTTTATTTCTGCATTCCAGAACGGTTCATCGCCTTCGGCATGAAAAGAAAGCCCGGCATCAAATACTTTCGACAAAAAAGACGTAGCCTGCAAACGCCCTGTCTGTTCCAGTTCTTCGGGATGCTTCCAGTCCATCGTTTTCTCATTCAGATTCCAGACTTTTATAGAAGTATCGGAAATACTGCCGGCAAAGAGGTACTCTGAGTTTTTGTTGTCCTGATATAACTCCTGTGCGAAGAAAGGCAGGGAGAAGCAAAGCAATAGTATGATTAAGATAGTTTTCATATTTGCATAATTACTCTTTAGGATAATTCTTTAATACTGCATACAATCTTTCTTCTGCTTCTCCACTCATTTTGCCGATTTTCACCTCTACATTTTTCAGGTTTTTCAATTTTGTCTTGTCCTGAAATAGCGTTACTCAAAAAAGAGTAAAGTTATGGAAGAAAACGATTCTCAGTAGTGGCGCCACGTTAAAGAATCCAATCGAAAAGGAATTGTTCATCGTAATTCACTCCAAATTTCTGAAGAATATCAATATATTCCGTCTTAAAATCCCGCTTCTTATGATGTTCGCGTTGGTTAAGAATATATTTCGCCACAGCATCAAGATGAGAAGCTGAGTAAGAAAAAACACCGTACCCGTCCTGCCATTGGAAATGAAAAGGTATAACCCCCTTCTCATTAATAAATTTTGAAGAATTAGATTTCACATCCCTGACCAAGTTGGATACAGAAACATTCGGATGCAAACCAACCAATATGTGAACATGGTCAGGATTGGCATAAATAGCACACAATTTACATTTTCGGTTAGTAATAATACCACTCATATATTTTTGAAGTTCTTCACGAAAAGACTCATCAATTAAAGCTTCACGGGATTTTACAGCAAAGACAAGTTGAAGATATATCTGGCTATATGTATTTGGCATGCCATGTTGAATAAAGATTGTTAACCAAAGGTATAAAATATCTATAATATGGCACCACTACGTGGCGCTGTTTTAATTCTCATTCTTTTTCCTGTGCTTCCGCACAGGGCTATAAACAGGTAACTGCTACGCAGTACTTGATACAAATATACTCTAACACCAACAGGTTTATTTTCAAACAAATACAACATACCATTACATGTCTCTTTATGAATAAATCTTATAGCACAACATTTTAAGCTATCAGCTTATAATAAAACCGCTAAGCGGTTCCCTGTTCATAGCCCTGTGCGGAAGCACGGGGTATAAGATCAATAGTGAAAAGTCAGTGCCACGTAGTGGTACTATGTTAATGAATCCAATCGAAAACATTTAATTAATTACGCCAGTTCACTCAGGGCTATAAACAGGTAACTGCTACGCAGTACTTGATACAAACATACTCTAACACCAACAGGTTTATTTTCAACCAAATACAACATACCATTACATGTCTCTTTATGAATAAATCTTATAGCACAACATTTTAAGCTATCAGCTTGTAATAAAACCGCTAAGCGGTTCCCTGTTCATAGCCCTGTGCGGAAGCACGGGGTATAAGATCAATAGTGAAAAGTCAGTGCCACGTAGTGGTACTATGTTAATGAATCCAATCGAAAACATTTAATTAATTAAGCCAGTTCACTCAATTCCAGCCAGCGCATGGTCTTTTCTTCTATCTCGTCTATCAGTTCGCTTATACGGTTCGATTTCGCCATCAGTTCATCAGCCGAAAGCGTTCCGCTGGAAAGCTCATTTTCAATAGTTGATTTTTCTTCTTCAAGCTTCGGTATCAGGGCATCCAGTTCCTCAAATTCGCGTCTTTCCTTAAACGATAGTTTTTTCTTTTCTTCATTCTTCGGCTGAGATCGCTGTACTTTTTCCTCTTTCGGTTTGGCTGCTTGCTGTTGCTCCTTTTCCAGCTCCTCCTGTATCTCTTTCCACTCGCGGTATTGTGTGTAATTGCCGGGAAAATCCTTAATCTTCGCATTCCCCTGAAAAGCAAGCAGATGGCCTACCACCTTGTCCATAAAGTAACGGTCGTGCGATACAACAATTACACAGCCCTTGAACTGTTGCAGGTATTCTTCCAGTATATTCAGCGTTACTATATCAAGGTCGTTTGTAGGCTCGTCCAGTACAAGGAAGTTAGGGTTGGTAATCAGTACCGTACACAGGTAAAGACGGCGTTTCTCTCCTCCCGACAGTTTATAAACAAAGTTATGCTGCTTCTCCGGCGGGAACAGAAAGTGTTGCAGAAACTGAGAGGCTGTGAGGCGGCTGCCATTGCCCAAGTCGATAACTTCGGCAATATTCTGTACCACATCGATAACTTTCATCTGCTCATCGAATTTCAGCCCGTCCTGGCTGTAATAGCCGAATTTTACGGTCTCGCCAATGTCGAAGCCTCCCCTATCAGGAGCCACTTCTCCCATCAGCATTTTTATGAAAGTAGATTTACCAGTACCGTTATTACCCACAACTCCCAGTTTTTCGTAGCGGGCAAAAACATAGTTGAAGTCTTCAAGTATCTTAATGTCGCCAAATGCCTTATATACATGTTGAGCCTCAAAAATTTTGTTGCCGATATAAGCGCCTTTCATCTGCAACTGCACATTACCCGCATCGCGTACCTGCTGTGCTTTCTTCTCCAAATCATAGAATGCATCGATACGTGATTTTGCTTTCGTGCCGCGTGCCTGTGGCTGGCGGCGCATCCATTCCAGTTCTTTGCGCAGGAGGTTGTTTGCGCGGTCTATCTCAGCATTCTGGGCAGAAACACGCTCGTCACGTTTTTCCAGATAGTAAGAGTAATTGCCTTTATATTGAAACAGTTGCTGCTGGTCTATTTCGATAATCTCGTTACACACACGGTCGAGGAAATAACGGTCGTGCGTCACCATCAGCAGGCTAAGGCGCGAACGTTGCAAATGCTCTTCGAGCCATTCCACCATATCAAGGTCGAGGTGGTTGGTAGGCTCGTCCAGAATAATCAGGTCGGGTTCGGTAATCAGTACATTAGCCAGAGCTACGCGTTTGAGTTGGCCTCCCGACAGTTCGGATATCTTCTGGTCAAAATCGGTGATCTTCAACTGCGCCAGAATCTGTTTTGCCCGGTGTTCGTAGTCCCATGCCTGCAATACATCCATCTTCTGCAATATAGCGTCAAGGTTGGAATGGTCTTTCGAATTGATTACCTGTTCGTACTCGGCAATCAAATCCGTAACTTCATTTCCCGATTGGAAACAGGCTTCGAGCACACTCAGCCCGCCCGGATATACAGGGTCTTGTTCGAGATAGGCTACGCGCAGGTCGCGGCGGAATACCACCGAACCGCTGTCGTAAGGCTCTTTTCCTGTAAGGATATTTAATAATGTTGTTTTACCCGAACCGTTTTTAGCTATCAGCCCGATACGTTCGCCTTCGGCAATACCGAAAGAAATGTCACGAAACAGTACCAGATCGCCAAAACTCTTTGTTAGTCCTTCTACTTGCAGGAAAGATGCCATATATTCAATTAATAGTTAAGAAACTGTTTAAATTTTATACGAATATTTTATTATACCTTTTTCTTCGTTCATTTTTAGTCTGTTTTCGGCTGTTTTTTCCTTTCTCTCAACTCAAATAGCCCGCTATTATCGTTTCGAGGAAGAACCAACGGTCACAGGAGCGAAGCGTATGTAAAAAAGCATCTCTAAAACAGCTCTAAAAATTTGAACGAATAAAATTTAAAGAGTTTCTAAGTTGTTAGTAAAAATTTATTCAGAAAAGAAGACAGGTTTTCGGCAATCAATACCGGCGTTTCATATTCCGGCTCGCTCCCCTGATAAATCTTGCCATAGTTCTCATTATTCACGCAAATAGCGATATAGGAATAGTAATCGTTTACCGACATATAAAACGGTATGAAGATTTCCCAGAATTGCTGTATTTCCGCTTTCATATCTTCATCGGCGTACATCAGGCTATCCATCTCGAATGTATTCCACACAAAAGCGTCATCCACTTTTCCGTACTCCTGCTGGTAATCTTTATATGATAAGAACCACTGGGTTTCGTCAGGTGAAGCTGTTTCTGAGAAAGAACAGATAAAGTCGATAAACTCCTGCGGCGTTTTCGCCAGCCTTTTTTCGGCCAGTGCGGGAAGTATTATTTTCGACCTGTCTACAGGCGTAAAGTCCACAGACCATTTCAAATCGGTCAATCTGTTTAAAAATATGTTTGCTTCCATGATTTTTACCTTTTTTTATTCCCGGTATTTTTCCGTTATTAAAGATTATTCAATCCATGTTAACCTTGATGACAAAACAGTCCAGTTTCCATTTTCTTTTTTCAAATATGCCTCGCCTCCCTGATAAACCAACCTGAAGTAAACTTTTGCATACTCCATATCTTTATCAAAAACGACAGAATAAGCCTGCGGATATGATAGCAATTGCCAATAGCCACCCCAATGACCATCCCATATTTTGACCTCGTCTTCGAGGAAAGCCTTTCGCTTTTCTACTTCCCGCCTGCCCCTGTTTGGGCTAAAATAAAGTTTTCCCTTAACCTTCCAATAGCTATTTCCTAAGAAATTGTTCAGAGCAACATTGTACTTTGGCACCAAATAAGTTATTCTTTTCGACTGACTATTTACATTAGGTCTGAAATCCATTATGGAATCTGTCAAAACCTCCTTATACCCCAGCATGTCATTTATAGAGCCAGATGCCTCAAGATACAAATTTATCCTCCTTCTATCTATAACTTTTTCAGATGTCGCGCTTTTTTTAATAAAACAGGTTACTATACTATCTGTTTCCTCTTCTGTATAATACACTTTATCAACAAAATAGATTTTTACAGAGTTTTGGACTATCAAGGTTTTTACATTCTGATAAATGCTGTCTCCCCATTCGGAATTGCCCACCGAAATAAGATCCAATGGCTTGTAAAAAGCTGAAAATACCTTATACGTATTCTGTATAGTATCGCTCAGGCTAAGAAGTTCGTCCTTACCAATAGGTTTTATCTCTTCTTGCCAATTCCTGAAAAAGTCATTGAGCATGATTTTTGACTTTTTCTTATATGCTGTCTCCAAAATATCCTGCGCCTGAGCATAATCCAAAATACAGAAAAACAACAACAATATAATCAGTATTTTTTTCATTATCCGAATATTAAACTCTAATTCCTACAAAGGTAATTAAAAAGAAAGACACAGGCATTTGTTGCAGGGCATCAAAATCGGATAAGTTTTTTTATAGATTCTATATCCGGAGCTATTGAGTGTTGTTTTGTAGGAGCAGGGTTTGCCTGCCTGTATATGAATAATGCGAATCAAGGGTTAAATGTGCTGTTTTTTGTCCCTTTAGGGACTGAATGTTGGTAGAAAGAAGCTTTAACCGGTTAATTGCGTGCCGTCAGGTACGCAATATCTACAGAACAATTCACATTTTGTACCTGACGGCACAAAAAACGAATTTCATTCATGTTTCTACCAATATGATGTACCTAACGGCACATTTAACCCTTGATTCGCATGAATAATATCTATATCGGGCGGGCAAACCCTGCCCCTACATGAGCCTGAAGACAACTTTATGAATTTTGATGCCTTTGCCCTGTATTTTCTCTTTTATTTTGAGAAAAAAATTATCTTTATGCCCGAAATACTAAGTAACTGTTAGGAAATTTCACGAATTCTTTTTCATAAGAGAAAGGTTAAGAGTTCTTCGTTCATTTTTAGCTTGTTTTCGGCTAATTTTCTCTTTCACTCAGCTCAAGTAGCCCGCTACTATCGCTTCGTGGAAATAAAAATTATCTCAAAAACAATTCTAAAAATCAGAACGAGAAATTTCCTAACGGTTACTAAGAGCCTGTTTAAATTTTAGCGAAAATTTTTATTACAGGTTCTGGTCAATAGTTCTTAGCAATTTTTTAGGCTCTTTTTAGCGTACTGTACGCTTTTTACTCTTGGTTTAGCCCGCTAAACCAGCTAGCAAAAATGATAAAATACATCTAAAAACAGCTATAAAAAAGATTTGCTATAAAATTTAAACAGACTCTAAACAAAACACTATCTCATGGACATGAACTTTTCAATTACAGACGTTTTCAAATACTGGGACACACTTACACAATACATCAACCCTGCTACAGTCATCATAGGGGCTGTGCTGGGCGGAGTTCTTGGTTTTATAATATTCCTTGTCGCCGAAATCCTTTTGCGGAAGAAAATACTGATACGCCGCCGGCACTGGAGCCTCAAATACCTTTCTTACCTGTATATGGCATTTTTTCCCTTGTTCGCCGGGTTTTGCTTTACCCAGTGGTTTGCCATGCACACCTGCGAACGCGAACTGGTAAAAAATATCCCTACTTATCTGGGGGATGCCAACTCGCTGTTCAATGTATACCTGAAAGATGAAGTAGTGAAAATTCTGGATGAGAAACACCTGCAACTTACAGGTCACGAGGCGATCGACAAGGCGGCCTCACTGGCCGGCAACACCGTAAGCGAGCAACTGAAAAGCAATATATCCACCACCGACACCACCCTGACGGCAAAAGCCTCTTCTTTCCTGCTCAGCAAGGTTGCCGAAACGGAATTTATAAAAAATAAGGCTGTGCAATATGTGGAAGAAAAGATGGGCTCGGCCGTAATGATGGATAAGAATATGACCAATGAGGTGCTGAACGTAAAGATAGAAAATATTCTGGATGACGGGGTGCTGAATACGATTATAGAAAAACATATCAGAAACCTTTTCGGAGGATTTAAGATGAATGCCCTCCTCATATTCCTTATCGGGATGGCAATACCTATAGCCGAAATCGTACTGGCCCATTATCTGGAAAAGAAACACCTGAAGGCTGAGCCGGCTGCTACGGCTTCAACTGTACCCCCTGCGCCTCCTGCAATGGGAAATACACCACCAGCGATGGCGAAGCCTGAGAGAAACGACAATACTCCACCCTTCTAGGTAGCTGGCCAGGCCATTACAAAGCGGCAAACAGCTGGTGCACAATAGGTATCAGCAAGGCTGTCATTACCCCCATCAGGCCGATAGCCAGTCCGCTGAGGGCACCTTCTATCATACCCATTTCCATCGCTTTGGCGGTACCTACGCCGTGTGCCGAGGCTCCCATTGCCAGGCCTTTGGCTACACTGCTCCTGATGCCGAGCAGGCGCAAGATAGGCGGCCCCACAATGCTGCCGAATATACCGCAAAAGATAACGATAACAGCAGTCAGCGATACGTTCCCGCCCGATTGCGCCGCTATACTCATCGCGATAGGCGTAGTTACCGATTTAGGCTCAAGGCTGTGGATCAGTATCTCATCCGCTCCTGTAATCTTGGCCAGTATAATAACGCTGATAATGCCTACTACACTACCTATAAAAATAGATGTAAGAATAGACACTACATTTCCTTTCAGGTATGCGATCTGCTCATACAATACATATCCCAGAGCAACTACAGACGGCCCCAACATAAAACTAACGAAGCGGCTTCCTTCCTCGAATGTCTGATAGTCAACCCCTGTTATTTTCAGGAACGCTATAATGATAGCGATGGCTATAATCAGCGGATGCAACAGTCCGAACCTTGTTTTTTTGAAAACCCATTGCCCGAAGAGGTAACTGCCAAATATGAGCAAGAGTATAAATTCGGTGGATTCAAATAATGCTTTCATTTCCAATGATTAATATGAATCAGTATTTATTTAAACTATATGTCCTTAAATCTTATGCATCATAAAGCTGAGCGCTTAAGGGTGGTGTGCATATAATAAGAAACACAGCCGAATATCCTATATAACAGGAGTAATATTACGGCTGTGTATGTTATTTATATCTTAGAGTCTGTTTAAGACGGTACAATCTGTTATTCGGCACTACTATTGTAGTTGCTGAATATAAGAGCCATTTTCATATTGTCTTTATCTGTTCTGAGAACGGCTGATGTCGGGTTCATCTGGTTATAAACATTCACATATGTGTTATATGAAGAACCGTAAGTAGATGTCGACGACTGAGTGCTGGCAGAAATAGGTATTACCATATATTTCAGATCAGGAATATTTGCTTTGTCCTCATCCTTATAATAGTCCATGTAATAATTTACCAGATTCGCTATATTATTCGAAGTAGACCCCGATACGTTTGCATAAACGAAATTATAGGTATTTGTAGCGGCAGACCGTTCCATGATGAAACTAGTCTTCGCGTCCGCCATCTTCTTCTTCAGGAAGAAATTATTCAAAGAGTCCTTGTTTATAAACAACAGGGTCGAAGACCTGCCCAGGCTAGATTCCTCTTCTACCTCAGAATATCCTTTGATTTTAAAATTCGCGGCGTTCAGTTTATTGTTTTTCTTTCCGGTCTCCGATGCTTTCTTCATTATCTCGCCCAATGGTATGGTGATTTCTGTACATACTCCGGCCGGACTTTTCAGATAAGTACGCGTATCGCTGTTCGTAAATAAATATTCAGGATTCTTATTCTGAACATGGTTCAACTGAATAACCTCAGGGGTGAATGTCAGCCTGAACAGCCCTACACGGGTAGAGTCTGCCGTATCTGCCACATTCCTGCCTGTATATTTGAAATATATTTTCAACTGTGTGGCATTTATGCTCAACAGGCTGCCTGTTCCGAAGCTATTGGTTACATACATCCCTTTAAAGAACTTCTTCAATGTTTCCGAATTCTTAAATGTAGCCCCTTTTGAATTTTCCCATTCGTCATAGAACTCCTGACCAACAGAATTTTTCAAGCGAAGGAAGTAACTCCTCAGTCCGCTGTCATTAGGCGCGTCGGCTATTGAAAATATCCCCTGTCCCAGAGGTTCGGTCATATCACAATATTTTTTAGGATTGGCATTCGTAAAGAAATTTGCGGTAAGAGGCGTTGTCACCCTGTATGCCGCTATACCAAATGGAGAGATGGTGTCTCCAAGAAAACTTTCCGACAAGATCTCAATGAAAGTAGAGTCTATAGAAAAAGTCTTATCCGGAAATTTTGTATTTTCAGGGCAATATAGCTCGGCAAGGTAATCCGACTTCACACTGCCAAAATAGGAATCAGTATAATTGCCCAGCAACCCCCATTGAGTTCTGGCATATACTGAATCTTCAAGAGATACGGTTCTCGCTGTTATCTGGACAGTATCTATGTATATGGAGATATCGTCTCCGCCCGGCTGTATGGAGTTCCCTACCTCGGTGAGGTCATCGTCACAAGAAATAAAGACCACCATCAGTATGGCAATTGTCAGATTCAGTAGAGCTTTAATATTCATTCAAAATTAAGGGTTTAATTAAATTGGGTTCAAATATCTAAAAAAATGCTGTTCACATGAAATAAAACAGCATTTTTCTAATTTTATTTTAGATACTTTAAAGATTCTCGTAAAAATTATTGATCGCGTCCACCGAATTTTCCACATCTCCCTGATATGAAAGGAAATTCTTGCCGGTTTTGTTTACATAATCAAGCACATTTTTATTGATAGAATCCTCACTCTGGATTACTCCATCCGCATTCTTGATTGCAAAATTAGAAAGAGTTTCGAAATCTACAATACCTTTCAGGTCGGCAATGTCTTTATCCTTGATGCCGTCGAACTTCAGTTTTTCTATAAAGTTATCGCTGAACGGCTGTTTGAAGTCATCATTATACAATGAATATACTACTTTCGAATTCTTGAAACAAGGGTCATCCGCATAAGCTGTCTTGATATAAAGCCCTGTAAGAGCGGTCATCCATCCGTGGCAATCGATCACATCGGGTATCCAGCGGAGCTTCTTTATGGTTTCCAAAACTCCCCTGACATAAAATATACTCCGTTCGTCGTTGTCTCCGAACTCCTGGTTATTATCATCGGCAACGGTATATTTCCGTTTAAAGTAATCGTCATTATCTATAAAGTAAATCTGCATTCTCGCAGCCTGTATAGAAGCTACCTTTATTATTAGAGGATGGTCTGTATCATCTATAATAAGATTCATCCCCGAAAGGCGGATTACTTCATGCAACTGGTTCCTTCTTTCGTTGATGCTGCCAAACTTCGGCATAAATGTTCTTATTTCCTGTCCTTTCTCTTGTATAGCTTGTGGCAAGTATCTACAATTGGTAGCTATTGGTGAATCTGGTAAATAAGGAGTAATCTCCTGTGTAATGTATAAAACTTTTTTTGTGCCCATTTAATTTTTCCTCTTCTAATTCTGAATTGAGAATACAAAGATAATAAAAAAAAATCTTCTTTTTTGCAAGCTTTACGTGACAAAATCCTGCAATACTTTATTTTAAGGGGTTTTTCATCTTTTTACGAAGAATTTATTCTCAAAAAAAATAAACAAAAAGACCTGATTGTTTCGGGATTACGCAAATATTTATTTGCTTTGTATCCTCTTTTTGATTTTGAAGGAATGGAAGTATTAAAAACCGTAAAAGAAGTACAGGATAAAGTAGCTTCTTTGCGTTCATCCGGGGCGGAAATCGGATTTGTCCCTACAATGGGTGCACTTCACCAGGGCCACCTTTCGTTGGTCGGGCAATGCATTGCCGATAATGATATATGCATTGTCAGCATCTTTGTCAATCCCACACAATTTAATAACAAGGAGGATCTGATAAAATATCCGCGTACCCTGGAGCGGGACAGCCAATATCTCGAAGAAGCCGGCGTTGACTTTATTTTTGCGCCGTCGGAGGAAGAAATATATCCCGAGCCTGACACCCGCCAATTCGATTTCGGACAAATAGATAAAGTGATGGAAGGTGTACACCGCCCGGGGCACTTCAATGGCGTAGCGCAAGTCGTAAGCCGTTTGTTCGACATCGTAAAGCCTGACAGGGCTTATTTCGGAGAAAAAGATTTCCAGCAACTGGCGATAATAAGGGCAATGGTAAAGCAGCTTGCCCTGCCTGTGCAGATAGTACCCATGCCGATAGTAAGGGAAGCCAGCGGGCTGGCGCTCAGCAGCAGGAACGAAAGGCTGACAGCCAAGCAAAAAGATATAGCCGTAAATATATCGGAAACACTGTTTGAAAGCCGCCAATGGATGAAGTCCTTACCGGTGCAGGATACGATAAAGAAAGTGACGGACAGGCTCAACTCTTTTGATGAATTAAGCGTTGAATATTACGAAATAGTAGATGGCTATACCCTGCAGCCGGTAAAAGAGTGGGACGATGCCGCTTATATAGTAGGGTGCATAGCCGTATTCTGCGGCGAGGTGCGGTTGATAGATAATATTGTATATAAAGGATAGCAGGGAGAAGCAAATTCTCTCCGCGATATATAAATAAAGAAATGATTATAGAAGTTATAAAATCGAAGTTACATCGTGTTACTGTAACCGAAGCGAACCTGAATTATATAGGGAGCATCACGATCGACGAAGATTTGATGGACGCGGCAAACCTGATCGAAGGCGAAAAAGTCCAGATTGTGAACAACAACAATGGGGAACGCCTCGAAACGTACGTTATCAGAGGCAAACGCGGTTCGGGCGCTATATGCCTCAATGGCGCGGCAGCCCGTAAGGTGCAGCCGGGAGACGTTGTCATCATCATGTCATTTGCGCACATGGAATTTGAAGAAGCAAAATCTTTCAAACCGTGGGTTGTATTTCCCGACACCAAAACGAACAAGATTATAAAATAAAACCGGAGGATGTTTATTTTTGCAAAGACGATATCGATCTCCTTTGCCGACTATATGGCATTCAACAAGATGCATTTCGGGAAATGGAAACTGAGGCCTGTTTGGGTATGGGCTTTCGTTACCGTATTGTCTGTTTTGTTTTATACGATAGGCTATAATACAGATAGCCGGATAGACGAATCGAGTACGCCCTTCCTCGTATTCCTTTTCTTCTTTATATACGCTATTATCGCTGCCGGCACATGGCTGTTGGTACTGTTGACGAGATTGCGGTTCCGGCTTATTCATTTTATTGCCTACAAGCTGAATCCCCATACTTTCGTCCATATTGAAGTACTGATAAACGAAAAAGGGATTGAATACAAAACAACGAAGAGGAATTTTATAGCCTTGTGGAGCCAGATAATAGAAACACGCGAAGACAGCCAGAGATACTTCATTTATTACGCACGAAATGCCGTCTTTATACTGCCGAAACGTTATCTGGACTCGTTGGAAGAACGCACAAAATTCGTAAACTTCCTGAAAGCATTCTCTAACCCGGACCTCAAGTTGATGAACAGTTGATAGTGGATGATTGACAATGTTCAACATATAACTGTCAATTATTAACTGTCCATTATCCATTCAAAATCAGATAAATCATGCATTCTTATTCATATAAAGATATATGGAAAGTCAGCTTTCCCATAATGTTGGGGCTACTGGCCCAAAGTGTAGTACAGCTTACAGGCACCTTCTTCTTAGGGCACTATTCCGTCCCCGGCCATCCGGGGCTGGCAGGGATATACCAGAGCGCCTCGGGGCTGGCAGGTATATACTATGTAGCCATATTTACCATCTGCTTCGGGTTTAGCATTGGCGGGCAGATAATGATCAGCCGCCGCAACGGGGAAAAGAACTATGACAAGATAGGGACTATCGTTATACAGGGGCTTATGTTCCTGCAGGTATTCGCCCTGATACTGTTCTTCCTTTCGCAATTGCTCATCGATCAGGTTTTGTCTACATTCCTCAAATCGCCGGATGTATTCAGCGCTATCGACAAGTACCTGTCGTGGCGTATCTACGGGTTCTTCTTTGCGGCCTTCAACGTCATGTTCCGGGCTTTCTACGTAGGTATTGCGCGCACCAAGGTGTTAACGTTCAATGCCATCACTATGGCAATAGTCAACATCGTGGCCGATTACGCGTTGATATTCGGGAACTTCGGATGTCCCGAATTGGGGATAGAAGGGGCTGCTATTGCCGCCGTATTGTCGGAGGTAGCGTCCGTACTGTTCTTTACTATTTACACATTCGCCACAATTGATTTCAAGAAGTATGGTTTTGCCAAGATGAAATTCAGGATGTCGATTATCAAAAATATCCTGAGCATATCCTCTTTCACGATGGTGCAATACCTGATTTCCATGTCTACGTGGTTTATCTTCTTTGTGGCCATAGAACAGCACTCCGAGGACGCCCTCAAAATAACCAACCTCGTCAGGAGCTTCTATATGGTTTATTTTATCCCTATGAACGCCCTGGCCACCACAGCCAATACACTGGTGGGAAATACGATCGGCGCGGGCAATACCAAGGGCGTGCTCCCGCTTATCAAGCGGATATGCCTGCTGAGCCTGGGTATTACTACTCTTATGCTGGTTATTACACTGATCTCGCCCAGGTTCTGGATATCTTTTATCGCACCGATAGACCAGGTGTCACTTATCGGCGAAACGGTTATGCCTCTGGTGGTACTGTTATTTTCCCTGCCTGTATCCTCGCTGGGGACAGTGGCTTTTAACTCCATATCGGGGACAGGAAACACCAAGGCGGCTCTGTATCTGGAGATTATAACAATGTGTATCTATATAGGCGCAATGTTCTGGATTGTTATCTACAAGCAAATGTCGGTAGCATGGTGCTGGACTGTAGAGTATTTCTACTGGGGGCCAATGCTCATTTTCTCCGTTATATATCTTACAAAGGCACGGTGGCAAAACAAAAGGGTATAATATAAAAAACCTCTTCGCTTAAGTAACGAAGAGGCTTATTTTTATCTGAGAATGGCTTATTTTTTAGCAATTTTCTTCTTATAGTATTCTGTCTTTTCCAAATCGTTAGCCGAAAGGATACCCCTTACTCCAACCTCTATCTGTCCGTTCTTTATGATGATACCTCTTACCCACTGGTCAGAATATTTAGCTTCATTTTTGTATTTTGCCCAAGCTTCTTTTACAGCCTGTGCTACCATATCTGAAGTAAGAGCCGAAGCGTCATACATTTCGTTAGCAAGGACGAAAGTTTCCTTATTACCGGTCACCAGCCTTACTGTTTTAGCCTGACCCTTGTCCCAACCTCCGTTATCGGAATCGTAACGATATTCAAAAAGTTTTTTTGCATCATCCGGATTCAAGTATGTAAGCGTTATTGTAGCATAATCCGGTTTGTCACGCCTTATCGAGCCTTCCTTTGAAGGGCGGGAGATCCAGATATCAATTTTGTCAAGCTTGCTCATGTTGTCTCCAGCTTTGGCGATAACTCCTTCTACAACTTTTTTTACTTCGGCTTCGTCGGAGAAAATCTTATAATCAAAATTTTTGGAAATTAGTTCCTTGCCACTTGAAGCATTTTCTTCAGTGCCTGTAGATGATTCCGAATCTGAATTAGAACTTGGAGTAGAGCCTCCACACGAAAAAAGGAAAGTGGTAGTTAGTAAAGTCAAAATAATTTTTTTCATAAATACTTGTTTTAGTAGTTAGTAGTTAATTTAGTGTCTTGTTAAAATTTATATCAATAATGCAAATATTATAAAAAATGAGCAAAGTGTCAACTTTTACTGCGATTAAATTAAAATAAAGTGAAATAAACAGATATTAATGCGGAAGAATTCACCATTTTTATATCTTTGGTATGGAAACTGACACAATAGTGTTTGAGATAAAAACAGAATACGGACTGGATATGAAATTGACGATTTTAATTTAGTACATGACAAAAAAATATCCAATATGGAAAACTTTGATAATTAACAAATTATCCAAAAGGCAAAATATATGCTGCCTTGTCTTTCAGACAGTAGTTTCTAAGTATTGCAATTTCCGCAGGCCGATGACCCAATATCTTCAAACTAAGGCTGAAAGCCTTTATTATTTCAGCCCAATGGCAAGCGAAGCGTCGCCTTGGGTAAACAGCATCTAACAGAAACTGCGCGCTGAAACAGCGGCAGAGTGAAGCGGAGCCAAAGCGCAGGTTAAACTTAAAGAACAAGACCAAATCAGTGACCTGCGCTTTCAGCGCGCACGCTCTATGTTTGGATATTCTGACCCAAGGCGTTGCCTTGGGCTGAAATAAGACGGGCTTTCAGCCCTGATCTTTGGTTTCATAATCCTTAAGTTGATGACACTGGACCGATAACCTTCGGTTATGAATTGAATTGAATTGAAAATCAGCGGAGCTAAAATCGGCAGAGCTAAAATCGGCGGAACCAAAATCAGGTTTTTCAAGCCTGGTTCAATGTTTTTTGTCATGTACTAAGCGATTTTAATCAAAAAATACCTCAGCCTTTTGTCCGGACAGCTGGAAAAATTGTTAAACACGGATATTATATCTTCGGGAAAAAGAAACTTTTGAAAACAGGCTCTTATAATTTCAGATAAAAATCCTTTGTTAATGCGGTGTAGTCATCCGAATATACATGCCTTGTTTTTTCTATTACCAGACTACTCTCGCTGAAATCTGAAACGGCCTTCGAAAACTCCATCAAAACCCGCTTCGGGGAAGAATTATCCGTAGGGTAAACATTTACGATGCAAGAAGTAAACAGGCCTGCCTGTTGTGCCAGTAGCTGCAATTCCCCGCTATACTCATGCGGATAAATAAGCGATAGTTTCCCTTTCTCCGATAATAGAGAAGATGCTATCTGTATCAAATCTTCCATTGGCAGGCTATCTGTATGGCGCGCGAGTGTCCTGCCTCGTACGGGGGATTTTAAGGACTGGATAAAGAAAGGCGGGTTAGATACTATAAGGTCATATTTCCTGCCCGCTTGTCCCTGAAAATCCTGCAAAGGAGTATTGAAGCAGGTTATACGGGAAGAGAACGGCGAATTGGCTATATTTTCCTTTGCCTGAACGACAGCGTCCATATCAATATCTATTGCATCAATTGCTGCATCATTATTCCGCTGGGCTATCATCAACGCTATCAGCCCCGTACCCGTACCAATATCCAACACTGTACCCGCGCCGGCAACATCGGCCCATGCGCCCAGCAAGACACCGTCGGTTCCTACCTTCATGGCGCAGCGGTCGTGATAAACGGTAAATTGTTTGAACCGGAAATAAGAATTAGGCATAACGATAAAATTTTCAAGGTTTTAGAAACTGTTTAAATTTTATAGCAATAAATAAAAGCCGGAGAATATGAGAGTTCTCCGGCCTTTTACTAAAATATTGAGTTGAGATCAGAATCTTATTCCATATCCGAGCATAAAGTATGCAGGGTCTGCACCTTCTATAAAGGTATATTTGAACTCAAAGTTTACATAGCCGTTTTCGGTTACATCATACTGTCCACCGGCACCGATATTGAACCCGAAGTCAGTAGTACTGACAGAATCACCTTCTTTTGGAGACTTGCGATTGTTCAACATAGCACCCCCGATGAAAGGATAGAATGCCATTCCGCCCGGTATTGGGAATACATAATGTACATTCACGTCAACGTCTAACCCTGTTACACGGTCTTTAGGGAACAGGAATGTCACACCCGGAGCCAAACGAATATTGTTAGTCAGGAAATAACGTCCTTCAACGCCCAGCCCAAATCTTTTTATTTCAGTCTGATAACCTAATTTAGGCATTATAGCCTTAGAACCTGTTTGAGCACTTATCCCAAGAGAAAATGCCGCTAAAATAATACCTAATAATACTTTTTTCATATCCAATAGTTTTAAAATTAGTATTCGAATGAATCTAATTAAATTAATACAAATATAAAATTATGTTGAATTTATATATCTTTATATCGATTGTAAAGTAATTTATGTTTGCTTTTTACCCTTTCTTTAACAATAAACATGCAAAACTAATATAAAGTTCACAATTATTCACAAAACAACTGTTTTTTTCTCACCGAGGACAAAAATCATTCTTTTACAACTTCTGTTCCAATAATTTATCTCTGATAATAAAAAAACATCTACCTTTGCATTCAGGTTAATAAGAAGGTTATCGTTGTGGAGCGAATATGGCGACATGTAAGCTTCGCGTCAAAAAAAAATCGCAGGTATGAAAATGGTGAAAGGTATCTTTATCATTCTTCTGTTTTATTTCCTTGGACAGGGAATCAGTTATTTGATAAATGGTTTTGTGCCGGGGAGTATTATCGGAATGATTCTGTTGTTTCTCAGTCTTTATTTCAAAGCAATCAAGCCCGACTATGTAAAAGATGTAGCCAATGCGTTTACCCGTAACATGGCTATTTTTTTTATTCCTGCCGGAGCCGGTTTGTTAGGCGCTTATGGGCTGATTAGCAAGTTTTGGATGTCTATCCTTATCGTATGTTCGGTGAGCACCATCCTGGTAATCGCCGTAGTGGCCATTGTTCAGCAGCAAATGGAAAGCCGGAGAAAATAACTATTTTAAGAGCCTGTTTAAATTTTAGCGAAAATTTTTATTACAGGTTCTGGTCAATAGTTCTTAGCAATTTTTTTATGCTCTTTTTACCGTATTTTACCCTTTTTACTCTTGGTTTAGCCCGCTAAACCGGCTAGCAAAAATGATAAAATACATCTAAAAATAGCTATAAAAAAGATTTGCTATAAAATTTAAACAGACTCTAAGAGCCTGTTTAAGTAACTGTTTAAATTTTATCCGTTCCATATTTTCCATGCCGCGCGTGCCTGAAGTTCCAGCATTTCGGCGCCATTCTTAGTGGCAGCGCCATTCTCCCTGCCTAATCTTAAGAATCTTGTCTCAGCCGGATTGTAAACAAGGTCGTACAGCAGATGCTTACTGTTTATCAAATCATACGGAATGTCTGGTGCCTCTTCTACATTGGGATAGGTGCCCAGTGGGGACGCATTGATGATTACTGTATACTCATCCATCACTTCTTTGTTGATATCCGTATATGATATCCGGCCTTTGGCGGGAGTGCGTGAAACATACATCCACCCTATTCCCAGATTCTGTAATCCTCCCTGCACGGCTTTCGACGCGCCGCCCGTACCCAATATAAGGGCTTTGCGGTGTATATCCCTGTTGATTAGCGGCGCGATAGAATCCTGAAAGCCAATAATATCGGAGTTGAACCCTATCAGGCTGACGTTGTCCCCGTCACGGACAACTTTTATGACATTCACTGCGCCTATTTCTCTGGTTCGCGGGTCGAGGCCGGTAAGGAATGGGATGACTTTTTCTTTGTAAGGGATGGTGACATTGAATCCTTTCAGTGTAGGATAACTGTCCACAATCTCGGGGAAATGGGAAATGTCAGGAATTTCAAAGTTCAGGTACTCAGCATCGATGCCTTCCTTTTCAAATTTTTCGGTAAAGAACTTCTTCGAAAAAGAGTGTTTCAGGGGATAGCCTATAATTCCATAAGTGTCCATAACGCAATGTTTATTATTCTCCGTTTAGTTATCTTGAGGTTCAGGTTTGAAGCGGCTGTTGAGAAGGTCTATTACCTTTTGTGTAATATTATAACCATCCTTGGCCAGCAGTATATTGTCCATTCCTGTATTGCTGAATATTATCTGATAGCCCGAAGTCTTGTTTATCTCTTTCAGTGCATGCCTTACCGAATCAGCTATCTGTGCATTCACTCTTTTTTGTCCGATAGCTAAATCTTCCTGTACCTTTAGGCTTTCTGTTTGAAGGTCTGTTTCCATCTTCCGGAGGCGCTCCGCTTCGGCCTCTGCTCTCTCTACAGTAAGAAAAGCATTGTCGTTTATCCTTTTCTGAAAGACAGCTATTTCGGTTTCAAACCGTTGTTGTTTTTGAGCAAGGGCGGTGTTCGAACTGTTATATTTTTCCATCAGCGCGTTATTTTCGCTCTTTGCAAAGTTATACTTTGTTACTAACGAATCGATGTCTACATAGGCTATAGGCAGCAATCCGGTTTCCTGCACTGTTTGGGAAAATAGCGCATTCACTGAGAAAAGAAGGATGATAAGGAGAACGATTTGTTTTTTCATGTAGCGTAGGGATGTATTTTAGGTTAATAAAATCTCCATAATACAAAAAATAGGATAACCCAATAAAGTGTTACCCTATTTCTATATTGTTATCCGATTATTTAGATGCTTCCGGTTGTTTGTAACGGCTGTTCAAAAGGTCGATAACCTTTTGTGTAATATCATGGCCGTCTTTAGCAAACAGCACATTGTCCATGCCAGTGTTGCTCAATATCATCTGGTAATTGGCCGCATTGTTTATCTCTTTCAGTATCAGCTTTAGCGAGTCGCCCATCTGGCTGCTTACTCTTTGCTGCTCTACCATATAGTCTTCCTGCAGTTTCTGAGCCATTCTGTGAAGATCTGATTCCAGCTTCTGGATGCGGGCAGCTTCCTGCTGCGCCCTTTCCTGGCTTAAGAATGCATTATTCTGTACTTTACGTTGAAATTCTGCAGCTTCAGACTCCAACTGTCTTTGCTTTTGAGTAAGTGTGGCATTTGAGCTGTTATACTTTTTCATCAACGCGTCATTCGCGTCTTTCGCATAGTTGTAGTTTATCAGCAGCGAATCTATGTTTACATAGGCTATGGGCAATACTCCTGTAGAGTCTCCTTCTGTAAATTTCAAAGAATTACCATTATCTCCTGTGTTTCCCCTATTAGATGTGAAAAATAAAATGAAAAGGACTATTATTGCAACTGCAAGAACGCCATTAATAATATAAGAAATATTCTTCATTTAATAATACATTTAGTTAATCTACCCTATAGCATAAAAAAACACAAGTGCAGGTTCTAAATACACTTATGTTTTAAAACGACTTGGCAAAGATATATCTTTATGTTAAAACAACATCACATTTAAACCTTTAAAAGTTGTAAAAAAATTGCTTTTTAAGCTATATCTCTCTAATTTTAGATGTTATTATAAGAACAAAGTAATAATTAATAAATAAAAAATGACTATTAAAGATTTAAAACCGAGTGGTATATGGAATTATTTTTATGAAATAACCCAGATTCCAAGGCCTTCGAAGAAGGAAGAAAAAATAATTGCATATCTCCTTGAGTTCGCAAAAAAACACAACCTTGAGGTAAAAAAAGACGATGCAGGTAATGTTTTGATCACAAAACCGGCTACAAAAGGAAAAGAAAATCTTCCTACAGTCATCCTGCAAGGCCATGTGGATATGGTGTGCGAGAAGAATAGCGGTACCAAACACGATTTTGACAAAGACCCTATAGAAACCTATGTGGACGGAGACTGGCTGAAAGCGAAAGGCACTACGCTGGGCGCAGACAACGGCATGGGAATGGCTGCCGCTCTGGCTATACTGGCTTCGGATACGATAGAGCATGGCAAACTGGAATGCCTGTTTACCGTAGACGAAGAAACAGGCCTGACCGGAGCTTATGCCCTTGGAAAAGACTTCCTTAACGGGGATATACTTATCAATCTGGATACAGAGGAAGAAGGCGAAATATATATAGGATGCGCGGGTGGTAAAATCACTACCGTCACTTTTACGTATAAGAAAGAAGATGTTCCTGCCAATTATTTCTGGTTCAAGGTTCAGGTAAACGGGCTGAATGGAGGACACTCAGGATCGGAAATACACAAAGGGCTGGGCAATGCCAATAAGGTACTCAACCGTTACCTGTGGGCGCTGAGCAGAAAATATAAGCTGGCTGTGGCCGAAATAGACGGGGGGAACCTGCATAACGCCATAGCCCGTGAGGCTTATGCTATTGCAGGTGTTCCGTACGGGGACAAAGAGCATGTGATTGTAGAACTGAACACTTTAGCTCCTGATATAGAAGCGGAACTGAAAGCTGTAGACCCGAATGTGAAGATGACGGTGGCGTCTACAGATGCTCCTTCCTTTGTTATTGATAAGGATACGACAATCAATCTGCTGAACGGGATCTATGCTTGTCCTCACGGCGTATTGGCTATGAGCCATGAAATACCGGGGCTGGTGGAAACTTCTACGAATCTGGCTTCGGTAAAAATGAAGGATGACAACAAGATTGTTATTACTACAAGCCAGCGCAGTTCGACTAACTCGCTGAAAGACGATGCCGGAAATATTGTCAACGCGGTATTTACACTGGCTAAAGCGGAGGTGGTTCATTCTGCCGGATATCCGGGCTGGAAACCGAATCCTGACTCTAAGGTGCTGGCTGTGGCTAAGAAGGCTTACAAAGACCTGTTTGGCAAAGACGCTGAGATCATGGCGATACATGCCGGGCTTGAGTGCGGCTTGTTTCTCGAAAAATATCCGCATCTGGATATGATCTCATGTGGCCCTACCATCAGGAACGCGCATTCGCCTGAGGAGCAGATCGAAATAGCTTCTGTAGAGAAGTGGTGGGTTTTCTTGCTGGAAACATTGAAAAACATCCCTGCAAAATAGTATTTTTTGATAAGAGCCTGTTTAAATTTTAGCGAAAATTTTTATTACAGGTTCAGGTCAATAGTTCTTAGCAATTTTTTTAGGCTCTTTTTAGCGTCTTTTTGGCTCCGCCGATTTTCAATTCCCTTTTTACTCTTGGTTTAGCCCGCTAATTAGCTCCGCTGACCGTTGGTTCGGCTAGCAAAAATGATAAAATACATCTAAAAATAGCTATAAAAAAGATTTGCTATAAAATTTAAACAGACTCTTAATAATTTGTCTATATAATAGGCACTTGAAATATATAAGGTAACAAAATGTGAACATCTTAAAAAAGTGTTACATTTGTTACCTTTGTTACCTTTTAGAAAGGGAAGAAAAGTAACAGGATATAAATAGGATAAAACTGTCACTTTTGTCACTTTTTAGTTAAAAGACGGTTATGAGTAAAATGAAGATAGAGATATGGTCGGACATTGCCTGCCCATATTGTTACATAGGAAAACGGAAGCTGGAAAAAGCCCTGGAGCAATTTCCTCACAGCGATAGTGTTGAACTGGTATGGCACAGCTACGAATTAGACCCCGATTTGCCAAAGAAGGCCACCTCACAGTCTATATACAGTTATTTCGCAAAAAAGTACGAAATGACCGAAGACGAGGCGCGTGCGACACAGTCCAATGTGGCAAAGCTGGCAAAAGAAGCCGGCTTGAATTATGACTTTGACAATCTGGTCGTTGCCAATACTTCCGATGCTTTGCGCCTGATAAAGCTTGCGGATGAATCGAGCCTGGCTACAGAAGCAGAAGAAGTGCTTTTCGATGCCTATTTTATCAAAGGTCTGGATATCAGCGACCACAAGGTGTTGGTTCGGCTGGGTGTACAGATAGGGCTGCAAGAAGATGATATACAGAAAATGCTGGATAGCGACCAGTATCGTGCAGATATAAAGAAAGATGTAGAGTTTAGCGAAAATGAGCTGAATCTTGAATATATCCCTTTCTACCTGTTCAATAATAAACAGATTGTACAGGGCTCTATCCCGCCGGAAGAATACCTGAAGGTATTGAACGAAGCGTATGCCGAATGGGAGAAGGATGGCGTTTCGTCCGAAAGGGGAGACATTATATCAGGCCAGTCGTGCTCGATAGACGGGGTGTGCAGTTAGATTGGAAGTTTTTGCTGATAATTGTAGGAGGGCATGCAAAAAATTAAAAAAGAGTAAAATGGTAATCCGTCTTAATACCTAACCCCTCCCCACCTCCGGTGGTACTCCCCTTCTGCGAGGGGAGAGCTCTGGTTTTTCATCCTTGGCTAAAATTCCAAACAAACGATGGAAAGCCAGCGATTGTCCCCTTTTGATAAAGGGGACGAGCGAAGCGGAGGGGTTAGGTAAGATACTCATCAGGTATAAATACGGATTTCATAAAGAGTAATTGTCATTGCGGGCTTGCCCCGCAATCCCCTCATAATCAATTCTGGGTTCTTTGAGGATTCCGTGTCAAGCATGGAATGACAGACTTTTGTCAGAACTTCGATATAATGGAATTTAATAAACGGACGAATGTTATTTACCCCTACTAAAAATAGTTACCTTTGTTACTTTTTAAGAAACATACACAATTATGAATCATCCTGTACCTCGAAAATCATTGCTAAATATATTCCTCTCACTTATCTTTTGCCTGGCACTTTTCAATGCATGCCAGGACAGTGATGATTTTTCGTCCGATAAGAATTTGTCGTTGACATTTTCTACCGAGACTATCGGCTTCGATACTGTTTTTACGACAATCGGTTCCGCAACGCGGCAATTCAAGATTTATAACAGGAACAGCAACTCCCTGACGATAGAATCCATAGAGCTGGTGGGGGCGGCAAATAGCGGTTTCCGTATGAATATAGACGGAAGGGGGGGTGCGAAACTCACGAATGTGGATATACTGAAAAAGGATAGCCTGTATGGCTTTATTGAACTGACCGTTGACCCCACTAATAGCAAAAACCCTGTGATAATAAAGGATTCGATACGCTTCACGGTGAATGGTAATGTGCAGTATGTACGGTTGGAGGCGATAGGGCAGGACGTATATATATGGAAAGATAAAGTAGTCACTGCCGATTCGGTAATAACCGGAGATAAGCCACTGCTTATATATAATACACTGACGGTAAACAAGGGTGTGAACCTGACCGTAGAAAAAGGGACTACCTTCTTCCTGCGAAACAACGCGGTCATTGATATTTACGGCACTATTACTGCCAATGGGGGGCGGGGCGAGCCGGTCGTATTCAGGGGCAGCCGTTTCGATAATATAGAGGGAGACATTCCCTACGACAACGCGCCGGGGCAATGGATGGGAATAGTTGTCCATCCCGACAGCTATAATAATAGTTTCAACAATGTTATAATAAAGAACGCGATCAGGGGACTGACATTTTCAGAATCCGACACCCAATATAAAAAAGCCGACTTGAAGAGCACCATCGTGCAGAATACGTCCGAATACGGATTGTTGGCTGTAAACTGTAATATCGATGTAGAAAACAGCCTGTTTGCCAATTCGAAAGGCGCGCCTGTGGCATTACAGGGCGGAAGTTATTCTTTCCTGCATTGTACACTGGCTAATTACTACCGATGGTCGGCACGGCAGATGGAATGCCTTGTGGTTGGTAATTCGTATGAGGGGAAAAGCTATGCTTTGAATAAGTGTGACTTTATAAATTCCATTATATACGGTTCGGCTATGGACGAATTATACCTGAGCGGTACCGGTTCGGCCGCGTATGATTACATGTTTCGCAACTGCCTGATAAAAACGCCGGAGCAAACCAGCAACCACTTTGAGAATACAATATGGGATACCGACCCTTTATTCCTGGATTTGAATAGCGATGGTATCTATGCTTACAGTTTTGGGCTACAGGCGTCCTCGCCTGCTATCGACAAAGCGGATAAGGCTTATTCATCACAGGTTCCGCTCGACTTGAACGGGCGCTCCCGCCTGTCGGATTCCAGGCCGGATATAGGCTGCTATGAGTGGGCTGAGTAGGCGGTTGCGCTTGCTAGCCTTTCTGTGGCTATTGCTGTTGCCCCTTGTGGCGCAGGAGAATTTCCGCGTGATGTTCTACAATGCCGAAAACCTGTATGATATAAAAGATAACCCGCATACGGATGACGACGACTTTACCCCTGACGGGCAGCTGCATTGGACAAAGTTCAGGTATTGGCAGAAGCTGGAAAATGTAAGCAAGGTAATATCCTCGGTAGGGGAAGGTTATCCTCCGGCTTTGGTAGGACTGTGCGAAGTGGAGAATGATTCCGTGCTTTTCGACCTGACACGGAAGTCCTCGCTACAAAGACATAAGTATGAATATGTTATAACCTGTTCAGGGGATCGGCGCGGTTCCAATATAGCCCTGCTATACCAGCGCGACCAGATGAAGATGGTGAGCAAGAAGTCATATACTCCTTTATCGGATAATCCGGCAAAGCCTACCCGCGATATATTGCATGTTACAGGCCGTGTGGTGAATGGGGGGATACTGGATATATTCATCTGCCACTTCCCTTCACGTTCCGAAGGGATTAAGAAGACAAGGCCTTACCGTATAAGGTGCGCCGGACTGTTGAAGCAAAAGGCCGATAGCATCTTCCGTATCCGTAAGCAGGCGAATATTATCATTATGGGAGACTTCAACGATTACCCGGATGACATAAGTATGTCTCAAACCCTGAAAGGGCAAAGTATAGAATCAGGGATAGCATCCCGGTCTCTGTATAACCTTTTCTATCACAAGATAAAGGAGAAGGATGCAGGTTCGTACAAATACAGGGGTAAATGGGGTTTTATAGACCAGTTTGTTGTAAGTGGGAACCTGTTGGACGAATCCCGGAAGGTTTCTGTGAAAGACAGTGCCGCGCATATCTTTTCAGCCGGTTTCTTATTAGAGAAAGATAATGAAAAGTATGGCGGACAAAAGCCATTCAGGACATATTCGGGATGGAAGTACCTCGGAGGATACAGCGACCACCTGCCTATATATATCGATTTATTGATAAAACCCTGAACTATCTGTCCTCCAGCGCTAAGCTGATGTTGCCAAAAACGGCTGCCAGCAACGTCCTGACCTGTTTCAGCCCCTCTATATCTATACCTGCAAGCGCTGAGTCCATTGTCTCCAGAACTGCTTTGTTGGCTCTTTCTTTTATCAACTTGCCCTGTTCGGTCAGGAAGATAATGTTTGAACGCCGGTCGCTTGTCGATGCGTTGCGGTACACAAGATTCTGTTTGGCTAGGTTGTCTATCAGTCGAGTCATGCTCGGCTTGTCCTTGAATGTCGAGTTACACAACGTTTGCTGGGTAACGCCGTCTTCGCGCCAAAGAAAAGCCAGCACTGTCCATTGTTCGGGTGTGATGTCGAGGTTCTCCTTTCTGAAATTCCTGTACATCATCCTGTTTATGGCCATCGATACTTTTCCGTTGATAATCGGGAATATTAAGTCTAAATCCTGATTTAAATCTAATGCTTCTTCATTTTCCATGTATACTGTTCTCTGATTTTCATTACAAATGTAAGACAAGAAGTCCGTAAGTCCAACATTTTTTCAGGCTTTAGCATTTGTTATATTAATAAAAAAAACTATCTTTGCACCTCATTTGAAAAAATGATATGTTTAATTTATAATTAATTAATTTATGAACAATTACGAAACCGTTTTCATTTTGACTCCCGTTTTGTCTGATGTACAGATGAAGGAAGCGGTAGAAAAATTCAAGACTCTTTTGGTTAACGAAGGTGCCAAAATAGCCAATGAAGAAAACTGGGGACTTCGCAAATTGGCTTATCCAATTCAGAAGAAATCTACCGGTTTTTATGCGATGTTAGAGTTCGAAGCTGACCCTGCTGTTATCGCTAAACTTGAAGTGAACTTCCGCCGCGACGAACGAGTAATCCGTTTCCTGACTTTCCGTCAAGACAAATTTGCTCACGAATATGCGTTGAAGAGAAGAAATTTAAGATCATCTAAAAAAGAAGAAGTAAAGGAGAATTAAGCTATGGCACAACAATCAGAAATCAGATATTTGACTCCGCCTTCAGTGGATGTAAAGAAAAAGAAATACTGCCGTTTCAAGAAAAACGGTATCAAGTATATCGATTATAAAGACCCTGAGTTTTTAAAGAAATTCCTGAACGAGCAAGGTAAGATTCTTCCTCGCCGTATTACAGGAACATCATTGAAATTCCAACGTCGTGTTGCACAAGCAGTGAAAAGAGCTCGCCATTTGGCTTTGCTTCCTTACGTAACAGACTTAATGAAATAAAAAGGAGGAGTAAGAAATGCAAGTTATATTAAAAGAAGACATCCTGAATTTAGGATATAAAGATGAAGTCGTAACTGTAAAAGACGGTTATGGACGTAACTACCTTATTCCCCAAGGTAAAGCTGTGATAGCATCAGAATCTGCAAAGAAAGTATTAGCTGAGAACATGAAACAACGTGCGCATAAACTTGAGAAAATCAAACAAGATGCTCAGGATTTGGCTGCCAAGTTGGAAGGTGTATCCCTTACTATCGGTGCAAAAACAAGTTCTACAGGAACTATTTTTGGTTCGGTAACTAATATTCAGATTTCAGAAGCGCTTGAGAAACTAGGCTACAATGTAGACAGGAAGCTTATCGTTATCAAAGATGCTGTGAAAGAAGTGGGTAGTTATAAAGCAACAGCAAAACTTCATAAAGAAGTTGCCGTTGAAATACCTTTCGAAGTAATTTCTGAATAAGATATACAAAAACCTATATACAAAGAGTTGTCTGACAGTCAGGCAACTCTTTTTTTATTGGAGATATTTTTGCATTGCTGGCTTACACCACAATCCCTTCACATATCAATGCCCGTTTTCCACCCCCATGCCGGGAGCGAAATAACGATCCTGCACACCGTTCTCTTCATTAAAGATTAAGGTATATCAATTCCTGTAATCCCTGTTTCCGTAACAAACTATAATCTTAAAATATATTAAATAACAATATATCTTATTGTGTTTTTAATATTATTCTTACATTTGCAATGTACAGATAGCAATTATAACATATTTATTGTAATATATAAATTGCAAAATCACAAAAAACAGCTAAATAACCCTAAATAATTACATCCATGAGTCAATACGAAAGTTTAATCAATGAAATCCAATTTGCCCAGAAGATTATAGAGGATGCGCCAAAGGACACCCCGCATGACGTTCTGGATATGTGGTTGCACAACTTGCACGTTAAGTTGCAGGAATTGCGCGAAATACGCTATGCCGATAAAAATTGAGGCTAAGTAAGTATGGTAAAATAAATGGAAAGAATAAGATTGCTTTCAGCCAGAAAGTGATATGTTCTATCCGGTAGTATATAGTTCGTAAAAGACAGCAATAGCTGTCTTTTATTTGTTTAAGGGTTTTCTACTGAGCTTTTGCCATCCTTATTTTTTTTGAAATATGACACTAAATATTTAGATTAGAGTTTATAACGGCATTCTGCGCACTGTTTTGTTTCTACAAATTATCATCTGGAAATATTGCTGTAATTCTTACTGATTATGCGAATCAGGGGTTGAAAATTGCTCAACTCCTGCCTGAAAGGCAGAATCTTCATAACCGTATGCAAGCGCAGCGTAGCTTACGGAGCAAGGGACAATTACACTCCCCTGCCCGAAGCGGCAGGACACACAGTATGTCCTGTCTTTCAGACAGCTGGTATTGCTCATCCTTTTTCCGCAGGTCGATGACCCGCGGTTATGAAGATTTGGCTTTTCAAGCCTTTTCTCAAATCCTGATTGGCATTAACTATATAGAATTAAATACAGAGGCTTAAAGACAGTGCCACTCTAAATTTATATATTTGCTCGCAGTATATGACAAAAATTATTCAAACACGATTTGGAGACGATGTAGGGGCAGTGGCTTGTCCCTGCCCGCTTGTCATCGTTTACGGGCACCCACAAGGGGATGCCCCTACAGCAGGATATAAAATTTTGTCATGTACTGTGGTACTTTTTAGTGTCTTTTTGGCTCTGCCGATTTTCAATTCCCTTTTTTACTCTTGGTTTAGCCCGCTAAAGCTGCTGGCAAAAATGATAAAATCCATCCAAAAATAGCTATAAAAAAGATTTGCTATAAAATTTAAAAAGACTCGAAAAATATTTTCCTTTCTATTATCTTAGTCTCACTGCAAGAGAAGCAGGGAGATTATCAATTATAAGACAGGAAAAGTACTGGCTCCGGTAAAATACCAGTCTTTACTCCCTATTTTGTGGTTTATGTCATCGTGATCCGATTATTTTTCTTATTTTCAATCTACAAATTGAATTTCTATTAAATGGAGAATAGACCAAAGCTAAATATAAAAGACCTTGCCGAGGAAGACCGTCCACGCGAAAAGATGCTGCTCAAAGGAGTTGCCGCACTCTCCGATGCCGAACTGCTCGGCATCCTTATCGGTTCGGGCAATAAGAATGAAACAGCCGTGGAACTGGCTCAGCGTATCCTGCACAGCGCATCTAACAACCTGAATGCATTGGGTAAATTTGAAATAAACGAATTGATTAAAAATTTTAACGGAATAGGGGAGGCAAAAGCAATTACAATAGTTGCCGCGCTGGAACTGGGTAAACGTCGTAAATTATCGGAAGTGATTGTACAGCCGCAGATAACATCCAGCGAAACTGTTTATCAGCTTCTTCATCCCGTACTGGCCGATTTGAAGCACGAGGAAGTATGGGTGTTGCTGCTGAACAGGGCAAATAAGGTATTGAAAAAGATACAGGTAAGCAAGGGTGGTGTAACGGGGACGGTGGTAGATATCCGCATGATAATGCGTGAGGCTATAGATGGCCTGGCATCGGCACTGATACTTTGCCACAACCATCCTTCGGGTAACGCGCAACCCAGCGGTGACGATGACCAGATAACCAAACGCCTGAAAGAAGCAGGCAATATAATGGATATACGCTTGCTCGACCATGTTATCGTCTGCGACCATTCGTACTATAGTTATATGGATAAAGGGCGGTTGTAAGGTTGTTATTTTTAGCAGATTAAACACCTTATATGTAGGGGCAGGAACAAGCCACTGCCCTACAAGGCAGTTATAATCTCTCCTTATCCGTTCCCCATTTTATTTATAAATTCCTTCGGCGACATTTTATAGCATTTGAAGAACGCTTTGGTAAAATAAGATGCCGAGTTGAACCCTACATAATACGCTACTTCATTTATCCGCATATCTGTCTCCAACAGCAGTTTACAAGCCCTCTTGAGACGATAGTTGCGCAGGTAGTCGCCCGGCGTTACCCCGCCTATGCTTTTCAGTTTGCGTTGCAGGTTGGAACGGCTGATGCCAAGCACATCTGTCAGCGACTCTACCGTGAAGTTCTCGTCAGAGATATGCTTTTCTATTTCCTCATTCAGCCTGTTCAGGAATAGTTCGTCACTCTTATTGGTTACCAGCGTAGAGTAAGAGGCGAGCGGCGAACGGTTGAAGGCCTCAAGTATCGTCTTGCGGTTTTCCAGCAGGCTGGTTATCTGCGCCTTGAGGTAAGATATAGAGAACGGCTTCTCTATAAACACATCCGCGCCCGAAAGCAGCCCTTCCACCTTGGCGGCATTCTCCGTCTTAGCCGATAGCAGTATCACGGGTATATGGCTATAGTTGAGGTCAGCCCTCAGTTTCTTCGTAAAGGATATACCGTCAATACCCGGCATCATAATGTCGGAAACGATGAGGTCGAAACTCTTGTCTTCCAACAGCCTCAACGCTTCGGTAGCGCTCAGCGATGTATCTACTATGTATTCGTTTTGCAGGCTGTTTTTTATAAACTGTATCATTTCGGGATTGTCGTCCACCACCAGCACCGTATTTTTCCTGTCCTTCGCCGTTTCCTCCCCAGCCGTATAATCGGTATCCCTGTTGTCGGCAATTTCTCCTTTGCCTATAAAGAACTCCTGTGTGATGTCGGAGAAGGTGAAAGCGAAAAGCGCGCCGCCCGTAGTGCCGTCTTTGACCTCTACTTTACCTTTCAATATTTCGGCAAGATGCTTTACCAGTGACAGCCCGATGCCTGTACCTATCTTTTCGTCTCCCTGCTGTATCTGATAGAACGGGTCGAATATAAGTTCCTTATGATTGTCGGAAATACCGCGCCCGTTGTCTTCCACCGTCACGGTGTACGATTTGTCATTGTTGAGTATCAGGCACAGTATGATTTTGTTCTTGGTAAATTTCAGCGCGTTGGTCAGCAGGTTGCCGATAATCTTTGTCAGCGCATCCGGATCGGAAACGACACTGGCCGCCGCTTCGGACGGCATACGCAGTTCGAAGTCGATGTTCTTGTTTTGCGCCGTTTTCTTAAACCGTTCGTACAGTTCGGTGATATGTTCCGTCAGATTTATCGTTTCGGGGTTGACGATATATTTTGTCGTATCCATCTTACGGAAGTCGAGCAGTTGGTTGATAAGCACCGTCAGCCTGTCGCAGTTCTTCTCTATGATAGAGAGGTTCTGATGCGTCTGGTTGCTACCTTCGCGGGAGGCGATAACTTCCTCCAGCGGCGCGCTGATAAGGCTCAGCGGCGTACGTATTTCGTGGGCGATGGTGGTAAAGAAGTCAATCTTCGACTTAAATGCGAGTGTCTCCTGCTCTGCCTTGTATGCTTCGAGGTGCTGCTGCTGTTTCTTCGCGTTCCGTCTCACATAGTACGACACCAGCAGGTAGAGCAGCGACATGGCTAGTATGAGGTAGAATATGCGTGCCGGCAGCGATAGCCAGAACGGCGGCAGTATCTCTATTTCTATCGCCGTACCCGTGTCGTTCCACAGCCCGTCATTATTGGAGGCTTTCACTCTGAAAGTGTATTTGCCCGGCGACAGGTTTACGTAGGTCACACTTTTGTTGTTGCCTGCATAGTTCCATTCCGTATCGGTACCTTCCAGCATATAAGCATACTGGTTTTTCGTTTGCGATATATAGCTGAGGCTCACATACGATATGGTGAATGACGAACGGTTGTATGGCAGCTTTATCTTTTGCCGCTTGTTCAGGTTGGTCTGAATCTCCTGTTCTGTTTGCGCGTCTGTATTTCCCAACAAGGCTATGCGTGTAATCTCTATAAATGGTGTTATATTATTCCTGTTCCCATTGAGCTCTTGCGGATAAAAGCAGTTGAAACCGTTTACCCCTCCGAAGTAGAATTTGCCATCGCGCGCCTTGTAGCTCGACTTATAGTTGAACTGGTTGCTTTGCAGCCCGTCGGCTTTGTTATACAACTTATAGTTTTGGGGGTCGGATGTATTGAAGCATACAAGCCCTTTGTTACAACTTATCCACAGGTTGCCGAAGGGATCGTCAAGTATGCCGTAAACCACATTATTGGGCAGCCCGTCGTCTTCCGATATATTGACGAAGTTATCCGTATTGTAATTGTAGATGAAGATGCCCCGCCCTTCACTCGAAAATATCACACGCTTCTGGTTATCGATATGTATACTGGTAAGCTTGCTGCCTATGATGGGATTGTTGCGGCTCTGTATAGTATCGTAGTGTATCCATTTGTTTTGCTTCATATCCAGCCTCATCGCCGCCGATCCGTAGGTGGCTACCCACAGGTTGCCGTAGTCGTCTTCCTTCATATCGTATATGAAGCCCGATGCTTCGGGTATGCGGGTAAAGCTGTTCGTTTCGCGGTTGTACTTGTTCAGCCCAACAGGCGTACCGGCATAGATATCGCCGTTCTTTGTTTTGTACAGGGAAAAAACACAGTCGTCGTTCAGTGTATTCTCATTTTTTGTATTACTCCGCAGGTTGGTAAGCGAACGCCGTTGTGTATTATAAATGTCTATCCCGCGCGAAAAAGTCCCTATCCACAGGTTGTCGTTGTCCATCAGCAGTGCGTGTGTATTGTGGTAGGTCGTTTTTACAGGCTGGGAAAATACGTTTGTCTTCGTATCAAAATAGTTGAGTCCGCCGTCTTCGGTGGCAATCCACATATTGCCCGTCCTGTCTTCGAGAAACTGGCTGACGGCCTTGCCCGACAACAGTCCGTGGAGCATATCGGGATAATATGTCTCTATATTCAGCAAGGAGGTGTTCAGGTAATTCACCCCCCCGAAGTACGTCCCAATCCATATGCCGCCTTCTTTGTCTTTGGCTATGGAGTATATATTCTGGTCGCTGAGGCTGTATCTCAACTGAGGGGTATCGAGCCGCTTTATCGCCTTGCTCGCGGGGTCGAACAGGTACAACCCATCGTCGGAGCCTATCAGTAGCGACTCATCCGTATATTGGAAGACAGAACGTACATGTGTTATATAATGCGTCTTCGAGCCCAGTCCGTAGAATGAGGTATATTCGCCTGTTTGCTTGTTAAAAAGCCGGATACCATCGTCCCATGTCCCCAGCCATAAGTTGCCTGTATTGTCATCCAGAATGGATAGTATCTCATTCTGCGAATTGTCCTGTATACTGAACATGCCCTCTATGGCTTCCAGCTTATCCCTGCCGGGATTGTACCTCAGCAGTCCCAGCCGTGTGCCTACCCATATCGTGCCCGACTTGTCGCTTACTATAGACCATGTGGCATTCTGACCCAGACGGTATTTGTCTATCTCTAATGCCTTCAGCGTATTATTGGCGGGGTCGTACATAAATACACCCTGCGACATGGAGCCGATCCATATACGCCCGTCCTTATCTACATAGAGGGTGTTGACGGCGGATGTTACTTCTGCGCCCGTGCCGGTTTTTACATTTATCTTACCGAAACTTTCTTCGGCAACGTCCATCCTGTACAGCCCCGCATCGGTACCTACATAGAGCGTGCCCTGCCGGTCTTCGGCCATACAGCGGATAAAGTTGTTGCCTATCGAACGGTTATTATATGTGTCGCGCCTGAATATGCGGAAATGGTCGCCATCGTAGCGGTTAAGCCCGTCTTTGGTGCCGAACCACATAAATCCTTTCGAATCTTGCAGGATACTGTAAACGGCATTCTCAGACAACCCGTCATCTACCTGAATCTTGCGGAAGTGGAAATTGGAATTTTCCTGTGAGAATAGATTTAAGGTGTAAAGAACGGTCGCGAAAATAGTAAAAAATAGTCTATAGTTTTTCATTATTGTAAAGTTACACTATATCGGCGAACATACCAGCCCTCGTTTATTTCTATTTTATGGTAAAAAGTAATCAAATAATTGTAAAAATCGTGCATTTGGCCGTTCAGACTTGTTTTTACATTTTTTTAGCCGAAAAGTGCACTTACATTTATTAACTCTCGTACTACTTTTGAAACTGGAAAGCGAAGCAATTTTAACCTAAATTAAATCATGAATCAATATGAAAAAGAAAAAACATACCCTTCCGATTATTCTTTGAAGATTATAGTTCATTATAATTAACGTCACATAGAGGGTGTGTCATAAGTAAAACATCTCTGTCAAATTGTTACTCTCTTTGTCATTGCCTCGCCTTCGCTTCGGCGAACGTTGTTTCTGAGTGCAACGAAGAATCTCGACCTTCCAGATACGGGATGTTTCACTCCGTTCAACATGACAACCAACGGTCACAGGAGCGAAGCGTATGTAAAAAGATATGGAAAAATACTTATGACACACCCTCACGAAGCATCCCGACCCTGAACAGTTGGATGCAAAGAAGGACGAGATCCTTCCCTACGGTCAGGATGACAAGGTAACGACAAGAACAAGAGTTACTATTAATGACTCAATATAATCAAATCTTCATAATTACTATACAAATCAAAGGAAATTATTATTTATCCTAACCTATAAATAATGAGTTAACCTAATTATAAAAAACCAAAATCTAGAAACATGTTAAAAAGAATTTTATTTCTACTATTTGCGGTCTGTTCATTAATAGCATATGGGCAGAATGTGGAGGTAAAGGGAACAGTTGTGGATGATATCAACGACCCGCTCCCCGGAGTTAGCGTCAGCGTTAAGGGTACAACAAGAGGCACCATTACGGATGTAGATGGCAACTACTCTATCGCTGTTTCGCAGGGACAAACGCTGGTGTACAAGCTCGTGGGAATGACTTCGCAGGAAATCGTATATGACGGACAGCCTGTGATGAACGTCACGCTGGCTACTGACGACAAACACCTGGAAGAAGTGGTGGTAATCGGCTACCAGACTATCAAGAAAGCCGACCTTACAGGCGCTGTATCGGTGTTTAATCCTAATGAAATGAAAAACACAATCGTAACCGGTTCGATAGGCGATGCGCTGGGTACATTACCTGGGCTGAATGTGCGTACTGCCGGTAATCCGGGCCGCGAAGGCAAAGTGGTTATCCGTGGTGTCGGCACATTGGGCGATTCCAACCCGTTGTATGTTGTCGATGGTGTTGTTTCGGGAGGAAACCGTGACTTCAACTACAATGATATAGAGAGTATCCAGGTACTGAAAGATGCTTCGGCGGCAGCTATCTACGGTTCGCGCGCAGGTAACGGGGTCATCATCATTACTACAAAACAAGGGAAGAAAGGCGATATGAAAATAGACATATCATCCCGCCTGTCTGTTCAGTGGCTGCCTAAGTATGATCTGGCAGGACGCGACCAGTGGATAAAACTGAATGACATGGCATTCTCCAATGCGATGAGTGATGGAAATAAAGATGTAAAAGGCCTGGCCAATCACTTCGACGGTAATACCGACTGGCAGAAAGAAGTATTCAAGACAGGTATCGTTCAGGACCATAACGTCTCATTTTCGGGAGGTTCCGACAATAGCAGATACTTCATTTCTACCAACTACCAAAGCAATTCGGGCACAACAATAGGTACCGACAGCGAACGCTTTACACTGAGAGCCAACACTTCGGCTACACGCAATTTTGGCGACCATGTAACATTCCGCGTGGGTGAAAATATAGCGATGAGCTACTTCGGCGTGAATGAGTTAAATACAAACCCTATCATAGACGTCTACCGTATGTTGCCTACAATATCGGTTTACAACCCCGATAATACAAAAGGGGGATACGGATATGGTGATGGCTCACGCGACGTCACTTTCGGAACAAACCCTGTGGCAAAAGAAAACATGGAAGATACGCGCAACAGCAACCTGCGTGTCCGTGGAAACGCGTTTGCCGAACTGGAAGTACTTAAGATGTTCAAGTACAGATTCAATTTCGGATTCGACTACAGCAACGATAAACACAAATACCTGCGTAAAGAAGGAGACTGGACGTACAATCAGTCATACGACCCGTCTATATTGACCCGCAGGCAGGCTCAGTCTCACAATCTGGTATTTGACAACACACTGGAGTTTAACAAAACTTTCGGCAAACACGATATCAGCACTGTACTGGGTATTAGCTATCAGGATACCAACTATGAACGCCTATGGGGAACAAAGAATGACGTATTGATGAATGGTACGGAGTATTTCGAACAACTGGATGCCGCCCTATCGGGTGCTAAAACCGGAAGCTATCAGGAAAGATCAAAATTGTTCTCACTTTTTGGCCGCGTCAATTATACATTCGACAACCGTTACCTTCTCAGCGTAACCGTACGCCGCGATGAGTCTTCCAAGTTTGCGAAGGATTACCGTGTTGGATATTTCCCTTCATTCTCGGGGGGCTGGCGTATCAGCAACGAAGAATTCTTCAACGTGTCGTGGGTAGACGACCTGAAAATCAGAGCCAACTACGGGGTTTTGGGGACATCCAACAATGGCTACTACGACTATATCGAACTCATAAACCTGTACCCTCAGGTAGTTTTCGGAGACAGGGTGCAAAGTGGTATGATACAGACCGCCCTTGTAAACAAAGACCTGAAATGGGAAGAAATGGCACAGTTCAATGTTGGTGTCGACGCCCTTTTGCTAAAAAACAGGCTGGGAATTACCGCCGATTATTTCATAAAGAATTCTACCGACATCCTTACCCGTATGCCTGTACTCATGTCATCGGGGCACAGCGGCGACAACCCTTGGGTTAACTCTGCTTCTATCCGGAACACAGGTTTCGAACTGGCAGCTACATGGAAAGATAATATCGGCAAAGACATGGATTACAACATTGGCCTTAATGGCTCTTTCCTGAAAAATAAACTGACTAAGATAGGATACGGACTAACCGAGTTTGACCAGTGGAATACAAAATCGAAAGTGGGAGAATCTATCGGCCAATGGTACCTGATCAAAACCGACGGGCTTTTCCGTTCGGAAGAAGAAGTACAGGCTCACAAAAACAGTGAAGGGAAACTTATACAGCCGAATGCGAAGCCGGGAGACATCCGTTTTGTAGACTCTAACGACGATGGGCAGATAACTGACGCCGACCGCCAGTACTGTGGCGAAAACATGCCTAAATATGAACTGGGCATAGACCTCGGATTCCGTTACAAAGATTTCGACCTGCAAGTACAGATGACCGGTGCTTTCGGTCACAAAATATTCAACGGCCCGCGCAGTGCGTACGACAGGTTCGATGACAACTCCAACTATCGTGCCGACTACGACCCCTGGACACCCGAAAACCCGAATGCAAAAGACCCTCGTCCTCTCTATGCCGATTCGAGAAATGCCATAGGCAATCAGGACCGCTGGCTTGAAAACGGAAATTATTTAAGAATGAGACAGATAGCATTAGGATACAATATACCTAAGTCGTTTTTAGGGAAATACATCAATAGTGCACGCCTGTATGTAAATGCTCAGAACCTGATCACATTTACATCATATACAGGGCTCGACCCGGAATTCTTAAACACAAGCCTCTGGGAAAGAAGCCATGATAACGGAGCATTTCCAAATCCACGTACAGTTACATTCGGAGCTCAGATTTCATTCTAACCTATAAACATCTACGAAAATGAAAAAAATTATATATACACTATTCTTCTTATCTGCATTATTCTTCACAGGCTGTGATGTAGATGTAGAGAATCCGAATACAACCACCGTTGAGTCGTTCTGGAAGACAGAGAAGGATGCAAAAAACGGTATCAACGCGGCTTATAACTATTTTTACAAGCCGGACACTTTCAGCCGCTGGATATGGTTCAGGCTCGACCTCACATCTGACGAAGGGTACAGCCAAAGCCCGTGGGCAGAACTAAAGGAATGGACAGACTTCAGGTACAACAACTATAATTTCGGAGAAGGAAACGCCGGCACTTACAGCGCCTGCTACAAGGCCATCTACCGTGCCAATCAGGTATTGTATTATGTGCCCGACATAGAATTTACGAACCAAAGCGACAAAGACCAGATTCTGGCGCAGGCTTACTTCCTACGCGGACTATATTACTACTACCTGGGACTATTGTGGGGTAGCGACAACAAGAGCCTCGCCATGCCGCTGGAACCGTCGACTCCGGCTATGAGACCCGAAGGACACTCCGGACAGGAAATATACGAACAGGCTATCGCCGACTTTACCGAAGCCCAGAAAAACCTGCCTGAAGAATGGACTGGCGACGAAAAAGGCCGTGCGACAAAAGGAGCAGCCCTCGCTTTCCGTGCCAAAGTATATATGCAGATGCACAAATGGAACGAAGCAAAAAATGACTTGCACTGGCTGATAGAAGGTGACGGGAAAAGATATTACGGGCTGGTCACAAATTATTTCGACAACTTCAATGCGAATGAAAACAATATCGAATCGGTGTTCGAAATCCAGTTTTCTGACGTATATGGCTCCCCTGCGGGCGACGGCGACTATGACGTAGACCCTAACTTAGGCTTGAACAAAGGTAAATTCTTCGCACCTCCGGGAATCGGATGGACTGACGGTGAACTTCGTCCTTGGCTGGTAACAGAGTTCAAGAAAGAAAAGAATTTGAGCAACGAGTACGATATACGCCTGAAATATACTGCCTTCTACGAAGGGATGGAAACAGACTTTGCCAACAATGACAGGATATTCAACGAGACAAGTAACGCCGATACCTGGGGGCGAAGCAACTGGACAGGACGTGTATTCTTCCGCAAGTATGGCGCTGATTACTACCGCGACTATGACGACTACTATAACAATACGAATGTAAGGCTTATCCGATTTGCCGATGTATTGCTGATGTACGCCGAGTGTATCGCCCAATCGGGAGGAAACCTATCTACAGCCGTAGCACAGGTAGACAAGGTACGTGCAAGGGTAAATATGCCGGCACTGTCTGTAAACCATTCATCGGCAAGCTCAAGCAAAGACGCCTTCCTAAAACGCCTGCAAATGGAGCGTATGCTCGAACTGGCTAGCGAAGGACAACGCTGGGCTGATATCAAACGCTGGGGCTTACTCGATACTCAGGCTGGTATAGACGAGCTGAAATCACGCGATGCAGACTTCAATAACTTTAAGATCGGGCACCACAATTGCCTGCCTATACCTTCTACCGAAATAAACAACAATGCGAATATAGTACAGAACCCTAATTATTAATTAGTTTAAGAAACTGTTTAAATTTTATTCGTTCCAATTTTTAGAGATGTTTTTTTCTTTCTTGAAACGATAATAGCGGGCTATTTACATACGCTTCGCTCCTGTGACCGCTGGTTGAGTTGAGAGAAAGGAAAAAAGAGCCAAAAACAGACTAAAAATGAACGAAGAAAAAGATATAATAAAATATTCGTATAAAATTTAAACAGTTTCTAAGCATAAGTTATGAGTTGATACATCAACACTGAGATCAACTCATAACTTATTAAAAAACAAATAAAATGAAATATTTAAAACATTGTACACTTTTTATCCTGTCCCTTATTCTTCTCTCATCATGTGGCAGCAGCGAGAAAGTCTATATGGAGTACAGCACACCTGTCTCTCTTGGCGACCCGTTCATCATGCTTCATAACAATGTATATTATGCCTATGGTACACGCGCCGAAGACGGGATAGAAGTATATACCTCCGATGACCTGCTGACATGGAAGAAGGCTTCTGCCCTTGCCCTCGACAAAAAAGACTCCTGGGCCGACCGCTGGTACTGGGCACCCGAGGTGTATTATATCAAGGAAAAGAATAAATTCTTTATGTACTATTCGGCCGATGAGCATATCTGTGTAGCTACGGCTGACTCTCCATCAGGGCCATTTGTACAGGACGTAAAAGAACCGATGATTGCCGACGAAAAGTGTATCGACAATTCTCTCTTTATAGACGATGACGGCAAACCCTACCTCTATTTCGACCGTTTCAACGATGGATTGAATATCTGGGTAGCCGAACTCGAAAGTGACCTGAAAACAATTAAGAAAGAAACTCTTACCAAATGTATCAACGTATCGCAATCGTGGGAAGAAGTATGGCCGCGTGTCAACGAAGGTGCATTTGTGACGAAACATAAAGATATGTATTACCTTACCTATTCGGGAAACAGCTACGAAAGCCCTTTCTACGGAGTAGGCTACGCCACAGCCACTTCTCCTATGGGGCCGTGGACAAAGTATGAAAAGAACCCCATATTACAGAAACCCGACAGCCTCGTAGGTGTAGGCCACAGCGCCATGTTCCACGACAAGGCGGGACAACTGAGGATCGTATTCCATGCACATCATTCTCCGGACAGCATTCATCCGAGAGCCATGTATATTGCAGATGTCGATTTTACGAATGACGCCGTACCTGTGATGAAAATAACGGGAAATATTATTCAGCCTAAGATTGTAAAATAATGAAATTTACAGGTTTATTTCTGCTTATTGTATTGCTGGGCTTTACTGCCTGCCATTCGGATAACAACAAACCGGAAGAAGAACAGCAAGATGCTGCCGGCGGCATCCGCATAGCATGGGACTACAGTTCTATGCAGCAGATTGCCCAACGGGGAGGTTATGGCCGCCTCAAGCGGATGCAGGACAATTCCCTGATAGCTGTATACGAAACCTTAACAGGTAATATAGACCTTCGCCGCAGCTATGACAATGGCGCTACATGGTCTGCGCCTGTAAAGATGTTCTGGCAGTTCACCTATAAGGGCAAAAATGGAAAATCGACACCGGTAAACATGTCGAATGCAGAGATAACGCAATTGAAGAACGGTGATATTATTGTGGGAGCAAACTACCGCCCGCAAAAGGCGGAAATAGCTCCATTTTCTATAGCCATAAGGCGCAGCACCGACAATGGCGCTACATGGCTCGAACCGCAGATATTATACAATGCTGCTCCACGTTTCCACGACGGATGCTGGGAACCTTCGTTCCTGCAACTGCCCGATGGGGAACTACAGGTCTATTTTGCCAATGAGAATCCGTATCAGCAATCTGACGAACAGGAAATTTCTGTAATGAGCTCTAAAGATAACGGTATAACGTGGGAGGATGCCCGTACGGTATGCTTCCGCAAAGGCAGGCGCGATGGTATGCCGGTGGCTACGATAGTCGGTGATGAGATTGTTATGGTTATCGAAGATAATAATATCGACCGTTTCAAGCCTTATACCGTGCGTACCAAACTCGCCGACAACTGGCCGAAACCGGTACTGGCCGATTCTCCCGACAGGGAATATGCCCTGACCGAGAAGATAAACGATACGGTATATATGGGTGCGCCTTACCTGCTGAAACTTCCTACGGGAGAAACACTGATTTCGTATCAGACGAACGAAAACCGTGCTTCCGACTGGGAATATTCCACAATGGAAGTAGCCGTAGGCGATAAGGAAGCCCGCAATTTCGGGCGCAGGACACGCCCGTTCGATGTCCCTTTGAACAAGGAAGCCAAATGGAACTCATTGGCGCTTTGGGACAAAAACACAGTAGTGGCGCTCGCGGCATCCAACTTCAAGTCTAAATTTATTGCTCCTTGGCTGATAAAAGGATATATAATCCCCGGACTGAAAATAGCCACAAAAGATATAACCGGATACCCCCTGTTCATAGGGGCAAAGGGTGAAACAAACCTGCGTGCAGGATTAGGAAAGGATGAGGAGAACCTGTATGTTAAATGCATGGTTAACGATAACAGTTTATATGGTTTGAAAGAATCCGGCACAGCCTCCGATGGCGTATTTGTCTATTTCAGCAATGGAAAGAAGACACTACGGTTGTGGTGCAGCTATCAGGGGAAATTCGATGTGTGGGATAAAATAGGTAAAGATTGGCAAATAAGGTCGGCAGCTAATGTACAGGCCTCCTCTTCTTTAAGCGATAAAGGCTACGATCTGGAGATCATTATCCCCGCCAAGGATATACCCGAAGCAGATAATGGTACAATCTGGGTAAGTATGGCATTATCGGCCTACGATGATGCGCAGGCCGGCTATACCGAAATGCTGGTAAACAGTGAAGAAGATAAGCCGGAAACATGGCTGAGGGTGAAATTAGACAATTAAATATATTCTCTCTGTCATTCTGAACGAAGTGAAGAATCTCTTCACTATAGAGAAACGAGATGCTTCGTTACCTCGGCATGACAAGGGGAGTAAAAGAAAATTACTAAACTTAAAAATATATGGAAAGAAGATTGTTTGCAGTTATCTTATTCTTGCTTTCATGGGTATTGGTAAATGCTCAGGTGATAGAGCCGGAATATAAAATCACACTGAAATCGCCGGGCAATCCGGCAGATTCATACACCTTGCTGGAAGATGCTTCGGGTAACCTGAAAGCATCGCAGAACCTGCCTGTTGAAATCAGGCAACAAAAAACAGAGACTGCCTCTACAATACGTATTACGGTCGATATCACTGCCAAAGACCTCGTTTACTACAACTTTGAAGAGGTATGCAAACTGGCGGGAATCAGCCACGATGATTGCCAGTTCTTTATGCCGGGATTCTGGTATCACCGCAATATACGCTCGCCGAAAGAAGCCCCTTCGTTTGCTACCAGCGACAGCTGGCAAGTACGCGAAGACCGCCTGAGCACACCGCTTACAGGTATCTACAGCGACAAAACAGGCGACTTCTGCACAGTAGTACGCCTGGATGAATTCAAAGGAGAAAGCCTTGCAACACATAGTGCAGGCGAAGTTATACTAACAGATAAAACATCGTTAGGTTTTACAGGGTTCCGCAACGTGGGCGGCACTACAGCCCTTGTGTTCGGTTTTCCATACAGCGAAGCACCTAAAACATATATCCGTAAGCTGACACTGGCTCCTGCAGTACAGGCTTTCGAAAAACTGGAAAAAGGGGAAAGCCGCCAACTGGTTTGGGAAATACGTAAAGGAAAAGCTCAGGATTATTCAGCCTTTGTAGCAGATGTCTGGAACTACTCTTACGACACCTTCAAGCCACAGGTATATGCCGGCGCGATGAGTACGGCTGAGGCGAAAAAAGTTTTATCCAACTTCTTTATAGAAAGCTATGTAGATAAATACCCGTTGAAATATTTTTCGGGAGTACACATGCGTACCGATGACTGTAAGAGTACAGGCTCGGTAGAAGTGGGTTTCGTAGGACGTGTACTGCTCAATGCTTTCAATGCTTTGGAATACGGTGAGCAGACAAACAACACCGGCCTTGTCAACAAGGCTAATTCGATATTCGACAGCTACCTGCAACATGGTTTCACACCGAACGGTTTTTTCCGCGAGTTTGTAGACTATACTCACAATAACGAAACAGATATATATAGCATCCGCCGCCAGTCGGAAGGAGCATTCGCCATCCTCAACTACCTCGACTATGAGAAGAAACAGGGACGCAAGCACCCTGAATGGGAAGCGAAAGTAAAAGCTTTACTGGATAACTTCCTGAAGCTACAGGGACAGGATGGCAGCTTCCCCCGCAAGTTTAATGACAACTTCAACGTAACGGACGCATCGGGTGGCAGCACACCATCGGCAACGTTACCACTGACGATGGCTTATACTTACTTCAAGAATAAGCAATATATGGAAAGTGCGAAACAGACAGCTGTTTACCTTGAAAAAGAACTGATATCCAAGGCCGATTACTTCTCGTCTACCCTCGATGCCAACTGCGAAGATAAAGAAGCGTCACTGTATGCGTCCACAGCTTTGTACTATCTGGCTATGGCATCGCCCGATAAAGAGAAAGCACGCTACATCGACCTGTCGAAAAAAGCGGCATATTTTGCACTGTCATGGTACTACATGTGGGATGTACCATTTGCACAGGGACAGATGCTGGGCGATGTAGGCTTCGAGTCGCGCGGATGGGGAAACGTATCGGTAGAGAACAACCATGTAGATGTATTCATCTTCGAATTTGCCACCGTGCTCGACTGGCTGGCCAAAGAACGCAACGAACCGCGTTTCGCGGAGTTCTCTTCTGTAATCAAGACTTCCATGTTGCAGCTTATGCCTGTAAAAGGACACATGTTCGACATCGGAAAAGCAGGCTATTATCCTGAGGTGGTACAACATACCAACTGGGACTATGGCAAAAACGGCAAGGGATTCTATAACGACATATTCGCTCCGGGCTGGACAGTAGCCTCTCTGTGGCAGATGCTAAGCCCCGACCGTGTATCGAATTACTTTAATCAAAAGAAATGATAAGAACATATAATTAATATAGCAATGTAGGGGCAGACCTGCGTGTCTGCCCAAAAACGGGCGAACACACAGGTTCGCCCCTACATAACAGAAAATAGTCAAATCCGGTCAAAAACATTAAAAATTCAGTCAAAAAGAACAAGTATAGCGTATTTTGATATTATTTTGGCTAATCAGTGTACTTTTCTTTTGTTAATAACATATTATCTTAGCAGCGCAAATGCCTTAAATTATAATTATCTACAACCAAAGAAGATAATTTATAACTAAAATAACCATGAGAAAGAATTTTTTCTATCTATTTATTTTACAGCTTTTCATCATATCCGGCTGTTCGGGTTGTAATGACAGTGATAAACAGGCTCCCCCTCCGGCTGAGGTGTACAAATATCACAACCCCGTAGTAGCGCTAAGCCTGCCCGACCCTACCATCGTCAAGGCGCAGGACGGGCTTTTCTACCTGTATGCTACCGAGGATACACGCAATACACCCATCTATAAGTCGGATAATCTGGTGGACTGGACATTCGCAGGAACAGCCTTTACAGATGCCACCCGCCCTACATTCGAGCCGAATGGTGGGCTTTGGGCACCCGACATCAATTATATAAACGGTAAATATGTACTCTACTACTCCATGTCGGTATGGGGTGGCGAGTGGACTTGCGGTATAGGTGCCGCAGTAGCCGATAAGCCCGAAGGGCCTTTCACCGATAAGGGTATGCTGTTCAGGAGCAACGAAATAGGCGTGCAAAATTCTATCGACCAGTTTTATATCAAAGAAGGAGGCAAAAAGTACCTCTTCTGGGGTAGCTTCCGTGGTATTTACTACATAGAGATGAGCGATGACGGGCTGTCGGTGAAGCCGGATGCCGAAAAGAAACAGATAGCCGGAACCGCCTTTGAGGGCACATACATCCATAAGAAAGGAGATTACTATTATATGTTTGCATCCATCGGTACTTGTTGCGAGGGTGCTAACAGCACATACGAGTTGGTAGTAGGACGATCCAAGTCGCTGTTTGGCCCGTATGTGGACAAGACGGGAAAAGACATGATGGACAACGGTTACACGGTGGTTATCGGCAAAAGCACACGCTTTGCAGGCAACGGCCACTGTTCCGAAATAGTGCAAGACAAAGCCGGAAATGACTGGATATTCTATCATGGCGTAGACCTGAATAATCCGCAAGGCAGGGTATTGTTGCTCGACCGGGTAAGATGGGACAGCGACAACTGGCCTTATGTGGAAGGGGGAAAACCATCAACGGAAGCGGAAAAACCAGTATTCTAAGTTGACAATGGACAGTGGATAATTGACAGTTAACGGGTTTCTAACTATCCACTGTCAATTGTCCACTGTCAACTAACATATTAACCTAAAAATATAGCCAATGAAAGTTAAATTATTATTAGCCTGCGCCATCCTGAGTGTAAATGCCTTTGCTCAGTGGAAACCTGCGGGAGACAAGATTAAAACGAAATGGGCTGAGTCCATCGACACAAAAAATGTATTGCCCGAATATCCGCGCCCTATCATGGAACGTGCCGACTGGTCGAACCTCAACGGGCTGTGGGAGTATGCCATACTTCCTGTAGGTAAGGCAGAACCTCAGCGCTTCGATGGACAGATACTAGTCCCGTTCGCCGTAGAATCCAGCCTTTCGGGGGTGCAAAAAGAACTGGGTGCTAAGAACGAATTATGGTACAAGCGCACTTTTACCGTTCCATCCGCCTGGAAAGGTAAAAATATCCTGCTGCACTTCGGTGCCGTAGACTGGAAAACGGAAATATTCCTGAATGACATACTGATAGGAACACACAAGGGTGGTTATACACCGTTCAGTTTCGACATTACTCCATTTCTTACTTCGGGCGACCAGAAACTCGTGGTAAAGGTATGGGACCCTACAACGGAAGGTTACCAGCCGGTAGGAAAACAAAACGCCCGCCCCGAAGGCATCTGGTACACACCCGTTTCGGGCATCTGGCAGACTGTATGGCTCGAACCTGTAAGCAACAAGCACATAGCGGCTATAAAAGCAATACCGGATACAGATACCCGCAAGGTTGCCTTTGATATATGCACCGCCAACACATCATCTGCGGACATCATAGAAGTAAAGGTAAAAGACGGCAGCCAGACCGTAGCTACCGGAAAAGCGGTGGCAGGGCAAACACTGGAACTGGCTATTGCCTCGCCTAAGCTATGGTCGCCCGAAAGCCCTTTCCTTTACGACGTAGAGGTTACCCTGTACGAAGGTGGTAAAGCTGTAGATAATGTAAAAAGCTATACGGCGATGCGTAAAATCTCGACCAAGCGTGACGCTAACGGTATCATGCGCCTGCAACTGAACGATAAGGATTACTTCCAGTTTGGCCCGCTCGACCAGGGCTGGTGGCCCGACGGATTGTACACTGCCCCTACCGATGAGGCACTGGTATACGACATCAAGAAAACAAAAGACTTCGGGTTCAATATGATACGCAAGCATGTGAAGGTAGAACCCGCACGCTGGTACACACATTGCGACCGGATGGGCATCCTTGTATGGCAGGATATGCCTAACGGCGACCGTTCGCCGCAATGGCAAAACAGGAACTACTTCAATGGAAGCGAACTCATCCGTAGCGGTGAATCGGAAGTAAACTACCGTAAGGAATGGAAAGAAATTATGGATTACCTCATCTCCTATCCTTCCATCGTTACATGGGTTCCTTTCAATGAAGCATGGGGACAGTTCAAAACAGAGGAGATTGCCCAATGGACGAAAACATACGACCCTTCGCGCCTTGTAAACCCTGCCAGTGGCGGCAACCATTACCGTACAGGCGACATGCTCGACTTGCACAACTATCCGGGACCTGAAATGTACCTGTACGATGCCGAACGCCCTACTGTATTGGGTGAATATGGAGGCATAGGGCTTCCGCTTCAGGGACACCTCTGGCAAACAGACAAGAACTGGGGTTATGTTCAGTTCAAGAATGCCTCGGAGGTAACGGACGAGTATGTAAAATATGGCGAAATGCTGAAAAAAATGATTAAGTCGGGCTTTTCGGCGGCGGTTTATACTCAGACTACGGACGTGGAAGGAGAGGTAAACGGGCTGATAACATACGACCGTAAGGTTATCAAAGTAGATGAACCGAGAGTAAAGAAGATAAATACTGAAATCTGTACATCTTTATCTAAATAGGCCAGCCTTCAGAAAGGCAGGTAATTAAGATTGAAAAGAGAGTGTGTCAAATATTAAGTACAGGTTTAGAAAGAGGCTGTCCGACTTTTTTGGACAAGCCTCTTTTTCTATGCTTTTTCTTCGAGTCTGTATCTGAGACTGTTTTCAAATATTCACTTCTCAGAGAGATAAAAATACTCTTGGGACAGCCTACCTGTAAGGGCATATAATAAATTATGCGAATCAATGGTTAAATGTGCTATTTTTTGTCCCTTTAGGGACTGAATGTTGGTAGAAAGAAGCTTTAACCGGTTAATTGCGTGCCGTCAGGTACGCAATATCTACAGAACAATTCACATTTTGTACCTGACGGCACAAAAAAACGAATTTCATTCATGTTTCTACCAATATGATGTGCCTAACGGCACATTTAACCCTTGATTCGCATTAATTAGTCGCTCCTTAAAAAGCACATAATAAGCTATTTACTAATAAATTATACCTTCAATTATTTGCTTAATATTGCAGAATTTCGTATCTTGAAGTCCTAAAAGCTTGCAAAAAATGATAGGAAAATCACCGGATCAAAGTCAGGGCGACTTGTTT
>NZ_QVMO01000130.1 GCF_010501055.1 Dysgonomonas sp. 521
TGCTAACTGTTGCCTGTTAACTGATTTCAGAAAATGCTGTTAATATCAAACTCTTTAAAATCCTGAGGTTCCATTTGTTTACTGTAATTTGCGGCGGAATCTCCCTCCGTATCTGCCCCGGCAAGCTCTTTGAGATAAATATCTATCAGGCCGGAGATACGCAACGCCGTTTCTTCACCGCTTGCCGCCACCTGTTCGAAGATATTCGTGCCTTTTTGTCCGTAGATGACCCCTCCGGCATCTTTTTCTTCCCCGCGGGTGGCAGTCCGGTCTTCGATGACCCGGTGGGCTTTGAATAACTCTTCGTAACTGGCCCCGCTGGCCTGAACGGCATCATTCCCGGTTTCAAGTCCGATCTCTTCTTGCCCGGCATCGAACTCTTCTTCGGGGAGGAACTCAACTTTTTCCAGTGGCACATCCATATCCGGCATTTCAGGAGTTTCGCCCGTTTCGGGGACAAATGTAAATTCTTTTTCAATCGCTTTTTCAGTTTGCTGATTCGTGGCAGCATTTGGCGTCGATTGGCGCAGGTTAAATTTACTTTTACCAATAACAGAGGGCTTTTCTGTCTCTGTAAGTACTCCTTTTTCCGGTTCTTCTTCTCTTTCTCCGGTCGAACTCCAGTATAACCACGTTACAAAACGTCTCCATTTTTTCAACAGGATTGGATACAGGAGCATACCCAGCAGGATGGAGGCGATAACGACTATCAGTTGTATCATATATGATAATGTATTCATGTTATTCATCTACTCTTTGCTTGAGTATCTCTTTTATATCCTGCTCATACATCTCGAAATGGTGAGCCAGTACAGTATCTATATATCCGAATACCGACAGGTTCGGATTATCATAATAGAGAAGGATGTTTTGTATTTTCCTATAGAATTTACTCCGCAGGTAAGTCGTTTTTTCCTTTCTTCCCGTAATAGGTGTTTCCCGGATGAAAAGAGATTCGTAATCTTCCTTATTTTTCTTTTTCCGGGAGTCTTCCTTTTTTATAGAAACAACCTGTTTTTCCGGTTCTGTAATCCCGTCTCTTTTATTATCATCATTTGAAGGAGGAATAACAGGCGCTATTGTATTCATTGATGCAATAATAAAATCCTCATCGATCTCTCTTTCGTTTTTCTTCGCCATGATTATACTTTTAGGATTTGGCAGATTTCGTCAACAAGCATATCTATATTACTCCCTTTTACCAGCTGTTTATCCGGCGGGAATAATGTAGACCGGAAAACCTGTTTCTGTACTCCGTTTATTTCTTTGCGGAAACGTTTGGTATCGGGAATAAATGTTTTCAGCAAAGGCAACCCCAGCTCGTTGATAACTTTTTCATATACGCCGTATAAATCTGTTTTCTCCCGGCCATCCACCATATTCCATAGCAGAAATAAGCCCTTGATATTGGATTTGTTAACAGACATCAGGTTTTCATTGATAGAACTGGCAAAAGTCAGCGTGCTTTCCAATACCAGGCGGTCGGCGCTGATGGGAGCAAAGATATAGTCCATAGAGCTAAGGGTTTGGACAACGCCTTTGCTATTCATTGTCCCCGGTAAATCAAAGAATATGATGTCGAATTTTACAGGACTATCCTTTATTACTTTGTTTGCCGTATCGATAGCATTGACAGGGTCACTCATTACCACCGGATAGGCTTTCTTTTCCAATCCTCTGAATTGATTATATGCCAGAAGTTTGAAATAGTCATCCATCATTACCAGGTCTTTATCCCGTTTTCTCATTTCCATAATACTATATTGCGGATAATCACAATCGACAATAGCGATTGATTTCCCTAATACATAATGCATATAGCTGGATGTTAATACCGTTAAGGCCGTTTTTCCGGCACCACCCTTCTGGGTGGAGAATGCTACAAATAATGTTTCTTTTTCCATTGTTGTTAAAATTTAAAATGATTAATTAATTGGTTAGCCGGCAAATCAGTTAGCTGGTTTTTTAATCAACTAATAAGCCGGATAGCCAACCGGTTTGCTATTGGATTTGTGCAAATGAAAATATTATTTTCCATAAATGATTATAATTCAAAGGGACTGGCAGTGTTTGGCGCTGGTTTGGTAGGGTGAAGTTTATTGGTGAGGAAAAATAAGCAAATGATTCTCCTGTTTGTGGGAATTATAGTTATGGCGGCCAACAATGGCCTTGTTGAAAAATATGCAAAAAGAAAATAAGGATAATCCGCCCCGCTGATTGGCTGTTTAGATAGAAAGCCGGCTAACGACAGAGTTATCCGGCAGGCAGGTTAAAAAACTAATCAGGGAACTAACCAATTGGCAAATAAACAAAGCAGCCGGAAAACTAACGGGACAGTCAGCAGGCTCAATAATTAATCAACTGGCTAACTAACTGGCTGGCAAATTGAAAAGCCAACCAATAAACGAACCAACGACAAAACCCACCAGCTAATAAAATAATGCGCCGGACAATCAACTTATTTAGATATCCTAAAATCCCAAATCCTCGTCTTTGGCAGCATTTGGCGTCGATTGTCCACCCCTGGTTATTAGTATCTTAATAACCGACCCTCTAACTTTGTCCACCGGAATAATCCCCCGAATCCACAGACTGTAAGTTATCCCCTTACAACTGGTATCCAATCCGCCCGAAGAAGCGGATTTTTATGCACATTGGTGCATGGCAAGATGTGTTTTGAGTACACTCAAAACGTTTTAAGTGCCTTAAAACCATCTTGCCCCGCTCATTGGAAGCCGGGGGAATCTTACGCCGGAGTTGTAAGATTTTTCTGAAATATAAGTATTAATGAAAAGGCCCGGCCGTTATGGCAGGCTGAGTTTTGGATCGTCAAAGGAAAAACTCCGTGTGACTCCTTTAACTCCGAGGTTAAATGAAATTTGTGAGATGCCCGGCATCTCGTAGCCAACCCTATTTTTAACATATTAAACCAAAAGCTCGTTATCCAGATGAAACAGAAGAATGATTTAAGAAAGCGCAGGGGCGGACGCCTCCCCCTTGCCGACCCGGCAAAGAACCGGCATGTATTTTACCTGAACGATGCGGATGAAATCCGTTTTTCCTCTCTTTTTCATCAGTCAGAAGCCAAGAATATGGCTCAGTTTATCACCTCCTGCATCTTTTCCAATCCTGTGAAAGTGGTCAGGATAGACAAAGGCCTGCATGATTATTATATGCGCCTGACCACTTTCTTCGACCAGTTCCGCGCCATCGGGCATAATTACAACCAGTTGATTAAGCTTTTACACTCTAATTTCGGGGAGAAAAAAGCACTGGCTTTCCTCTATAAACTGGAACAGGCGACTATCCAACTGGCAGGATTGAATCGAAAAATCATTGAATTGACACATGACTTTGAGCGTAAATATTTGCAAAATGATAGCCAAAATCAACCCGGGTAAGTCGCTTTTCGGAGCCTTATCCTATAACCAGAAGAAGGTGGATGAAGGCGTAGCTGATGTCCTTTACAGCCGGAATATGATACGCACGGTAGACGGTTCGTATAACATACCACTGTGTATGCGTTCTTTCGAACCCTACCTGATGGCCAATAATAAGACCCTCAATCCGGTCATCCATATCTCGCTGAATCCCCATCCCGATGATAAATTAACGGATGAACAGCTATCGGCTATTGCGCAGGAGTATATGGACAAGCTGGGATATGGCAAACAACCGTATTTAGTCTACAAGCACGAAGATATCGACCGCCACCACCTGCATATCGTATCTGTTCGTGTAGATGAAACAGGTAAGAAAATCGACGATTCATACGAAAAGAGGCGGTCTGAGAAAATACGCAAGGAACTGGAAAAGAAATACAACCTGATTCCCGCAGAAAAGCAAAAAAATACACATGGCTTGCTATTAAAGCCTGTGGATATAAAAACGGGCGATGTCAAAAAGCAGGTTTGTCACATTGCCAAGAGCCTGATGGATGAATATCGCTTCCAAAGCCTGACCGAATACCGGGCACTCCTTACTATATATAATGTGACGGTGGAAGAAGTTAGAGGCGAAGTCAGGGGCAAAGCCTACAACGGACTGGTCTATTCGGCATTGGATAAGAAAGGAGAAAAAGTGGGCAACCCGTTCAAAGCCTCGCTGATTGGCAGGAGTGTAGGATACGATGCCTTACAGAAAAAGATTGATTCTTCCAAACAGGCGATGAAGGATAAGGCTATATATAACAGGAGCCGGAAAACAATTTCATCTCTTATGGCTGATAAACCAAACCGGAAGGCTTTTGAGGAAGATCTGTCCAAGAACGGTATTTCTGTATTGTTCCGCCGGAACAATGAAGGGCGTATCTATGGAGTAACCTTTATCGACCACAGAGAGAAAGCCGTCTTTAATGGCTCGCGTCTGGGTAAAGAGTTTTCAGCCAATACCTTCCATGAGTTATTCACCAGGAACAACAGGCAGGAAGAAAAGAATTCCGGCATGGATAAATCTTTTGACGCCAACAGTTATGATTATTCTCCTGAACAGGAATCCACTGCCGAAGCCCTTGCAGGAATATTCTCAATGGAACAACATGGTGATAATTACGAAGAGATTGCTTTCACCAACCGGATGAAACGTAAGAAAAGAAAAAGCAGGGGCATATAAGCACTCCCTCCAACCTCCCCCAAAGAGGGAGGCTCTCTGTACACCCCTCTTTTGCTCTTTAGGAAAGGACGGAGAGATGGTATTTTTAATTATTAATTATTAATTCTATAAGTTATGCAACAAGAAGACGATTTAAGAGGATTGGCCAAAGTCATGGAGTTCATGCGGGCCGTCAGTATATTATTTGTGGTAATCCATATCTATTGGTTCTGTTACCAGTCGATATGGGAAGCAGGTGTTAATATCGGGGTGGTAAATAAGATACTTCTCAACTTTCAGAATACAGCCGGGCTATTCTCCAATATCCTGTGGACAAAACTGTTCGCTGTGGTATTTCTGGCGTTGTCCTGTTTGGGAACAAAGGGAGTAAAAGAAGAAAGAATCACATGGAATAAGATATGCCAGTTCTTATTCTTCGGCTCTATCTTCTTTTTTCTCAACTGGTGGATACTGGCTTTGCCGCTGCCATTGGTTGCCAATACAGCTATCTATATTTTTACAATGGCTATCGGGTATATCCTGCTGTTGATGGCAGGCCTCTGGATGAGCAGGCTGTTAAAGAATAACCTGTTGGATGATGTCTTTAATCTGGAGAATGAATCCTTTATGCAGGAAACACGCCTGATGGAGAATGAGTATTCAGTCAACCTGCCGACACGATTCTACTATAAGAAGAAATGGAACATAGGCTGGATAAACGTCGTCAACCCCTTTCGGGCAACCATTGTGCTGGGTACTCCCGGTTCGGGTAAGTCTTACGCCGTGGTCAATTCCTATATCAAACAGCAGATAGAGAAAGGTTTTTCGGCATACGTTTACGACTTCAAGTATCCCGACCTCTCGACTATTGCATATAACCACCTGGAAAACAACCAATCAGGTTATGAAAAAGTCCCCGGGTTTTATGTGATTAACTTTGATGACCCTTCCCGTTCGCACCGATGCAATCCAATTAACCCTTCTTTCATGGAAGACATCTCGGACGCATATGAAAGTGCGTATACGATTATGTTAAATTTGAACAAAACCTGGGTGCAAAAGCAGGGCGATTTCTTCGTGGAATCTCCGATTATCCTTTTTGCCGCTATTATATGGTACTTACGCATTTATCAGGATGGAAAGTATTGTACCTTCCCTCATGCCATCGAATTCCTGAACAAACGATACGAAGATATTTTCCCTATCCTGACCTCTTATCCGGAACTCGAAAACTACCTGAGTCCCTTTATGGATGCCTGGCTCGGTGGTGCAAGCGAGCAGTTGATGGGTCAAATAGCAAGTGCTAAAATTCCCTTATCCAGAATGATAAGCCCGCAACTCTATTGGGTGATGTCGGGCGATGAGTTTACGCTGGATATCAACAACCCCGAAGAACCTAAAATCTTATGTGTGGGAAACAATCCCGACCGCCAGAATATATATGGTGCGGCGCTGGGATTGTACAACTCCCGTATCGTAAAGCTGATTAACAAGAAGAACCAGTTAAAGAGCAGCGTCGTAATTGACGAATTGCCGACGATTTATTTTAAAGGCCTGGATAACCTGATAGCTACTGCCCGCAGCAACAAGGTTGCCGTACTTCTGGGCTTTCAGGACTTTTCGCAATTGAAGCGCGACTACGGTGATAAAGAGTCCGCCGTGGTAATGAACACTGTCGGTAATATCTTCTCGGGGCAGGTAGTCGGCGAATCGGCCAAAACCCTGTCCGACCGCTTCGGAAAAGTATTGCAGAAACGTCAGTCTATGACTATCAACCGGCAGGATAAATCGACCTCTATCAGTACACAACTGGACAGCCTGATACCCGCCAGCAAGATATCCAACCTGACACAGGGTATGTTTGTGGGAGCGGTATCCGATAATTTCGATGAACGCATCGAGCAGAAGATTTTCCATGCCGAAATAGTAGTGGATAATGCAAAGGTGGCGGCTGAAACAAAGGCTTACAAGCCTATTCCCATTATTACAGATTTCAGGGATGAGAATGGAGTGGATAGGATGAAGGAGCGGATACAGGAGAATTATAACCGGATAAAAGAGGATGCCAAACGAATTGTTGCGGACGAGATTTTGCGTATCAAAGGTGATAAGAACCTGAGCCACTTAATCAAAGAATAGCCCAATATCCCGAAATGCCCCGAAGCCTGTTTGAAATTTACCCGTAAATTTCAAACAGGCTCTTTTTCTTCCCCCAAAAATCCTCCCTTTTCAACTCTTTTCTTCTTTCCTTTGTTCTAAGTGAAACAACTAAGGAAAATCAAAAAGGAAGAAAAGAATGACAAGTATCAATTTACATTACCGACCCTCGGAGAGAGCCGGAAACTATCCCGGTAGCCTGTACCTACAGGTTATCCATGAGAGGAGGGCACGCAAAATCACCCT